>JADJPU010000001.1:608047-1216095 GCA_016713115.1 Cellvibrionales bacterium | reverse complement strand
ATAACTTGGGTTGGTGATGCCTAAACGAAAGCGCACCCAATCTGGATCTTCTGGTCGTTCACCCGGTGCCGGTTTCAAAAAACCTTTCGGTGTGGTGTCAGAACCGATTACCAAGGCCACATCACACTGACCCGATAAAATTTTTGTGCGCGCCGCAGCGAGTGCTTGTGAGCCAGAAGCGCAAGCTGCGTAAGAGGTATTCACTTCTGCACCCTGCCAACCGAGTGCTTGTGCGAAGGTTGCGCCCGCGACATAACCGGGGTAACCGCAGCGCATGGTGGCGGCGCCGGAAACAAATTGCACATCGCGCCAATTTATACCTGCATCTTTTAATGCCGCACGCGCTGCAACAACGCCGTATTCAACAAAGTTCTTTCCCCATTTTCCCCACGGGTGCATGCCAACGCCGAGGATTGCAATTTCATTACTCATCATCAATTCCTCAAGCTACCGGTTTCCACTTCCAGGTCAATTTGGTGGACTGTTCATCTTCAAACAGTTTTTCCAACACCAACTCCACGCTCATGCCTGCTTTTAGCTGTGACACTTCCACACCCGCTACGGCTTGACCGAGCACGATCATTTTTTCTTTTTCCAATTCCACCGCGATAATGGTGTACGGCACATACGGGTCGGGCGACACATACGGCTCTGGCGGTTGATAACAGGCGTTGGTGAATGACCAAATTTTGCCGGTGCGCGACAGCTGCACTTCATCAAAACTTTCACTGTCGCAATCCGGATTTTTGCAAAATACGGTTTGCTTGGGGAAATAGTAAGTGCTGCAGCTTTTGCACTGCGTGCCAATCAAATGCGGTTTTTCTGTATCCAGCGTAAACCAGCCTTCGAGTACGGGAGCTGTCGGTTTAGTCATGGTGAATTAACCCAGCGCTGTTGCGCGAATATTGTGCGGATCCAATTTTTCCAGCAGAGCCAGCTGTTCCGCTGTGGGTTCAGCGGTGGTTGGAATATTGGCCGGAATATGCAGCGGAAAACTGGTGTTTTCCGCCACTTGCTCCACAGTCACGCCCGGATGCAACGAACGAATCGCCATCTGATGATCGGGGCCGCTGAAATCCATGATGCACAAATTGGTGATGATCCAGCGAATGTCCACCAACTCTTCCAAGCTCCAACCTTTCGGCAAACGCGCTTTGTTGTAGCCGATAGAACCGACCATATCGCACTCGCCTTCCACAAAAGTTTTTTTGTTGTGGTTGGGCACGAAAAAAGAATTCGCGTGGCTGATGGAATTGCCGGGGAATCCGCGCACACCGAGCATTTGCACTTTCGGTTTTTTGTAATCGGAACCGACCATAGAAATATTCGCCTGACCGTAGCGATCCACTTGCGTAGGGCCAACCATTGCGTGGCGCTTTCCGCTCCACACATTGTCAAAAATGCGCGAGAAACCCATCCACGATTCAAACTTTGGTTTGTAATCACCGCGCGGACCTACCGGAACAGGTTCAGACACCATCCATGCTTCGGAATCGGTCATCATCATGTCGGGGTTGCAAGTTTTCATCGCCAGTGAAGCCGCCAAACGCGGCACCACGCCGATACCGGTTGCCAACACTTCGCCATTGCCTTTCCACGCTTGTGATGCCGCGCAAATAATCAGGTCAACTAAATTGTAATTGCTCATTCGGTTTCTCCTGATTAAAACACGGGCAGCGGCAGTTTCTTGATTGCATCAAGTCCACCCACTTTTTCTAAATACTCACTTTCGCTGCAGGCGATGTACTGATCGAAGTACGCTTGCCAACCACCTTCTTCTTTCACCGAAGCGTTGTAGGCTTTGAAATGTTTGGTATCAAAACCGTACAGCGGTGCACAAGAAGTGGGATGCGCGCCGCCGGCGATGTGTACTACGCCAGTGGTTTCGCTGCGTTCCCAAAATACATAGCGCGCTTCGTCGCCTTGATGGAAAAACTCTGTTTCGACTAACTCATCGCAAGTGGCAAACGTTTTATCCGCTGCGCGCACAAACAAATCGTCCATGTAGTGATCGGGGCCTTTGATTTGACACACACCGCGCGCATCGGCGCGATCCACATGCACCAGTGCCACATCCAATTTAATAGCGGGCATCGCCACCCATTCTTTGTCGTCGTAAGGCGAGGCAATCATTTTGATGTCGGTGTGTTTCAACACATCGGTGCCGATGCCGATGCGCGTAGGAATAAACGGAATGTTGTAACCCGCCGCTTTCAAACCGAGCAGGAACATGCCTTCATCCACTTCCATGGTTTCAATCGCGCCGTTCTGACGCGCTTGGCGGAAGTAGGGTTCCAGCGGAATAAAGTCCAGCGACACGAAGGCGAAGATCACTTTTTTCACCTTGCCCGCCGCGCACAACATGCCGACATCCGCGCCGCCGTAGGCCACCACGGTGAGGTCTTTCAGATTGGAGCGGAGGATTTCGCGCACCAGCGCCATCGGTTTGCGGCGAGGACCCCAGCCGCCTATGCCGATGGTCATACCATCGCGCAGCTGGCTGACTACATCAGCCGCCGTCATGACTTTATTCATGTTCGCTACCTTTTGATCAGATGACAGGGGAGGGAGGCGGAAACGCCTTCCGAGAATGCGCCTGGATACTACTGTTCCACAGGGGGAAAGTCAACGAAAACACGCCTGCCTCTGAGCATAAAATCCTTATTAAACAATTAGTTACATGCGCAGCAGCAGCGATGCTGTGGGTACTGACAGGCGTTAGAGTGCGGGTAAGCGTAACGCGGTAATGCATGGTGCAGCATTCACCACCGGCTCACCCTGCACGGCGACGATCCACGGGTTCCACTGCGGGTAGGCAACAAAGAGGCTGTCTGGCATAGTTAATCCCTCTCAAGGTTTTTACCACAGAAGCTTCTGGAATGAATTCATGCAAGGAGCGCGATGCCGCTTGTCCGCATCAATGGAAGGGCTGCACATTTACAACAAACTTGCCGCCGAGCATTTTCGCTATCACGCCTATACGCAGTTAAATTTGCTTTAGCAGAATGTCGAAATTTATGGAGATATAAGTGGAAACAAGAGTTGAAAATATTTATGTGAAATTTAGTGCAAGGGGAATACCTTCTTATAGCATTGAGCTTTGGCATGACGGCTTAAAAAAGCATAGGCTTATTCGTGGAGATTCAGAATCAATTGTGAAAATTAAGGCCGCTTTGCAGGCGAAGGAATGGGATGGAAAGTGGGAAATCCAAGATGCTAAATCAAAAGAACAATTGAACAAGATAGAGGCCAAGAGAGTTCAAGATGAGAAAACAAATGAAGCAAAAAGAGAGCTAGAAAGACTTGATAATCTTCTAGAAGAAACGCTTATAGTTAATGACACTATCAACTGGGATAGCCTCAAGGATAAATCAGACTTTCCAGATAAAAAACCAATTAGTCCGATACGTCAAAACTATCCATTTGAACCACAGAAAAACAATAAGCGGTATGTTCCTGCGCTTAGCCTTCTTGACAAGATAATCCCATCCAGAAAAACAAAGAAAATTGAGGAGAAGAAATATGAATATGAGAAAGATATCCAATCATGGAAAAAACAAATAGAGCAAATAAATAAAAAGTATGAGCTAGAGATTTCATTGTATGAAAATCAATTGTCTCAATGGTCAAGCAAAAAAGAAGAATATATCAAAAAACAAAATGAGCAGCATGCTGCTATAGAGTCAAAGAAAAAATCCTATGAAGAGAAAAATGCAGAATCAGTAGTAGAGTACTGCGATATGGTTCTATCATTTTCCAAGTACCCAAGCTATTTCCCACAAGAGTTCGACATTGATTTTTCTGCGGGGACATTAATTATTGACTATAAACTTCCCTCTCCAGATGATCTTCCAAGACTAAAGTCTGTCAAGTATGTTGCAAGTCATGAAGAGTTTGAGGAGCAGTTTATAACTGACGCCCAAGCTTCAAAAATATACGACGATGTATTGTATCAAGTCGCACTGAGAACCATTCATGAGATACTTGAGGCCGATGCTGTGCTAGCAATAGAGACCGTTGTATTTAATGGCATAGTAACCGCAATAGACAAAGCAACAGGAAAGCCAGTAACTTCATGTGTGCTTTCTCTTCGTGCAAATAGAGAAGAGTTTCTGCAAATTAATTTGGAGCAAGTCGATCCAAAGGCATGCTTTAAAGCGCTGAAAGGGGTTGGCAGCTCAAAACTTCATGGGTTAGCCCCTGTTCCACCAATTATGCAGCTCCGCCGAGATGATGGGCGGTTTGTAACTGCATATGAAGTTGCAAACACGATTGACGAAAGTATAAATATTGCAGCAATTGGCTGGGAAGATTTTGAACATTTAATTAGAGAAATATTTGAAAAAGAGTTTTCATCAAGCGGCGGAGAAGTCAAGGTAACACAGGCAAGCCGAGATGGAGGCGTTGATGCTGTTGCCTTTGATCCTGACCCAATTAGAGGCGGAAAAATAGTAATTCAAGCAAAGCGCTACACAAATACAGTTGGCGTTGGGGCAGTGAGAGATTTATATGGAACAGTTTTAAATGAAGGCGCTACCAAAGGAGTTCTCGTTACCACTTCTGATTATGGTCCAGATTCATATGCCTTCGCTAATGGAAAACCTTTGGTTTTACTTAACGGTGCAAACCTGTTGCACATGTTAGAAAAGCATGGGCATAAAGCAAAAATTGATCTCCAAGAAGCAAAGAAACTATCTGCAGGTAAGGCATGAAAAACATAACAAGACAATCGCGTTACTTCAGCGCAGCACAATGACTTTGCTGTGAATATTTATACGCATAAAACCACTCACCAGCAGGCGACTACCTACTTGCATGAACCGATAGAATAAGTGGAGAAGAATAGGGCGGCGACAACACGGATCTCGCGCTGACTAAAGCGCTGTTCGGCAACGATACTCTCAAAAATTTTATTGGCTGGTAACGCAAGGAAACCTCTTCATGTACGCCAAGCAAAGCTATGTTTTTCGCGCGCTGCTTTTACTTTTGTTGGCTACAGTGTTTCCTGCCCACGCGGAACCTGTGCTCAATATCAACGCGCATGACAGCCACTACCAACTCGCCAATTTTTTGCAATTTCGTGTGGATGAGAGCGCGCAGCAATCATTGCCAGATATTGTGAGTGCGCCTAACGCTTGGGAAACCAGTGAAAACGGCACGATCAATCTTAGTTTCACACGCGCTGCGCTGTGGGCAAAACTGACGCTGCACAACAGTACCAATGACGCACAAGACTTACTGTTGGTGATTGCACAGCCACTGCTGCTCGATATTCAGATGTATGAGCAGAACCATGCGGGCGCGTGGGAAAAACGCGCGTCCGGCATTAACAACATCAATGCCGACAACAGCTTGCGCCACCGTCTGCCCAATTTCTCGTTGCAACTGCAGGCGCAGGAAACCAAAACAGTGATCTACCGCATCACGGCCTCGAATTTGGTTTTTCCTTTGTCGGTTTGGAAAAAAGAGGCGTTCCGCAACAACGATCATATCGATCAGTACATCAAGGGTTTTTACTACGGCATGTTAGCCGTGGTTGGTATCTACAACTTCTTGATGTTTTTTATCGTGCGCGAAAAATCGCATTTGTATTATGTGTTCTATCTGGCCAGCTTTATTAGCGCCATGGCCTGCATTGAAGGCGTCATTATGGAAAACCATGGCGAGTGGGTCACGCGCCATGCGCTGTTGCTTTTGTACGCCCTCAACCATTTGATGCTATTTTTTCTCTGTTTTTATGCGGCTATTTTTCTTGATATCCCCAAGTTTTATCCGCGCATTTTCAAGTGGATGAAAATAGCGGCTTTTACTGCGCTGCTTACTATTCCTATTCCCTTTGTGTTGGGTGTACACGGCTTCGATATTTTTCACACCGTGCTGGCCAGTGTGGTCTGCACGCTGGTGTTGGGTGTCGGCACTTATTTATTGTTCAAGGGTAATGTGCTGGCGCGCTATTTTATGGTGTCGTGGGTGATGCTGTTGGTGGGCGCATTGACCTACATGATGACGATACTGGGCTTTCTGCCGCACAATTTTTTAACAGGCAACGCCATTCAAATTGGCTCGGTGTTTGAGGCTATTCTGCAATCTTTAGGCTTGGCGGCAAAAATTGCACAGATGAAAAAAGACAGTTTGGCAGCGCAGGCGCACGCGCTGGAATTGCAAAAACAATCCAATATCCAATTGGAAGATAAAGTGCGTGAGCGCACGCACGCGCTGGAGGGTTTGACCGCCAAGCTCGCCAAATACTTATCACCGCAAGTCTACAGCTCAATATTCAGTGGCCAGAACGATGTGCGCGTAGAAACGCGGCGCAAAAAGCTGACGGTGTTTTTTTCTGACATCAAAGGCTTTACCGAGATGACGGATAATTTGGAATCAGAAGTGCTCAGCGGCTTGCTCAACAACTATCTAGATGAAATGGCGCAGATTGCGCTGCGCCACGGCGGCACGATAGACAAATTCATCGGCGATGCAGTAATGGTGTTTTTTGGTGATCCGGAAACGCGCGGCGAGAAAGAAGATGCGATTGCCTGTGTACACATGGCTTTGGAAATGCGCGACCGCATGGTGGCGCTGCGCGCCAAATGGAAAAATGAAGGCATCTACAAACCGCTGCATATCCGCTGCGGTATTAACACTGGCTACTGCACGGTGGGCAACTTCGGTTGCGAGAGTCGCATGGATTACACCATCGTCGGCGGGCAGGTAAATTTAGCCAGCCGTTTGGAATCCAACGCCGAACCGGATCAAATTTTAATCTCGCACGAAACCTTTGCGCTGATTAAAGATGTGATGGCTTGCGATGAAAAAGGTGAGATTACAGTGAAAGGGATTGCGCGCCCGATTCAGACATATCAAGTGATTGATCTGCAGGAAAATGTCGATCACAGCAAGCGTATTATTTCAGCGCAGCACGAGGGTTTTGCGGTGAATATTGATATGCACAAAACCAGCCGCAAGCAGGCTGCGGCTTATTTGCGAGAATTGATGGAGCAGGTGGAGCAGTAGGCCGCAGCGCGCTGCGGCGTATTTCAGGTGAGGCCAGCCAGCAACAAGCCTGCGCCCAACAGAGCCAGAGCGATTACTTCCCAGGCCTTGCCCAAGTTAAACAGGGCGTAGGTGTAAGACAGCGGCGGCAGAAACACGCTCATAAAGCCCCAAGCGTAGTCGGCTTTGAACGACAGGATGATCAGATAAGCCCAGCTGATTACTAGCGTAGCGGTGCCAAACATAACCAGTACGGAAGAAACGGAATCCATAAAACACTCTCAATAAACAGGGATGCAGGAAGCGGGCGCATTATAGGTGTTAGGTCGGCTGGGCGGAACCAAGGCGCTTTACGGTGTTCGCGCCAGCGCCCATACATGTACCTCAGCCACGCCAGCCGCCTGCAGCACACGGGTAATTTCGGTGGCGGTGCTGCCGGTGGTCAACACATCATCCACCAGAGCCACGCGGCGGTAGGGCAGAGGTTTACGCAGCACGAAGGCACCGCGCAGATTGCTGTGGCGCTGCACACGACTTAGCCCTTGCTGGCTGGTGGTATTGCGCTGGCGCTGCAAGGCTGTGGATAAGGGCAGGCACAACTGGCGCGCCAACACACACGCGATTTCCCGCCCCTGATCAAAACCGCGCTGTTGCAGCCGTCGCCAATGCAGAGGCACCGGCAGTACGCAATCCGGCAATGCCATGGTTTCTGTTTGATAGTGCAGGCGCACTTGCTGCGCAAAACTACGCGCCAGCCAGTACCCGTTCGCCAACTGGCCGCCGTGTTTGTAACGATTTAGCAAGTCGGCAACCGGCTCTTCGTAGCGAAACGCACAAAACGCACGCGCAAAACTGGGCGGCATTTGCAGGCAAGTGGCACATGCGCGCGCCGCAACCGGCAGCGGCATGGCGCAGCGCGTGCAAGCCATTACATTCCACGGCAAACTTTTTTCACAAACAGTGCACAACGGTTTGCGACCGCGTATGGCGCTGCGGCACAACACGCACAGCGAAGGAATCAGCGCATCAAAAAATTGAATAATCGACATGGAAATCCTTTTCCAGTGAGTATGGATTTATTGTTCAGGGTTCATCGTGCAAGGTAAAACTGTCACCTTCTTTTGCCGCTGCTGCTATTTTTTCTGGTGTAGAAAAAGCAACGCCGCCCGCCAACACCGCTTCCGCACCTTCAGTGCGAATTTTTATGCCAGAAAACAAACCCACATCCACAGCAATGCCGCTGGCATTCCAGAAGTGGCTGTTCACTTGCACCAGTTTTGCGTACTGCGGAAAAATATTGAGATAGATGTAAACCGTGTCACCATCTGGTGATACATCGCTGCCCAGCACGGTGCCCACGGGGACTTGGCGAAACAAAACCGGATCGCCGCTTTTCAAAGAACCCAAAGCTTTGGCTACTACGCGCAAGTTCAAACCGTCAGGCAGAGCTGTGGTGACAGGCTTGCGTGAGCTGACAGAAAATTCGCGCGCCGCACTGCCTTTGCCGGGAAACAACTCCAGATAGCTGCCCAACAGCGCATCCAAATTTTGTGTACGTGCCAAGCCAACGGCAGGTTCGACTTTCCAAAATTGCGTGCCGGTATTCAGCAGTGGCAGTGCGTCGGTTTTTAATGCGGCATCCGCATCGACACCTTTCATATCACGGCGCAATTGCAAGCGTGTGATTTCCCCCAGCGCGATCCCGCGATAGCGAATTTCACTGCCAGCTGTCAGCCCCTTTGCTTCTTGCAAATGCAAACGCACAAACGCGCCGGCATTAGCAGCGGCTTCTTTGCTACTGTACAAACGCAAACAATCATCCGTTGCTACTTTCTGTGCAACATGCTGTTCACCATCAAAATTATCAAATGCCACACCGCCGGCCAGCATTTGTGCAACAGAACCCACTCGCACTGTTGCGCCACGAGTACCCACTTTCATATCCAAAGCGCCGGCACGCCAAAAACGCACACCGGCCTGCAAAATTTTTGCATGTTCTGTGGCAATATAAACGCGAATTTGCACGCGCTTGCCATCAATACTGTGCCGTACATCTTGCACAGAGCCCACAGTTAAACCGCGATGCAGCACCGGCGCACCAACGCTAATGCCCGCCGCATCATCTGTTTCTAAATTGAGATGCACGCCAGGCAAGGCGCTGGGAGAAACAACCGTCGCCTGCTGCTCGTTATCAAACAATTTAAAGCTGCTGCCATCGTGTATGTCTTTGTTGGCGTTTTCATTAGGTGTGTCAAAGGCAATGCCGCCCGCCAACATCGACACCATGGACGAAGTTTGTATCTGAATGCCTTTTTGTAAACTAGCATTAGCGTGAATACCACTCACATTCCAAAACCGACTACTGCTGTTAACGAGGTGACGATATTCTGGTCTTACCAAAACATGAACCGCTACTTGTTCGTGTTCCAACTCACTGTTTTGAACTATGCCCACCACAAATTCGCGGTAATACACCGGCGCACCATTACTGACTGAACCTGCCGTTGGTGCAGTTAAACGCAAGTGCAAACCTGGCTCACTGTAATCCATGGCATCAGGACCAGATGCTGTAAGAAACTCATGATCTTGCGCAGGATTTCCCGTCGTGTCTGGCGTAAACGCGAGATACGCGCCACCAGATGTCAACGCATCCAAACCCGTAATGCCTGTAACAGAGAACTGGGGGCGCACCATCCAAAAACGCGTTTTATCCGTGATAAAAGATTCAAAGCGCGGATCGATACCAAAGCGACCGATCACAGCATCATCTTTGTTTCTGTACCACACATCGCGCAATTTTCCGACGGGAATACCTTTGTACATTACCCTGGTTACATTTTTTGCCAAACCTTCTGCGGAAGAAAAACGCACATTAACGAAGGTACTGGTTTCTGCCGCTTCGTAATCTTGATACAACAAAAAACTATCGCCATTGTTTGCCGGTGGTGTGCTGTCATTATCTTTTGGCAAACTCATACTTATGCCACCAGCCAACAAGCTAATCATGGAATCGGTTTTAATTTGGATTCCACTCAAATTCATATTGACTTGCACACCACTGGCATTCCAAAAACGCGTGTTTTTATGCACCATTTTTGCGAATTCCGGCAGGATATACGCGCTCACTTCTACGCCGCTGCCATCTGCTGCCATTGCAGCGGCTTGCACATAACCCACCTTGATTTGGCGCATCAATATTGGCGCACCTGCGCCGAGCGAACCCAAGCGGTCTGTGCGCAACTGTATGCGCAATCCAGGCGCATTGTCTGGCAACAGCGGCGCCATATTAGACGCCACAAAATGCGTGCTTGTTTCACTGCTGAGTTCCGTGGATGGCAACTGCACGCCAATATAGTTGCCAGAAAAAATCGTGTTAATGCCCGAAATGCCGCCCAGTGACACCTGAGGTTGTACCAACCAAAACTGCGCCTCTTTCGGCACACCACCAAGCTTGTGCTCCACAGCCTTATCAACTTCGACATCAACCAACACACCGCTCATGTCGTCTTTAACGCGCAATTTGCGCACCATACCCACTGTAATACCCTTGTGCTTCACCGGCGTTTGATTGGCGACGATGCCGTCGCCATTTTCAAATTCCACCGTGATAGTGGGCCCCATGTCCAATAGGCTGCGCCACACCAACCAAATACCCACCAGCAAAGCAATCAACGGCAGCAGCCAAATGTAAGCAACCTGACGCTTTTTTCTCACGGAAGGCATCGAAAGTGTATTGTCGTCCACGCACTATCTCTCTACAAAAATGGCATTTGATTTTTTGTTTTACTTAACATGCTCACGAATAAAAGTATCGGCGTCTTGCACCCAGCTGTTCAACACCGGCTTCATATGATCGACCAACACCTTGTCTTTGCCGGCCGCACTGCCTGTGCCGGCGCGTATAGATTTCACTAAAATTTTGTTGGTCTGGCTGTCGCGCAGACGCGCTTCCAAGTACACCACCAAACTCTGTTCTGGCTGGCTGGCAGCAGGCGACATGTCTGCAAAGATCATCGCCACAGGAATATTTTTAGCATCGTTGCGCGAATTTTTTTCTGCCGATGTTTTGACGCCAGTAATTGCTGCATCTAAACGCAACACACCAGGCCCTGGCTTGTCGACAATTTTCAAAGTGCTGCCAATCTGATTGGTAGCGCGGGTTTTAATATAGGTGAGTGCTTCCAACATGCGGCCCTTAGACACTTTTGCCAACAACGGTGGGCGCGGATACAAGCCGATAGGATCAATCATAATGGCGGTGTATTTGCCTTTTTTCAGATCTGGACTCACCCACAACAAACTGGTGCCGCCACTCGCGGTTTTGTTTTCTTTCATATCAGTGTAATCCACCAACCAACCAGAGAACTGGCTGTTAAATGCTTTTTTCTCCATATCTTTTTTACTGGGGGATTTTTTTTCCGCTGCTTGATGATGTGATGGCTTTTTCTCTTCTGGTTTTTTATCTTCTGGTTTTTTATCTTCTGGTTTTTTATCTTCTGGTTTTTTATCTTCTGGATTTTTGTTGTTAGCTACGGTTTGCTTGGATGTGGTTTTGTTTTCGACTTTATTCTCTCCTAGGCTGTCGAACCAACGATTTAAAGAGGTACACCCACTCACCAAAGTTAACAGTGAAACACCCAACAACAAACGACGAACAACTTTCATGCATCACACCTTTATAGAAATAACAAAAATAAAACAGAAAAAATCAATCTGTAGATACAGCAGTATCCCAAATCAAACGCGGATCAAAACTCATCGATGACAGCATGGTTAAGATGACTGCCGCACCAAAAGCCGTCGCTCCCATGCCCGGCAGCACAGCGGCGGTTTGACCCAATTGCACCAAACCCACCATGACCGCAACGACAAAAATATCCAGCATCGACCAGCGACCGAGAAATTCCACCACGCGGTATACCGTGACACGCCGCCGCATACTCATCGGCCAGCGAAACTGCACTGACAACAGCAACACAATGATACTGATCGCCTTGCCCAACGGCACCACAAAACTGGCAATAAAAACAACAGCCGCAATTGCATACATACCATGGTGAAACAACAACGCCACCCCGCCGATAATGGTAGACGGATCGCCGCGATTGAATAACAAGATATTCATAATTGGCAGCATATTGGCGGGGATAAGAAAAAGAAGGGCTAACAACAAAAAAAACCAGCTCAAACCGATGCTGTACGGTTTGCGCATAAACACGCGCTCGCCACAGCGCGCGCAGCGCACCGAACTCTTTGGCAAACAAGGCTGTAAATGATGGCAACTTTTACACAGCGCCAAACCGCGACTGGCTGCCGTTACTGGTGAACTGGCTTCCAACATGGTTAACGCGGCTTTGGTGGTGGTTCGTCATCCGGCAGGGTAAACACCGCTTTGCCCGTGGGGCGTTCCGGCGGTGTTTCTGTTGGCTCTAATGACAGCGATAAACTGGACGCGCTGAGAATCGCATCAATCGCCGCAGTGTCCGCCACTTTGCCTGCAGCTGGTTTTTTCTCATCCTCGTCAAAAGAGCCGCGCAACCACGCAGGCACATCGCTGTCACTATTGCCGTCTGCGTTTTCAATGGGGGCTAAAGCTAAATCCGATTCAAATTCCAACACAAAGGCTTTGGCTTTTTCCAAATAATTATTGCTGGGCGCATCGGTTTTGATTTCATCTTTTGGTAAGAAGGCGGAGAAAAATCCGCGAATTTCTGCCAGCTGATCTTCTAACAACATCGGTACCAAACTGGAATACATATCCAATAAAGTGATGGCATTTTTGGAGGAATCCGAATCGGTAGCGTACTGCAAACGACTGGCAATCGCCTTGTTAAGAATATGCAAGTCTTCGTAAATTTTTATTAGGCCATCAAACGCAAACTGACCTTTTTTACCGTTGTGCGTTAAAAAATATTGTGCCACTAAATACATGCCAGCGACACGAAACACGGTTTCTTCTTCTGAAGATAAGGGCAAATGAAAGCGCGCCATCGGGCGCATGTAGGCCGTCTTAGGGCATCCACAGGTGGGAGAAATCAAACCCAACATAGAACTCAACACGCGCTGCAAGGCAGTGGTTTGTACGACAGTGCGCTCCTCTGTCACCACTTCCAGCTTCACTTCATCAATCGAACGCGTAGCGTGAAAGCGTTCAATCACATCATGCAGCTGCAAAGCGAGCGGGCAATGTTTATGTTCTTCCACTTTCAGCGGGCAATGTGAGCACTGCTTGAATGCCAACTCCGTCCACGACGGCGGATTGGCAATCGGCTTGCTGATCAACTCAAACGATTCGCCATCGAGATCAAAATCAAACACTTCCGTGGTTTTGTCATTGAGGCCGATGCGGTAGGTAATACGGATGGGTTCCATGGCTACATTTCCTGTGCGCGATTCTTTTCATACGCCTGCCAGAGCTCATGCTGGTCGATCAGCGTCTCCATGAGCAATGTACACAGCATCAGGCAGACAAAACAATACAGCCCAACATCGGGTAGCAACTGCGCCATATCTTTTAGTTTGACTATCGACACCAACACCGCCAGCAAGAACACTTCCGGCATGGCCCACTCTCGTACATGATGATTCAGTCGCAATAATCTGGGCAGCCACGCGGGCGAACCTCCCAGCTGCAAAACCGTACTAACGGTAAATACCAACCAGAGATTCAAAAATGGCGCCGCCAGTGCGCACACGGCAACCAAAGCAGCCACCTCCCAGTAGCCGCTATTGCCTAACGCCAACACCGCTTCCGTCAGCGAGACATCATGCAGCAAGCCGGTGGACGACAGACTCAACAGCGGCATACCCATCGCTGGCACCAATAAAATCAAGCCAATAGTGGACAGAATAACCGCATGCAGCACGCTGTCGGGGCGACCTTCCTGCAAGCCGTGACCGCAGCGCGGACAGATGGATTCACTGCCCTCGGGCACAGCGACCTCCTCCAAGAGCAAATCGCATTCGGAACAAGCGGTGAACTGTTTGTCTGCTGGCGATGGTGCAGTTCTCAACTTAAAACCTTAATCACGCACAGGCGACGGCAGAAACAGCTCCACCACCAAACCTCCACGCTCTGATAAACGAGCCTTCAGTGTACCGCCATGCGCCTCAACAATGCGGCGCGAAAAATAATAGCCCAGCCCACTGCCCGCCTTGCCTTGCGCAGAAGTGGCGCGAAAGTAGGGCTTGCCCAAGCTGTCCAGCTCTGCCGCACTTAAACCTGTGCCGCAGTCTGTCACTGCCATAGACAAACCGGCAGTACGCTGTGTAGCCGTCACACTCACCGCGCTGTCAGGCGGCGAATAGCGCAAGGCATTGTTAATTAAGTTAATCAATGCCGCTTGTATTAACCTGGCATCCAGCAAAAATGTGGCATCCAATGGTGTCGTGGTAAAACGTAAACGCTGCTGCGCTTCTTGGTCGAGTTGCTGCACACTTTGTGCAAATAAGTTATCAATGGCACACCGTTGTCGCGCCGGTGAAATAGCGTTGTGATCCAAGGCTTCTGTCATCAAAAAATTACTGACAAAGCCGGATAATGTTGACGCGTTGTGGCGAATTTGTTGCAAGCGCTGCTGTTCTTGTGACGACAGATCGCCTGCTTTGATTTGTATCATTTGTGCCGCGCGATCAATCGCTGCCAGCGGATTGCCAAACTCGTGAGATAACATCGCTACAAAGCGGCGCTGCTCTTCAGCACGCTGCGCAGCAAGCACTACCTCCTGTTCAGCCGCTTGTTTGTCTACTTGCATCTGTCGCAGGCGCAAGGCAAGGCCGTAACTCATCACGAGCACATGCACCAGCGTGGCGACTTGGTAAAACTCTGCCGTAACAGCATTCCACGCCAGCCAGCCTTGATTCAAACTGGCGTTCACTGCTGTTGCTAATGCAGGAATAGCAAACGCAACAAAATACACCAACAGCTCAGCGCGCTTGTCGCGCCGCCAATATCTCCATAACAACACCATGCTGATGAAAAATATAAAAATGTTAAGCGCATTTTCTAATTTCACGAAGTACAGCAACCACTCGCCCACTAGAAATGGCATGAGTGCGAAAGGCAAAAATGACAGACTAAAACCGATATTCCATAAATAAAAAATATGCAGGCGAGGCAGTGTGTTTTTTAGCTCCAACAATTTGTCCCACATCAGTGCAATACAGGCTGCACCACCCAACCAGCCAATACGAGGCAAAGCATCGGTTGCCCATGCGCTATCCTCTCCTAATAAAACTGGCAAATAGCCATTGGTCCCCAAATGAAATAATAACTGCGCCGAGATATAGCCAGCATAAGCCAACAACACCGAATCTGCGGCACGCAAACCGAAGATAAGATACAACACCACCACGATTAATAAAATCCCGAAATAACCGCCGCGATAAAAATTGTCGCGCGTTTCATGCGTAGTAAACGCATTAACCTGCCATAGGTTTGCATGCACATTGAGCGCATTCGTGGTGCTAACGCGCAAATAAATCTGCGTGCCAACAAACACATCCATTGGGATAGAAAACAACCGCGTACCTAGCGGGCGACCCTCATACGAACGGTGATAACCCAACGCATAGTATTGAAAACCGCGCACATCATCGCCCAGCCACACATCGACATTCTCCAACTCGGCAGAACCTATAACCAGAACCCAACGCTTTGGCGCATCAGGTGCAGGGTTCAAAACAGCGCGAAACCAATGCGCATTGGTGTTGTAGCCTAAGCTGCGCGTACTGTGCAGTGGTAAAAAATGTGTTTTGATAAAATCAGGTTGCGCTATGGCCGAGAAAGAAAGTTCGCTTTTTTAATCGACAAAATGCTCGAAATGGCCGTCCAAGGAAATTTTAGAAGCGAAGGCGTTCAATGGTACGGATGCAAAAGATGTCGCGGAAAACAGCCCTGCAACACAAAAGACCAGTAGATGAAAATAGTGTTTTTTCATTGCGCAATCTCGCACTGCCCAACGAAGGTATACCCTCTGCCATAACCTGAGCGCACTGGCAGTTCTACGCCGCAAGCTGTTTGTACTTTGCGCCGCAAGCGACTGACGGTGTTGTCTAAATTACGCAAATTTGACAAGGTTTCTGGTTTGTTCAGACGCGATAATAAATCTTCACGCGAGATCGCTTGCCCAGCATTTTCAAAGAGCGTAGTTAGCAACGCCACTTCGGTTTGCGTGAGAGCGAGTGATGTGTCATTGGGCGTTTGTAATTGCCAGCGTGACGCAGACAAAACCCATAATGTGGAGTGTTCCGCTGCCTGCTGCACATGACCAAGCCTACGCAACACACTGTGGCAAGCCGCTTCAATTACATCTAATGAACTGCGTTTGGATAAATAAATATCCGCTCCGATGTTTAGGCCTTGTACTTGATCGTCATTAGCATCCAGCGCCGTCAGCATAATGATGCCTACCTTGCTGTTCTGCGCACGCACACGCTGTGCAATTTCCAAACCACTAGCACCAGGCAGTGCAACATCTAACAGCAACAGAGAGAAAGTCGTAGCAGGCCAAGTGAGGAAAAACATTTCTGCACTCTCAAAACCTTGCGCATTAAATCCACGCAGATGAAGAAACTCCACCAGATCAGCGCGCAATTCTGCGTTATCTTCTACTACAGCAATGGTGTGCATAAAAAAACAAAAGCAAGGTAATCCGTGAAGAATACCTTGCTTACGAGAAAAGCCGAAGCGGAAAGAGGATTCAATATATCACCCGCTCCCGCTCTTGCTGCCAATCAAATATCGGTTTTTCCGCTGGCTGAAACAGAGATGCTTACCTTGACTTTAGGTTGCAATTTACAGCTGGATTTATAAGTGTCGGTTGCGATGTTGCCGGTTGAATTGCCAGTTATGTCGCAGATGGGTTTGCTGATATACAGGTAGCCACTGATTTTTTGAGACAGCTTGTAATCAAAAGGGGTGGCACGGCCTTTTAGTGTAAGACTCGTTTGTTCCGTCAGTGATGTGTCCCGCATCAGCTTCAAGGCGCCACCGCTCTGGTCATTGACCAATTGGTGCAAGGTGCTGCCATTTTTACACTGGATACCACTATCTGCACCGGAATCATGAATCTTCTGTATATCCAATGCGGCGCGGAGAGCCGATGTATCTTTGAACTTAACATTTAGCACGCCTTTATTGACAGAAACATTGGTGGTACTGCCCACTGATTGCGTATAGAGAATGTCCTCCAGCAGCATGTTTGTCCAGTCAACGGTATAAACACGGATATACGAAAACTTGTTGTTCGCATGATCGTCGTATACACCCGCTTCTATTCTGGATACATCACTGGTAATTTTTCCTGAGCAATCACCAGAAAAAGTAAATGTGACGGCTCCCTTTTCTGGTGAGCCATCTGTAAACGCTCGTGCAAAAGGTGCAGCCTGCACTTGTGTAATACCGGCAGCCAGCAGGGTTGTGAGTAGCAGTGATTTCTTCATGGCCGTTTCTCCTAAAACATGATGAATTGAGGGGGCTTTCCATGTTCCTCTACCTCCGACCCACAAGACAAAACAAAAATTCTGTCATTTTCTGGCATTGTTTCAGTATCCGCACAAAAGTATGATGAACAGGAATACTTTTATGGGCCTGCACATGAGCCAGACCAAAATAGCCATCACCATTGAAGAAGGGATGCTGGCAAGAGTGGATTCCTTGGTAAAACGCCAAGTGTTCAGCAATCGCAGCCGCGCCATTCAAGCTGCCGTGCAAGAAAAACTGGAGCGCTTGGAGCGCAACCGCTTGGCGGAGGAGTGCGCCAAGCTTGAGCCGCATGCCGAACAGGCGCTGGCAGAGGAAGGGATGTCTGAGGAATTAAGCGCATGGCCAAAATACTGAGAGGCGATATTCGCTGGGCGAACCTCAATCCCACGGTGGGGCATGAGCAAGCCGGCGAGCGCCCCGTACTAATTCTGAGTCAAGATATTTTCAACGAACGCTCCGGCACTGTTATTGCGATGGCGCTCACCAGTCAGGAGCCGCGCGCCGGATTTCCCTTGACCCATGAGGTTCTGCTATCAAAATTGCCCAAGCAGTCATGGGTAAAAATAAGTCAGATCCGCACACTTTCCACCGAACGCATCGGCAAGAAAATTGGGGTGATGGATTCCAGCGAGCTGGCACACATCATTGATGGACTGAACGAAATTATCGGCAATTAAGTCGCAGTCAACCAAACCCACGCCTTTGAGGTTGACGACAAGGGCTGCGCGACTATGATGCCCCTGTCTCTCACAACTACCCCAAGCTGCCGCCATGACCACCAGCACCCTGCGCCACGACTGGAGCCGCGCCGAGATTCTTGCGCTGTTCGACCTGCCTTTTAACGACCTGCTGTTCCGCGCCCAACAAGTGCATCGCGCGCACTTCGACCCCAACCAAGTGCAGGTGAGCACGCTGCTCTCCATCAAAACCGGTGCCTGCCCCGAAGATTGCAAATACTGCCCGCAGAGCGGCCACTACGACACCGGCCTGGACAAAGAAAAACTGCTGGAAGTGGAGAAGGTCATTGAAGAGGCGCGCACCGCTCAAGCAAACGGTTCCTCGCGTTTTTGCATGGGCGCAGCGTGGCGTTCACCCGCTGAAAAAGACATGCCCTATGTGTTGCACATGGTGCGCGAAGTTAAAAAACTTGGCATGGAAACTTGCATGACTTTAGGCATGTTGGATGCCGATAAATCCCAACGCCTCGCGGAAGCGGGCTTGGATTACTACAACCACAACCTCGACACCTCGCCGGAATACTACGGCGAAATTATTACGACGCGCACTTATGCCGATCGTTTGGAAACGCTGGACAATGTGCGTAGCGCCGGCATGAAAGTGTGCAGTGGCGGCATCGTCGGCATGGGCGAAACGCAAAATGATCGCGCCGGTTTGCTGCAACAACTCGCCAACTTAAATCCACACCCCGATTCAGTGCCGATCAATAATTTAGTGAAAGTGGAAGGCACGCCGCTAGAACACGAAGGCGAACTCGAACCGTTTGAATTTTTGCGCACTATCGCGGTGGCGCGCATTTTAATGCCGCAATCTTTCGTGCGTTTATCGGCTGGTCGTGAAACCATGAACGAGCAGATGCAAGCGCTGGCGTTTCTCGCCGGTGCCAATTCTATTTTTTACGGCGAAAAACTATTGACTACGCCCAACCCCGCCGCGCACCAAGATCAACAATTGTTTGCCAAGCTGGGTATCAATCCACACTTGCGCGCTGTGCCGGAAACTCCATCTATGCCTGCGCCAGAACACGCGCTGTTTTACGATGCTTGCGCCTAACATCGCGCATGAATCTTTGGCAACTATCGTGGCAAGAACAGTGGCAGCAGCAGCTCGCTGAGCGCGCAGACAAACATCTGTTGCGCCGCGTGCGCGTGCAAACGGCAGCGCCAGAAAAATCGTTTATCAGCAATGATTATCTCGGCCTCGCGCAACATCCTGCATTAAAAAAAGCACTGTGCGCGGCGGCTGAACAATACGGCGCAGGCAGTGGTGCATCGCATTTGCTGGGCGGGCATTCTTATCCACATCAACAACTGGAAGAAGAACTCGCGGCATTCACCGGTCGCGCGCGCGCATTGCTGTTTTCTACTGGCTATATGGCGAATCTCGGCGTGCTGACCGCGCTGTTGCAAAAAGGCGATTGCGTACTGCAAGACAAACTCAATCACGCTTCACTATTGGATGGCGGTTTATTTTCCGGCGCAGATTTTCGCCGCTATTTACACAGCGATGTGGCAAGCCTGCAAAAACATTTGCTGCGCTGCGCGGATAAAAAATCTTTAGTCGCAACCGATGGTGTGTTCAGTATGGACGGCGATATCGCACCGCTGCCGAAGCTGGCTGCGCTGTGTCAGCAACACGCTGCACTGTTGTTGGTGGATGATGCGCACGGTTTTGGCGTGCTGGGAAAAAATGGTGCAGGCAGTTGCGAACATTTTTCTCTGACGCAGAACGAGGTGCCGATTCTGATGGGTACTTTCGGCAAAGCGCTGGGCAGTTTTGGCGCGTTTGTTGCCGGCTCACACGATTTGATCGAAATGTTGATTCAATTTGCACGGCCTTTCGTTTACACCACGGCGCTGCCGCCAGCACAAGCCGCTGTCACCTGTGCTGCTTTATCGTTATTACAGACAGAACCATGGCGGCGCGAAAAACTGCAACACAACATCACATTTTTTCGTCAGCAAGCCGCGTTGCGCACATTGCCCTTATTGGATTCACCCACCGCAATTCAACCGCTGGTGCTCGGCAGCAGTGCGCGTGTCATGCAAATGGATGCCGCATTGCGTGCGCAAGGTTTTTTGGTGGGGGCAGTGCGCCCGCCCACCGTGGCAGACAACGCCGCGCGCTTGCGCATCACGCTTTCTGCCACACACGAAGAAGAAAATATTGTGCAATTGTTGAACGCTATCGCCGATAGTTTTCGCGTGAATCCATGAAAGATTTACCACTCATTTTGATGCACGGCTGGGGCTTTAGCAGCCGCGTTTATCAACCCTTGCTGCGCGCGCTGCACGATGCCGGTGTTACGCAAGTTTTTACAATAGATTTGCCCGGCTTTGGCGCGGCTTTTCACGAACCCTGTGAAAATCTCAATCAAATAGTGGAGTACATCGTCGAGCAATTGCCGGAAAAGTGCGTGCTGGGCGGCTGGAGTTTGGGCGGCATGCTCGCCACGCACATCGCAGCAAAATATCCAGCGCGCATCGCCGGTTTGATTACATTGGGCAGCAATGTGCATTTCACCGCGTTGGATGATTGGGAGGGAATGCCTGCGGCAGATTACACACAGTTCTGCCAGCGTTTTACACAGCAGCCGGAAAAAACTTGGCAGCGTTTTCTCGGTTTGCAGACACGCGGCGACGCGCAACAGGAGCGCGCCAACGCGCTGCTCGCTGCACTAGCGAATCTTCAAGACTGCAATTCAGAAACCGCCCTGCGTTTATTGCAGTTGTTGGGTGAGATCGACAACCGCGCTTTGTTTTCTACGCTACCATTACGCGGCTTGCATGTATTGGGCGAGTGCGATGCCATCACGCCCATTGCTATCGCCGAACATTTGCGCCGCTTGAATGCACAGCAAGTTGTAGCGGTGTTGTCTGCATGTGGCCACGCCATGCCTGTGTCGCGCGCTGCAGAAGTTGCTAAATGCATACAGAAATTTCTGTCTGCGTCTAGCGATGCGACGCCAAAAAAATCACAAGTGGCAGATTCTTTTTCTCGCGCCGCTATTACCTACAACCAAGCGGCACAATTGCAAAAAACGGTGGGCGAGGCGTTGCTGTCTACGCTGCCAGCCGATATGCACGGCGTAGCGTTGGATCTCGGCTGCGGCACGGGTTTTATTGGCGGCGCATTGCAAGCCCAGCATGCAGCGCTGACGGTTTTTGGTGTGGATATGGCCAGCGGCATGCTGCGCATGGCGCAACAGGAAAAAGCTCTGCGCTGTGTACAGGCGGATATGGAGCACCTGCCTTTTGCTGCGCAATCAGCCGACTGGCTGCTGTCCAGCCTTGCGCTGCAATGGGCTAATCATCTTGAACATTGCTTTGCCGAATGGCGACGCGTTTTGCGCAACGATGGCGCACTGTTTTTTACTACATTTTTACCAAACACCTTGCAAGAACTGCAACAGAGTTGGCGCACCGTGGATGATGCAGTACATGTCAATGCATTTATTGCACAAGAAAAAATTGCGGCAAATTTACGGCAAGCTGGCTTTACGCAGGTTGAAACGGTCACCGCCACGCACACGCTGTATTACACGCAACTGCAAGATTTAGCGCGCGAGTTAAAGGCGATTGGCGCACACAATATGAATGCCGGTCGCCCGCAGGGTTTGATGGGAAAACAACGCTGGGCAAAACTCATGGCGGCTTATGAAGCGTATCGCACGCCGCGCGGTTTGCCTGCCACTTACGAGGTGTTGTATGTAACCGCTCGCTAACAAATTGTTCCGAATTCCTCTGCTGGCATGGCAAACCGTTTTTTGGTTACTGTGGTTGACGGCTACTGCGGTGATGTTGTTGCCGGCCAGCAATTTGCCCAGTGTTAATATTTGGGATAAAGCCGAACACGCCGCCACCTTTGCTGTATTGATGGTACTGGCTTGGTTTGCCTATCAATATCGGTTTTCTGTGCAAAAACTGGCAACATGGTTGGTGTGTTACGGCATTGTCATCGAATGCATACAACACTTTGTGCCTACGCGCAGTTTCAGTGTGCTGGATATGGTGGCCGATAGCATGGGTGTTGCTGTAATTTTTCTATTCTTACGGCGCATAAAAACATCATGAGCAAACAGATTTTTTTTATTGCCGGCACTGATACCGATGCAGGAAAAACACACGCTGCCTGCCAATTGCTGCACGCGGCACAACAACGCGGTTTGCGCACACTGGGCTTAAAACCTTTAGCAGCAGGCGCAGAGAATACGGCTGATGGGTTGCGCAATGCCGATGCACTGTTGTTACAACAAGCTTCGGCCGTACAGTTGCCTTACGAGGCCGTGAACCCTTTTTGTTTTTTTGATGCCATTGCGCCGCATATCGCTGCAAAAAAAAGTGGCGTGCGTTTGTCTGCCAAAGAGATTGCGCAGCACATTCGTCACACATTGGATAACACGGAGTTTGATTACGCGCTGATTGAAGGCGCGGGCGGTTGGCGCGTGCCAATCAACGAAACGGAAACACTGGCCGATGTGGTGAAGCTGCTAAACCTGCCGGTAATTTTGGTGGTGGGCATGAAACTCGGCTGCTTGAATCACGCGCTGCTTGCGGCAGAAGCGATTGTGCGTGATGGCATCGAGTTGTATGACTGGATTGCCAACGACTTCGGCAACCCTATGCCCTATTTAGAAGAAAACATTGCGGCGCTCGAACAGAAAATTTCTGCGCCGCGTATCGCGCTTTGACTGGGCTTACAGCGCCTCGGCACCCGTTTCGCCGGTGCGAATGCGGATCACTTGTTCAACAGCCGTGACAAAAATTTTGCCGTCGCCGATTTTGCCGGTATTGGCCGCGCTGATGATGGCTTCAACAGCCGCATCCACCAACTCATCTTTCACGGCCAGTTGCAATTTCACTTTCGGCAGAAAGTCGATCACATATTCCGCGCCGCGATACAACTCGGTGTGACCTTTCTGACGGCCAAAGCCTTTCACTTCTTCGATCGTCATGCCTTGAATGCCGATCTCACCGAGAGACTGGCGCACATCGTCCAATTTGAAAGGTTTGATAATCGCTGTGATCATTTTCATGGTGAGACTCCCGCAAGTAAAAAGACGGCGCGCCATACCGACGCATGGCGCACGCTCTTGGGGCAGTCTATGCAATGGCTGTGTAAAAAGCCATTGCAATCAAACCACAATCAGTTTTCTGGCTCGTAGCAGTCAATAATGTCGCGCACCAAACCGCTGCGCACAATATCGCCGCGCTCAAATTCATGCACATACACGCTGCTCAAACCGGCGAGCCTCTCCACGGCATCAGCCAAGCCGTTGGCGCCACGAATATCGCTCTGTTTGACATCGCCGTTCACCACCACTTTGCAGTTCTCACCGATGCGCGTTAAAAACATTTTCATCTGCGCGATAGAGGTGTTTTGCGCTTCATCGAGTATTACAAAGTTTTTATGGCTGAAGGTTTTGCCGCGCATAAACGCGAGCGGTGCGGCAACGATGCGGCCGTGACGAATGCAATAGTCCACCGTCCCTGCGCCGAGTCGCTCGTTGAGAATGTCGCGAAAGGCTTCGATGTACACGGCAAATTTTTCATCCACCGCGCCGGGTAAAAAACCCAGTTGCTCACCGGCTTCCACTGCTGGACGCGTGAGAATAATGCGCTCAATTTGCCCAGATTCCAGCGCCTCAGCCGCCAGCGATGCCGCGCAATAACTCTTGCCCGTGCCGGCGGGGCCGATGCCAAAGGTGAGGCAGTGATTGCGAATAGCAGAGATGTAGCGTTGTTGGGCGGGTGTGCGAGCGAGGAGTGGCTGTAATATGCGTTGCGTGGCGTAAGCGGTGTCGAGGTGATGTTGCGAAGGATTAATCTCTACGACATCGGCACTTCGTCGATGGCGGCGGGACGATCGTCGCGACTCTTTCGTGCCGCGCTCACTGGTATCTCTGTGAGAATTGCCTTGGTGCTTTGCGTGTGATTTTCTTGCCATGGTTAACGAACCCCCCGGTTCAGTTAAAAATGCGTCAAAAATCTTGCTGTCTTTTATTTGTAATTATTTTGCATCGCTAAGTGTCTTTCCCTACCGCGTACTTTGCGCTACTAGACTCCGATATGAGAGGGCTGTCAACAGAAAATTGCATCATGCGCCAGATTTTTTCGTGCGCTGCTACATGGAGGTAGAATAGCCGTCCCTCTCATCGGCAAAGCCCTGCGGCAACAATTATGAGTCAACGGTCCAGCTATACATCCATTCTGCGCGCTTTTTTGCTGCTGATTATTTTCCTACTCGCCGCTTATATTTGTGGTGATTTATTAACGGATTTCAAACAACAGGCAATTACGCAATCAGGAAAGGCGCTGTATTACAGCCTGCAATGCGCAATCTGGTTAGCGAGTGCGTACTTTGTTAATACACTGTTTAATTTGATTTTTTGGGACCGCATGTTCGCGGCACTCTTTGGCGATAACCAAGTGCCGCGTTTGTTAAAAAATGTCACCGGTATTTTGATTTTTGCTATCGCGGTAACAGGCATAGTCGGCGTGGTGTTTCAAAAACCGATCACCGGCATCTGGGCGACATCAGGTGTAGTGGGTATCGTACTCGGCTTGGCACTGCAAAGCATGATTCGCGATATTTTTGTCGGCCTTGCTGTCAATATCGACAAACCTTACGGTATTGGTGATTTTATTACAGTGCATCCTGCCTCTTTGCGAAAAGATGCAGGCGTACGCGGGTTGGTGCAGGAAATTAATTGGCGCACTACCAAATTGCTCACCCCCGAAGAAAACACGGTATATGTACCCAATAGTGTGATTGGCGCATCGGTGCTCACCAACCATTCCGCACCAAAAATCTCGCATGAAATAAAACTGAATATCACCTTGGGTTTTGATGTAGAGCCAGCGCGCGCCAAACGCATTTTATTGGCGGCTGCACTCGCTGCCGCTGATGACAACGGCCCTGTGCTAGCCACACCTCCACCAAAAGTACGCATCGTTAACACGCAGCCAGAAGGTGTAGATTACCGCATCAGTTTTATGGCAGCGCGCTCACCAGGTCCCGCCAAAGATTTGCTGCTCAGCAGCGTGCTGGATCATTTGCACCAAGCGGGTTTGAGTCTCTCTTATCCACAACAAGATATTTATTTGGCGAATATGCCGCAGCGCGATGTCGAGAGCACCTCACTGCCAGGGCGCATTAAATTGTTGCAGCGCGTAGAAATTTTCTCGCCACTGCACGAAGAAGAATTGCAATTTCTTGTCACTGCTGGTGTTGAACAATTTATCCAACAGGATAAAAGAATATTTTCCTACGGCGACAGCAGTGCAGCGCAAGATTATTCCATGTTCGTGTTAGTGGAAGGCCTGCTGTACGCCAGCGTGGAGCAAGAGGGCGACAGCGTACGCGTGGGGCAAATTGTGCCGGGCGAAGTGTTTGGCGAAATGTCCTTGCTCACCGGTGTTGCGCGTTCAGCCACCGTCACCGCGGCCACCGATGCCGTTATCTACGAAATCACCCAAAAAGCCATGGCGGAACTGCTGCAGCGCCGCCCTGCGCTGATGCACAGCCTCAGCGAAATCATGGCGGAGCGCCGCCTACGCAACGAACAAGTCAACGAGACACAGGCACAGGGCGCAGCTACCGAAACACGCTCCAGCTTAGCCATGCAGCTATTCGGCTCTATGAAAAGTTTGTTTGGGCGGATTTGAGTCACGCAGGTATCATGCAGCCCTGTCTGCACAAACGATCACAGCTTTTGCCCATGACTTTGTACGATCTTGCCACGGAATTCCTCGCCGCCGAAGGCCTACGCGCCGGTATGCGCCGCTTGGCTGCCAGCGTGTGTGTGATCACCGCCGTGGACAGCCGTGGTCAGCGCCAAGCCATGACTGCTACCTCGGTCACTTCGGTCTCGGACGCACCGGCCTCGCTGCTGGTGTGCGTCAACGGACAATCGTCGTTACACGATATTTTGCAAAGTGGCGGCAAGTTTGTGGTGAATGTACTGTCTGCCCATCATGCCGATCTTTCCATGCTGTGTGCCACCGGCCAAGCGGGTGAAAATCGCTTCTCGTTAGGAGAGTGGGACAGCGCGCACGGTCTGCCGTGGTTGCGCGATGCGCAGGCCGTTTTCTTTTGTGACAGCGCTGCACAAATGACCCACGGCACACATCTCATTCTCGTGGGCAATGTGCGCGAAGTGCGCGTGCAATCCACGCCCGTTAATCCATTGCTCTATGCCGACGGTCAATACCGTCAACTGAACTAACGCAGGAATCTGTTTTATGAATTTTGCTGAACTGACCATTCCCCAATTGGTGCAAAACGCCGCACAACAATTTTCTGCGCACAGTGCGATTGAAGACGGCGATATCCGTCTCACTTATGCGCAACTGGAAGCGGAGCGCGTGCGCGCCGCCAAAGCCTTTATTGCCGCCGGCATTCAACACGGTGATCGCATCGCGGTGTGGGCGCCAAATATTGCGGAATGGATTATTGCTGCAATTGGTTTGCAATCATTGGGCGCGATTTTGGTGCCGGTGAACACGCGCATGAAAGGTGCAGAAGCTGGCTATGTATTGCGCGCCAGCAACGCCAAATTATTGCTCACCGTTTCCGGTTTTCTCGGCTTCGATTATCCCGCGATGTTGGCAAAAGAATCACTGCCGGATCTGCAAAAAATGATTTGTTTACGCGGCGAATCTGAACAATCTATTTCTTGGCAAGCATTTCTTGCGACAGGTGGCGGTGTTAGTGATGCCGATGTGGCTGCACGCACTGCAACGGTAAAACCCAGCGATATTTCTGATTTGATTTTCACCTCCGGCACTACGGGTAATCCCAAAGGCGTCAAAACCAGTCACGGGCAAAACATCAAAGTGTTTGCCGTGTGGTCAGAACTGGCGCGCCTGACGGAAAAAGATCGCTATTTGATCGTCAACCCGTTTTTTCATTCGTTTGGCTACAAAGCGGGCTGGTTGGCGTGTTTGATTCGCGGCACCACGATGTTGCCGATGGCGGTATTCGATGCCAAAGAAATTTTAGTGCGCATCGGCAGCGATAAAATTTCGGTACTGCCAGGACCGCCAACGCTGTATCAAACTATTCTGGCTTTCCCTGATCTAAAAAATTACGACATCAGCAATTTGCGTTTAGCGGTTACCGGCGCAGCGGCGATTCCTGTGTCGCTGATCCACCAAATGCGTAATGAATTGGGTTTCAAAACCGTGCTCACCGCTTACGGTTTAACCGAGAGCTGCGGCATGGTGACTATGTGCCGCGACGGTGATGCGGCTGAAATTATTGCTACTACCTCCGGTCGCGCAATTCCTGATGTGGAAGTACGCTGCGTGAATGAACAAAACCAAGAAGTGCCGCGCGGTGAAGCCGGTGAAATCATCGTGCGTGGCTACAATGTGATGCAAGGTTATTTCAACAACGACGAAGAAACCGCCAAAACGATCGACAAAGATGGCTGGATGCACACGGGCGATATCGGCGTGATGGATGCCGACGGTTATTTGAAAATTACCGATCGCATGAAAGATATGTTTATCGTCGGCGGATTCAATTGCTATCCCGCTGAAATTGAAAACTTGCTCGCCACCTGTGAAGGCGTGGCGCAATCGGCTGTCATCGGCATTCCCGATGAACGCATGGGTGAAGTGGCGATGGCCTACATCGTGCCGAAAGCGGGCGCAAACCTCTCGCCAGAAAAAATCACCGCGTGGTGCAAAGAAAATATGGCGAATTACAAAGTGCCGCGCCGCGTAGAAATCATCGACGCGTTTCCACTCAATGCCACCGGAAAAGTGATGAAGTTTGTGTTGCGCGATCGTGCGCTCGGCAAAGCATGAGAGAAAATTACAATGGCTATTACACGCAACACGGTTGATGTTTATCGCATGTCGCCAGCAAAGTGGGCGGGCGTGGTTTTGCTAGCGCTGTTTTTTATCAGTGGTGGCGCAGCGCATTTTCTTTATACGGATGACTTTACCGCCATCGTACCGCCGTGGATGCCGTACCCGCGTGAAACGGTGTTAGCTACCGGCGTGTTGGAAATACTGTTCGCTGCACTGCTGTTTGTGAAAAGAGCGCGTCCAGTTGTGAGCCTGTGGATTGCTGCGTACTGCCT
Source organism: Cellvibrionales bacterium (assembly GCA_016713115.1). Classification (NCBI taxonomy): domain Bacteria; kingdom Pseudomonadati; phylum Pseudomonadota; class Gammaproteobacteria; order Cellvibrionales; species Cellvibrionales bacterium. The sequence goes on along the minus strand of JADJPU010000001.1, from coordinate 1,187,788 downwards.
CGCTGTACTGCCTGCCAATATTCACATGCTGCAAAACAATATTCCGATGTTCGGTCACAACTTCCCTCCTGCGGTGTTGTATGCGCGCATCGCGTTGCAAGCGGGTGTGATCGCGCTGGCGCTGTGGGCGGCGAATGGCAAAGCGCACTTGGTGCGCTACGGCTTGTCGGGGTTGTTTAGGGCTTAATCCGCCAAACAGCGCGCCATTTTTTCAATCAAGTCTCGCAAAAAATCAGGGTAATTTTTTGCATGCGCGCCCATCGGATCCAACTCAACCATCTTCACATTTAGCGAGGCTTTGCCCAGCCAAGTATTGACGGCATCCGCGCCGTACTCTGGTTCATAAAACACACAGCGCACGCTGCCGCTGTTGAGCAACTGCAATAATTTGGCGCGATCGCGCGCGCCAGTCGCGATACTTTCATGCTGCCAAACCGCCGCGCGCTGGTTGAGGTGATAACGCTGCACCAATCGCTGATAACCATCGTGATACACCACAAACCCTTGTGTAGAAACTGGCGCAAATTTAGCTGCCAATTCCGCATCTAAAGCCGTCATTTCCTTTTCAAACTGCACCTGGCGCTGACGGATATTGTCTGCGTCTGCCGGAAACAATTTCACCAAACCTGCTGCGACAACGCCGGCTTGATCGCGCAACGCGAGTGGATCCAGCCAGATGTGTGGGTCGTGCTGCACAGCATGTGTTTCGTCTTCGTGGTGATGGTGCGCATCCGCATGCAACACATCCGGCAGCAGCGCCACACTCTTGTCCGTTGCCTGTTGCTTGGCCAGCTGCGCTAACCACGGCTCCAGCACTGGCCCCACCCACACCAGTAGCGCGCTACTGTTTACTCGCTGCACATCGGCGGGACGCAGTTGGTAGTCGTGCGGGGAAACGCCTTCAGGCAGCAACACCTGCACATCCACATTGGCAGGCACCAAGGCCTGCGCCACCCACGCCAACGGCTTCACCGTAACCAGCACCACCGGCTCAGCGGCCTGCGCTGAAACAACAAACCCTAGCCAACCACACAGCAACGCGCACACAACCTTCATGGGTTCCTCACTTTTAGAGCCAGTTTTTCAAGCGCTTGCGTTATCATTTCGCGCCCCAGTTACCGTATCGCCCGCATGCCTGCTCCTGCCGCATCATTCGTCGCCGCAACGGAAGCCAGCACTTCTGGCAGGCCGCTATTGTCAGCGCAAAACATCCGCGTACAAGTGGATGGGCGCGTGCTGCTGGACAACATCAACCTAGATTTGCGCCAAGGTGAAATCGTGACGGTGATCGGTCCGAACGGCGCGGGCAAGACCACACTGCTCAAAACACTGCTAGGTTTTATCGCACCCACGAGCGGCAACATTGTACGCAGCTCCGCGTTGCATATTGGCTACATGCCACAAAAATTGGCATTGAATCCGCTGCTGCCGATCACTGTGCAGCGTTTTTTGCAACAAACCGGCGCAAACACAGCAGCCATACAACAAGCCCTCACCGAAACCGGCGTTGCCTCACTATTGCAACAATCACTACACAAAGTGTCTGGCGGTGAATTGCAACGCATTTTGTTAGCACGCGCGCTACTGCGTAAACCCGAGTTGTTGGTATTGGACGAACCCGCACAAGGTGTGGATGTGTGTGGACAAGCAGATTTGTATCGTTTGATCACGGAATTGCGCGCGCGTTACCACTGCAGTGTGTTGTTGGTGTCACATGATTTGCATTTGGTGATGGCAGCGACAGACACTGTCATTTGTTTGAACCAACACATTTGTTGCCAAGGCAAACCGGAACATGTGAGTCAGCACCCGGAATATTTGCAATTATTTGGCCGACAAATTGCCGACGACATCGCCGTCTACACGCACCATCACGATCACGATCACGATGTGCACGGCAATGTGCATAAAGGTTGTTCGCATGATTGAGTTGTTGTGGTTGCCGCTGCTCGCCGGTATCGGAACCGCGTTAATCGCAGGACCACTCGGCTGCTTTGTGGTGTGGCAGCGCATGGCGTACTTTGGTGAAAGTTTGGCGCACAGCGCACTGCTCGGCGTGGCGATTGGTTTATGGCTGCATCTGCCAATCACTTTTACCGTGATTGGCGCTGGTATTGTGCTCGCACTATTGCTCGCCAGTTTGCAACAGCGGTCTTCTTTTTCTTCCGACACTTTGCTCGGCATTTTGTCACACACCTTACTCGCCGGCGGTTTGGTATTGCTCTCCACCCTGCCAAATTTGCGTGTGAATTTGGATGCGCTATTGTTTGGCGATTTACTTGCGGTTTCGCTGCACGATGTAGTGTGGTTGCTGGCACTGGTTGTTATTTTATTTGCCGCGCTGTGGCGTTTATGGCAGCCCTTGATTGCATTGACGATACATGAAGAACTCGCGCAAGCCGAAGGCATTCCTGTTGCACGCGTACGCACACTGTTAATGCTGATGATGGCCGTTGCTGTTGCCGTGGCGATGAAAGTTGTCGGTGTATTGCTGATGACTTCCCTGCTCGTCATTCCTGCGGCAATTGCACAACACCATGCACGCTCACCAGAGCAAATGGCATGCATCGCTGCATTGATTGGTGCGCTGGCGATTGTTGGCGGCTTGTTGCTTTCTTGGTTCAGCAACAGTCCTGTTGGCCCCTCCATCGTACTGGTAGCTGGCATTTTCTTTCTTAACACGCTGCTGGCACGCCGTTGTCGCCAGCATTTTTCATCCACCTAACACACGCACGATACTTATGAATAGCTACAGCACTTTACTGTTCTCACTGGAAAACAGCGTTGCCACCATCACCCTGAACCGCCCGACATCAGCCAACAGCATGGACATGGCGATGGGAAAAGAACTGCTCGCAGTGGCACAAATTTGTGAACAAGACTGCAATATCCGTGCGGTAATTTTGACAGGCGGTGGCAACTTTTTTTCTGCGGGCGGCGACTTAAAAGCGTTTTCTGGTTTTGGTGATGCGATTGGTGAAAAACTGCTGGAGCTCACCGATTATTTACATGCGGCGATCAGTATTTTCTTGCGCATGCGCGCGCCGCTGATTGTCGCCGTCAACGGTGCCGCTGTTGGCGCGGGTTTTAGTTTGGCGATGGCGGGCGATTTTGTGTTGGCCTCCGACAATGCAAAATTTGCGATGGCTTACACCAGTGCTGGCTTAAGCCCCGATGGTGGCGCCAGTTATTTTTTGCCGCGCATCATCGGTTTGCGTCGCGCACAACAATTAATGATTAATAATCGAAAACTGACGGCCGCCGAAGCATTGGAATGGGGTTTGCTGACGCGCGTTTGCGCAGCGGATCAATTACTGCCCGAAGCGCATGCGCTCGCGCAGTCATTAGCCAATAGCGCAACGCAAGCGATCGGCACCGTTAAGCAATTGTTGCTAACCAGCTTTAGCAACACGCCGGAAGCGCAGATGGCGCTGGAAGGTAAAAACATTGCGCAGCTTGCGTCTAATGGCGACGGGCAAGAAGGAATTAATGCTTTTCTAGAAAAACGCGCCCCAGCATTCAAGGGCAAATAACTTCTCTTTATTTAGGTAACAAATATGACCAATTTCAAAAACAAAGTAGTCATCATCACCGGTGGCGGCAAAGGCGTCGGCCTCGGCATCACACGCTGCTTTTTAACGCAGGGCGCTACAGTAATTATTTGCAGCCGCAGCGAATTGGAATCCCTGCCTGAAGTGGACGGCAATCGTGCGCTTTTTTTTGCGGCTGATGTGCGAGATGTTGAGCAAATTAATGGCGTAATTGATTACGCGAAAAATACTTTTGGTCGTGTGGATGTGTTGGTGAACAACGCTGGCGGCGCACCGCACACAGACGCTGCCACCGCCAGTCCGCGCTTTTCGGAAAAAATTATCGCACTGAATTTGTTAGCGCCTCTCAATTTTGCGCAAGCGGCCAACCGCGTGATGCAGCAGCAAGCGGAAGGCGGGGTGATCATCAACATCGCTAGTGTTTCTGGCGAGCGCCCCTCACCGGGCACGGCGGCTTACGGCGCAGCGAAAGCAGGCCTACTTAATCTCACCAAATCTCTAGCCGTAGAGTGGGCTCCCAAAGTTCGCGTGGTGGGTGTTACCTGTGGCATGATTCGTACCGAGCAGGCACACCTGCATTACGGCGACGAGCAAGGCATTGCTGCAGTGGAAGCAACCGTCCCCCTGAACCGATTGGCGAGCCCTGAAGATATCGGCAACGCCTGCCTCTTTTTAGCGTCCCCCTTGGCCAGCTATGTCAGTGGTAGCAGTTTGCTGGTGCACGGCGGGGGTGAAAAACCTGCTTTCTTAGAGGCGGGCAACGCACAACATTGACCGGTAATTCGTTGCAATTAATCACAAGAAACCAGATGGGGTATGAGTCACATGGACAAAATGGACAAACGCGTGAAACCGCTAATTTTTCTCGCTGCCTTAGCGACAAGTGCCGGCGTGTGGGCGGCGGACACAAACGAACTCTCAACACTCCGCCGTGAAATATCAAGCAATAACACCTCGGCCGCATGGACACAGGCGCAGCGCATGCGCGCCAAGTGGGAAGCCACCCCAGAATTCGACTACCTGTACGGCATACTCGCCTACGAGCGAGAACAGTACGATGAAGCACAATTTGCACTGGAGCGTGTGGTAATGGCTGAACCCGCCAACACCCGTGCGCGCTTGGCGCTGGGCAAGGCCTACTACCAATTGGGCGACGAACACAGCGCGCTGCGCCAACTCAATGCAGTGAAAGTCAGTGAGCCACCCGCCTACATCATGCGCGAAGTGAACCACTATCTCGCGCGTATGGGCAAGGATCAGACAGGCACTCTCAACGGCTTTGTCGAGTCTGGCATCGGCCATGACAGCAATGTCAATTCGGCTACAACCGCCAGCGCTATCAATAATCCAGCGTTTGATCCCACCAGTGTTGTCTCCGATCCTTTCATCGTGCTGAACCGACAGGCAGGCCAACAATCGGATATGTACGACTATCTGCAAGCCGGCCTCAACTACTACAAGCCACTAGACGCTAATACCGGCTTTGAAGCACGCGTTGGCTACAGTGCACGCAACAACTTTAGCTCCTCGCGTTTCGATAACAACATCTATCGAGGCAGTGTTGGCATCGTGAAGTTGTACGGCAAGGACCAAGTGCGTGCGACCTTTACTGCACAGGACTACCGCCTCAGCGATTCCGATTTCCAGAACTACTACAGCCTGTCTGTCGATTGGACGCACTACAACTATGGCGGGTGGAGTTTGTACAGCGGTCTGTTTCTCAATCGTTTGAAATACCCCGACGACAATACCCGCGACCTCAACCAGTACATCGGCAATTTTGCGCTTCAGCGTCAAGACGGGGCCATCGCCCAAAGCGTGGGAGTCATGTTAGGCAGTGAAGATGCCACTCACTCGCGCGGTAACAGCAACGCACGCTTATTTACTGGTCTCTACTACAATGTTGCTTACGATATTTCCACCAGTCACCAACTGTTCGCGCGCGCTTATACACAAAACTCACACCAACGCGGCGAAGATCCCTTCTTTCTACAGACGCGCGACGACAACTTTTATCAACTGTCTACAGGCTGGAACTGGCAATTGAGCAAACCGCTACGCGTACGCACAGAATTGATCTACGATAGCAACAACAGTGATGTGGATTACTATTCCTACGAGCGCACACGCCTGCAAACCGGCCTGCGCTACAGCTTCTGATGATCTAGGGAGAGCCTTATGAATATGACAATGAAACAACGCATCACCCGCTACGGCATACTCGCCGCTTTGATCATGGGCTTGGTCACCGCCGTTCTCAACACACAGGCCACCACACAGTCCGCCGGTGTCGTGTTACTGGCCAATGGCGAAGCCAAAGCGCAACAAAACACTGATGCCGCCCGCGCACTGAGCCGCCGCTCAGACATCTATGTTGGCGATCGCATCACCACCGGTAATGAAAGCCAACTGCAATTGCGCATGAAAGACGGCGCAATGGTGGCGCTGGGTGCCAATGCCGAATTTGTGGTGCAGGCTTACGGCGAAGCAGCCAAGGGCGATAAGAAAGACGAAGCCGTGCTGTCGCTGGTGAAGGGCGGTTTGCGCACGATCTCCGGTCAAATCGCTAAATCCTCTTATTCCATGTCCACACCCACCGCCACGCTGGGTATACGCGGCACAGTGTTTGACGTCTTCGTGCGCAATGGCGGCAGCACCGTTGTCATTCTGCGCAACGGCCAAGTGGTGGTGAACGGCTTGGCTGGCGGCACGGAAGTGCTGACGCAACCAGGCCTAGCCAGCGTCATCAATACTGGCAGTGCCCCTTCCAAGCCAACCACGCCTCCCGCCGATGTTTTAGATTATCTGCGTGGCATCCTGCCTAGCATCCCTGACAATGTCACTTGGGAAAGCACAGACAACGGCGCGCGCGCGGATGCGGGAACCGACATTATCAACATCATTAATGACCTGCCGCCTGAAATTCAGGGTGATGGTGCCGTGCCAGGTACGCCGGCTGGTGGTGAAAGCGCATGCGTGCCAGGCACCACTTGCTACTGCCAACAAAATCCCTACCAGTGCTAATCAGGTAGAGGTTTTACTTGCTGTCATGCTGCCAGACGCCACACCAGTCGTCTGGCAGTTGTTCGCTGCGGTAGCGCGCAATGCGCTGCAAATAAATCGTACACAATTTCTTAAAAACAGCTGATTGTTCTGCCAAGGCGGAATAAAGCCCCTGTGCTTCATCCCAGTGCCGCGCCAAATATGCTGCGCGCGCCGCCGCATACTGCTCGACTTGCTGCAATAACTCAGCGCTGGCTTCCGCGCGCAAGACCAGAGGTTCGTAGACGCGGATGGCTTCCTTCTTGCCCTTTACCTGCATGTAATCCACTTCGCGCCACACAAACGCCTCTTGCACGGCAGCATAAGTGGATTCGCTCACCAGTATGGCAGCCCCGTAAAACTTGGTGATACTTTCCAAACGCGAACCCAAATTCACCGCATCGCCCAACACCGTGTAAGCACGGCGATAGGTGGAGCCCATGTCGCCGACATTCATCGCTCCCGTGTTAATGCCGATGCCGGTGTGTATCGCCGGCAAGCCTATACGCTCGAACTCCTCGCGCAACGCCGCTTGTTTTTTCTGCATCAACATGGCCGCCATCACGGCGTGCAGCTCGTGTTGCGGGTCGTTGAGAGGCGCACCCCAGAAGGCCATGATCATATCGCCGACATACTTATCGATCGTGCCCTGCTGTTCGAAGATGATTGCTGTCATCGGCGTGAAATAGCGGTTGAGCAGATTTTTCAAATCGGTGGCCGACAGCGTTTCTGACATATCGGTGAAGCCACGGATATCGGAAAACAGCACGGTCATTTTCTTGCTTTCGCCAGCGAAGCTGAGGGCTGCGGGGTCGTCTAACAGGCGGTCGATATGCGCCGGCGCCACATACTGCCCAAACATCCCCTTGATCTGTTCCTTCTGTTGCGAAGAGGTAAAAAATCCGAAGGCGATGTTGAGCACATACAGCATCAAAACCACCAGCAGAGGGCCAGAAACCGGCAAATCCAAACCGTGCACCTGCCACAGCCATACGGTACTCGCTACCGCAGCGCTCAGAATTAGCGTCGTCAGCAGCGTCATCATGGTGGGGCCGAGAAAGGGCAGTAAAACAGCCAAAATAATGCCGAGCAGCAGGATCGTCACGGCATTTACACCGGCGGCGAAGTCGGGTTTGTACGGCGCGGCACCGCGCAATAGGGCATCCACCAGCGTGGCTTGGGTTTCAATCCCCGGATACATGGCGCCAACCGGCGTGGTACGCAAATCGACCAAGCCGATGGCCGAAGTGCCCACCATGGCAATGCTGCCCGACAACAACTTCGGATCCACCTTGCCCTGCAACACATCCACAGCAGGAATATAGGGGAAACTGCCCTGCCGTCCGCGGTAGGGCACCAACATCTGCCCCTTGGCATCGGTATGGATTTGTTTATCCCCCAGCATGAAACTTTGGATGCTGCCATCAATCACTTCGGGTTTGACGCTGTCGAGCAGTAGGTAGGTCATGGCGGTCTGCATTGCCAAGCTGGGGTACAGCTGATCGCCATAGCGCAACACCAGCGGCGCACGGCGCACCGTGCCATCGGGGTCGGGGTCACCGTTGATGAAGCCTTGCGCGCGCGCTGCCTGTTGCAGCGCCGGAATACTGGCCGTGTAACCACCCATGTGTTCCACCGAAGTGCGCCGCACATCCTCCACAGCTATCTCGATGCGGCTGTCCGGCATCACGCCGGTATGGAAGGCACCGCGATGCAGGATGTAACCCAGAATGACATCGGTCTTGCCGATACTGGCGGCCATCAGACTGTCGTAGTCAAACGCCGGCACCAAGGCCTGTAACGAACTGGCCAGTGCCGTACCCGCGGGCTGCTCGGCCGCAATCGCTTGCGCCATATTGGTTTCCGGCTCGGAAAACACCACATCGAAAGTGATGCTCACCACGCCAGCTGCTACCAATTTGTCCACCAGCTCGGCCACCGTTTTACGGCTCCACGGCCAGTGGCCTACCTCTTTCAAGCTGCGCTCATCGATGTCGATAATGACCACTGGCTGCGCCGAAGGCTGTGGGTGGCTGTAGGGCAGCAAGACATTGAAACGCAGGTCGTACAGCATCAAATCCAAGCGATCCATCAATTGGCGCGCGTAGCCGGTCGAAAACTGTGCGCCAACCATCAGCAGCGCCAGCACCATGCCCAAAGCGATTACCGCACGCACTTCGTGCAATTTTTTTCGTGAAAACAAACGCATATGTTGTCAGTGATTCCATCCTTCAGCGGGCAAGTATACGAGCAGCGTTGACGGCTGTCAGAGTAAGACTGCACACAGGACAGACGCTGCTAGAATAAAGTTCTCTTGGCAACCACCTCCCTCGGTAACCGCTATGACCAGCGCAAACCAGCACTCTGACATGTCTGTCGATTTATACCGGCGCCTGCTGCACACGGCACAAAAAATTGCGGCGGAAAAAAATGTCTACCGCTTGTGCGAAACCATACTCGCCGAAGCCATGGACATCACGCGCGCCGACGGCGGCACTTTTTATCTCGTGCGCCAAAATGAAAATGGTCTCGACGACCATCTCGATTTTGTCATCGTGCGCAATCAATCACTCAATATCGGCATGGATTCGCATCAAGGCAAAACATCCAACTTGCCATCTGTACCGCTATTTGTGGAAACAAATAACCAGCGCACGCGCAATGAGCACAACATCGCCGCCTGCGCTTACCACCAGCGCCAGTTGATCAATGTAACAGACGCGTACAGCGATGTGCGCTTTGATTTCTCCGGTACGCGCGCGTTTGACCAAAAAACCGGCTATCGCTCGCAATCGTTTCTCTCCGTGCCCTTGATTGGTGATAACGGCCGCATCATCGGCGTGATGCAACTCATCAATGCCATGGGTATTTCAAATAGCGGAGTAATCGCTTTTGCTCGTGAATTAGAGCCCGCTGTGCAGGCGCTTTCGGTGTTCGCGGCAATAGCCTTGGACAATCAAATTTCTGCCGAACAGCAAAAAGATTTATTGATAGAACTATCAACAGAACCGAATACGCGCGCACTGATCGAGCGCATTTTGCACGAAGCCAAACTGCTCACCTATGCCGACGGCGGCACACTGTATTTATTAAAAGACGATCTGCAAATGCCGCGTTTAGAATTTGCGCTGGTGTTGAACGACACACTAAATGTGAACATGGGTGGACACAGCGGCACGGCGGTCACGCTGCCACCCATTTCGCTGTACGACAGCAATGGCGACGAAAACCTGCACAATGTCGCTACTTGCGCGGCATTGCAGCGCAAAGTGATCAACATAGAAGACGCGTACAGCGATACCCGTTTTGATTTTTCCGGCACGCGCGAATTCGATAACAAAACCGGTTACCGCTCGCGCTCGTTCTTAGCCGTGCCGCTGTTGAACCACGAGAACGATGTGGTGGGCGTGTTGCAACTCATCAACGCGCGTGATGCGCACAGTGGCGAGATCAGTTGCTTTTCTGAGCGCACAGAATCGCTAGTGAGCGCGCTCGCTTCTTACGCAGCCATTGCATTGACCAATCAAATTTTGGTGCAAGAATTAAAAAATCTGTTGGATGCGTTTATTCGCTGCATCGCGCAGGCCATTGACGCCAAATCGCGCCACACTTCGGCGCATTGTCAAAAAGTACCGGTGTTGATGGAGATGATTGCACAAGCGGCGCACGACGACGACACCGTGTTTCGTGATTTTATTCTCAATGACGATGATTGGTATGAATTGCGCGTGGCAGCGTGGCTGCACGATTGCGGCAAACTCTCCACACCCGATTCTGTGCTGGATAAAGCAACAAAACTGCATTTGATGCACGATGGCATCGACACCGTGCATGTGCGTTTTGCCAGTTTGCGCCAACAAAAATTGGCGGCGTTTTATCAGGCCGTTGCTGAAAATCCTGCCGCACGCACAGAGCTACAAGCCACTCTGGACAACGCATTGGCGCAGCTGGAAGCGGATCGCCAATTTATTGCCACCGCCAACAAAGGTGGCGAGTTCATGGCGCCGGAAGCCAAAGCGCGCGTTAAACAAATTGCCGCACAACAATGGTTGGATGCAGATAACCAATTACAACCGCTGCTGACGGAAGTGGAAATTTACAACTTGTGCATCGAGCGCGGCACACTCACCAGTGAAGAGCGCGGCGTGATCAACAACCACATGGCAGTGACGATAGACATGCTGGAATCGCTGCCGTTTCCGAAAAAACTGCGCCGCGTGCCGGAATACGCCGGCGGCCACCACGAAAAAATGGACGGCACCGGCTTTCCGCGCGGCTTGAAGCGCGAGCAAATGTCATTGCCCGCACGCATGATGGCAATTGCCGATATTTTTGAAGCGCTGACCGCGCGCGATCGCCCCTACAAACCGCCGATGAAGATCAGCATGGCGCTGGGCATTTTGAAAAAAATGCGCCACGACAATCACATCGACCCCGATCTTTACGAATTGTTTGTGCGCAGCCGCGTATGGGAAAAATACGCCAATGATGCGCTGCTGCCGGAGCAGCTCGACATCAGCGATGCGACCGAATTCCTAGCGGCTTGACATCACAGCGCCAGCGCGTGTGCGGCGTGAAACTGCAAGCGCGCGCGGTATTCGGCAGACGGTTTGTGCGCGTGCACCACATCGGGCCGTGCCGGCAATTTTTCTGACAACAAGCGCGACAGCCAAAACCGCGCGGCGGCCAATTGCAATATGGCCTGCCAGTGCGTTTTTTCCTGCACCGTGAGCGCGCGCTGTTTTTGGTAAGCATCAATTATTGCGTGATAGCGCGTTGCTTCTATGCTGCCATCCGGCAAGGCGCACCAATCGTTAATCACAATCGCCAAATCCAGAGCTAATACATCCGTGCAGGCGTTGTAGAAATCAATCACGCCGCACAAGGTGTCGCCTTCGTACAGGGCGTTGTCGTGAAATAAATCGCCATGAATTAAACCCGTAGGCAAGTTCAAAGCGCGCACTTGTTCAGCGTTGCGAATTTGCGCGTCCAACAATTCCAAAACTTCAGCGTCCACACAACTGCTTAAGCGTTGACGCGCGGCCTGCATCCACGCGGTACCGCGCTGATTGTCGCGCTGTTCTGGATAATTCTGACTCACAGCATGCATGTGGCCGAGAAAATAACCAATCGCGCGACACTGCTCTATCGTCATATTGCGCGGGTGTTGGCCGGATAAACGCGGAAACAACAGCGCCGGTTTATTTGACAGCGTGTGCAATGTTTTTGCGTTGTTATCTGCGAGGGCGTGTGCCACAGGCAATTGACGCGCATACAACCAATCCATCAAGCGCACAAAAAAAGGCAACTCGTCTGCGCTGATTTCCTCAAACAGCGTCAAGATCCATTTCTGTGCATCGCTCTCTAAAAAGTAGGTGGTGTTTTCAATGCCGTCGCTGGCGCCCGTGCAAGCCGTCAGCGCATCGATGCCGTAGTCGCGCAACATAGCGAGCAATTCTTGTTGATCCAGTTCTGTGTAAAAAGCCATGTTCTTTGCCTATCGAAAACTTTTTGTTGCGCGTTACTGAAAATCGCCCCAGCGTGCTTGCAACACGCTGATCGCTGCCAAGGGCGCGGTTTCGGTGCGCAATACACGCGGCCCCAGCGTCAAAGCAGAACAGCCCGCCGCTTGCGCCGCTGCAATTTCTTTTTCTGACAATCCACCTTCAGGGCCAATTACCAACAACACGCTGCGCGGTTTTTCTTGCTGTGCCGATAAGCTGTTGTCACTGCGATGGTGCAACACAAAACGCTGCGCGCTGTTGTCGTTTGCCAAACAATGCGACAAATCTGTGGGTGAGTGCAAAATCGGCAGTGTAGTTCGCCCACTCTGCTCACAAGCACCGATCATAATCTTTTGCCACTGCGCCATTTTTTTTTGCCAGCGCTCATCTGCTAAACGCACTTCACTGCGCTCACACAACAAGGGCGTGATAGATGCTGCGCCCAGCTCAGTACTTTTTTGCAATACAAATTCCATGCGCTCACCGCGCGATACGCCGATAGCCAAATGAATTGCTAAAGGCGATTCGCGATTGACGGTTTCTGCACTGTTTATTTGCACACAAACCTGTTTGCGCGTGCATTCGGTGATGACGGCGTGTGCTTCTGTGCCACAACCATCAAATAACACCACAGGCTGACCCACTTGCGCACGCAACACCACACCAATGTGATGCGCAGCGTCCGCCGGCAGCGACAATTCACTGCCAGCTACTAACGGCTGCTGCACATACAAACGCGTGATGCGCATACGCAGTGTGCAATCAATATTTATAGCTGTCGGGTTTGAAGGGGCCTTCTACCGCAGCACCAATGTAGTTCGCCTGCTGCTTGGTCAATTTGGTGATCGTGCCGCCAAAACCGCGCACCATGTGTGCTGCCACTTCTTCATCAAGTTTTTTCGGCAACACCGTGACGCTGATCTGATCTGCTTTCAATGCAACTTCCAAATCGGCAAAGCGACGCTCGTACAAATACATCTGCGCCAACACTTGGTTGGAGAAAGAACCGTCCATCACGCGCGAAGGGTGACCGGTGCCATTGCCCAAGTTTACCAAGCGACCTTCCGACAACAAAATCAAAAAATCATCCGCTTTTTTGCTGCGATAAATTTTGTGCACTTGCGGCTTCACTTCTTCCCAACGCCAGTTTTTGCGCGTGAAAGCTGTGTCAATTTCGTTGTCGAAGTGGCCGATATTGCACACCACCGCACCGCTTTTCAGTGCTTTCAACATGTGTTTGTCGCACACATCCACATTGCCGGTGGCTGTCACCACCAAATCCAACGAGCCAAGCAACGCGGTATCTACACCATCCGCTTTGCCAGTGTTGTCGCCGTTTTTGTACGGTGAAACCACTTCGTAACCGTCCATGCAGGCTTGCATGGCGCAGATCGGATCAATCTCGCTCACTTTTACAATCATGCCTTCTTGACGCAGCGATTGCGCCGAACCTTTGCCCACATCGCCGTAGCCGAGCACCAGTGCTTTTTTGCCGGCGAGCAAGTGATCAGTGCCGCGCTTAATTGCATCATTCAAAGAATGGCGGCAGCCGTATTTGTTATCATTTTTTGATTTGGTGACGGAATCATTCACATTCACCGCCGGCACTTTCAATTCACCTTTCGCCAACATTTCTTGCAAACGGTGTACGCCGGTGGTGGTCTCTTCGGTGATCCCGTGAATTTTGTCGAGCATTTTTGGATATTTCTGGTGCAACATCAGCGTCAAATCGCCACCGTCATCCAACACCATGTTGGCATCCCACGGCTTGCCATCTTTCAAAATCGTCTGCTCGATACACCAATCGTATTCCTGTTCGGTTTCGCCTTTCCACGCAAACACCGGAATACCCACTGCGGCAATCGCTGCCGCCGCGTGATCTTGCGTAGAAAAAATATTGCACGATGACCAGCGCACTTCAGCGCCCAATTCCACCAGCGTTTCAATCAACACCGCAGTTTGAATGGTCATGTGAATGCAGCCGAGTATCTTTGCGTCTTTCAAGGGTTTTTTCTTGCCATATTTCGCGCGCAATGCCATCAGTGCCGGCATTTCGGTTTCAGCGATCTCCATCTCTTTGCGACCCCAAGCGGCGAGCGCAATGTCCGCCACTTTGTAATCGTGTTTTGTTTTTGCTGGTGCAGATTTTGCTGGGGATTTTTTTGTTGCTGACATGCGTCATTCTCCAATGGACTGAAAAATAACGCGGTAAAGAAAGCACAACTGAACAGTAGCACTCGCCAACCGCGGTACGGGTTTAGCGAGCGCAGTTTTGACGGCAGAGCCGTGAAAGCTGAGCCTGGCGCAAGTCGATGACGACCTTGCGTTGCAGCGCTCCTCAGAGGGGAGGAATTGTAGCCTGAGGCCGTGCTGGCTGGAACATGGCAGCAACCGGCAGCGCCATTACTCGTAGTGCGACCATAAACGCAAAACTTTTACTGTGCGCTCATCTTGCAAAATCTGGTACACAAGACGGTGTTGAATATTGATACGCCGCGAATACGCGCCTGCAAGATCTCCAACCAACTTTTCATAAGGAGGAGGATTCTGAAACGGATTTTCAGCAACCACGTCTAACAACGCCTTGGCCTTCTCCTTTAAGCCTGCCGCTGCCAGTTTTTCTGCGTCTTTCTGAGCTTGCTTGGTATAAACAAGCCGCCAACTCACCAGTGAAGTTCCTGCGTGCAATTTTCAACCGGTTCGTCCATCCCCTGCTTAATAGACTCGCGCATGCCGGGAACTGACAACAGGTGTAGCGTTTCTTGGATAGCTTCCCAGTCTTCCGCCGATACCAAGACAGCGTTCGTGCGCTTACCTGAAATAACAATAGGCTGGTGCGTCTCCGCCGCCTGATCCATCAGTCTGTACAGATTTGAGCGCACTTCACTGGCTGTAAGTGTATTCATGTAGGATACCCTCCAATTGACAGATATCGTACGACTATTCGTACGCCATGTGAAGCTTCCCACCGATTACCGCTATCACTCATTGACAGACAATGGTTTCTGAATCAACACGCGCAGGCACACACTTCAGCACCCTGCGGAATGTTTTTCTGCGGCCAAGCGCACCCAACCCTCTCTTATTGCAGGTGGTGCAAACACAAAACCGTAGTCGTGGTAGGCCGCCATCACTTCCTCCGCCTGCGCTTCTAAAATGCCCGACAACACCAAGCTGCCGCCATTTTTTACCAATGGCGCAATGCGCGGCGCCAATTCGCGCAACGGGCCGGCGAGAATATTGGCCAACACTACTTCGGCTTGTTGTGTGATGGTTTCGCCATTCGTGGCGACCAAAGAAACGGTTAATTTTCCTGCACAGCCGTTGTGGTCGGCGTTATCGCGGCTGGCGGTCAATGCCTGCGGATCGTTGTCGTAACCCGTAGCAGATTTTGCGCCGAGCAACAGCGCAGCGATGGCGAGGATACCGGAGCCGCAGCCGTAGTCGATCACGGTTTTGTTTTGCAAATTTTGCGCATCTAACCACTCCAAACACAGTGCGGTGGTGGGGTGCGTGCCGGTGCCAAACGCTAAGCCTGGATCTAAACGCAACACCACGCTGCCATCCTGCGGCGCTTCCACCCAGCTGGGATAAATCCACAGCCGCTCACCAAAGCGCATGGGTTGGAAATGTTCCATCCACGCGCGTTCCCACACTTGATCGACTAACACTTCAAAGCGCACAGACGGCAGCGCATCACCCAAAGCGGCAGACAATTGTTGGCGCAAATTTTGTTCTTGAAAATCTTCTGTGAATAAACCGACCAGTTCCACTTCTTCCCACAGTGCAATTTCACCTGGCCCCGGCTCAAACAGCGGTTGATCGGCGGCATCGCAATAGGTGACAGACACCGCACCCAGCGCGAGCAATACATCTTCAAACGCATCTAACTGTTGCCGCGAAACACGCATAAAACATTGCAGCCAACTCATACAGCTTCCTTAAATGAAATAATAATTGTGGTGCCGTGATCGTCACCCACCGAACTCTGCACATCGACGCGCCCGTCGTGATCTTCCACAATGCTATACACCAAAGATAAACCCAGACCGGTGCCCTGCCCCGCTGGCTTGGTGGTAAAAAATGGTTCAAAAATGCGCTGAATATGCGCAGCATCAATGCCGTGTCCGTAATCGCGCACGCGCACGATCCACTCTTTGTTATGTTGTTCGGCGCTAATGTCGATCGGGCTATCGGGTGAGCTGGCATCGCAAGCATTGCTCAATAAATTGATAAACATTTGCACCAGTGTTTGTTCGTTGCCTTTGATGAAAGTATCCGGTGACAACAAGTTGTTGTAGTACACGCGTTGGCGATTTTTTTGCAGCGACAATAAGTGAATGGCTTCTTCCACGCATTCAAACAAATCCACCCTGCTGTGTTCGTTGCCGCCCGCATGCCCCGCATGGGAAAAATGCACCAGCGATTGCACGATACGGGTGATGCGATTGGTCTGGCCAAGAATTTTGGCTGCGGTTTCTTTGACAGCAGGCTGCTCACTCTCGTAATCCAAATCCTGCGCCAAGCAGGCGATGCCCGTCACGGGGTTGCCGATTTCGTGCGCCACGCCGGCCGCCAAACGCCCGATGGAGGCCAAGCGTTCGCTGTGCAACAACTCCTGCTCCAGCTGCTGAGTTTCAGTGAGGTCATCGATCATGATGATTTGCTCGCTGTCGCTCGGCGCTTTGTGCAAACCCAACCAGCGCGTGCGGCCCGCCAACGCCAGTGTCTGTTTGTGCGCCGTAACCGCCTCATCCTCCGAGAAGCCCTTGAGCAGTGCGCCCCACGGGGCAGACAAATTGCCGACTGTCGAACCCTGCGCAGCCTCCACCGTGATACCGGTCAGCTCCACCATGCTGCGGTTCCACAACACGATCTCGCCATCCTGCCCCATTGAGCAAACTGCCATCGGCAAGCTCTCCAGCGTCTGTCGGTAGTGGCGGCGCAGCTTGTCCAACTCGCTCGCCAAGCCGGTGAGGTGGTGGCGGTATTGGTTGATGCGGTTCTCGATCAAGTACAGGTCTTCACGCATCGGCGCCGCGCCTGCGGTGTGGTAGGGCAGGGTGCGATCCATCAAAGCGTGTGCCACGGCCGCGCCCATCAAACCCGACAAATTGGCCTCCAGCCGATCGCGCAGGCGGCGCAGGGCGTAGGGGCGGGCATCCTCCGCCGTTTGCTCCAAGTCAGTCAGTGCTCGCTTCACTTCTTGCTTAGCAATAGCGGCACCCAAAGCAGACGCGAGTCGCTCTTCCATCCCCTGCACGCTGTCTACATCCAAGGCCAAACGCAGGGGGCGTGTGCCGTTCTCTGTCGCGCATTGTTCGGCTACGCGCTGCTCGTCTTCCGATTGTTGGGTCAGTCGCGACACGCCAACAAACAACAAAATATTAGCGCCAACCGACAGTGCCGCCAGCTGACTCCAGTTCTCTACGCCGAGGCGCAACACGATATCCAGCGGCAACACCAATAACCGCCAACCAAACAACATAGGCAGCAGCATGCAGCCGATCCAAAGCCCGATGCCCGCACACAAGCCGACAATCAGGCCTTGGCGATTGGCGCGCTGGCTGTACAACACCGCAAACGCACCAGGCAAAAACTGCAAGCTGCCAACCAAAGACAGAATGGCGAGGTCGGTCAGGGTCTGCCCAATGGCCAGCGCACGATAGAACAAGTAGCCGCCGATAATGATCAGGGCGATCAGTACGCGGCGCAGCCTGGCGATCAGGCTGTACAAATCCACCATGCCGCCCAACACATAACGCAGTGGCAGCAGCCAGTGGTTCAAACACATGGTGGACAGCGCCAGCGCCATCACCACCGTGGTGCCTACAGCTGCCGACAAGCCCGCGAGATACACCATGGCGGATAAGCCCATGTTTCCCGCCGCCAGCGGCACACCGAGCACGAAATATTCTGGCGTTACCGCTGTGCCCAACTCAAAACCCGCCCATAAAATCGGCAGCACAGGCAAACTCAAACACAGCAAGTACAGCGGCACACCCCAGCTGGCCAAACGCAATGTTTGCAAGCGCGTGTTCTCCGCCAGCCCGACATGAAACAGGTGCGGCAACACAATGGCGGTCGCAAAAAATAGCGTCACCAACATATTGGACGCTCTGTTCTCTGTAGGGTGATAGAGCGTTTGCAATTGTTCAGGATGCAGGGATAACCACTGCTCCAAACCCGTAAAACCGCCAAACACATAGTGCAGCGCAAAATAGCCCACGGCCAACAGCGCCACCCATTTGATCAGAGACTCCAGCACCAACACCATGATCAAGCCGCGGTGCCGCTCGCGTTTGGCACCGAACAAACAGGCGAACAGAATCGTGGCGATACAGAACAGCCACGCCAGTCTGTCATGCAACGCAAACATATTCTGGCGCGTGGTGAACGGTGACTCGGGGCGGTAGCTAATGATCAAAGCCGTATCGGCCACCGCCTGAATTTGCAGTGCCAATAAGGGCAGTGCACACAGCAGCAGGCAGCCCGTCGCCAGTGCGCCGACGAAAGGGCTGCGGTAGCGAAATACCAGCAAATCCGCCAGTGAATTCAGTTGATAGGCGCGTGTTAAGCGCAGCAGCGGCATCAAAATATGCGGCGCAAATAAAAATAAGCCGCCCGCACCCATGTAGTAAGACAGCGCGCCGTAACCGTATTGATTGAACAGATCGACCACACCATAAAAGCCCCAAGCGCTAACCAACACGCCCAAGGCCAACATATGCAGCAGCGGGCTGTCGGTGAAGCGGCGCGGCAGGATGGCGCTGTCGGTCAGCCACGCCACCAGAAACAGCACCCCGAAATAGGCGCAGCTGCCCAGTAGAAGAATTTGATCTTCGCTCAAGGCTTCCATGCGTTACCAATCTTCCTCGCCGTCCACACGGCGCGGCTGTAACAGAAACGCCGCCAGCACGATGCCTATCCAAATCAAATACGGCCG
Organism: Cellvibrionales bacterium; assembly: GCA_016713115.1. Classification (NCBI taxonomy): domain Bacteria; kingdom Pseudomonadati; phylum Pseudomonadota; class Gammaproteobacteria; order Cellvibrionales; species Cellvibrionales bacterium. The sequence continues at coordinate 1,168,745 of JADJPU010000001.1, read as the reverse complement.
GTACCACACGCCAGCCGGGTCGATCATCCAACCCAGCAGCGCAGGCGAGAACACATAGGCCGCCATCAGCAACAACATGATAGGTCGTGAAAGATACACGCTGCTTTTCCATCCCAGAGCAATGCGAGGATGTTACCGAATGGCCGCGCCCGTGAACAGAAACGCGAGTGGAGCTGCTACCATGCGCGCACTCGCAAACCCGTAGGAAATACCATGTCCACAGTCACTACTCCTGTTCGTATCGCAGTCACCGGCGCGGCGGGTCGCATGGGAAAAACACTGATCGAAGCCGTGCAAGCAGCGACGCCGCACGCCGTGTTGAGCGCGGCGATTGAGCGCGCTGAAAGTTCACTGCTCGGCGCGGATGCTGGCGAGTTAGCGGGCATCGGTCGCAACGGTGTCGCTGTGGTCGGCAGTATCGACAGTGTGGTTCATCAGTTCGATGTGTTGATTGATTTCACCGCGCCGGCTGCCACGCTCGCCAACATCGAAGTGTGTGCGGTGCACGGTAAAAAAATCGTGGTTGGCACGACGGGTTTTAATGCGGAACAGAAAAAACAATTGTTGGCACTGGCAGAAAAAACCGGCGCGGTGATTGCGTCTAACTACAGCATCGGCGTGAACCTCTGCTTCAAATTGCTCGACACCGCCGCACGCGTGCTGGGCGATGAAGTGGATATTGAAGTGTACGAAGCGCATCACCGCCACAAAGTGGATGCACCGTCCGGCACGGCACTGCGCATGGGTGAAGTGGTGGCGCAGGCATTAGGGCGCGATCTGGATAAAGTCGCTGTGTACGGGCGCGAAGGACAAACCGGCGCACGCGATCGCGACACAATTGGTTTTGCCACCGTGCGCGCCGGCGATATCGTCGGTGATCACACCGTGATGTTTGCCGCCGACGGCGAGCGCGTAGAAATTACCCACAAAGCGAGTTCGCGCATGAGTTTTGCACGCGGTGCCGTGCGCGCAGCACAGTGGTTGCCCACGCAAAAAGCCGGCCTGTATGACATGCAGGATGTGCTCAACTTACGCTAAGTTTTTTATGCCCTACCGCGCAGATGGACGATGAAAATCTATTAACCCAGTTGCAACACTGGGCGCGCGAACTCGATTTTCAGCAGATCGGCGTTAGCGATATTGATGTCGGCCAACACGCGCAATATTTACAGCGCTGGCTGCAAAACGGCTATCACGCGGATATGCACTGGATGCAACAACACGCCGCGCTGCGCGAACATCCAGAACAATTGCATACAGGCGCACTGCGCGTGATTTCTGTGCGCATGGATTATTTATCCGACCAAGACAGCAATCTCATTGCCAAAGTGAATGCGGATGGCGGCGCGTACATTGCGCGCTACGCCTTGGGGCGCGATTACCACAAATGGATGCGCAAACGCCTCGCCCTGCTGGCGCAAAAAATTGAAACGCAGTTTCCGCACAAGCACCGCGCCGTGGTAGACAGCGCGCCGGTGCTAGAACGCGCGTTTGCACAAAAATCCGGTTTGGGTTGGATAGGCAAAAACACCATGCTGATCAATTCGCAAGCCGGTTCGTATTTTTTTCTCGGCGAAATTCTCACCGATTTACCGCTGCCCTTAACCGCGCCGCAAGAAACCACACACTGCGGCACCTGCACGGCGTGTTTGGATCTCTGCCCCACGCAGGCTTTTGTCGCGCCACAACAATTGAATGCCAGTCGCTGTATTTCCTATCTCACGATTGAATTGCGCGGCAGCATTCCACTCGAGCTGCGCAAAAAAATCGGCAATCGCATTTTTGGTTGCGACGACTGCCAAGCTGTGTGTCCGTGGAATAAGTTTGCGCAGCGCACCGAGCAGGAAGTGTTTCAACCAAAACACAACTTGGATGATGTACAACTCACGGCATTATTTGCGTGGAGCGAAGAAGAATATTTAGAAAAAACCGCAGGCTCTGCCCTGCGCCGCATCGGCTACGAGGGCTGGTTGCGCAACATCGCCGTGGCACTGGGCAATGCGCGCACGACATCAGAGATTATTTTTGCACTCAACAGCCGCCGTGAGCATGAATCTGTTTTGGTGCGCGAACATGTGGCGTGGGCGCTAGAACAACACGCTCACTAACTGCCATATTAACTACAGCATCTTACGCAGCGTGTCGTCTTTGTCGATGAAGTGGTGTTTCAGTGCGCCCCCCACATGCAGACCAATCACAAACGCCGCTATCCACGCCAGCGTTTCATGCACACCAAATAGCGTTTTGCGCAGGCCTTTGTTCAATTCCAACAACTGCGGTACCGCGGTATCGCCCAACACAAGCAATTTATCGCCGGACATCAAATAACCCGCCACGGGAATCGCAATCACCACATACAACAGAAAAAAATGCGCAAGTTTTGCCAGCGTTTTTTCCCACGGTTGTAGGTGTGCAGAAAAAGCAGGGCGCGGCAAATAGGCGTAAGCCCACAAATGCGCCAGACCGAGAGGAAACAGAGAAAGACCGATAGTGCGATGTAACTGCAGCAACATAGCTTTGTCAGGGTGTTCGTATTCCATTTCTGACAAATACCAACCCAGCGCGATCATAAAAATCATCAGCAGTGCAATGATGCGATGCAGCCAGCGTATGGTGGCTGGGTATCTCGTTACAGCATTATCGGCGCTCATGCACACTCTCCCGCATGTTTTTGTGCAATCTAGACTTTAACTTTTAGCTGGCTTGCCGCTGGTGCGCGCGCCTTCTACACCTAACTGCAATTCCACCACATAACTTTTTTCACCGAGCTCATACTTGTAGCCAAAGTCACGTGCGTCTATGGTCAGAGTACCTTCAAAACCCACGCGGTAACCACCCCACGGGTCTGTGCCTTCGCCAATTTTTTTGATAGGAATCGTGACTACTTTGCTGACATTGTTCAGCGTCAATTCACCTGTCACCGTACCGCTATTGGCATCGCCTTGGTAAGCCGAACTTTTGAAGCTGGCTTTGGGCGTTTTATCGGTGTGCAAATATTTTTCTTGCAGATGGTCATCGCGCAAATCGTGATTGGTGTCGATACTGTCTACATCCACCGTGATAGCAATACTGTTTTTTTCAGGTTGTGCGGCATCATAAGTAAAACTGCCGCCTATTACGCTGAAGCGTCCGTACAACCAGCTGAAACCAATATGTTGCGTACGAAATTGAACAAAGCTATGCGTTTCATCAATTTTGTAATCGTCGGCGTGCGCTGGCAGTGCGGCCGCCATAAAAGCAGAAACCAATACACTGCTAGCCCAAAAAGTTTTTTTGTTCATGTGTTTGTCCTCGTTGAAAAAAACAGCTAGGTCACCATAGCAAACTTTAACCATCAACGACCAATTTGCGTTCTGCTAAGTTCAACACGCCTTCGGCAAAACTGATGAACAAACCCTCGCAGCTGGCGGTGACATGACCCTCGGCACTGAGTGTGCCTTCCATCAAGATTTTGCGACCGTGCACTTCCTTGACCTTGGCAAACAGGGTGAGTTCCTTGTTCAGCGGCGTAGGGCGTTTGTAGCGCACGCTGAGATTGCCGGTGGCGCCGGCAGCACCAGACAACAATTGCGCACAGCCGAGAAACTCGTCGAACAGCGCGGCCACCCATCCACCGTGCACGCATTTGGGCGGGCCCTCAAATGCCCAACCCAGCGTGACTGTGGCGTGCGCTTCGCCTTTTTCGTAATCGAGCTGCATGTGCAGCGGCGGTGACAGCGTGTTGCTCTGACCAGCGATGGGCGTGGTTTCGCGCGAGAGCAAATCGTAGGAGCCATTTCTCCCCGTTGCGGCCCACTCCAAGCGCCCGTGTACCACGGGGCTGTCTGCGCCTATTTCACTCAGCGCACTCAGACTATCTTCCACACGCTGCAACTGCGCCAATGGCAAGTCGCGCGTTAGCATTAATTCATTCAAAGCGCGCATCTGTGCAGCAATGCGCCGACGCGCCGCCCACTCGGGGTTATGGGGCGACATCGGTGTCGGCGCAGTAAAAGGTTTAGGTGTGCTCATACTTACCTCCACAGGGTCCGTTATTATCACCTTGCGATCCCCACCGGCTTAATAGGTAATCGCCCACGCCCGCATCGCGGGAACTTGCGGTGGGCGTAGCGGTCTGTTGCCGTGCGGGGTATGATCCGCGACTCACTATCCAACTCTCAAAGGGAATCCTTCGATGAAAATTCGCACTTTGGCTATGGCGACTGTTGCCGCAACCAGTTTGATGACACTGAGCGCCTGCAAGGATGACAAAGCAGCCGCGCCCGCCGCCGATGCCGCTAAACCCGCTGCAGCAGCTAGCAACATGACGCAAGCGCAAAAAGTCAGCTACATCCTCGGTATGAATATCGGCAGCCAATTCAAAGCCAACCAAGTGCCCTTGGATGAAACCAGCTTTGTCTCTGGCATCAAAACCGCTATGGATGGCAGCGAGCCAAAATTAACCAAAGAAGAAATGCAGCAGGCAATGGTGGCCTTCCAAACAGAAATGCAGAAAAAAATGGAAGAAGCTCAAAAAGCTGAACAAGCCAAGCTGGAAGCTGACAGCGCAAAAAACAAAGAAGAAGGTGACAAATTCTTGGCAGAAAATGGCAAGAAAGCCGGCGTGATCACCACCAAAAGTGGCGTGCAGTACGAAGTGTTGACCGAAGGCAAAGGTGAAAAGCCCAAAGCTACCGATACCGTAACTGTTGACTATGTTGGCACGCTGATTGATGGCAAAGAGTTCGACAGCTCGATCAAACGCGGCGAGCCAGCATCATTCGCTGTGAACGCTGTTATTCCTGGCTGGACTGAGGCTCTACAATTGATGCCTGTTGGCTCAAAGTGGCGCGTAGTGATCCCGTCTGATCTGGCTTACGGCGCTGGCGGCACAGGCGGCGATATCGGCCCTAACGCCACGCTGATTTTTGAAATCACACTGCACAAAATCGGCGCAGCTGAAGGTGACAAAAAAGTAGAAGCTGTTGACAGCCAAACACTGGCTCCGATAGAAGAGCCCGCCAAACCGACAGAAGAAGTCAAGAAAGACTGATGCTTTTTGTTCAGGTATAAAAAAACCGGCAGCTGCCGGTTTTTTTATGCATCCGTTTTTGCAACGAGTCACAATACTTTGCGATGGCGTGCAACATACCTGCGCAGTACATCATCCATACGAGACTGCCAACCATCTCCAGTAGCTCGAAAATATTCGATAACCTCTTGGCTGTAACGCACCGACACTAACTGTTTTTTGTTCTCCAGCTTAGGTCGTCCTCGTAATGACTTCAGAGGAACCATCGCATTCAGCTGCTTGTCCGTCAGAGGTTGCGCATCGGGATCACGCTTAGCGGCTGCAACAATACGGCGATCTTCTGCTGCCGATGGTATTGCGATTTTAGATTTCTTAGATATTTTCGACATAGTGAATCACCTCTCGGCGAGTGGCGCGACGAAGGCTGATGATTCTACGAATCTCATCCTTCTCAACAAAAGCAACGTAGTAAACCGTGTTTGTTTCTGGTGCCAACGCAATCATGCGCAGCTCCATGTATGAAAACCTGTCATCGATCCAAACCAACGCAGCATCCCAATCTAATTGCTCGGCCATAGCCAGCGAAACCCCGTGTTTCTCGAGATTCGCCACATCCTTGATTGGGTCAAACTCCATTCGCATGTTTTTTATTGTAGCTACATAAAATATACAGTCAACCGCCGACCTTTATATTGGCAATATAAAAATCAGGGCGTTTTCTGAGTGTTCTGTTTTTCGATCACTGTTCTAACTCAATGCCACTCAATTAGCCTTTGCGCACCCACTGCAACACAGCGACTACTGCAAAACCCGTAAACGCTATCAGCGTCCACTCAGGAATGCTCAGCGTTAAAAATGTCCAGCCCACTTCGTGGCAATTGCCATCGCCGTTAAACAGTAAATGAATGGCTTTTTGCAGTGGGAAATTTTCAAACATATACGCGAGATCAGGGCCGCAAACCGGCACACGATCTTCCGGTAAGCGCTGTATCCATACATGGCGACCCGCGACGATACCGCCACCGATAGCTGCCAACATCACCAACGCACTCCACACGCGGCGGCCGAGTTGCGCGGGGTTGTGTACAGCAGCGAGTAGCGCCAACACGCCAATCACAATGACGAACATGCGCTGGGTGATGCACAACGGGCAGGGATGTTCACCCAAAAAATGTTGCAGATACAGCGCGAACAACATTAAAAACAAACTGGCTGCCGCCATCAAAAAGAACAAGCCGCGTGTTGAAAACAGCGCGCGACACAAGGGGTGGTTTAACAACGCACAACGCATGATGAATCTCTCAGGTGGTTGATGGCAGGGGTAGTGTGTCCGTGTGATGCGCAGCAATTTTTTGCAGCCATTGTTGCGCCTTTTCCCTCTCTCCTAAGGCCTGCAATAGCTGCACAAGTTCCTTGGCAGCAACTTCATCTTTTTGCAGCGCTAAATAACTCTCGTAGTAATCTCGCGCTTTTGCCCACAGCTGATTGCGCTGGCAGATATGCGCCAGCGCTAAATGCAGCGCTGCATCATGCTGATGCTCCTTCAGCCATTTTTCTGCGGTCTGCAATTGTTGTATGCCATTGCTGCCAGCGGCATTGCCATACAGTGTCACCCACTCCGACAACCACTGTTTGGTCAACTTCTTGCGCAGCAACTCCTCAGCTGCCGCGCCGTTGCCGTGCGAAATTTGCAAGCGGCACAGTTCACTGATCATCGCTACATCTTGCAGCGGTTTTTGGCGATGCTGATGGCTCAGTATTTGCAATACAGTTTCCGTGTCGCCGCGTTGGCGATGGCTATCCACCAATAATTTTTGAACATAGGCATGACGCGGATTTTCAGCCGCCAGCATTTCCAATACTTCATGTGCTTTTTCTGGCACGCCGATTTGTTGCAACAATTGCGCCTGATAAATACTAATCGGGATGCGCGCTTCCGGCAGAGCCTCTTCTGCCTTGCGCAGCAAGTTTTCTGCACTGGGAAGATCGCCGTTTTCAATACGCGCCTTGGCTGCCAACAAATAATTGAGTACGGCGGTATCCGATTTATCTGCCGCTTTTTGCAAATCGCGGCTCGCGCTACTCCAATTGCCTTCCAAGAGCGACAGATAACCACTCAAGGTGAGATTTTGCACTTTGCGTTGATTGCGGCGATTCATCCAGCGATTGATACGGCGCGGCGTAAAAAGTACCGCCAACAAAAACCGTGTGCCGTAATAGCCGACTACGGTCAACAAGAGCATCGCCGCCGCCACAAACCACAACGGCATTTCTACTGTGGTTTGACCAAACACCAACACGACAAAACTGTCATCCAAGGCAATAAGGCGCAGCAGCAGCGGCAGACCGATCAAACCGGAGACAAACAGCAGTATCCAACGGCGCATTAAGGCAGCTCCTGCGCGGCATCGTCCGCATCCACATCCGTATCATCGCCCAACATCAACGCTTTGCGAATTTCATCAGCGCGCTGCTCAATCAGTTTTTGCACTATCGCCAGTGAGTCAGAAATATTCGGCATCGGCGGCGCAATTTCTATGCGCATCAGGGCTTGCGCTTCATTGAGCCACTCTGCCACTACGGGGTCGCTGGTTTGGCAGTATTGGTTGACCCAAGCATGCGCGCGCGCCAAGTTGCTGGCATAGGTTTCCTGCTGCGACTGCAGTAAGCCCAGCTGTGATTGCAGCAGCGCTAGTTGTAAGTTCTGCGAAAAATACAATTGTTGTTCTGGCGGCAACAGCGGCTCTACCGGTTGATCGTAGTGACGAATGCGCACTATCGACAACAAACGCTCCCACAACACATCGACATACGATTTTTCTTCTGCTTCGGTATCAACACCTGTCTCGTCATCGGCGCGCAAAAAGCGGTTGTTACTGGTCAGCATACCCACTTGCGATGACAAGGCCTGCAAACGCAAATAGAGGCTGTCACGATCCACACGCGGTACATTTTTCAGCGCGACGCGATCTTTGGCAATAGCGCTGCGCACTGGCAGTAAGCCTGGGTCTTTTTGCTGCATGATGGCAGCCTCTGCCGAAGCCAACAGCAAATCCGCTGTGTCGGCATCGTGGGTGATAAACAAACGCTGGTGCGCTTGCTTCAACAAAAACTCCGCTTCCGCCAAGCGCCAATAGCTGGTATCAATGCGATCTAAGCTGCGCAATTTTTCGCTGTTGTCACGCAAAATATCCGTCACTTTTTGGCGAAAATTTTTGGCATCTTCTGCTTGTTTTTCTACAACACTCTTGAGTGCTGTAGATTTTTCTGTCTGCTCCGTCAACGCCTGCTGCGTGGCTTGTGCCGCATGATTGCTCACTGACAATTGTTTCCACAACCACACGCCGCCTGCAATCGTCGCCGCATTAAATAAAAACAACACGAACAACGCGGTGTACATGCCCCATGCCGTGCCGCGTTTTTTTTCGACACCAGCGGTCGGTGTGGCGTCATAAGTCATTGGCGTTTCCGTCATCTGTGATACCCACGCGTGATCGTTTGAAAAATTTGATTATCGGTTGCATCTATTGCGGTGAAAACGCGCGTAAAACCAGCGCGTTGCGCGCGTTCCGTTACGCGAGGCCCAGGCACCACCAAGCTGAGGTTAGCACGCGCCGCTGCTCTCGCATCCACTTGCAGTAAATTCTGCAGCGTTTCCACGCTGTTGACACATGCCCATTTGTGCGTGCCCGTGTCCTCAATCCACTGCGTCCACGCTGCAGCCGCATTAGGCGGCAATGCGCGCCGGTACAGCTCACAGTAATCCACGCTTGCGCCGCGTGCGCGCAATGTCTGCGCGGTGGTTTCGCGCCCGCCTAGGCCGCGAAAAATCACGCAGTGTTTTCCCTGTGCAGTTTGCAGAGCGGGCAGCGCCAACATGCCCTCACTGTCCATACGCGCAGGACTGATCGCCGCAATACCGTGCTCATTGAGAAACTGCGCCGTCGGACTGCCCACAGCGATAGCTGTAATCGTGCGCGGCCACGCCAATCGATATTCAGCCAGTGCGCGCAACAACTGCTCGGCGGCATTGCGGCTGACAAAAATGGCGATGTCGACACGATCCAAGGCCTGCAGTTGCGCTTTGACAGCCTCGATCTGCGCCGCCTCGGTCAAAGGCGCAATGGTGAGCAAGGGAATGCTGGTGGCGTCCGCGCCCTGTGCGCACAGACGCTCGACCAAGCTGTCGCCCTGATGCAGCGGTCGCGTGATGGCAACCGATAATCCTGCCAACACGCCGGCTTGTTCAGTCATCACTATCCGACTCGCCGTACACAGCCTGCAAAATGCGCTCGGCACCCTGCGCTAACAACAATTCCGCGACATGGATACCCAGAGCCTCCGCCTCCATCAGCGGAGCACGCCCCTCGGCAGTCAGCATTTCACTGCCGTCGACACTACCGACCAAGCCACGCAGCCAGAGCGTGCCGCCGTCTTCAATGGCGTAGCAGGCAATGGGCACTTGGCAGCCGCCGTGTAGGCGCCGGTTCAGCGCGCGCTCGGCAGTGACGCGGTAGGTGGTGCTGACACAGGCCAGCGGGTGCAGCAGGGCGGCGGTGGCGGCATCGTCGCAGCGCAGCTCTATGCCAACGGCACCCTGCCCACCGGCGGGCAGACTCAATTCTGGCGGCAGCAGTTCGCGGATGCGCTCGCCCAAACCCAAGCGCGTTAAACCGGCGGCGGCGAGGATGATGGCGTCGTACTCACCGGCATCCAGCTTAGCCAAACGGGTGCCGACATTGCCGCGCAGATCACGGATATCGAGATCGGGGCGCGCGCGGCGCAACTGGCACTGGCGGCGCAAGCTGGAGGTGCCCACTACAGCGCCCTGCGGCAGATCGGCAAAGCTGGCGCAACGGGTGCTGACCAGCGCATCAAACGGTGTTTCGCGCGGGCAGATCACGCCCAACGCCAAACCTTCAGGAAAGGCCATCGGCACATCTTTCATGGAATGCACGGCGATATCAGCATCGCCCGCCAACAAGGCCTGCTCCAGTTCTTTGACGAATAAACCTTTGCCACCAATTTTGGCCAGCGGGGTATCGAGGATGCGGTCGCCGCGTGTGGTGAATTTCAGCAACTCCACCACGATGCCGGGGTGGTGGTGTTCCAATTCGTGTTTGACATATTCCGCCTGCCACAGAGCCAGTGGGCTTTGGCGCGTGGCGATGCGTAAGCGTGGTGTCTTTGCGTTCACGAGCGTAAAAATCCGAGGCAAATGCGTAGCAGCCATGATAGCAGAGCGAGACGGGGCTCCTTACAATCACTCCACTCCTAGGGAATGAAAAAACACACCATGTTCGCGCGCCGCTACGCATTTGTTTTGTATTGCTCACTGCTGCTGCTGTCGGCGGTTTTGCTGGCGGAGTTCGTATTACTGCCGCGACTGTTTGGCATGCCGCGTGCGATGTTGCTACTCGGTTTTACGGCGACACCAGAAACAGTGATCGACGGTCAGCGCATCAACGCACTCGGTTTTACCGGCGATGCCGTTAGCGAAAACAAAGCACCCAACACCGTGCGCATATTGCTGCTCGGTTCATCCACTATGTTCAATCGCCACATGGCAGAAAAATTGAAAGCAGCGCTGCAAAAAACGCTGCCAGACAAAAATATTGAATTGTTGGATGTGGGAATTCGCTCGCACACCACGCAGGCTGATGTGGCGAAATTGCAATACTTTGCGCAGTACGACTGGGACTTTGTGTTGTTCTACAACGGCATCAACGATCTGTGGGCGAATCATGTGCTGCCGCAAGATTTTTACGCCGACTATCGTCATATCGACCCTTGGCATCGCAGAAATATGCTACTGGATAACAGCCTGCTGGCGCGCCACCTTTACAACACCGGCTACACTTGGCTGCGCACACTCAATCAACAATTTGATTACGCATTTTTCCCCAACTACCAATTTGTGTTTCCTAAAAAACCGTATCTCAACGCCGCGCAGTTTGCCTCACTGTCAGTATTTGAGCGCAATATTAATGCGATAGTTGATACCAGTTTGCGCAACGGCGCAAAACCTATCCTGCTGACATTCGCCTACCATTTGCCCGCCAACTATTCACGGCAAAGTTTTTTGCAGCAAACTCTGGATTACCGCAACCCCGATCACTACGACAGCCGCGATGTCTATAACTGGGGGCCGCCAGACTATGTGCGCGCCGGCTTGCAACAAGAAAACGCCGTGCTGCGCAACATTGCGGCGCAGCGCAATGTTTTTCTCATTGATATCGATGCGACCATGAGTGGGCGCGGCGAGTGGTCTGGTGATGTCTGCCACTTTAACAACGAAGACGTGGCAGTTTTTTCTGCGCAGGTTGCTAGCGCATTGGCTGCATCAACAGCGGAACAATCTGCGCCAGTGCTGTCACCGTAAAATCCGGCGGTGCAATCGTGTCTGGCCACGGCTTGTGTTCCAGATTCACCCACAGCGTTTTCATGCCCACCGCTTGCGCGCCTTGAATATCGTCTTGCGGATGGTCACCTATGTGCAGTGCTTCCTGTGCTGCAACACCCGCTTTTTGCAGGGCAGCCAGAAACATATCCGGCGCGGGTTTTCCCTGCGGAAAATGGTCAGCTGCCAAATGAAATTGAAAGAAATGCGCTAGGCCTATCACTTGCAAATTGGCGTTGCCATTGCTGATCGCGCCCAGTGCGTACTGCTGCGACAGGGTTTGCAGCAGCACCGTTGTCTCTTCAAAAATATCTACCTGTTGGCGCAGCGTCCAAAAAATATCAAAAGCGGCTTGCGCGTATGCGGCGGCGTTTTTTTCACTGATACCGAGTTGTTGCAGGGCGAGCTGCGTTGCTGTGCGACGCATCTCACTCACACGGTTGCGCAACAAGGGATTCTGCTCCCACACTTGTTTGCGTAGAGCAAGAAAATTGTCTGGCGAAAAAGTTTGTGCAAACACGGGCACTTGTTCTGCCAACCACTGATAACTCGCTGCCTCACCGCGTTGCAGTGCGTGATCGGGATTCCACAGCGTGTGATCCAAATCGAAAGTAATCAGTTTGGGCTTGTCGATGATTTTATTCGGCATGGTCATTGCGCGCGCGTTTGTGTGCGCGCGGATGCGCCGCATCGTACACACTCGCCAAATGTTGAAAATCCAAATGCGTATAAATCTGCGTGGTGGAAATGCTGGCGTGGCCGAGCAGTTCTTGCACGGCGCGCAAATCACCGCTGGATTCCAACATATGGCTGGCAAACGCATGGCGCAACATGTGCGGATGCACCGGCTCGTCCATGCCCTGTTTCAAGCTGTAATGTTTTAAGCGCAGCTGAATCGCGCGCACACCTAAACGCTGTCCTTTTTGATTGATAAACAGTGCCTGTTGCACGCTGCCTTCCGGCAAGTTTTCACTACGCACACGCAACCATTGTTGCAACACGGCGATAGCTGTTTTTCCCACCGGCAGTACACGCACTTTGCCGCTCTTGCCGGTGACGCGCACCAAACCTTCACGCAAATCGATGGCTGTCAAATCCAACTGCGCCAATTCGGATAAACGCAAACCCGAGGAATAAAATAATTCAAACATCGCGTGATCGCGCCGCGCCAACCAGCTGTCATCGTCGATGCTCAGCAGGCGGCTCATCTGATCGACATCCAAAGTTTTCGGCAATTTTCGCGCGCTTTTCGGTGCGCGCACGGCCGCCACCGGATTGCTATCGACCAGATGTTGCCGCCCCAGCCATGCAAAAAATTGTCGCCACGCCGACAGCAGACGCTGCAAGCTGCGCCCCGACATGCCTTTATTGTGCAGAGCCGCAACGAGCTGACGAATGTGAAACTCGCGCCACTGCTTCAGCTGCTCAATCGCCTGCTGCTGTGCGTGCGCACTGAGCAGGGCTAGATCGCGCTGATAGGCAGATAAGGTATGCGGCGACAGCCGGCGTTCACCGGCGAGATACTGCAGGTATTGCTCAATGTGTGCCTGCATCACAGCGCGCCAAAGTTCGCGACAACACCTCGGCGATGTAACTCAAAAACAGCGTGCCCATCCCCGCTTGGTAGTGATCGGCATCAAAGCTGCCAATAGCCAATACCGCTAGCGGCTGCTCGTCGGCTGGCGCATGGGGGCGCGTGATCACCACCACGGCCGCCGAGCGCACAGGCTGCGATGCTTGGGCAAACAAATACGCGGCTTCTTGCGGGCGCAAATGGCCGCACAGTGGCTGGCGATTGTTGAGCAGGGTGCCAATTTGTTGCTGCGCCGCTTGCTGCTCGGTATCACTCAGCAACAGCAAGCGGCAGACATCCACGCGGTAGTCATCGCGCAAGCTGGCTTCCACCGCCGTGACGATGTCGTCCGCCGTGCGCTGCTCCAATACAGCCAACACCAGTTTTTGAGTTTTTTGGAACAGGCGGTCATTATCGCGCGCCACTTCTAGCAACGGTTCAAGCGCGAACGCACATCGCGGTTACGCGCACGCAGCACACTCACTTGGCGCTCCACCAAGGATATGGCGTGTTCGCCGGTATGATGGGGCAAAGCGAGGTCAGGCAACAGGTTTTCGTAGTCGATGAAAAAATCGGGATGCTTGCGTAAATACTCTGCCACATGATCGGGATTCAGCACGATATCCTCCAGCAGCGGCACCTCGTGTGTGCGATCGTGAAAAACATCTTCGGCGTGAAATTCTTTCATGGCGTGTTAGATTGATAATAAGTGATGCGCGATATGTTAACCGTTTATGCAGAGCGCGTAGACTGGAACCTGCGAGGGCTTTCTGGTAGTTTCTGCGCCCGCTGTTGTATCCGATTATTTCAGTACTCATTGTGTTAACAGAATCGTTGCCGATAGAGAACCAAGGACAGTATGCTTAAGACCATAAAGCGTATCTTTAGACGAGAGGATGCCAACGCGCATCCCACCACAGGAGCGGACAAGATGCCTGCAAAAGCCAAGGCTGCAAAACCACAAAAAACTGCTAGCAAAACCACCAAGCCTGCAGCCACAAAACCTAAAGCGCCGGCAAAACCTGCGCCTAAAGCTGTTGCAAAAAAACCTGTAGCAAAACCCGCTGCTAAACCTACAAAAGCAGTCGCTAAAGCAAATCCTGCAGCCAAACCTGTCGCGAAAAAAGCAGCCGCGAAACCTGCGCCTAAAGCAAAACCGGCAGCGAAACCTGCGGCCAAAAAAGCAGCCGTAAAGCCCGTTGCTAAAGCAGTGGTTAAAAAACCTGCCGCCAAGCCGGCCGTAAAACCCGCAGCGAAACCTGTGGCGAAAAAAGCAGCCGTAAAACCCGCAGCGAAACCCGTTACTAAAGCAGCGGTTAAACAGCCTGTGGCCAAACCGGTCGCAAAACCCGTTGCCAAGCCTGTGGCCAAAGCAGCACCAATTAAACCCGTTCCATCACCCAAGGGGCCTAGCAGTAAACCCGTGAGCAGTAGTACACCAACACCCAGCAGTAAGAAACCCGCCCCTAGCAAAGCAGCGCCCGCTAGCCCTGCCAAAAAAGCTAAAGCCGCCAGCAAACAAGATTTCATTCCATACCAGGAAAAAATCGGCGAAGACTACATGAACGACGAGCAGAAGGAGCACTTCCGCGGCTTGCTGCTCTCGTGGAAAGCTGACTTGATGCAGGAAGTGGACAGAACAGTCACCAACATGAAAGACGGTGCCGCTAACTTCCCCGACCCAGTCGATCGCGCCACGCAGGAAGAAGAGTTCAGCCTAGAGTTGCGCACCCGCGACCGCGAACGCAAATTGATCAAGAAAATCGACAGCACCATTGAGCTGATCGAACAAGATCAATACGGCTACTGCGAGCAGTGCGGCATCGAGATCGGCGTGCGCCGCCTCGAAGCGCGCCCCACGGCGACCCTGTGTATCGACTGCAAAACGCTGTCTGAAATCAAGGAAAAACAGACTGGCGTGTGAGCACTCGCTCTCTGACGGGGCGTTTTGCCCCATCACCTTCTGGTCCACTCCACTTTGGCTCCCTGTTAGCGGCTGTCGCTAGCTTTGTCGACGCGCGCGCCGCCGGCGGGCGCTGGCTGCTGCGCATGGAAGACATCGACCCGCCGCGTGAAATGGCGGGGGCTGATAAGTTGATTCTCAGCACACTGGAGCAACACGGGCTGCATTGGGATGGCGCGGTGCTGTATCAATCCACGCGCCACGCCCGCTACCGCGAAGTGTTGGATGATTTGCTCGCCCGCGGACAGATTTACCGCTGTGCCTGCACGCGCGCACGGCTGATCTCACTCCACCGCGTCTACGATGGCTATTGCCGCCAGCACCCGCCGCCCGCCGACGCAGCCTGCGCTCTGCGCCTGCAGCTGCCAGAAAAATCGGTGGTGTTTGATGATCGTATTCAAGGCGTGCAAGTGCAGCACTTGGCCGAGGCGGGCGATTGCATCATCCATCGCAAAGACGGCTTGTTCGCCTACCAGCTCGCCGTGGTGGTGGACGATATCGACCAAGGCGTGACCGATATCGTGCGCGGTAGCGACATCCTGCCTTCCACCGGCGCGCAAATTCATCTCACGGAACTGTTGAACGGCACCACACCGCGCTACGCCCATGTGCCGGTGCTGCTGGGCGCCGACGGCCACAAACTCAGCAAACAGAGCTTCGCGCCGGCCGTGGATAACCGCCGCGCCTCTGCCAATCTGCACTATGTCTTGCAACAGCTAAAACAAAACCCGCCGCTGGATTTAGCGCATGAAGCGCCAGAAGTGGTTTTGCAGTGGGCGGTGGCACACTGGGATATCACCCAAATTGCTACAACCGCACCTGCCCGCGATACACAGTAAGCGCCGGCCCCGTCATCAACACCGGCTGCTCGTCGCCCGCCCATTCGATAGTGAGCTCGCCGCCGGGCAGTGCCACTTGCACAGGGCTTTGCAGCCAGCCGCGCTGGATGCCCGCCACGGCTGCGGCGCAGGCGCCGGTGCCGCAGGCGAGGGTTTCGCCACTGCCGCGCTCGAATACACGCAGGCGGATGCTGTGGTGATCACTCACTTGCATAAAGCCGACATTGACGCGGCGCGGGAAGCGCGGGTGGTTTTCGATGGCGGGACCAAGACGGGCGACCTCGGCGGTGGCGACATCATCCACACGCAGCACGGCGTGCGGGTTGCCCATGGACACAGCGCTGATGTCTACGGTTTGGCCGCCCACATCCAGTGAGTAGGCACTTGCTTGCGCTGGTGCATCAAACGGGATTTGCGCTGGCGCGAAGATCGGTGCGCCCATATTCACGCAGACGCGTTCGTCCGGCAGCACATGCAACTCAATAATGCCCGACAGAGTTTGCACGCGGATACGCTGTTTGTTGGTGAGTCTTTGCTCACGCACGAAGCGGGCAAAACAGCGCGCGCCATTGCCGCACTGCTCCACTTCACTGCCATCGGCGTTGAAGATGCGGTAGCGGAAATCGACATCCGGTTGCTCTGGCGCTTCCACAATCAACACCTGATCGCAGCCGATACCGAAACGGCGATCCGCAATAAAACGCACCTGCTCCGGCGTGAGGTAGCCGCGCTGGGAGATGAAATCGAACACGACAAAATCGTTGCCGAGCCCGTGCATTTTGCTGAATTTGAGCAACATGGCCGCTGTTGAAATCGTGCAAAAGAGCGGGGCAGTATACGGGGCAGTGCCCCTGCTGTCACAGCGCCAGCCAACGCCCCAGCGTGGCAGCAAGCGTATCCACACCCTGCTTGGACGGCGCAGAAAACAACTGCACGCTCACCGGCACCGTGCGCGCGCTCAACTGCTTGCGCACTTGCAGTAGGGCTTGCTGCGCAGGGCCGCGATTGAGTTTGTCAGCCTTGGTCAACACGCAGTGCACAGGCAGCTTAGTACTCTCCGCCCAATCGAGCATATTGATGTCAAAATCTTTTAGTGGGTGGCGAATATCCATCAGCAACACCAAGCCGCGCAGGGTTTCGCGCTCGCGCAGATAGTTTTCCAGATGCCGCTGCCACTCCTCCTTCATCTCCTGTGAGACTTTGGCATAGCCGTAGCCGGGGAGATCCACCAAACGCTGGCTGGCCGCTTCATTCAGGGCGAAGAAGTTAATCAACCGCGTACGCCCCGGCGTTTTACTGGCGCGCGCCAGATGACGGTTGTCGGTAAGCACATTGATGCAACTGGATTTTCCGGCATTCGAACGACCGGCAAACGCCACTTCGGTGCCGGTGTCTGGCGGGCACTGCGCGAGCTTGGCGGCACTGGTGAGAAATTGGGCGCGACGAAAATCGGTCGTGGTGAGGGAAGACATACAGCGTAAACTCTGAGGGGTGGGGCGCTTTTCCGTTCGGCGAGGGCGCAGTATATAATGCCGCCGTTTTTTGATCTGCCAACCCAATGCTCTGGATGTGACGGTATGAAATCCCTGATTGCTAAAAGTGTTCTCGTTCTCGGTTTGTTCGCTGCTGCGCCTGTGATGGCTGGCGATGCCGCTGCCGGTGAAGCTCTTACAACCGCTTGTGCAGCTTGCCACGGTGCCGATGGCAACAGCGTGATGGCCACCTTCCCAAAACTTGCAGGACAGGGTGAAAAATATTTACTCAAACAAATGCAAGACATTAAAAGTGGAGAGCGCAAAGTACCCGAGATGACAGGGCAGTTAGATGCGCTGAGCGATGCAGATTTCGCCAATATTGCTGCTTTCTACGCCAGCAAAACGCAAGCACTTTCCGGTTCCAAAGATGACAAAGAATTGCTCGCGCTCGGCGAAAAAATTTATCGCGCGGGCAACAAAGACATTGGCGTGCCGGCGTGTATCGGCTGCCACTCACCCACCGGCGTGGGCAATGCACCTGCAGGCTTTCCACAGGTGGGCGGTCAACACGCAGACTATATCGCCAAGCAGCTGCGCGATTTCCGTGCGGGCGCAGAGTACACCGATAAAGGTCGCCACAATGACGGCGACATCAAAATCATGCGCGCCGGTGTAGCGCGTATGAGCGACAAAGAAATTGATGCGGTAGCTAATTACATCGCCGGCTTGCATTAATCACTGCACTGCCGAGGGAACTCTGCCTCGTATTTAGCATCGAAGGGCGACTAGGTAGTCGCCTTTTTTATTTTTGACGGGAGCACAACACATGAAAAAAATACTCACAGCACTGTTATTAGCATCCTCCTCGCTATTTGCTTTCTCAGCCAGCGCTGACGCAAACCATGCGTCGCAACCACTGCCTGCTGACGGTCAATATATCGCGGGCAAGCACTACCAAGTCATCACCGTGCCAGTACACACCGCCAATCCAGACAAAATCGAAGTCAACGAAGTGTTTTGGTACGGCTGCCCACACTGCTACCACTTTGAATCCAAGTTGGAGCCATGGTTCAAACGCCTGCCAGCGGATGTCGATGTGCAGCGCACGCCCGCTATTTGGCGCCCTGCGATGGAAGTGCACTCACGCGCTTACTTTGTCGCCAAACAATTGGGTGTGTTGGACAAAATGCACATCGTGATTTTCAAAGCGATGCAGGAAGAGAAAAAAGCACTGGCCAACAAAGACGAAGTGGTCGCGTTGTTTGTCAACAACGGCTCTGCAGAAGCCGATGTGATTAAAGCCTACGATTCTTTTTCCGTGCAGTCGCAAACGCGCCAAGCTGACGCAAGAACGCGCAACTACGGCGTGCAAGGCACACCTGAAATTATCGTCAACGGCAAATACCGCATTTCCACGGAAGATGCGGGCTCGCAGGATAATATGCTGAAAGTGGCTGACTTTTTGATCGCCAAAGAACGCAGCGGCAAAAAGTAATATACACACTGTAAAACAATCAACGACCGGAGCTTTTGCTCCGGTTTTTGTTTCTGCTCACGCTACAATGCCGCCATGGACATATCTTCCCTACTCGACACTCTGAACGACGCACAGCGCGAAGCCGTGAGTGCGCCGCCTGAAAACCAACTAATACTCGCCGGCGCGGGCAGCGGTAAAACACGCGTGCTGGTGCAGCGCATCGCTTGGTTATTGCGTGTAGAAAATGTGCCGCCACACGCCATACTCGCCGTGACTTTTACCAACAAAGCCGCGAAAGAAATGCGCGGGCGTTTGGAATCCATGCTCGGCTCGCTGTCACATCATCTGTGGGTGGGCACCTTTCACAGCTTGGCGCATCGCTTATTAAAAATGCACTGGCGTGAAGCCAAACTGCCGGAGCAATTTCAAATTCTCGACAGCGACGATCAACTGCGTTTAATCAAACGCGTGATGAAAAACTTGGAAGTGGATGAAGGACGCTGGCCGCCAAAACAAATTCAGTGGTATATCGGCGGACAAAAAGATGAAGGACAGCGCGCAAAATATTTACAGCGCACCGGTGATCTCTACACAGATACGCTGATCAAAATTTACACGGCTTATGAAGAAGCCTGTGAGCGCGGCGGTTTGGTGGATTTTGGCGAATTATTATTGCGCTCGCACGAGCTGTGGCTGAACGCGCCAGAATTATTAAAACATTATCAGCAGCGCTTTCAATTTTTATTGGTGGATGAGTTTCAAGACACCAACACCATTCAATACGCGTGGCTGCGTGTATTAGCCGGGCAGGACACTTTCGTCACGGCTGTCGGCGACGACGACCAATCCATCTACGGCTGGCGCGGCGCGCGCATTGAAAATATTCAGCGTTTTGATCGCGATTTTTCCGCTGTGCACACGATCCGTTTAGAACAAAACTACCGCTCCACTGCCACTATTCTGAAAGCAGCCAATGCGGTGATCGACAACAATCGCGGCCGCATGGGCAAGGAATTGTGGACCGACAGTGTGGAAGGCGATTTGATTTCCGTCTACGCCGCCTTTAATGAACAGGACGAAGCGCGTTTTATTGTGGATCGCATCAGCGCGTGGGTAGAGGCGGGCGGCGCACGGCGCGATGTGGCTCTGTTGTATCGCTCCAACGCACAATCGCGCGCGCTGGAAGAAGCCTTGATTCAACGCGGACTGCCCTATGTGGTGTACGGCGGGCAAAAATTTTACGAGCGTTTGGAAATTAAAAATGCGCTGGCGTATTTGCGTTTGATCTGGCATCGCCACGACGACCCCGCTTTCGAGCGCGTGATCAACACGCCCACGCGCGCCATCGGTGAACGCACCGTGGAAGACATTCGCGCCTACGCGCGCGAACGCCAGTGCTCGCTGTGGCAGGCAGCAGAAGAACTGACAGAAACCGATCGCCTAACCGCGCGTGCCAACAATGCTGTGCGCGGTTTTTTGTCGCTGATTGCGCGCTTGGATGTGGCGACGCGCGAAGAGCCGCTGCATAAAATTGCTGAACACGCGATCACGGCCAGTGGTCTGCTCGATTTTCATCGCAATGAAAAAGGCGAGAAAGGTTTGAGCCGCGTGGAAAACTTGCAGGAATTGATCGGCGCCTGCAAAGCCTTTGAAGCAGAAGACGAAGAACAGAGTGTGCTCGGACAATTTCTCGCCACCACCGCACTCGACGCTGGCGAAGCGCAAGCCGAGCCGCACTCCGACAGCGTGCAACTGATGACGCTGCACTCCGCTAAAGGTTTGGAGTTTCCGCTGGTGTTTATTTCCGGCGTGGAAGAAAACTTGTTTCCACACAAAATGTCGATGGATGAACCGTCACAACTCGAAGAAGAGCGCCGCCTCTGCTATGTCGGCATTACGCGTGCCGAGAAAAAACTGTATCTCACTTACGCTGAGTCGCGCCGTTTGCACGGCAGCGATTCCTTTAACCTACCTTCGCGTTTTATTCGCGAAATTCCGCGTGAATTGTTGGAGGAAGTGCGTCCGCGCACCAAAGTCTCGCGTCCCGTTTACCACGAGCGCGCCATGCCCGCTTTCACGCGCCAACAGCAGACCGACAGCGGCGATTTTCATTTGGGGCAGCGTGTAACCCATGCTGTTTTTGGTGAGGGTTTTATTCTCAATGTCGAAGGCAGCGGCGCACGCACGCGGGTGCAAATCAATTTTGACGATTGCGGCTTGAAGTGGTTAATGTTGGCGCAGGCTAACCTTGTATCAGCCTAACTGTTTCCTTCACAACAAATAATCCATAATCAGTGGGGCATGATCAGAAAAGCGTTCCGCTTTGTAAATTTCTACACGCTGCACAGTGTTGCGCAGTGCTGGCGTGACAATCTGATAATCAATGCGCCATCCCACATTTTTCTCCCACGCCGCGCCGCGATTTGACCACCAAGTAAACTGGTTTTCTTCCTGGTTAATCACGCGAAACGCATCGACAAAACCTATTTCGTCAAACAAGGTATCCAACCACGCGCGCTCTTCCGGCAAAAAGCCGGAGTTTTTCTGGTTGGACTTCCAGTTTTTTAAGTCGATCGGTTTGTGCGCAATATTCCAATCGCCGCAGAGAATAAAATCGCGCCCGCTGTTGATCTGCTCTTTTAGCACGGGCAAATAACACGCGAGAAAATCAAATTTTTTCTGCTGCGCCTGCTCGCTGCTGGAACCGGAAGGCAGATACAGGGACACCACAGAGAGTTTGCCAAAGTCGGCCTGCAAGTAGCGGCCTTCAGTATCAGCAGAAGCCCAACCCAAGCCTGTGATCACTTGATCCGGTTTCTGCTTGGCGTACAGCGCCGTGCCGCTGTAGCCTTTTTTTTCGGCATCAAAGTAATAGCAGTGATAGCCCTGCGGGTGAAACAGCGCATCGTCAAGCTGATCGCGTTGCGCCTTGGTTTCTTGGATGCACACCACATCGGCGTTTTGCGTTTCCAACCAAGTAAAGAAACCTTTTTTGGCAGCAGAGCGAATGCCGTTGGTGTTCGCCGTGATAACACGAAATGAGTTTTTGCTCACGCGCAATCTCCGCCACTCAATTAAACATTTCCAACAACTGCATGCCAGGGTCTTCCGCTTTCATAAACGCTTCGCCCACCAAGAATGCATTCACAGCATGGCCGCGCATGGCCTTCACATCGTCGATGGTGTGAATGCCACTCTCCGTCACTACGATGCGATCTTTGGGTATTTGCTCAAGCAATTCATAAGTGGTGTTCAAACTGGTGTTAAAACTGTGCAAATCGCGATTGTTGATGCCGATCAAGCGCGTGTTCAATTTCAACGCCTGCGCCAGTTCTTCCGCATTGTGCACTTCTACCAGCACATCCAAACCCGCTTCTTGCGTGCAGGCATACAATGCTTGCAGTTGTGCTTCACTCAGCGCTGCAACAATCAGCAACACGCAGTCCGCACCCAGTGCACGCGCTTCCCAAATTTGGTAGGGATCGACAGTGAAATCTTTACGCAGCACGGGTAATTTGGTGGCGCTGCGCGCCTGCTGCAAGTAATCGTCCGCGCCTTGAAAAAAATCGACATCGGTCAACACCGATAAACAAGCGGCACCGCCTTTTTCGTAAGAGCGTGCAATTTCTTCCGGATAGAACGGGTCGCGCATCACGCCTTTGCTCGGCGAAGCTTTTTTAATTTCAGCTATCACCGCCGCATGACCAGCTTGTATTTTGCGCTCTATGGCAGCGACAAAACCGCGCGGGGCTGCTTGCGCCTTGGCGCGGGCAATCTGTTCGGCTAGTGGAATTTTCTGCTGGCGCTCGGCAACTTCTTCGTGTTTGCGCGCAATAATTTTTTTCAAAATGGTGGGCGTGTTCATGGCTTTCTCTAAATCGTTTTATGGCAACTAAGCAATTTCAAATAACATGACGAGTGAAGCTGGCGAAATCTTGCAGCTTTTCCCAAGCGATGCCGGTACCCAATACATCGCGTGCCATGTCCACACCCTGTTTGAGCGAGCCGCACAAATTGGCGGCATAAATCGCTGCGCCCGCATTCAGCGCCACCATGTCAGCGGCAGCGGAATGGTTGTTGGTCAGCGCCGTTTCTACGCACTGCAGGCTTTGTTGCGCGTTATCGACATACAGTTCGTCAATCGGTCGCGCGGCCAAGCCCACATCTTCCGGTGTGATGGTGTATTCGCGTATTTCGCCATCTTTTAATTCAGCGATATTAGTCGGCGCGCACAAGCTGATTTCATCCAAGCCGTCCAGTGAATGCACCACCAGCACATGCTGGCTGCCAAGATTTTTCAACACTTCCGCCATCGGCCGCACGAGATTTTTATCAAACACACCCAGCACTTGATTGGGCGCATCAGCCGGATTCGTCAATGGCCCCAACGCATTAAAAATCGTGCGCACACCCACTTCGCGGCGCGGGCCTATCGCGTGTTTCATCGCGCTGTGGTGTTTTACCGCAAACATAAAACCCACGCCGATTTCGTTCACACATTTCGCCACTTGCTCAGGCGTGAGTTCTAAATTTACACCGGCGGCTTCCAACAAATCGGCGCTGCCGGATGTCGAAGTGACCGAGCGATTGCCGTGCTTGGCAACAAAACCACCAGCGCAAGCCACCACAAATGCACTCGCCGTCGAAACATTAAACAGTGGAATGCCGGTGCCGCCGGTACCACAGGTATCGACTAAATGACGACGGTTTACATTGACCGTCACTTTGCTCGACAACTCGCGCATGACTTGCGCCGCCGCTGTCATTTCTTCAACGGTTTCACCTTTCATGCGCAGCGCAATTAAAAACGCACCCACTTGCGCGGGTGTCGCTTCACCGCGCATTACAGACATCATCGCGGCGTGCATCGCATCACGCGATAAATTTTTCTGCACGACCAGTTGCGCAATGGCTTGCTGCACGATTGAAAGTGGTGAGCTCACGCCGGCATATCCAAAAAGTTTTTTAATAATTGGTGGCCGTGTTCGCTCAAAATAGATTCCGGATGGAATTGCACGCCCTCCAACACAAAGTGTTTGTGGCGCACACCCATGATCTCATCCATGCTGCCATCTTCGTGTTGCGTCCACGCCGTGATTTCCAAAGAATCCGGCAAGCTGTCTTTTTCTATCACCAGCGAGTGATAGCGCGTGGCGTTGAACGGTGAGGGCAGGCCGGTAAAGACGCCCTTACCGCCGTGAAAAACCGGCGACACTTTGCCGTGCATCACTTGCCGCGCGCGTACCACTTTGCCGCCCAGCGCCTGCCCGATACTCTGATGACCAAGGCACACACCGAGAATAGGCAACTTGCCGGCCAAGCGCGCAATCACCTCTAACGACACGCCAGCTTCAGTCGGCGTGCAGGGGCCAGGGGAAATCACAATGCGCTCTGGCTGCAGGGCGATGATGTCATCCACCGACAACTCGTCATTGCGAATTACCTTCACCTCAGCCTTCAACTCACCGAGGTATTGCACGACATTCCAAGTGAAGGAGTCGTAGTTGTCGATCATCAGTAGCATAGTGGCAATAACCTCTTGATTTTATTGCATTTTTCATCGCTATACTTGAATTGGTACCCCCAATAGTACCCCCAATTTCATTTGCTGTAAGCGGCGTGAGAGGTCACTTCAAAGGAGAGCTTTATTTTCGCTGGAATCTGGCAGCAAAGGAACCTATTTCGCGTTTCGACATGTGACGCGGCCAGCCGCATAAATGAATTGCCGAATCGCTGTATTTTGTTCGCGCAATGGCGTAAGGCCCATACCGGCTACTTATAATCTCAATTAGTTTTACAGAGCCGCCTCTAGTAGTGCCTGCTCCTTCCCGGCAATCGCTAGTTATGGGTTTTGTAAGGTATTGTCCTTATTCATCAAACCGTGCGAAGTTGGCCCAAACTGAATTGATACGGGCTCGTGCGTCATCACCCCAATGTCATTGAGTTTTTCATAAATCATCTGCTCGACGATTGTGGATATCGGGAGCTGGCGCTCGGCAGACAAGCGATTCAACTCCTCAGCTGCCTCGTGTTTTACTGAGAAAGAAATGGAGGCTTTTTCGAATCTTCGCCTGTATTGAGTGTAGGCGCGCTTCATCCGCTCGATGAATAGATAGAGCTTAGGGCTTGCCTTTACAGGCACCTCGCCGCTTAGGTAACGCCTTAGCTTTGATTTGTCCAAACCTATTGCCAAGTGGTTTTTACCCAAATAGTTCGTCGCCCAGCTCATCTTGTCGTTGTCGGAAACGCCATCATCCTTCCAAAGCCAGAGAAACTCATTATTGCTCAAGTTTGTTCTTATGCTGCTCATTTTTTAACCATTCGTAGTGCATCATTAATTATACATAATTGCATGGGTAGTAATAGAATTGCAATATTATCATGTAGTTATTTAACTACAATAGTCATATATAAAAGTATCAGTAGCAATAAAATTGCGATAGTGTTTAGTATTTCTATAGCAACAAATATAGCCTAATGGTGGAAGAGCTGAGATGTCGCCAAGAATCCGACGGATTGTGTGAGCATGCCTTTTCTATAGATGCCATCAAAGAGGCCTTGCTGTGTAACAACAATGAAGCGGTCAAGGTTCGGTGCACGCTGAAGTCGCTGGGATGGGTCAGTGAGTTACCCGCCCAGACGCCCCAACTGACAGAAACTAACGGAAGGAAAAAAGCGCTGGTAAGGTTGACCCATGAAGAGCATCTGAATGGGATGGATGGCCAAAGCCAGACGTGGCAGTACAAGGTTGTAGCGGGCCTGCTGTGCTGCCCGCCTAGTGAGGGATGGAAGCTACCGCCGGATGAGCTGAGACGCGATGTGAAGCGGGTTGAACGGCAAGATAATGTGGACGGAACTAAAACAGACAAGATCCGCTGGAGACTAGCTCATGTAGCAAAGTTGCCGATTATTGAGCGCCTCGCACTAGCGGCCTTATGGGCTCAGGCATCACCGGTAGGGAAGGTCGAAGGCATTAGTCTGAATGAATTGGCTCGACAGTGTTCGTTAAAACCGAGCAAGCGCTTTCAGCTGGCCATAAGCCATTTGATTGTCGACGGGGCTATTACATATGTTCAGGAAAAAGTAACGAGTGGAGACATATTCAGAGAGAAACTGAAGGTCGGGGCTGAAATCCAACTGAACCCTTTTCATCCCTGGGTAGCCGAACATACGCCGCCGGTAACCTTGCTTGCAATAGAAACGGACGTATCGGGAGTTGTGGAGCGGATGGAATACCCCGAGACCCTGTCGACCCTGACAGGTATTGAGGGGATTTGGGGGCCAGAGTATTCGTTTTTGGCGGCGGGTGTAGCAGGTGGCAAGACAGGATGTCTGATGGCAGTGGCTTATGCAGCGAATCCGTATAACCCCAATGGCATGAATAAGCGATGGTCGAACCAGGAGCGCGCCATCAGGCATCTTTCAATTGAACATGCAACAGAACAGTACGCTCCCTTTACCGTATCAGCAAACATTAAGGCCCTGCATGACAACTTCATCATCGTACAAAAACTGATTAGGAATCACTTGATAAAAAAACTTAGCCGTTCCATTACGCATGGGGAGTTGGCTTCCGGCACTCTCATGCTGGATGTCCAGGCTGGTGCAAAGAACTACTATTCGCCGACGGTGTCAGATCGTTACAGGGCAAAATTGGAGAAACTACCTCCTGGCCTGCTGAAAATCATCAGTAACGCTGAAATGAAGTTTCAGGAAAAACTGCTGCAATCTTTACTTGGGAAGTTGGAGAAAGGATTGTCGCGAGCCGACATAGCAAAACTGCACTCGCCTCATATGGTAATCCTTCCCTTTGATCCTCCTGAAGTTCAGACAGAGGCGATTCACAATCCCCATTTTTCTATGGAAACAATTCGTTGGCTGGTTCTGACAGATTGCGAAGGGAAAGTGCCGCAAAAGCGAATGATTGAACTGGGTGTGAATGATTTTGTACCGAATATAGGATCAATCGATGAAATTAGAAACTTGAAAAAATTCTAAATTATTACACCAATTCCCTATGTGATGATCCAATACAGGAGAGTCACAATGTTAATTAGATTAAATAAAGTCATTGCAGCCACTTCACTATCTAGGCCAACGATATATCGACTTATAAAGGATGGGGATTTTCCAAAGCAGGTTCCATTGGGAGGCAGATCAGTGGGATGGGTTGAAGAAGAGGTTATTGCTTGGATTAGGCAAAAAATTGAAATGAGAGATACTTCGTAAGGCAAGGATTGTGGCAGCAAAATTTGTAACCAATAAATCCTCCATTTCCCCACGCATACATAGACTGAATACCTTGCAGGATAAAGACTTCCAGTAGAAAACATGGCGGGTAAATAAATTTTTAGCAGTATTCATTAATTAACTAATTACAGATTAATAAATACACACATTAGATAGATAATAACAATTTAAACATATCAATTCAGCATGATTACATGCTGAATAAAAATATACATAAAAGACATCTCCTATGAACTAATCACAGGAGATGTAAAATGAAAACAATTAACAAAAATCTAACACTATTCATGGGAACTCATTACAGAGGTTTTCCAGTATACCAATCACCTGGTGGCCTAATACTTGAGTATATGGATATTTGTCATGAGCAGTCATTGGTTATGGGCTGTGACTGCAAGAAGGCACTGCTGATCAGGTTTGATGCAAAGTTTCCCAAGTACTTTGATGCAGAGCATATGGATACATCCAACGAAGTGGTGAGTAAATTCATAAAGAAACTGGGAAGGTTGCTAGATCAGAGAGAGCGACGTAAGACGTTAGAAGGAAAAAGAGTATCTCCGCACTACATGCGATATGTGTGGGTGCGAGAACAGTCATATGATAATGATCACTGGCACTACCATTTTTTATTGCTGGTAAACAAACATACATTCCGGTCTGTAGGTGTTACAGAAAACGTTGAGTCGCTCGGTGGAATAGTGAAAACTGCATGGTCCCATGCTCTTAAAGTGCATGAGTGCGATGCAAGGGGGCTGATATACATTCCTTCAAATGCGGGTTACATCATTGACTATGCAGTAGGAATGTCAGCTGAGGCGTTCTACAGAATTAGCTACATGTGCAAAGCAAAAACCAAGGCCTATGGACTTGGAAGTCATGTCATTGGATACAGCCGGATTACAAAGTAATGTAAAAATTGAAAAATATATTCAATGAATAGTCTATGAGTAAAACTAATCAGACTTGACCATGTCCACACACATCATTGTTGAGTTTGAATATCAGGGGAGACTGCGTAGAAAAAATAGCGGTGCTTAATTGCACCGCATGAAAGTTAGATCGATTCAAAGCAGTCCTTTTTCAGCAAAAGATAAGTTGTCACGTCCCACAATGATGTGGTCGATTACCCTGACATCAATCAGAGCCAAAGCATCAACCAGTAGCTTGGTGATCCGCTTATCGGCAGATGATGGCTCGGTATTTCCTGAAGGATGGTTGTGAGCCAGAATGACTGCTGCCGCATTGGCATTCAGTACCGCCTTGACGACTTCGCGGGGAAATACGCCGGCAGCATCAATGGTGCCGTAGAACAATTCGCGATATTCGATC
This sequence comes from Cellvibrionales bacterium, assembly GCA_016713115.1. Taxonomy (NCBI): domain Bacteria; kingdom Pseudomonadati; phylum Pseudomonadota; class Gammaproteobacteria; order Cellvibrionales; species Cellvibrionales bacterium. Next base: position 1,140,428 of record JADJPU010000001.1, on the reverse strand, counting down.
AGGTGATGACCGGCATCGAGTAACAAGACGGCAAACACTTCTCGTTCATAGCTACCCAGCTTGCAGGCAAGGTATTCCTTCACGATGGATGGGCTGTTGAGTTCTCCGCCACGCGCATAACGCTCTGCGAGAATCTCGGCAGCTTTTTCCAGTACCTGAATGGCAGTTAATGGCTTATGGGTGACATAAGTCGGATTGTGTGTTTCGTTCATACATAAATCTCCGTGGCTGTTATGCATGGAGATGATGTGTGGCTGATTTTTTTTAGATTTTAGTAATAGGTCATCTGGTGATCCTGGACTCTGCCAAAATGAACGTTATCTGGAATATGCAGGTAAATCCGGCCTAGTAGGCCTAGACCGAAAAACACTGTGGACGTAAATCAAAGCTAGAAATAGATAAATACGCTGCCCGACGCATTGCCGCGTATAGGACTTATCAGTACATTGACTACCCAAAATCCTTGGTTAGATGGATCAAGGCAATACGATATGGAATCCTGTACCAGATGAAGCGCCACGTAATATCAAATGTTTTCTGGTTAGCATCCGCTAACAGGCGTTCGTGGATTACCCCAATGAGTCATTGGGGGTCCAGCCATGCTTGAACAACTCGAACAGCTAGCCAGGAATGTCGCAGCCCTGCATAGCAAGTTGATACTTATAATTGGGCCGCCCCTGGCAGGCAAGACTGCCTTGCTACAGGCATTTGGCGAGCATGTCGGTGCCAAACCCCTAAATGTCGGCTCGGAGCTAGGCCTGCGGTTAACGACGATTCCTGTGAAGCAGCGCCATCTGGAAGCCGGAAACATCCTGCGTGAATTGATTAATACCCATGCGAATGGAGACCTGGTTCTACTCGATAATGTCGAGCTGTTGTTTGACCGAAGCTTGCAGCTGAATCCGCTGGAACTACTTAAAAAACATGCAGCATCACGTCGCATCGTGGCTGTGTGGCCAGGAGAAATACAGAAGACAGGGAATGAGCCTCGTCTAACCTATGCCGATCTAGGGCATCCAGAACATCAGGACTACGCCATCAATGGCTGGGTCCCTCTCGAATTGCAATGAATAAAAGAAGTGAGGAAGTTATGCGTTATGGGGATCTGATCCAATTTGAGCCGATCGAGTCGGTTATCCAACTGCTCGATGCTAATAGGCCGGACGAAGGCAAAAAACTCGTATCGTCTTATGTCATTTCAGATGACATGGCAGACCGCATTGCGAAGTTGATGATTCCCCAGCTCTCATTTGATGAATCTGTCGATCACAAAGGTGTCTTGGTAGTCGGTAACTACGGCACAGGTAAGTCGCACTTGATGTCCGTCTTATCGTTGATTGCTGAAGACGCCAGTTTCGTCCCAATGATCCGCCACCCCAAAGTAGCCGAAGCCGCTGATGCTATTGCAGGCAAGTTCAAGGTTCACCGAATTGAAATCTCTAGCCAAATGTCATTGCGAGATATCATTACGCAACAACTGGAATTGTTTCTCGACAAACATGGCATAAGTTTCAGTTTTCCTCCTGCTGATCAGGTAGTTAATAACAAAGCATCGTTTGAAGAAATGATGACGGCATTCAACGATAAATACCCTGATCACGGTGTATTACTGGTTGTAGACGAATTTCTTGAATACTTACGCTCGCGTAAAGATCACGATCTAGTACTGGATTTGTCATTCCTGCGTGAAATTGGCGAAGTTACTAAACATTTGCGCTTCCGCTTTGTGGCCGGCGTACAGGAAGCTATTTTTGACAGCAGCCGGTTTGAACATGTAGCGGATAGTTTACGGCGCGTGAAAGATCGTTTTACCCAAATACTGCTGGCGCGTCAGGATGTCAGCTTTGTTGTGGCTGAGCGTTTGCTCAAGAAGTCTGCCGATCAACAAGACAAGATTCGCAACTACTTAACACCGTTTGCCAAGTTCTACGGATCGATGAATGAAAGGATGGATGAATATGTCCGCCTTTTCCCTGTGCATCCTGACTACCTAAAAACTTTTGAACGCATTGGCTTTGCTGAAAAACGTAATGCACTGGAAACACTGTCTTTTGCGATGAAGGCTTTGCTGGAAACGGATGTACCAGCAGATCGCCCTGGCTTGGTAGCCTATGACGAATACTGGAAGACAATACAAGGCAATCCGGTTTTCCATAGTGACCCAAGCATCAAAGAAGTTCTGCGTGTTTCTGAAGTGCTAGATTCTCGCGTGCAGCAAGCCTTTACACGGCCAGCCTATAAAGCGATGGCTCTGCGAATCATCAATGGATTGTTTGTGCATCGTCTGACAACCGGTGGCGATATTTACGTGCCGATTGGCCCTACCGCTGAAGAACTGAGGGACACACTCTGCTTATTCCAGCCAGGCATTGCTGATATGGGTGGCGAGCCTGCAGCCGATCTTTTATCGCTGGTACAAACGGTACTGCGTGAAGTGCTGAAGACAGTAAACGGCCAATTCATTTCCAAGGCCCTGATACAGAGCAGTATTTCCTAGATCTGAAGAAAGACATCGACTACGACTCACAAGTTGAAAAACGCGCAGAAACACTCTCGAATGACGTGCTGGACAGGGCCTATTACAGCGCTGTAAAACAGTTAATGGAACGTACTGACGAAAACACTTACGTCACGGGTCACCAGATTTGGCAGTACCCAATTGAATGGCAAGAACGCCGTGTTGAACGTAACGGCTATCTGTTTTTTGGCGCACCTAACGACAGACCCACTGCGCAACCAGAGCGTGATTTCTACATTTACTTTATCCAGCCGTTTGATAAGCCAAAATTCTCTGACAATAACCTGTCCGATGAAGTTTTTCTTCGCCTGAAAAATCCGGATGAAGAATTCAAGCGCCATCTATCTGCCTATGCCGCAGCAACAGAGTTAGCGTCAATTGCCAGTGGTGATGCAAAACGCACTTACACATCCAAGACGCAAGACTATCTGAAAGCCATGAGCAAATGGCTAAATGAAAAGCAGATGACCGCATTTGAAGTCACCTATCAAGGCAAGAGCAAATCCCTGCAAGATTGGACAAAAGGAATATCACTGCGCGACAAGGCACGGCTGGGCGCTGAAGAGAAAATAAATTTCCGTGATATAGTCAATGTCATATCCGGCGTGGTATTGAGTACACATTTTTCAGAAACATCACCCGAATATCCAAGCTTTGCTACCTTGGTGACAGAAACCAATCGCAAGCAACTGATCACCAATGCTCTCAAAACATTGGCTGGCGGCACAAGAACCAAAGATGCCACCACTATTCTAGATGCGCTTGAAATGCTGGATGGCGATCGTATTGAACCCAACCAATCCAAGTATGCGCAGGAAGTTCTCGCGCGCTTAAAGGCAAAAGGTCATGGACAAGTATTGAACCGCAGTGAAGTGATAGCCGGTGCAAACGATGTTGAATACTTTGCGCCTGTTCGCTTTCGCCTGGAGCCAGATCTTCTGGCCGTTGTACTTGGCAGCTTGGTGTATTCCGGCGATATCGTGTTAGCCATCACTGGCGACAAGATCGACTCAGGTAAGCTCAATTTATTAGCAGAACGCTCGCTAGATGAACTGAAACAGTTCAAGCATTTGGAGTCTCCAAAAGAGATCAATGCATCTGTGTTGCGCTCGTTGTTCGAATTACTCAATCTTTCTCCTGGCTTGGCCCAACTGGCCACTCAAGGGTCAGAGGAACCGGTTAAGCAATTGCAGGAATCTGTTAGTGCATTGGTCAAACGGGTGTTAACGGCAGGAACGGACATGCAGAACCGCATGTCATTCTGGGGCCAGTCTCTGTTGCGTGAAGAAGAATCACTTGATTGGCGCGCACGGCTTGAAGCGCTCAAAGCATTCACCGAGTCGCTAGCGCCCTATAACACTGTTGGCAAACTCAAAAATCTGAGGCTCACTACAGAAAACATTGACGCCCAGAAGCAAAATCTAGATGTGCTGGCGTCTGCTGAACGTATGCTGGAAATGGTAAATGAACTCGGTGGTACAGCTGCTTACCTATCCCAGGCAGAAATGGTTTTGTCCGTTGATAATGCCTGGGCTAAACAAGCCCAAGAAGCCAGAACAAAAATTCTTACCAAGCTCAGCACAGACCGTACTGCACAACACATCACTGAGTACCGCCAGACATTGGCGCAGCTGAAAAAGGATTACGCAACTGCCTACATCGCCAGCCACAGTAAAGCGCGCTTAGGTGTGGCAGAAGATAAAACCAAGAATGCACTGCGCAAAGACTCACGCTTGGTGGCAATGCGTGCGTTAGCAGGCATATCGCTGATGCCGACGAGTCAATTAACTGCATTTGAAGATAAGTTGAATAACTTGAAGAGCTGCTATCAACTCTCGGATACCGAGCTGGTGGCGAGCCCATTCTGTCCGCATTGCAGTTATAAGCCAGCCAGTGAGGCGCTTCCGTTTGGTGTGGCAGCCAATGCGCTCACACAGCTTGATGATGAATTAGACAAGCTGTTGTCCGGCTGGCAACAGACATTACTGGATAACCTGGATGACCCTATCATTCAAGCCAATCTGGATTTGCTGAAAGAATCACCACGAACATTGATTCAGTCTTTCGTGAAGTCAAAGGTTCTGCCAGATCCTGTTATGCCAGAATTCGTTAGTGCCGTTCAAGAAGCACTATCCGGGCTGGAAAAAATTATCGTGAGTAGTGACGACATTAAGAAAGCGTTGCTGTTTGGTGGCTCACCGGCTACACCAGAGGATTTGCGCAAGCGATTTGATGCTCTAATTAGCGAACGCAGCAAAGGCAAAGATGCTAGTAAGCTACGATTTGTGGTGGAGTAAATATGAATAAGGAAGAGCTTCTTGTCCGGCTAAACTCTATTGAATGGAGTGACGTAGAGTTCAAGGAAGCTGCTTGGGCTGTTCCCAGAGATGCACTTTCAACTGTCAGTGCGTTTGCCAATACTGATGGCGGACATCTTGTGTTTGGCATTAAGCAGGAAAATGGAACCTTTACCATTTCTGGCGTCATTGATGCCGACAAAGTTCAAAATGACTTTTTGGGGCAAGTACGCGATCTAAATAAAATAAGCGTCTTTCTTCCTATAGATGGAAAATTGCATACTTTTGATGAAGGTACAGTGATTGTTTTTTATGTGCCTGAAGCGCAGAGAAATGAGAAACCTATATTTTTAGATGCAAATCCTAAGAAATCATACATTCGGCGTGGCGGCAGAGATGACACATGCACTGGCGATGAATTGCAACGTTTTATGCGCGATGCTGCGTCAGACCGGTTTGATGCTACTCCGTTAGATCTGGATATTCGCCAATGCTTTGACGAAGCATCGGTAAATTGGTATCGCAATCGCTTTGATGTAAGCAATCCTGGTAAAGGTGGCACTAATGATAACCCTACATTTTTACGTAAGTGGGGTTTCGTTATAGAGCGTGGCGGTGTACTGCTGCCAACGCGTGCCGCCATATTGGTTCTGGGAGCCGATGAATACGTGAGGCAGGTTCTGCCACGAATGGTGGTTGACTTACAGCTCTACCGGTACAAGAAGGAAGAGTACGCCCCAAGTGTGCGCTGGTCTGATCGTGTCACGATAGAAGAAAATCTGATCAAGGCTTGGCAAACAGTTATCGATTTCTATTTCAAGCACAGTGATCGTCCGTTTTCAGTCGACGCTACAACTTTGCGCCGTGACGATGATCCACCAGACTACATATCATTCCGTGAAGCTGCGATTAACCTGTTAATCCATCAAGATTTTGGTGACCATACTCGTGTTCCTGTCATTCGGCTATTTCGAGATTGTGCCGAATTCTTTAACCCCGGTGATGCCTTTGCATCAGCAGAGCAGCTGCTTGATCCCGGTGACAAAGAAGTTCGTAATCCGAGCATCGTGAGTGCATTTCGTCGTGTTGGTTTATCCGATCAGGGCGGCACTGGTGTCGGTGCTATCTTCGATGGGTGGAGGAAATTGGGTTATGTGCCGCCAGAAATTGAAAACGACAAAGCGGAGAAAAGTTTCCGCATCCGCTTGAGCAAGGAAAAACTGTTGAGCGAAGCTCAGCTACTGGCACAAGCCAGTCTGGGAATGAACCTGTCAGAACAGGAAGCTGCCGTGTTTGCCTATCTGATTCGGCAGGGGCATATCGACTTGGCCGATGTCAAAGGCCTAACCGGGCTGCCGGGGCCAGCAGCTATGGCACTTGTTCAGAGATTGACTGTACAAGCTTTGTTAGTGGCACCGGCTGGCGGTGGCCATGTATACACCCTGTCAGAGCACTTAAAGCCTCGGTTTATGCAGGGCGATCATGATGAAATCACTACAAATCAAATAGTTACAGTTGGCCCTGCCGGGGGAATAGCTACTGAACAAGTCACTGTACAAGTTGCCGTTCAGGCTACTGAACAAGTCCCTGCACTTGTACAGTTGAGTGCCATTCAATGGCTGATTATTGAGCATTCTGACAGCCCTAGATCGGTCAGTGAGCTACTGAACATTACCGGATTCAAGCAGCGTCCCCATTTTAAGGCCCGGCATCTTGATCCTTTACTGGCAGGTGGCGTCTTGCGGATGACTGCCCCGGATAAGCCGACCTCACCCAAGCAGCGATATTTGCTTACCGATAATGGTTTGAGACTCAAGACCATGCATTTACAGGCTAGGCCTGATCAACAACAGGGATCTGAATAATGACGCAATCGCTTTTTTCTGAAGAAAATAAGCCATCTGGCCCCGTTGAATGCCTAGGCCAAACCTTCCCTAGCGAAAATGCACGTCGCGAACACTTTTTGAATCTGTTGGCTGAAAAACTCAAAGACCCAGAGTTTCGAAAAATCGAAGGATTTCCCATTGGTACGGACGAAGCCATTTTGGCAATGTCTGATCCACCGTATTACACGGCATGCCCTAACCCCTTCCTTGAAGATTTCGTTCACCACTACGGCAAGCCTTATGACCCCAGTGTGAAGTACAGCCGCGAGCCACAGACTATTGATGTGTCTATCGGCAAAAGCGACCCAATATACAAGGCCCACTCATATCACACCAAGGTACCGCATCTTGCGATTGTCCCGTCCATTTTGCATTACACCGAGCCAGGTGACATTGTGTTAGATGGCTTCTGTGGCTCAGGAATGACCGGCGTTGCAGCTCAATGGTGCGGAGGAGCCCCTGCTGCATACAGGCACGAGCTTGAATCCGAATGGAAGATGCAAGGAAAGACAGCACCCAAGTGGGGCGCGCGCCGAGTGATTCTCAACGACCTATCCCCTGCAGCCACATTCATAGCCGCAAATTATAACTTGCCATTTGAAATTCATAGCTTTCTCGCTGTGGCAGATAAAATCCTTCAAGACCTTAGATCAGAACTCGGCTGGATGTACTCAACAAATATTGACGGCAAGGTAGGCGACATCGACTTTACTGTTTGGTCAGAAATTTTCACATGTCCCGATTGCGCTGGGGAGATTGTTTTTCACGATCACGCACTCGATGACGAATCGAAAAGAGTTAAGGATTCATTCCATTGTCCGCATTGCGGATCAGTTCTTGGCAAGAACAACCTAGAATTAGCCTTTGATACGATTATTGACAGCGCATCCAACAAACCGAAAAGACAACCAAGAAGAAAGCCTGTTCTTATAAAGCTGACTTGCGGGTCAAAGAAATACACAAAGAATGTAGATGCTTCAGATATAGAGAACCTAAGAAAAATCGCCAATATTTCATTTCCAAAAAATGCACCAAATATTGAATTTCCAGATATGCAAATGATGCGCGTTGGCCGCATGAAAACAACAAATGTAATACATGTTCACGATCTGTTTCTTCCAAGAACAATGCAGGTTTTATCTAGATTCTTTGAAAAGGTTAATGAAGTTAAGGATGCGCCTATCAGGAAAGCGCTAAAAATTATTGCTCAACATCAGTTTGTTAATGCCTCTTTGATGAATCGGTATAGGCCTGCATCGTCATTTGGAAATTCGCCACTTACTGGGGTTTTCTACGTGTCTTCTTTAGTTGCAGAAGCAAATGTGTTTGACCTACTTAGAGGAAGCATTAATCGAATCAAGAGGATGGAGAAAAGCGCCTGGGGAAAACTACACGGGAATGGAGACAGCGTAGTAATTACATCCGGAAACGCCGCCTGCCTGAATGGTGTATTAGAAAACAGCATTGACTACATATTCACAGATCCTCCATTTGGTGAGAATATTTACTACTCTGACTTAAATTTTTTGGTCGAGTCATGGTATGGCGTTATTAGTGATTCTGGGCCTGAGGCTATCGTTGATCGCGTTAAGAAAAAAGGAGTTCCTGAATACCAGCAGCTCATGCAGCGCTGCTTCAATGAATACTATCGAGTTCTAAAACCTGGCCGATGGATGACAGTTGTTTTTTCTAATAGTCGTGCCGCTGTTTGGAATGCAATCCAAGTTGCACTCCAGCAGGCCGGTTTCGTTGTCGCCGAAGTATCGACGCTGGACAAAGTTCATTTAAGTTTTCAGCAAGTCATGTCGCCGAATGCGGTAAAGCAGGACTTGGTTATTTCCGTTTACAAACCTAATGGCGGCTTAGAGGATCGTTTTAATCAAAATGGCGCTACGGCTGATTCTGCTTGGGACTTCGTACAAACGCATCTAAAACAGTTACCGATTGTAAAAACTTCTGGCGGAGATTTCCAGGAGTTGATGCATGTAGTCGAACGTGATCCACGTCGTATCTACGACCGTATGGCATCGTGGTTCATTCGTCACGGAGCAATGGTTCCTATCAATACTCCAGAGTTTCTTTCTGAATTACCGCTACGCTATGCAGAGCGTGATGGCATGGTATTTTTATCTGACCAAGTTGTTGAGTACGACAAAAAGCGCCAGCAAATTCCTCAAATTAGAGAGATGGAGCTTTTTGTCTCTGACGAACGAAGCGCCATTGATTGGCTGACTAATTTCTTGAAGAAAAAGCCTTCTACCTATTCAGAAATTCATCCTGAATACATTCCAGTGGTCGGCGCGGCCAAGAAGAAAGGAGAAATTATTCCTGAGCTATCACAACTGCTCGAAGATAACTTTATCCAGTACGACGGCAAGGAAGATGTTCCTAGTCAAATTCACAGCCTGCTATCCACCAACTTCAAAGACCTGCGTGGCTTGGAGAAAAACGATCCTCGGTTAATGAGCAAAGCCAAAGACCGTTGGTATGTGCCAGATCCAAACAAAGCACAAGACTTGGAGAAGAAGCGCGAGAAAGCTTTGCTGAAAGAGTTTGAAGGCTACCGCACCCATACTGGCAAGCGCATGAAAGATTTTCGTCTTGAAGTGCTACGTGCCGGTTTCAAAACTGCATGGGGAAACAAGGATTACAAAACCATCATCGACATTGCAGCTAAGATTCCAGAAGAAGCTTTGCAAGAAGATGAAAAATTGTTGCTTTGGTATGACCAAGCGTTGACGCGCTCGGAGACAGGAATCTAAATGCAGGTAGTCAGTCAATTAGCACCCAGCTTTAGCGTTGGTGACTGGTGCTGGCACACACGACACTCCTCACCCTGCCGAGTGGTGGAGCGCCAGCAAATGTGGGGCGCAACCAGCTATCGCGTTTGGTTGCCTGCAAAAGATGCCGTTGTACGTGCAGTACAAGATGATTTGGAGCCGCTAGATAGTATCCAGTTATCAACAGCCCAAATCTTGCATACAGCTGCTGCCGCGAAGTTGCTGGATGCATTGGAAGATAATTTACTGCTGGCCCCTATCCAGTCCAGCGTAGTGCCGTTGCCACACCAGCTTTATGCATTGAACCGTGCCATGAGCCGGGATCGCATTCGCTATTTATTAGCGGATGAAGTGGGATTGGGTAAAACCATTGAAGCCGGTTTGATTCTGCGTGAATTGAAATTGCGCGGCATGGCCAAGCGCATTTTAGTGGTCGCGCCAAAAGGTTTGGTTAGGCAATGGCAAGCAGAAATGCGATTGCATTTTGGTGAAGCCTTTCAGTTTATTGAAGGCTCTGAACTGGCTGCTTTTCGCCAGTGGAAAAGCAGCGGCGCTGGCGATGAAGATAATCTGTGGCGCGTACATGATCAGGTTATCTGCTCGCTGGATTCAGTGAAGCCGATTGAAAACCGTAGAGGCTGGAGCCTCGAACAATTGAACACCTACAACCGTGAGCGCTTTGAGGATTTAATCTCGGCTTCATGGTATTTGGTCATCATCGACGAATCACACCGCATGGGAGGCAGCACGGAGCGTGTTGCACGCTACAAATTGGGAGCGGCATTGGCAGAGGCTACGCCTTATTTACTCCTGCTTTCTGCAACACCACACCAGGGTAAGACGGACCAGTTTCTTCGCTTGATGCAGTTGATTGATCGGGAATCTTTCCCCGATGAACACAGCGTGACACAAGAGCGTGTGCGGCCTTTTGTTATTCGCACAGAAAAACGACTGTCGATTGATGCCGATGGCCAACCACTGTTTAAACCCAGAATGACGCGCTTGCACGCTGTTGAATGGCAGTCACGGCATGCATCACAGCAGAGCCTGTATGCCGCTGTGACCGATTATGTACGGCACGGCTATAACCAGGCGCTAGCAGCCAAACAGCGCCATGTTGGCTTCTTGATGATTCTGATGCAGAGACTTGTGACATCCAGTACAGCGGCTATTCGAACAACATTGGAGAGACGCCTTATCGCGCTGGATTCACCTCAGCCACAGGGTTCACTGTTTGATAGTGAACAGACTGAGCCGGATGAATGGGCCGAACTGGATGGACAAGCGCAAGTGGATCTCGCGGTAGAAGCACGCCGGGAAACGATGGATGCTATTGAAAAAGAAAAAGCTGAAGTTGAATGGCTGCTCACATTGGCACGCGAGACAGAAGCGGCTGGGACAGATGCCAAAGCAGAAGCACTGCTAGACACCATCTACAAGCTGCAACAAGAAGAGAACAACCCTTCCCTCAAGGTGTTGATCTTCACTGAATTCGTACCCACACAGACGATGCTAGCGGGCTTTCTCGAAAGCCGAGGCTTTTCTGTAACACTGCTCAACGGCAGTATGGATCTGGATGCACGAGGTAGAACACAGAAAAACTTTGCACAGGATATTCGTGTACTGATTTCAACCGATGCTGGCGGTGAAGGCCTAAATCTACAGTTTTGCCACGTCATCATAAACTTCGACATGCCATGGAACCCGATGCGAATTGAACAGCGCATTGGCCGTGTAGACCGTATTGGTCAATTGCATGTTGTTCGTGCCATCAACTTTGTTCTGGAAGGCACAGTAGAACATCGCGTGCGCCAGGTGCTTGAGACCAAGCTGGAAATCATTGCGCAAGAATTCGGTGTGGATAAAGCCTCTGACGTGATGGACTCGGTGGAATCAGAGCCACTCTTTGATGAGTTGTTTGTTCACGGCTTGCAACATCCAGAGTCCATCGAGCAAAAATGTGATGACGTAATAACTCAGATCAAAGAAAAAATTGCTGACGCCAAGCAAAGCACGGATCTGTTATCGGATGAGCATGCACTAGAGGCAGATGAAGCTCGCAAATGGCGTGACCATCCCGCGCAATTTTGGCTGGAGCGAGCCATTACCAGTGGCTTGCAGTCGCGTGGCGGTTTAGCCGTGAAAGAGAATCACGCCTGGCGCGTGAAGTGGCTGGATGGCAGTGAGTCTACGCATGTCTGTTTCGACGCCAGAACAGCAGAACATAATCCAGAATTGGAATGGATAACGCTGGAAGACCCAAGAGCACGCGCACTGATTAGTGATCTTCCTCGCTGTGTTGCCGGTCAACCACTTCCAACGGTAAAAATATCCGGGCTGCCTGATGCCATTCAAGGCATTTGGTCATTATGGGAAATCAGCCTGACTGCTGATGGATTTAATCGGCGACGTTTCCTCCCTTTGTTTGTCGCGGATGACGGTAAAGCATTCATTCCTACGGCAAAACGTATTTGGGATCTTTTGCTGACCGAGCAAGTAGAAGCGCTAAACACCGCATCTGTTCCTGCTGATGTAAATCGAGCATCGTGGCTGCGTTTTTTTGACATGTCTTTTGCTGCCGCTAATACGCAAGGTGAACGATTATTCACCGAACTATTGGATGTCCATCATGCTCGCTTGAAAGGCGAACGTGAACGCGCGGAGTATGCCTATCATGCGCGGTATCAAACGATTGGCCGTATAGGTTTGCCTGCTGTTCGCGAACATCGCCGCAAGCGACTCGAACATGAATACCAAGCTCGTTTAGCGGCACTGGATGAGGCAGCTGCGTGCACGCCCGATCTAAAGGCTGTGATGATGCTGCGCGTAGGTGGTTCAGGAGACACTGTATGAGCCTATGGATTGATCGCATTCTGAGTGAGTTCCCTTCTGACCTTTCCCGGCTATGGATAGTTGCTGATCCTGACGGTGTTTTACTTGATGAACAGATATTATTTTTGCTGCGTGAACGTGGATTCGAAGTATTGCCTTTTGAAGATTCAGTGGCTTTCAGAGCTGAGTATGAAGCGCGTTATCGCGAAGCATGGGACTGCAACGAACAAGGCCCTGCCAGAGCCCTGATACTGCATTTACGCTCTGCGGAAACGAGTGAATTACCGTGGGATTACCTGCGCCAGGCACGTACCGTTTCACTGAGTCTTGCTAATTTGTTCCCTAAATTGAATGTTGGCGTGGTTCGCCAAATTGGCGCTGACCATTTTGAAGCGTTGTTTGAAGCGCAAGAAAGACATGCAACACAGTTACTGGGCGAAACACCAACCAAAGAGTTTGTACTCACCCATATTTACCGCATTGGCCCACACATTATTTCGCGTTCAGAAGATCTTTGGCGGGAGTTATTACGCCTTCACTATCGAAATGATGATATGCCAGTCGTTCTGGCCAATCATGTTGCAAAGATTCTGCGCGAACAGGATGTGTTCAAAAGTCTTCCTGTCGCTGAACTTTTTTCCTCCAAAAGCACCATGTTGCGCATTGTGCAGGATGCCTGGTATCGCTACTTGGATGATCTTGGTGTCACGGGTTCACGCGTGAGTGAACCAGCACCTATGGACTATATTGCAAAAATCCGCGTGCCGTTTGATCACCCTGATGTCCGTACTCTGGTGGATTCCATGTTTCTGGATGGCATGCTGCATCCTCTGGCTATTGAGGGTGTACTGACTGGCATTCCTGAGTGGGCCAAAGTCGGTGTTATTCAAGATCCTGCTGCACTTAGGCACTTAGTGTTGAACGGTGTAAATCGTCTGCTCGATCATCTGCCAACAATCGATTCCTCTTATCGGGACTGGAGCCAACTGGCCAAAAGTTTTGGCGAGATTTTGGCCAGGTACCACAGCCTGAATTCTGCACACGCTAATGAAATTGGTAGCAATGTGAGCCAGCTTCAGGAGCTGACTGATGGGCGCATGCATACATGGGTTGAGAAGCGTTATGCAACTATGTCATCACTGCCAGTAACCAATGGTCCAGTGATGGTTCACCATGTTCCTAGATTTCTCTCATTACGCCGACATGCTGGCGAAACCAAAGTGGCGCTGTTGGTATTTGACGGACTGGCTGTAGACCAGTGGGTTCAGATTCGCGAACGCATCGCTAAGCATTCACCCAATGTTGGATTCGAAGAAAGCACATGTTTCGCATGGCTGCCGACTCTGACTTCAGTTTCACGGCAAGCTTTGTTCTCTGGACTAAAACCCTATGAGTTCGCAGACACCATTGAAACCACAGCACAAGAACCCGCGCAGTGGAATCGTTTCTGGAAAGACAATGGTCTCAACGCAAATGAAATCTTCTACCGCAAAGGCATCAAGCGCTTAGATCAACTCGACGACTTAGAAGCAGAATTGGCAAACCCATCCATCAAAGCTGCTGGAATTGTGGTGGATACGGTGGACGAAATTGTACATGGAGCTGTACTCGGTAAACGCGGCATTGCTAACCAGATTGAGAGTTGGTGTGAATCTGGATTTGTTGATCGGCTATTCGGTAATCTTCTCAGTAACGGATACCATATTTACCTGACTGCTGATCACGGCAATGTTGAAGCGATTGGACAAGGCCGTCCTAGTAAAGACGCTCCAGAACAAAAAGGAGAGCGCGTAAGAATTTATCGCAGTGATGCATTGATTGGAGACAGTACAGAATCCTCTTACAATACATACAAGCTGAATATTGCCGGTCTTCCGGCAAACTACCAGCCAGTTTTTTCTGCTGAACGCACTGCATTTGTTCCAGCTGGCGAACACGTGGTTGTTCATGGCGGTATTTCAGTGGAAGAGTTAATCGTTCCGTTTATCAAAATCTTCCCGTTGTCGGATGCTGTATGACCGAGCCTTTACCCAGAATTGGCTTTGACCGATATGTCGAGTTGGACTGGTGTCGCGGTGCATTGCATGTGGCCGCTGGCCGCATCACATTAGAGGATCTCAAAGACACTGTAGCTAACTCACTGACAGGAACAGAGTCACGCAGAAAGTCCGTCGATATTCTCAAACGGTTTTGGTTAAACCCATTTCCAGATACAGCGGACTTTCTGCAGCGAGGCATACGGCTTTTCAATCAACAGGGTGAGCCAGCTGTTCTTCCCCTGACATGGGGTGCAGCTATTTCAACATACCCTTTTTTTGGCAAGACAGCAGAAATAACTGGCCGCTTGTTCCGACTGCATAGCGACTGCACGATTAACGAAGTGCAACGACGCATAGCTGAAATTTACGGTGACAGGAATGGCGTATCACGAGCAGTATCGCGCGTGCTTCAGTCACAGGAAAAATGGGGCGTTATAGAACGGATCGACAAAAAAAAGAGAATCACACCACTCGCGCCTGTCATCGTCGATGATGAAGAGCTGACAGCCTGGTTAATCGAAGCTGCGATTAGATATGCCGGTAAGCCGCTAGCCGTTCAAAGCCTGCAAACACTACCCGTGCTCTTTCCATTCATTATGACTAATTCTTTGTCTTATGTAGCATCGAATAGTCCCAATCTGGCACTTCGGTCAGAGGGGCCGAGCAATCAGTTTGTTGCATTATGTGAAAATAATTAAATGCTTTCTGCATGCCGCGATATCCATTCATGAATCGATATAAATTTCTTCATCAGTGACAATTATTTCTTGGCTGTATTCATATTTAACTGATTCGATTAACACGACTTCAGCGGCATCATGTACTTGCTCAATGACAGCGCGATCAAATAAAACAATGTTTTTCCCCGCGCCTACGGTGCTATTGAACATGATGCCATCAAATCCAATCTGCCTTATACAGTCCGAAATCAGTTGTGTGATGGAGTAGTGGGAACGTTCTGCCGGAGGTATCGTCTTATTCATTAACACTCCTAGGGTATTGAGAGGCTTATAGTTATCTAGTGCTTCATCACTCTCGAAAAAATAGAGGAGTTTAGTATCTGACAAGTCATAGACTTGCACATCTTCTTTTATACATAGTTTTGCAAGCGACACGCGATCGCCAGGATGCGGTCGTACTTCTGCTACAGCAGTATATTTATCAGTAGCACAGTATAAAAATGAAACGCCAGCCCTATTAACTCTGCCGCTCATTGCTAAATTTGGAGGAGGCGAAGATATTTCTGAATTTTTATAAGGCACATAGTGAAATTCCGTTTCAAAACCTAATGCTATGCTTCTCTTCTTTTCCTTATATCCCACTCTCGCTCTGTATAAAAACGTATTATTTATAATCGGTGTGGAAGCAGTATCTCTATATTTTTCCAGAATATTTTTAATACCATCTTCTAGATTAAAGTAATTTTCAACTTTTAGGCGCTGTTCGATATTTAGTATTTTTCTATCCAAGTCAGTAGAGATTGATTGCAATAGAGGGTTTTGATTGCTATCTGCGTCATAACCAGAAAATATACTAATGCCCTTGTCATAATCTTCATAAACGGGGCCTTCCGTGATGCTCATAACAATATTCTCATAGGCTTCATCGGAAGAGCTGCGTTCATGACAAAAGAAACGGTTGCTCTCTCCATGAAATAGAGATTCGTATCCATCTCCGCCCCAATGGTGATTGTAATCCCACTCGGAATAATAGAATCTGACTAAGGTTGTCAATGGCGGAGTAAAAGTGTACCGCCGGGGCGGAGCAAAAGTGTACCAGTTGGCACACGATGGTTTGATGTTGTTTTAGCGGAAGTGCGGTCTGGCGCAGCCAGACAACAAGCGTAGCGCGTTAGGGGTTTGCCGGGTTGGCGGAAGGCTTCCTCTGCCTTTTCTTGCTCTGGTTGAGCCGGTAGCTGTCGCCGTTCATGGTCAGGATGTGCACCTGATGGGTGAGCCTGTCGAGCAGTGCGCCGGTCAGCCGTTCCGAACCCAGCACTTCTGTCCATTCATCGAATGGCAGGTTGCTGGTCACCAGCAGGGAGCCGCGTTCATAGCGTTGGCTGAACACCTCGAACAACAACTCTGCGCCGGTTTTGGATAACGGTACAAAACCGAGCTCGTCGATGATGAGCAGGTGGTAACTGGCCAGCAGCTTTTGCGTACGCAACAAACGTTTCTCGTTGCGCGCTTCCAGTAGTTCGTTAACCAGTGATGCTGCCGTGGTAAATCCCACTGACAAGCCTTTCTGACACGCAGCCAATCCCAGGCCCAGTGCGATGTGCGTTTTCCCGGTGCCGCTGTTGCCCAGTGCAATCACATTTTCGCGCCGTGTAATATATTCACAGCGCGCCAGTTCATTGACCAACGTTTTGTTCAAAGTAGGGATCATCGTAAAATCAAAACTGTCGAGACTTTTTACCGCAGGGAACCGCGCCAGTTTTATACGGCGTTCCACCATGCGCCGCTCACGCTCTATCAACTCCAGTTCCGTCAAACGCAATAAATAGCGAGGGTGATCCACACCTTCATCGGCACACTGCTGCGCTACCTTGTCATACTCGCGCAAGAACGTGGGCAGCCGCAGCGCCTTCAGGTGATGCGCCAGTAATACCTTGGGTAATTCCTGCGCGCTGCTCATGCTGCCACCTCGGTTAACAACGCCAGATAATCGATGGCTTCCGTGGTTTTGACGTCTGCTCGCGGCAGATACGGATAGATAGCCAGATTGAGTCGTGGCGGTTTGCGTTCAATACGACACAACAAACAATGTTTGACGGCATCAAAACCGATCGCACCCAGTTGCAAGGCTTGATGAACTGCCGCTTCCACCTCATCAGCAGGAAAGGACTCCAGCAAACGCAATACCTGCACATATTCACGTTTGCCGGATTTGCCCATGCGCGCTTCCAGCAAACGCCGCAGGGTTAAAAATACCTCGGGCAATACCCAGCCTTCCAGTGGTGCGGCCTGATCCAGTGCATTGATCTTCTGCTCCAGCAGCGCCAGATAGTGCAACGGATCAAAGATAAAATCTTCTTTCGCATACGAGCGTTCATGCTGCGCAATCCGCTCGCTGCCGCAGTGAATCTCGACGCGATCGACATAGGCCTTGATCAACACTTCGCGATGGCCGTATGCCACCGGCACCGAGTAATCATTGTTGCGGTAGCGAACCAGCGAGAGTGAACTGACGCGTGTCGCCTGTTTGGCGCACGCATCGTAGGCTGTGGCAGGTAACGCCATAAACACGGCAAGATCACGTTGCATCCGTTCGCCAATCGTTTCTGTTTGGCCGCGCAAAGTCTCCTGCAGACGAGCGCGGCAGCAGGCCTCCAGATGCGCATTGAAGGCGTCATAACTGGCAAAGTGCGGAATCGGCACCATGAAGTTGCGCCGCGCATAACCCACCAACCCTTCCACTTTGCCCTTGTCATTGCCTTTGCCAGGACGACCAAAGCGATCGGCAAACAGATAGTGGGATTGCAGTTCGCTGAACACAGTGGAGCGAACCCGCGTGCCATTGCCGAGAATCTTCGCCACAGCAATTTTGGTGTTGTCGTACAGGATCGATTGCGGCACACCACCAAAAAAGGCAAAGGCCGCATTGTGGCCATCACAGAACGCCTCGGTTGTCTCCGCCGGATAGGCTTTCACAAAACCGGCATCGCTGTGAGGCAAGTCCACGGCCAGAAAGTGTGCCTTCTGCTCGACACCGGCAATCACCACTACGGCCTCACCAAAGTCGGCCTGGGCATGGCCGCAAGGGTGCAGCAGCGGCACAAACACCTCCTTGCTACGCAGGGTCTGCTCGCGCACATAGTCCTTGACGATGGTGTAGCAACCCGTAAACCCGTGCTCATCCCGCAGGCGCTCGAAGATGCGCTTGCTGGTGTGGTGCTGCTTGCGCGGGCGGGTTTTATCGTCGTCCAGGATCTGGTCAATCAGCCCGGTGAACCCCGCAAGCTTGGGCCGCCGCACCGGCTGAGTGCGCTGGTAGCCCGGCGGCACCGAGAAAGCCAAGGCCTTCTTGACCGTCTTGCGGTGCACGCCAAACCGCTTGGCGGCCTCCCGGATACTCAGGCCATCGACGTGGCAGGCACGTCGTAATCGTTGATACATCTCCACGCTGTACATCCTCCACCCCCTGCCATCTGCCGAGACGGCAGACTAGAGGAGGCCACTGGGGCGGTACACTTTTGCACCGCCGCGACCGAGGAATTCGGCCGCTTCAGTGGTACAGTTTCTCTCCGGCGCTTACAGGGCCGGGCTGTATCTTTACCACATCAATCCCTAAAAACATTAATTCCCTGCGCAGGGAATCAGAATAAGCTTCGATGGCATGTTTACTCATGGCATATGCACCATTAAAAGGTCCACCACTTTGCCAGTTTGTTTCTGAACTGATATTAATAATTCGGCCTTTAATATTCCTGTTCAACAAGGGTAAAAATATTTGGTTGACCCGATAGGTTCCCATCACATTAATATCCAGAAGAAGACTCAATGTCTCTTCTGGCATTTCTGAGATTGAGCCCACCCGTAAAATTCCAGCAAAATTTACAACACCGGCAAGGCTATCTGTCTGGCTTTTAATTTCATTAAAGGCTCGCTCTATAGATTTTCTATCGGTTACATCCATTAATAGAGGCGTGATTCCGTCAGTCAGCTCTACATTTTTTATCATGGCTGCATTGTTGTCTGCGACAAAGACATGAAAACCATTTTGAGAAAGTTTAAACGCCGTTGCTAAACCCATACCGCCGGCGCCGCCGGTCACTAAAACGCTTTTCTTGGTTATCATTTTTTATCCGCAGCAAATAATGTAATTAACTTGTGCAGTACATGACTGGCATCGTACTGTGGGTTGTTACCCAGCGTCATCGCAACCTCAGCCAAAGCAGCAATGACCATTCTTAAAATTAACCCTTTCTCTTCTTCGCCCATATTTTTTTCGATAAAAAAATTGGTATTGCCCAGTAGGTTCAAAATACTTGTTGTAACGGCCGTGTCTTGCCAGCGCTCTCTTCCCAAGATGTGTGTGGCATCAATGAGTACTACCTGAACAAACCATGGCTTTTGGCAATAATCCAGGAACAGATCCCAGATTTGCAGTAAGGAGGCGTCGCCACCGGAAAAATCCAGCGCATGAATATCCGAAACAAACTCAGCCTCCATCCGTTCTGTCACTGTGGTGAATAATTGCTTTTTATTCTTGAAGTAGTGATACACCGGCCCTTCTGTCACCCCGGCACCCGTGGCGATATCGTCTAAAGCGGTATCGGAATACCCTTTTTCCCCGAAAACTCTGCAGGCACTATCCAAGATCTTCTGCTGGGTTTCCTCCCGACGCTGGCGTTGGGTTTTACAGGTTGCTCCCTTGGTTTTGACCATTAGGTATATGCCTCTTCCAGATGGGTTTGCCCTAAACTTGAAAGATATATAGTATCACTATATATCTTAGGCGACTAGAAAAATGGGGAAGCGTTATGCCAGCTAAGGACTCAAAAGCCATATCAGAAGCACCACTGGAACAGTGTTACACCCCCGCCAATATCAATGGCCTGACCCTGAAAAACCGGTTCATCAAGGCCAGTACCTTTGAAAATATGACCCTAGAAGGCCGTCCCACCCAGAAGCTAAAGGACTTTCATGGAGAAATAGCAGACGGTGGCGTGGCCATGACAACGATTGCCTACTGTGCAGTCAACAAAGATGGCCGCGTTAAAGAAGGCATGATGTATATGGATGAATACATACGTGAGGAACTCACAGATCTCATAGATGACCTACATAAACGTGGCACTAAAGTTTCCGGCCAGATGGGGCATGGCGGTGGTTTTTCCCAGAGCAAGGAATTAAGCACTAAAAGACCAAAAGGCCCGAGCTTTGGACTCAATGCCCTAGGCATTGTGAACGGGCAGTTTTTCTGCGATCCGATGACACGGGAGGACATCGACAACTTTGTACAAACCTACCGCGATGCCGCTGTGTTTATGAAATCCGTAGGTTTTGATGCGCTGGAAATTCACTTTGGTCACGGTTATGGTCTTTGTCAATTTATCAGTCCACTGACCAATCGCAGAAAAGATGAATATGGTGGTTCACTTGTAAACCGTATGCGCTTACCGCTACGTGTTTTAGCAGCGGTACGTGAAGCCGTTGGACCAAACTTTCCTTTATTAGCCAAAATTAGTTTAACGGAAGCATTTCCTGGCGGCCTTGGCTATGACGATGCTATTGAGATTTCAAAAATGCTGGATGATGGCGGTATTGATGCCATCATAACCAGCGGCGGTTCTAGTGCGTTAAACCCACAATTTATGTTTAAAGGCCCAAGCTTGTTGCCGGCCATCTTGAGATTTGAAAAAAATAAAATCATGCGCCTGCTGCTTCGTCTGGCCAGCCCCATTATGTTTCGTGCATCTGAATACAGCGAACTGTATTTTCTGGAACAAGCTATTCGTGTGAAAAATGCGGTTAAGTGCAAAATAATTTATGTGGGCGGAGCCAGCACCAGCAAAAGCTTTGCCAAACTAATGGAGGCCGGTTTTGACTTTATCCAGTTAGGTCGGTCACTGATTGCCGAACCTGATTTGGTGAACAAGGCCAAAAACAATCTCAAATTCAAAAGCAAATGCATCCATTGTAATAAGTGTGTGGGCAGTATCGAATACGAAGGCGGCGTGCATTGCACACTGTTTAACCCAAAGTAAGAGAATGAAATGAAACTTTTAATCACTGGCGCGTTCGGCAACCTCGGTCTTATGTGTGTAGATCAGGCTTTGCAAATGGGTTTTCAGGTAAAGTGTTTTGACCCCGATAACAAGAACAGCAAGAAACTAGCGGACAACTATGGCAGCAAGATAGAAGTTACTCTGGGTGATCTTCGGGATGAAAAACTGCTCTATCAATTAATTGAGGATGTAGATGCCATTATTCATAATGCATCGGTACTTCCCCCCACTACTGAAGACAATCCTTCACTGGCTTATGACATCAATGTTGTAGCCTGTAAAAAACTGATCAGGGTGGCGGAAGTAACCACTAAAAAACCGACCTTTATATTCCCATCGTCTGTAACCGTGTTTGGCCTTCCTGATCAAACACAAACACCAAAAAAAGCAGATGATCCAGTAAAAGCCACGGACAATTACACAACACACAAACTTGAAATCGAAAACTTTCTAAAAAATTCAAGCATCCCCTGGGTGGTTTTACGTGTGGGTGTGTCCGTCGATGCTCGGACGCTGAAAACTGACAGAAAAACTTTTAAGCAACTGCTTAATATTAAAGCCGATAACCCGCTGGAATATGTTCACCCCAAAGATGTGGCTTATGCCATGTGTAAAGCAGCTTGTACTGAAGAAGCCGTCAATAAAATACTGCTGATAGGCGGCGGCGAATCTTGTCAGGTCACACACAAGGATTTCATCAACACAGCCTTTGAATCTCTGGGCATATCCTTACCTTTATCCGTCCATGGTAAGGGTGAGTTTTATACACACTGGATGGATACCACTGAGAGTCAAAAGCTACTGCAATACCAGCGCCATAACTTTTCAGCTTATCGCCAAGAAATGGCTGAGAAGCTAAAGATTGTTAACTGCATACTGCGGCCATTACGCTGGTTAATCAGGCTCATCTTGCCTGGCATTTTGCGCTTACTTTAAAAACAATTAACGCAGCAAGGTATTCAGACATCATTATCAGAATACCTGGATATGATGCTCCTAGCGTCAAGAAGCCAATACAAAGTGCCGGAAAGGTGACGTTGATTAGTGGTGCGGATTTTTGAGCATGTATGTTCCAAGTGATTAGGCCAAAAATTTAATACATGAATCACTACCGGTTTTGGAAACTATTTCGCAGCGCAATCTTTCAAAAGATCCATTGCCGCTGGCGTAGCTTCCCAATATTTTCCATATTGTTGCCAATAGGCATACGCTTGGCCTGCGCTGCCATAGATGACAGTGTCCGGCCTTAACCCCTTGGGACGTGGATGTTTTTTCTTGAGCAGCTCTTTTGCTACTAACGGTAATTCTGCAATCGCTTCCTGCAAGACAGTTTTTGCAATGCCGGTCTCCCCGATCATAACCAGTGCCAGTGCATGCGAATAGGTGACTTCAGGAAAAGTATCGTCCTGATACTGGCGACAGTGTTTGACTGCATTCCACGGATCATTCAATTCAAACCAGCACATGGGTAACACCCCTCGCACGCCCTGGTTATCCATGGGATTAATTGACAACAAGCGGCTGAACACGGTGATCGCTTCTTTCACTGCACCTTGACCCCAATAGCACAGGCCAAGGTGATGGTAGGCACGCAAGAAAGGCCTGTTGCTCCAAGAGCCCCATTCCATTCGGGCTGTGTCCCACTGAAATGTCGGCGGCAAGGCCTGCAATCCGATGCTGACAGCAGCCTGTGCTGCCATGTATGAAAATTCAAAATCCCCCACAGCGTCATATAACAGCGACAGGTGATGCATCGCATCAATATGGAAAGGATTTTTGGCAAGCAATTTACTGAACAGGGATTCTGCTAGTTGATCTTGCCCGCTATGCCAAGCATCCAGAGCTTTGTCTAAACAGGCATCATCCTCGCTGGCTGACGGTTGTTCTATGAATACCCAACAACCATCCAATTCTTCTACTTGCAACATTTCCTGGCGACCTTTCAAATGATCTGGTGGTTACAGTAAACCAGCGTATTGCCTCAACAGAGATACAGTTTGTGGCAGTTGTTGTTTCTGTAAATTGGTCAGAAATTCATCCACTGTCATCGGAGGTTTATTCAGTGCCATACGTTGCTCTCTAAAAGCAGTGCAACAAACAGCCGGTGCCATATCAATCTGGTAATAGATAAAATCATCTGGGTGGATAATTTCAATTTGATAAGCGGCCAAAAGATCTTCTGGAAAATCTTTCAGGTTGGACGTAACGATTGCATCGGCTTTGCATTTGATCGCAGCAGCCAATACATGCCGGTCATCAAGATCGGGTAGTTCAATACTTTCTATCAGGTTTTCGTAACCTGTGACTATGGCATCAGGAACATGCCTGTCCATTAGATCACGCGTTTTTTCCAGCGTTTCCCGTGAATATTTGCCCTGCCGTAACAGGGCGTTTATCCATTCCTCGTGTATCTGATCTGTCCAATACGCTTTGAACAAATTAGTAGCAGCGAGACGCAACAGTGCGTCCCGCATTGGTGCCGGGTATAAGACACAAGCATCCAAGATGACCGAAAATCTGGCCATTTAATGTTCGTATCCCATGCCTTGTTCTTGCGAAAAGGCTGTCAATTCGTTCAAGGTCTCTAAGCGAAGCTGATCAATGTTGGCTTTGTATTCCAGCACATCTTTCGCCTGCACGCGGCGATGCGAACCCACTTTGCGGAACGGCAGGCTACCCTTTTCCAACAGGCTGACCAAGTGAGGGCGGCTTACATTCAACATATTGGCAGCTTCTTGCGTGCTCAATTCGTGATGAATGGGCATCAGGCTAATGGCATTGCCTCTGGCCATTTCAGACAGAATGTCCAACAGCATTTGCAACACAGGGCCAGGCAGCACGAAGTCTTCTGCTTGGCCGTTGCTGGCTTTCAGCGTCATTTGCACACGGTCTGCGTCAGCATATTTGCTGAGCATCCGGCTGGAGATTTTAGCCTCTTCCACTTCCGGCTGGGTGGGCAAATGCACAATATTGTGGCTGGTACTCATCACGAACTCCTAAACAAACAATGTCTAACCACGAACAACAACCAGTATAGATTAAACGAAATAAACAAAATAAGTGAAATAACCGAAAATATTTATCATTGCGCCGGCGTGAATTTACGCGCCTCCAGATACTTTGTCTGGTTGTAACTGGGCTGTACTTTTCTCGGCAACTTGGTCAATAAAGTCGGCCCACTGCTGCATCATAGATCGACGCTCTTCCATGTATTCGGCTTGGTTGTAGCTGGCTCTCACTTTGTTACGCTCCGCATGAGCAAGTTGTCTTTCAATCACTTCAGAGCGGTATCCCATTTCATTTAACATGGTTGAGGCGGTGGCACGGAATCCATGCCCGGAGAATCCGATGCTGCCTTTGCCATTGAATCCCATTCGCTCAAGAGCCCGGTTCAGCGTGGTGCCTGTCATGCAAGTATTGGGTGTTCGGCGGTTAGGGAACAGGTAATCACCATTACCCGTGTGCTTTTGAAGTTCTATTAATAGAACTATTGCTTGCTGGGGCAGCGGGACGATGTGTAGCTCCCGCATTTTCATGCGTTCGGCAGGTATACGCCATTCTGCTCTGCCCAGATCAAATTCTGACCATGTGGCAGCTCGCAACTCGACGGTACGAACGAAGGTCAACAGCATCAACCGCATGGCAATAACGGTCGTGCGGTACCCGCCATGATGTTCTAGTGCCTTAAGGAGTTCACTGATCTGGTCGCGTGTAAGAGGCTTTTTGTGCACTGTTTTGGGACGATGGATGGCTCCGCGAAGGGCTGCTGCAGGGTCATGATCTGCTCTCAGCGTAGCAACAGCATAACGAAATATGGCAGAACACCATTGCCGAATCAGGAGAGCAACGGTCTCCGCCCCCCTGCTTTCTGCGCGGGTGATAACGTCCAATAACAATGCAGCAGTTACAGTTCTGATGGGCAAAAGGCCAATGAAAGGGAAAACATCAGCTTTCAGGAAGCCTTCTACCTGCCTGAGATAGTAAGGCGTCCAGCCGGGCTTTTCTTTTCTATCCACTCCCTAGCAACCGACTCGAAGGTGGTGGCATTCTCGGTATGGATCGCAAGCAATGTAGTCTGGCGAGTGTGGGCTGGATTCGCCCCCTCTTTGATGGACTTCTTGGCAATGTCTCGACGTTGTCTCGCTTCAGCCAGTGCAATAGCAGGGTACTCGCCAATGGCGAATACATTTTCCTTGCCTGCAAGGCGGTACTTAAGTCGCCAAAGACGGGCGCCGTTTGGCTTTACGAGCAAGTAGAGTCCGCCTGAATCGCTAAGCTTGTATTGCTTGTCTGCAGGCTTGGCGGTTCTGATTTTGAGGTCTGTTAGGGACATAAAGTATCGTAGTTATCGTGATTTCGATACCCCCAACGGTACCCCCAATTGACTGAGCTTTCAAGGAATACCTGAGACACAATGAGATGCGGATTGTATATTTTATTGAGGTTTTTGGGATATTTGAGACGTTCTGAGACGTTTAGAAACTGTAATTATGATTATCGATCATTAACAGCATTTACACAGTAACCTTTTGATTTTAATAGTGCTACGACTGAGCAAGCCGACATTTTCGCCGGTATTGATGGCGATGGATAGTGGCTGAACTAGAGCATCACACCAAACCAGTGTCCCGCTAACGCCGTAACGGCCATCGCTAGCGCACCCCAAAAAGTTACTCGCATTGCCGCTCGACGCATAGGCGCACCACCAATGTACGCACCAGCGGCTCCTAATACCGCCAGAAATACCAGCGAGAGCAGGGCGACCATCGTCAGCAAGTAGGGCGGCGAACACCACCACGCCAGCAGTAAGGGCAGCAAGGCGCCAACCGAAAAGGATGCGGCTGACCACAACGCCGCTTGCAACGGACGCGCCATGCCAGCGTCCGTTATGCCAATGTCATCGCGGGCATGCGCGCCGAGTGCATCGTGCGACATCAATTGCTCTGCCACTTGCAGCGCAAGTGCCGGTGTTAAGCCGCGCGCTTCATAGATTTGCGCCAACTCAATTTTTTCTGACTCATAATTTTTTGCCAGCGATTGGCGCTCTATTTCGAGGTCTGTTTTTTCAGTGTCCGCTTGCGCACTAACCGACACAAACTCCCCGGCCGCCATCGACATCGCGCCCGCCACCAACCCTGCAAAACCAGCCAACACAATATCGCTTTGCGTTGTATTGGCCATCATGACGCCAATGATAAGACTGCTGGTAGAAATAATGCCGTCATTGGCACCCAACATCGCTGCACGCAACCAACCGCTGCGATGTGAACGATGTGCTTCACGGTGCGTCATGCCATCACCATCGATCATCGATTTTCAAATCGATTGTAGTCAAGAATGCCGCTTGCTATCGGCTTCTGTTTTTCATAATAGCTGTGCAAATCATCGCTGAAACGCCAGAAATCAGGGTTTGTTCTTCGCATGGCGAATGTATCGGCCAGTGCTTTGTAGTCCTCTTCTGTCTTCATTTTTTTCAATGATGAAACAAAAGCCGGCGCACTATCCTCTGTCACTATAAAAAATGCATTGGGATACGCGCCGATGATGCCTGGTACAACTGTGAGGTAATCTTCGTTTGGGCGGCGGCGTTCGTCTGCTTGCAGCAGTTGCGAAATATTACTGTAACTGCTGTTGTTTAACAGTGTGAAGTAACGGCTTTTCTTGCCATCATCCACGCGCAGAATGCTGTTCTGTGGAAACACAGATAGTCCAGCGCCGCGTATATTTTGCAAGCGATTTACCATTGTGTGTATGTTTTTACTTGGCTCTTTCGTCAAGGAAAACTCTTGTGACACATTTTTACCGATACGCGCCGTTATCAATCTATACAATTCTTGTTTTGGTTTATCCGTTCGATAAACAACGTCTGTCTCAGCAGAAAAATTAAAGTGCTCGCCATAGAGATATTGTTTGACATTGTCGCTGGCTCCACGATACCAGCTATCACGAGTGGGTTTTCGTGCGTAACGCGGCAGTAAGGCCAAGAAATTGGCTTCGCCTTCCATGCGTAAAAAGTCCATATAAAGCCGTGTGTTGAGTTGATGTCCAAGACTACCGTAAACATCAAATCCTGCCGCTAATAAGTAATAGATGCGCTCCAACAATCCATAACTAATTAACCATGCTGTTTCCGGATGCTGCCCAACCATGCCTTTTACGACTGACGCACTATCGCTGTGTCGAAAAACGGTCAACGCGGCATTGTCATTGCTTGCATCACCGTCCCACACCAAATCCAAAGTCAGACCATTGCTATTTCCAATAACTTTTTGCAATGCGTGTGCTTTTGCACCCAAATAAGCCTTCTGCAACCGTGAATATTTCAACCAGTCTAATATACCCGCATTGCTTTCATCTTCTGCCGGCAGACGCAAATTTTTACTTTCTTGCGCAAGAAATTCCGCCGTTTCTTCTGGCGGCATACGATCTGGGTCGACAAAAAACACCCAGAAATGATCCTCAATGACGCCAAGTGCCACCTGGCCGCGACACACAGGCCCTTTAATAAAGGTGTCAATCACAAATTGCGCTTCATCC
This sequence comes from Cellvibrionales bacterium, assembly GCA_016713115.1. Classification (NCBI taxonomy): domain Bacteria; kingdom Pseudomonadati; phylum Pseudomonadota; class Gammaproteobacteria; order Cellvibrionales; species Cellvibrionales bacterium. The sequence goes on along the minus strand of JADJPU010000001.1, from coordinate 1,112,803 downwards.
AACAGAAAACGATAGCGCGCTTGCACGGGCAACGCTTGAAACGCGATAAACGGGTTACCCGCCTCTTCCGGCGCATATGAAGGCAATGCATTTACCGCATAATCAACATCCAAAAACCATTCTATCCACTTTGCTTTGCGTGCACCGTTTAAAACATACGGCATATGTGTTTTTTCAATAATGCTGCCAGTCTCCAAGCGCAATCTGTACCAAAAAGTTACCGCGTTTGGAGCGTCATAAGGGCGGCGCGTAGCAATCTCTGCAATCGGCTCACCCGGCGGGGTTGTAGAGCGCACCAAACGAAAGAAATATCGATTCGTGGTACGCACTTCATCAAAATAGAGATGCGCCAAATACAAATGCTCGTAGAGATAACGATTGACTAGCTGCTGCTTGAGCGAGTTGCCATTAAAAAACATTTCCCATTGCGCAATTTGTTTTTGCAACGCCACTGGCAACGCCGGCTTTTCTGCCGCCGGCGAACCGGCTGCCAGCCAACTTTCTATCGTGGCGAACTCCTTACTTGATAAAGCCGGCAACCCAAATGGCATGCCCCACTGTGCGTGGTCTTTTTCAAAGGCTGGCATGTTTTCAATGGTTGGGCAGGTCTGTTTTCTGTCCAAAGAAAAATCAAATATTTTTGGATTTAAAACCTCCATATTTGGCAATGGATTTTTGCGTTTTAAATCGAGAACACGGTATAACACGCTGCCTTGCAAATTTGCTTCTCGCACATTATTGCGCTCGTTTAACACTGGATGAAATTTTTTATCGCGCCATTCCGACGGCAACTGTGCATCAATAAACAAGCGCGTCGGCTCTACTGCACGCAAATGATTGGCGTAAACTTGCTCACTGCTTGCGCCTCGCACAATACCGTCCCACGAAGTTAGGTTCTGCTGACAGGGCGCATCGTAACAACCGTGACACACCGTGCAGCGCTGTTCGAGCACAGGTCGCACATCGCGCCAATATTCTGGCGCGTCTGCAACGGGCTTTGGCGGCGCGTCATAGCGGGTTTTATCTGCCACACCAAATTGTTCATCCAATTTATGCAGCAACATCGGCGTACAACCCATCGCCAACAGCAATAACAACAACGCGGCAATAGTGCGTTTGTTTCTACGGCAAACAGTTCGTACTTGCTTCAATCGGTTTTCTTCACTCGGCAACTTGTTAGGCATCTGGACTTCCCATGGTTTGGTAGACAGTACTGGCCTATGATTCTTTCATAGGAGCAAGCCATGAGTATTGAATGTTTTCCGCCCGAATTTAAAGAAGAGGCCGTACGACAAATTGTCGATCGAGGTTATTCCGTTGCTGAAGTTTCCCAGCGATTAGGCGTCTCTACGCACAGTTTGTACAAATGGGTCAAAGCAATCAAGCCTGACAAATCGGATCAGCAGGCCACAGAATTACTGGCCGCCAAGACTGAAATTCTTAGATTGCGCGCTCAATTGCAACGGACAGAAGAGGAGCGCGACATACTAAAAAAGGCCGCTCGGTACTTTGCGCGGGAGCACGAGTAAAGTACCGATTCATTAATGACCACAGCCATGAATTTTGTATTGCTGTGATGTGCAGGCTATTGGGTGTTTCACGCTCGGGTTTTTATGCATGGGTGCACAAACCACTGTCGAATCGAGCCATTGAAAATCAACGGTTGTTGACAGTGATTAGGGCTTCTTACGATGCCAGTGGCGGCGTGTATGGTGCACCACGGATATTGGCGGATTTGCGTGAAGCGGGTGAAACCTGTAGCAAGCATCGCGTGGCGCGTATTATGCGCACAAACAAAATAGCTGCTATTAGAGGTTATAAATCGCCACGAGCGCGGCGCGGAAGACCATCTATACTGGCTCCCAACACACTCAATCGAGAATTTACAGTGGATCAGCCGGATCGTGCGTGGGTGACCGACATCACCTACATCCGAACATGGCAAGGCTGGCTCTACTTGGCGGTTGTGTTGGATTTACATTCGCGGAAAGTTGTTGGGTGGTCTATGAAGCCCACCATTGCGCGCGAATTGGTTTTGGATGCGCTAATGATGGCGCTTTGGCGCAGAAAACCAACGCAAACTGTATTGGTGCATTCGGATCAAGGCAGCCAATACGGCAGCGATGATTGGCGCCGTTTCTGTGGCGCTAACCGCCTTGAGCCCAGCATGAGCCGTCGCGGTAACTGCTGGGACAATGCCGTAGCGGAATCGTTCTTTAGCAGTTTAAAAAAGGAGCGTATTCGTAAACGGATATATAAAACCCGTGATTTAGCACGCGCAGATATCTTCGATTACATCGAGGTGTTCTACAATCGAACCCGACGCCACAGTCACCTCGGTGGCGTCAGTCCCGAGGCATTTGAACATGCCTCCATTTGAGGCTAGTGGCTGTCATGCTTTCCGTGGGAAGTCCAAAACCCTTTCTTGTGGTTGTGGTGAACAACAACAGTCTGTCGAAACGGCAAGTCCGTCGATGGGTAAAGCCGATAACAATTCTGATCCTTGTGATCGCTTGAGCGCTTGGCTCCCATCGTGCGAATTACAGAATGGCCAACGTGCATGACACGCAACCAAAGGCCGAATAGTCGAATGCAACCGCTACATCGACGCTGTTAAAAAAGTTTTATTCACCGCTTGCAGGAGGAGTCCATATACGACTTGTTAGGGGCTCTATTGACTAATGCGTCACTGTCAAAGTACCATAATTCGGTATTTATTGGTAATTTGCGAGGTTTAAACATGGCCAAAAATACCAGCATTAGCCTTGGCGAGCACTTTGACGGCTTTATTGCACACCAACTGGAGAGTGGGCGCTATGGTTCTGCCAGCGAAGTGGTACGCGCAGCGCTGAGATTGCTTGAAAACTCTGAAAGCAAATTGGATGCCCTGCGCCGCATGCTGAACGAAGGCGAACAAAGCGGGTTGACCGATTACAGCTATAGTGCGTTTATCGCCGAACTGGATAACGGTAGCAGATGAAGGTATTTGCGCTAACCCATAAAGCCAAAGAAGATTTGTACGCGATTGCTCTTTTTACCGAAAAAACCTGGGGAAGAGAACAACGCAACTTGTACATTAAACAATTGGACGAAGCGTTCCATATGCTGGCAGATACTCCTCTGGCTGGCAAAGCCTGTGACAATATAAAAGCTGGTTACAAAAAATTTCCGCAAGGCAGCCATATTATTTTCTACAAAGTTGGCAGCCAAACCAGCATTGAAATTATTCGTATTCTGCACAAACACATGGATGTTGATGCGCAGCTAAGCCCCTAACGCAGAGCTAAGGGGCAGCGAAGGGCGGCGCGTAAAATGCGAAGCATGCGCCGATTGAGGCTGTCCAGCGAACGAATGTGAGCGGCCTTGAGTGCTGTAATGGACTCCTCTTGTACCACGGTTTGGATCATCGTATGCAAACCTGTTGATTCCCGAGGAATGTTGCCATGTATCGTAAACGCATTGCTGTTGATTTAGCAAAAGATGTATTTCAAGTGGCGGAAGCCGAACGCAATGGCGTTGTCTCTGCGCACAAACGCTTATCGCGGATGGCGTTTGTACGCTATATCCAAGCACAAACCGAGCCTTCACTGTTCATCATGGAAGCCTATGGCACGGCGCATTACTGGGCGCGTTTTGCGCAAACACTGGGGCATCACTGCGTGTTGCTGCATGCCCGTTATGTAAAACCTTATCGCCAGCGCAACAAAACCGATCGCAATGATTGCGATGCTATTTTGGAAGCAGCGCGTGCTAGCAAGATGCATCCGGTTCCCGTTAAAACCGAGCAACAACAGATGATTCAACATCTGCACCGATTGCGTGAACAATGGAAAGGCAATCGCACACAGCGCATCAATTTGTTGCGCAGTATCTTGCGTGAGTTCGGCATTGAAGCGCCTTGTTCTGTAGAGCAGTTTCTCAAGCAAGCTCCCTTGTTGATGGATAACGCTCTGCTACGACCCATTGCGCCACAACTGTACTTACTCTTGGCGGACATCACGCACTTTGGCTTGGCGATGCAAGAATGCGAAGCGCAGCTGACGCGCCTGTTACAACGGTAATCCCCCATTTTTCACCGTTCTCAAAAGTAGAACGTTTGGCCATCTGGTTTGATGTGGTCGTTGTGCTGTGCGCCCTGTGGGCAATCACCGCGTGCGGTGTTGTCCACAAGTGCACAGCCATCACGCCGCTCGCGCCAGTTTTTGCATCGGGGTGATGCCGCCGATGCCCATGTTCGGCCGTTCATGGTTGTAAGTCCAGAGCCAGCGCGTGGCAACATCTCGCACTTCATCTAACGAATCAAACAGGTATTGCCCCAGCCACTCATAGCGCACCGTGCGGTTGTAACGCTCAATATACGCATTTTGCTGCGGGTTACCCGGCTCAATAAATTCAATGCAAATACCGCGCTGTTCTGCCCAGTGCTTCAGTGTATGGCTGATGTACTCCGGCCCATTGTCGCAGCGAATTTTTTGCGGTGCACCTCGCCACTCGATGATCTGATTCAGTGTGCGTATCACGCGCAAAGACGGCAGTGAAAAATCAATTTCCATGCCCAAGGCTTCACGATTGAAATCATCAATCACATTGAACAAACGGTAGGCGCGCCCATTGCTCAAACTGTCGTGCATAAAATCCATCGACCACGATGTGTTGATCGTTGTTGGCACCGACAATGGCAGCGGTTTCTCACGAACAATGCGCTTTTTCGGCTTGATGCGGAGGTTTAATTCCAACTCGCGATAAATGCGATACACGCGCTTGTGGTTCCAAGCAAAACCTTTGACGTTGCGCAAAAACAGATAACACAAACCAAAGCCCCAGTTCTTTTGGTTGTTCGTCAAGCGGATCAACCAGTCAGCAATCTCAGCATTTTCATCAGACAGCTTGGCTTCATACCGATAACAACTTTCGCTAATAGCAAACGCCTGACACGCCACGCGAATGCTGACACGGTTTTCCGTCACCGCACGCTGGGCCATCTCTTTGCGCTGAGATGGCCTCACCACTTTTTTGTGAGCGCCTCCTGCACAATCTCTGCCTTCAGCTTCTCCTCGGCGTACATCTTCTTCAAGCGGCGGTTTTCGTCTTCCAGCTCCTTCAGACGCGCCATCAGCGACACATCCATGCCGCCAAAGCGTGCTCGCCATTTATAAAACGTCGCGCTGCTGATGTTGTGCTCGCGACACAGCGCCGGAACAGGTGTGCCGCCCTCGGCCTGCTTCAAAATCGCCATGATCTGGCTGTCGGTAAACTTCGATGTGCGCATGTAGAACCTCCTCGGGTCATGTTACGAGAATTTTCTACTTTTGAAGCCGGTGGTTTTTAGGGGGGATTACCGTCAACGCCGCTCGGAGAAGATCAGTTTCACTCCACCAAGCTCCGCTCTTGACCTTGCCCTGCTTCAAGCTAAGCAATGGAGGCCAGAAGCCGTTGGGTATTCTTGGTGCTGCGCAGCAGATAGGCCGTTTCTTCAAGCGCCTTGTAGTCCTCCAAGGACATCATGACCACGGCCTGCGCGCACAACTGGCGTCAGGCGTGAGTTAAAGCAGACCGAAGGCCAAGGCGCTCAACAAAAGGGAGGAAGTCTCTATCAGAAAACAGCAGGGGCAGTCGGTTGTCTATACAGAATGAGGCAATTACCACATCCGTTGTTTTTCTGATAGTTACGCCGCATTTTCTCAGGTGGCGGTAATTTTCAGCGCATCTTTCGACAGCGCTATGACCTAGCATTTCATATTGATCTAGCTTGCTTAACATTGTTTTTACGCGCTTGCAGTCCTTATCACTTTTAATTCCTTGCAATATCTCCAGCAGAATTAAATCGCCAATAACAACTTCCCCGTTAAATAAAGCCGAGTCTAATTTGTCAGTGAATTTATTCGCGTTACCGTTTAAATAGTCAATCCAGACACTGGTATCCACCAGAATCATTTTGCGCCCCGCATCTGGCTCAAATCACCATCCCAATTTATTTGGCCACGCAGTTTGCGTATTTCACGCTGCGCATTTCTTTGCACCAATAGCCTCAGCCCTTCCTCTACAGCATCTTTTTTGGTTTTTAACCCTGAAGCTTTGAGTGCATTGGACATCAAAACATCATCAATCACGATGTTGGTTCTCATCATTCACCCACTTGCGGTTTGGTTGAGTGTGTATATATTAGCATAATATACACAAAGCAAAATATAGCAGATCACTCAAGATCCCTGCGTGTGATTCAGTAGCTTGCAGATTTTTATGTATTATCCAACTCCGCCCAGCGCGCATAACAGGCATCCAGTTGCACTTGTTTAGCACTCAGCTCATCCAACACGGCGCGCGTTTGCTGGTGCGTTTGGCTGTAGAACGCTGGCTCCTGCGTCTGCGCAGTGAGCGCGGCAATTTCGCTTTCTAGGTGTTCAATTTTTTCCGGCAATTCTTGCAGCTCGCGCTGTAATTTGTACGACAGTTTTCCCGCTGCTGCCTTTGTTGGATTGGCGGCGGGCGCGGCCGGTTTTTGCGCGGCACTTGATGCAGAAGCCGCCGGTTTTTTAGCGGCACTGGCTACAGCATTTTGCCAGTCACTGTAACCGCCGACGAATTCATTGATGACGCCATTGCCTTCAAATACCACGGTGCTGGTGACCACATTGTCGACAAAACTGCGGTCGTGGCTCACCAACAATACCGTGCCTTCAAAATCGCACAATAACTCTTCCAGCAATTCCAGTGTTTCTAAATCGAGATCATTGGTCGGCTCGTCCAACACCAATAAATTGGCGGGCTGGCTGAACAACTTGGCGAGTATCAAACGGTTTTGTTCGCCGCCGGACAAACGCCACACCGGTGTGCGCAGGCGCGCTGCATCAAATAAAAAATTGTTGAGGTAGCTGATGATGTGCAGCGGCTTGCCGTTGATGTCGATAAAGTCGCGACCGCCGCCCACGTTTTCTACTGCCGTGGCTTGCAAATCTAAAGTCGCGCGCAGTTGATCGAAATACGCCACTTGCAATTTGGTGCCGCGCTTAATCGTGCCGCTGGTGGGCTGCAATTCACCGAGGATTAATTTCAACAGCGTACTTTTGCCGCTGCCGTTGGCACCGATCAAGCCGATGCGATCACCGCGCATCACAGCAAGCGATAAATCCTTGATGATGGATTTCTCGCCGACAGCAAAACTCACGCGCTCTAATTCAGCGATCAATTTGCCAGATTGCACCGCTTGATCGAGCTGCATACGCGCAGAACCGGTTTGCTCGCGCCGCGCTGCACGCTGCTCGCGCATGGCTTCCAGTGCGCGCACACGGCCTTCATTGCGCGTGCGCCGCGCTTTGATACCGGTGCGTATCCAGCGCTCTTCTTCCGCCAGTTTTTTATCAAACTCGCTGTTACTTTTTTCTTCCGAGGCCAAACGCTGCTCGCGGTATTCTAAAAAACCGCGATAATCGCCGCGCCACACCAACACCTGCCCGCGATCAATTTCCCAAATTTGCGTGGCGGTTTTTTGCAAAAAACTGCGGTCGTGCGTAATCAACACCACGGCGCCGGCAAACGCGGCGATCTCCTGCTCCAACCAAGTAATGGCTTCTATATCCAAATGGTTAGTCGGTTCGTCCAACAATAAAATATCCGGCTGCTGCACCAGTGCGCGCGCTAAAGCGGCGCGGCGGCGCCAACCGCCCGACAAACTTTGCAACGCCACATCTGGCGATAACTGCAAGCGCGTCAGCACGGTTTCCACTTGCTGCTGCAAACGCCAACCGTCTACGGCTTCTAAAGCGGTTTGCACGCGCTGTAATGTTTCTAGCGTTGCGTCGTCGTCTAAAGGCTGCGTCAATAAATGGTGATACTGCGCCAATAATTCGCCCGCTTCTTGCAAACCGCCGGCCACCCAGTCATACACGGTTTGCTCGCTGGCTTCCGGCAATTCCTGTTGCAATTCTGCGATGCGCACACCGGCAGTACGCCACACTTGCCCACTGTCCGGCTGCGTGCGCCCCGCGATCAAACTCAACAACGAAGATTTGCCTGCGCCGTTGCGCCCGAGCAAACCGATGCGATCACCCGCTGCAATATTTAAGTTGGCGCTATCCAACAGCACATGCGTGCCGAAAGCCAGCTCAGCCTTTTCTAATCGTAATAAAGACATGATTTACTCGCCGCGTTTTGCTTTGCCGTTGCGCTCGATATCGCGCACTACAAATTGCGGTTTTTTGTTGATGGTGAGAAACATGCGGCCGAGGTACTCACCGATCACACCCAGCATCATCAACTGCACGCCGGTGAGCGTGAGCACGCCCGCCATCATCGACGCCCAACCGCGCGGGATATCGGCAAACAAGGCTTCCACCAAAATTGCAAAAAAACCAACCAAACCAACACCAGCAAGCAACACGCCGACCAGCGTACCGATGCGCAAGGGCAGCACAGAAAAATTAAGCAACATCGATAAAAACAAACGCACCAAACGGCGAATCGTGTAATTACTCTCCCCGTTCGCGCGCGGCAAATGCCGAACCGCCAATGTGCCGACATTTTGTGTGATCTGAAATATTAAACCGTCAATGTAAGGAAACGGCCCGCAGTGCTCCACAATTTGCTTTGCCAAAAATGCACTCACGCAGCGGAAGCTGGAGAGGTACAGACCTTTGGGTTTGTCGATCACCGCATCGGCACACCAATTGGTAAAGCGGCTGCCCCAGTTGCGCCAACTGTCGTGCTGTTTTTGTTCGTAAAAGGTATACACCGCATCGTAATGGTTGTTACGCGTGTGCTGCCACAAGTTCAACACTTCTTCCGGCGGGTTTTGTAAATCATCATCCATATTGATGATGTAAGCGCCGCGCGCGTGCGCGTAACCGGCCATCACTGCGTTGTGTTCGCCAAAATTTCGCGCGAGATTTACCACGGTCAACGCCACGGCATTTTTTTTGCACAACTCACGACACACTGCTAACGAATTGTCTGGGCTACCGTCGTTGACCAACACCACTTCCAAACCGCCTTCTACATCCAACTGCGCTAGGGCATCCACCAATACGCCGATAGAGCTCGCACCGTTGTACACCGGCACCACGATCGACAGTGCAAATTCAAAACACTCACTCACACTGGAAGTTATTTCTGTTTTGCTCACCGTTTTCTCCCGTGTATCCAAGCCGAACCACCGAATGGCAAGCGCAGATGCCAGCGGCGTTCACGATCGAGAATGCCGAAAAACAAACGGTTTTGCCATGCGGGCAGCGGCGCAACATCACTTTCTGTTTTGTTTTTTCCTACCGTCATGCGATGTAAAACCATCAAGGGAAACAACAAACTGTTCCAATAACCTGTTTCTACGATTTCAAAACCATTTTCATGCAATAACTGATGCAGTCGTGCTGTGGTGTAACGGCGATCCGCGTGTACATGAACATCGTGCGCCGAAGTCATCCATTGATAAGCCGCCACATTCAACAATAAATGCCCGCCAGATTGCAGGCAGCGACGACACTCGCGCAGCATCGCCGCCTCATCAACATTGCGATGACAGATAACATCTTGCGAAAAAATCGCTGCGAATTCGCCATCGGCATAAGGCAAGGCATTAACGCTGCCGCGCACAATCGGCAAGCCCGTTTTTTTCTCCGCCATCGCAGCGGCTTCGCTGTGCCACTCCAAACCGGCATAAGCATAATGCGGCGCAACATGTTGCCAATGCACCAACATACCGCCTGTGCCACAACCCGCATCCAACACTTTGGCTTGCGCGGGCAGGTTTAACTGCAACAATCGTTCAACAATCACCGCATGTAAACCGCGATACCACCAGAACTCTTGCTCCAACGCATCCATCAGCTGGTATTCCACTAGCTCCACGCTTTTGCTTCCTCTTGTTTCAAGTGCCGCTGAGTTTTTTCTTTAACCAATCAATTTCTTGCGCTAAACCATTGGCTGTTTGCGAAATAATAAATTCTTCCACTTTTTTTCCCACCAAGGGAATCGCGGCTTTGCACTGGTAATCGATGCTGTACTCACAACCGCCATCAGCAGCGGGTTTTAATTTGAAACGCGCGGACAAATTCACCGGCTGACCCTGCACCTCCACACTGTAGGTGCCCATGTAGGTACTGCCCACTACTTCCCACTGCTCATTCATCGTCAGTGTGTTTTCTGCATTGAACATCGCCGCCAATACTTTGGGCAGATCGCGCTTCACGGTGCGTTTCAGCTGCACAGTTGTTTTGCGGCCATTTTCTGTCACCGCGCAGCTGATGTTTTTTTCACCCAGATCGGTACAGCGCTGTATCAACCAATCGCTATTGGTCATTGCGGCGAAAACGGCATCGGCATCTTGTGAAAATGGGTGGGTGATCGACATAGCAGGCTCCTTGTTTTACTGCATTTCATTGCGACAGAAGGTTAGCACAGGTTTTTACCGCGTTTCATTGCACAGCGGCTACCGCTGCCGATACCATGCACGCACCGGAGGTTGCCATGCCACACACTTATATCAAACGCATACTCAATGCCCGCGTCTACGATGTGGCACAAGAAACACCGCTGGATGTGATGCAGGCAATCTCGACGCGCATCGGCAATCGCGTGTTGCTGAAACGCGAAGATTTGCAGCCAGTGTTTTCGTTCAAGTTGCGCGGCGCCTACAACAAAATGTGCCAGCTGTCTGCCGAGGCATTGGAGCGCGGCGTGATAGCGGCTTCTGCGGGCAATCACGCGCAGGGTTTGGCTTTAGCCGCATCGCGCATGGGTGTGAAAGCGTTTATTGTGATGCCGCGCACCACACCTGCCATTAAAGTGGACGCGGTAAAAGCGCGCGGTGCGAAGGTGATTTTGCACGGTGACACTTATGACGAAGCCTCTGCGCATGCACAACAACTGATGCAAGAAAAAGGACTGACTTTTGTGCACCCGTACGACGATCCCGATGTCATCGCCGGTCAAGGCACGGTGGGCATGGAAATCCTGCGCCAACATCCCGACAACTTGCACGCCGTTTTTGTGCCCGTGGGCGGCGGCGGTTTGTGCGCGGGTGTGGCCGCTTACATCAAGTATGTGCGCCCCGATGTCAAAGTATTTGCGGTAGAAGCGGAAGAATCCGCCTGCCTCGCTGCGGCAATACAGCAGAAAAAACGCGTGAAACTGCCACAAGTGGGCTTGTTTGCCGACGGCACCGCTGTGGCACAAATCGGCGAAGAAACATTTCGTATTTTGAAAAAAACGATTGACGGCGTGATCACCGTCAGCACCGATGAAACTTGTGCAGCGATCAAGGATATTTTTGAAGACACACGCGCCATCGCCGAACCGTCCGGCGCCTTGGCACTCGCGGGTTTAAAAAAATACGCGGCTGAACAGCAGTTAGAAAATGAAAATCTCGTGGCGATTAACAGCGGCGCGAATATCAATTTTGATCGCCTGCGCTATATTTCTGAGCGCACCGAAATCGGTGAAAAACGCGAAGTGGTGTTGGCCGTCTCTATCCCCGAGAAACCAGGCAGCTTCAAAGCGTTTTGCAAATTGTTGGGCAAGCGCAACATCACCGAATTTAACTACCGCTACGCCGATCAACAACAGGCACATATTTTTGTGGGCATACAAGTGGCGGCCGGCAGCAATGATCGCCACGAATTGCTGCGCGAACTTGGCAGCAACGGCTACAAGGCTTTGGACATGACCGACGATGAAATGGCGAAACTGCACATCCGCCACATGGTCGGCGGTCACGCGCCTACGATTTCCGACGAGCGCCTGTTCCGCTTTGAATTTCCTGAGCGACCGGGCGCGCTGATGCATTTTCTCAACGGCCTGGGGCAACGCTGGAACATCTCGCTGTTCCACTACCGCAACCACGGCGCAGCCGACGGGCGCGTGCTGGCGGGCTTGCAAGTGCCAGCGGCGGAATACGCGCAACTGGAGAAATACCTCAACGCGCTCAACTACCCTTGGCAGGAAGAAACCGACAACGCGGCGTATCGGTTGTTTCTCGGCTAGCGCGACACAGTTTGTCGCGTGGTGAATAAAAAGGGCATTGATTAACCAAGTTGCCAAATATAACCAAGTAGGTTAGCTTATGGAAAAGCGCCGACCGCACTGCAAGTTGTCTGTCATTAAGACCATGGCTGGAGCTGGGCAGATTCGCTCCACTCAATCTGCCCGTGAAGGCGCTACTGCTTTAGGGCTAGATTTTGATGCAATGGTAGCGGTGGTAATGGCATTACAACCATCAGATTTCTGTAAGAGCATGACAACCCACGCCAGCCATCAAATTTGGCAAGATGTGTACAAGCCCAAGACCGCTGCTGGTGAAATCTATCTGAAACTGACAGTGATGGACGATGTACTCATCGTTTCTTTCAAGGAGCTATGAACATGAAATGCCCTTCTTGCGCCGTAGTGAATTTAATACATGACACGCGTGACATACCGTACGTTTACAAGGGTGAATCAACCGTTATCTCATCGGTGACTGGCAGTTTTTGCCCTGCTTGCGGCGAATCGATTCTGGATGCTGCAGAATCAAAAAGAACCATGGAATTGATGCTGGCATTTAACAAACGGGTGAATGCATCGATCGTTGATCCATCGTTTATTGCCAGTGTCCGTAAGAAACTGGCGCTAGATCAGCGGGAAGCTGCCGAGATTTTTGGTGGCGGCATCAATGCCTTCTCGCGTTACGAAACCGGCAAAACCAAACCGCCATTGGCCTTGGTGAAATTGCTGAAAGTGTTAGACCGCCATCCCGAACTGCTGGAAGAAATTAAGGCCGCATAAGGTTTCGGGAAGCCATCAGAGCAGCGAGAGGGAGGCATGTAGAAGGAGAGGACCCGAGATGCCGCTGCCGGCGTAGCCTTGAACCCAAGGTTCAAGGTGGGTGTATCAGCATTGCCTTTAGGCTTTCCGCGAGGCGGACATGCACACCGGCAGTGAACGAGATACATCCGGGGGAGTTTGCATTATCGGCTCAAGGACGAAACCGACTGGCGCGCATCTCAGGACATGCTCAGTATACCCCTCTACCAGCGCGAGCAAGCATGGTAATTTATCCAGCGTTTTCCCGTGCTCCGCGTTTGTGCGCTGACTTTCATCGGGTTGCAAGAGGTTGTAAATTGAAACGCACTCGCAGCCTTTAGAGACACGCCATGAGCACCGCTATCAAACTTGACGACGCCCTCGTTGAATCTGCCCGTATCTACGGCGAAGCCTCGCACCGCTCTACGCCCAAGCAGATTGAACACTGGGCAACACTGGGACGCATCGCTGAGCAGAACCCTGATCTCTCTTACGATTTCATCATCGGACTCTTGCGCGCCAGAGCCCAAGCCAAAACGGGCGAAGTGAGTGAGTACTCTTTTGGATGAAAGTATTACAGACCAATGAATTTGCTAAAGCGATTAAAAAATTACCTCCGCAACAAAAAATTGCCGTTGATGCGGCTGTGAAATCCATTATGGCCAAGCCCGCTATCGGAGAAATGAAAGTGGGGGATCTTGCCGGTGTGCGCGTATACAAGTTTCGCATCCAGCAACAAGAAGTTTTGCTTGCCTATGAATACAACGAATCTGACATCGTTTTATATTTACTTAAACTCGGCAGCCATGAAAATTTTTATCGCTATCTGAAGCGTTAATTTGGAGTAGGTTTTGACAATTTATTCAGCGGCGATGATTAACACCATGACGCACTGGCGCAGTTTGGCGCTTGCAACATTGCTCGTCATCAGCGGCTGCCAAACGACACCGCCCGCAACACCCAGTGCACTGGCCGTCATCGCTCAGCGCGCGCAGAGCGGCGATGCCACTGCGCAATTACAGCTCGCTGCTTTTTACAGTCGCGGCGAGGGCGTGGAAAAAAATTATCCGGAATCCGCGCGCTGGCTCACACTGGCGGCACAACAAAATAACGCCGCCGCGCAAGGCATACTCGCCACCCTGTATTACGAAGGCATCGGTGTGCCACAGGATTACACGCAAGCCGCGCGCTGGGCGCGTACCTCCGCCATGCAGGGCGACAGCACAGGGCAATCCGTCTTAGGCATGATGTATTTCGAAGGACGCGGCTACACGCAAAATTATGCAGAAGCCTACGCGTGGTTTGCACTCGCCGCCGTCAATGGCGATTCGCTAGAAGTGCAAAACCGCGATCGCGCAGCAGAAAAATTGTCTACCAAAGCCTTACAGCAAGCGCAGTACCGTGCAACGGCATTGGCGCAGCAAATAAGCGCTGGCACCTAACACTCCACATAACTTAACCAACTACGCTGCACGCAAAGGCCTAATACGAACCACCTCTTTTTTAATGGCTTGTGCCGCAACCCAAAGATCAACAGCTCGCTGCGCATTCAACCAAAACTCAGGTGAATTATTAAAAAGGCGACCGAGTCGAATCGCCATTTCAGGACTAAGCGCACGCCGTTCCCTCAACAATTCATTGATGGATTGCCTAGAAACACCTAACGCATCAGCCAAGCTTGCCACTGTAAGACCATAGTCAGGGATAAAATCCTCGCGCAACATTTCACCTGGATGCGTGGGTTTGCGCTTAAGCGTGCCTGCATTTTCAATGGTCATAATCGTTACCTTTTGTCAGTGGTAATCACAAAACTCAACATCATATGCATCGCCATCACTGAATCTAAAACAAATGCGCCATTGGTCATTGACGGCAATAGCGTGCTGCCCTTTGCGATCACCCGACAGCAAGTGAAGCTTGTTTCCCGGTGGTACTTTCAAGTCATCCAAGCTAATTGCAAAGTTCACATACTCCAACTTACGAATGGCTCTAGAAAGCACATCTGCTGCCACCTTCTTTGATTTGCCCGTTTCGAAAAGCTCTTTTGTATGCTTATCTGCAAATGTCTTTATCATGCCTCAATGTAACGCGTAACGTGACGCAGTTCAACTGCTCATCATGCAACACGGCATTGGCGCAGCAAATCACTGCGCACCGCTCTCGCTAGCGCACCACCCCGCAGGCAACACGCGCACCACCACCGCCCAAGGGCGCAGGGTGATCGGCGTGGTTGTCGCCGCCGGTGTGAATCATCAGCGCACGGCCTTTAAGATCCGACAGCTTCAGGCGCGGTGCCAACACTGGCTGGGTGGCAAAACCCTTGGCATCCACATACAACGGCGGCAAATCGCCCAAATGGCCGTTGCCCCAGGGCATGCCGTGCACCTCGGTATTCTCAGGGTCGTAATGGCCGCCGGCTGCACCCGCTGGCACCGCTTTGCCGTCTTTGGTGGACGGCGCACAGCTGGCGTTCTCGTGCAGATGGAAGCCGTGCAGCCCCGCTGTGAGACCGTGCAGATTCGGCGTGAACACCAAGCCGTAGCGCGTCTCTGAAATAACCACCTGCCCCACAGCAGCGCCCACGCCCTTTTCATCCACTTGCTGCAGCGGCACCGTGACATCTGCCAGCGCTGAAGTCGCCGCTAGCGCCAATACGAAAGGTAGCAATTTTTTCATGGCAATCTCCTGTGTTGTGCAGCATTCGAGCGCACAGTCTGGCACAAGTTCCCAACGCACGCCGCTCAGCCTTGCATGAAAGCGGGTGGGCGGTAACACTAGCGCGATATTTTGTTTGTCTTGATTCTATGAAACGCATCCTGATTGTCGAAGACGAAGAAATCATTCGTCAGGCATTGAAAAAAGTTTTGCAGCGACAGCAATTCGATGTGGCGGAAGCCGACAGCGTAGCCGCGGCACTCGCGCTGCAACCGCAGCAATTTGATTTAGTCATCAGCGATTTGCGTTTGCCCGGCGCACTCGGCACCGATTTATTGCAGCGCTGCGGCGATACGCCCGTCATCATCATGACCAGCTACGCCAGTATGCGTTCTGCCATTGATGCCATGAAACTCGGTGCAGTGGATTACATTGCCAAACCGTTCGATAACGATGAAATGCTCGCCACCGTGCAACGCGTGCTCGGCGCAGGTGCGGCGCTGTCGCGCAAACGCGCACAAAAAAAATCGAGCAACGCGGATTCTGCCGATGCACTGAGCAACATCATCGGCAACAGCCCCGCCATGCAGGCGCTGTACAGCAAAATTCATAAAGTCGCGCCGACCGATGCCACTGTGCTGATCTGCGGCGAAACCGGTACCGGCAAAGAGTTGATCGCTAACGCCATACACAACAGCAGCCCGCGCGCGCAGCAGCCGATGATTTCGGTGAACTGCGCCGCCATTCCAGAAACGCTGATTGAGGCTGAACTGTTTGGTCACGAAAAGGGTGCGTTCACGGGCGCCACGCAAGCGCGCGAAGGTTTGATTACCGCTGCGGATGGCGGCACTTTATTTCTGGATGAAATCGGCGAGTTGCCGCTGGAGGCACAAGCGCGTTTACTGCGCGTGCTGCAAGAAAGCGAAGTGCGCGCGATTGGTTCTGTCTCCTCGCGCAAAGTGAATATTCGTTTGATTGCCGCCACCCACCGCGATTTGCGCAAAATGTGCGACGAAAAAATGTTTCGCGAAGATTTGTATTTTCGTATCAATGTAGTGCAACTCAATTTGCCGGCGCTGCGCGAACGCGGCGACGATATTCTGCTGATCGCCACCCAACTGCTAACGCGATACTGCGAAAAAATTGGGCGCACTGCGCTGCCTTTATCTGCTGCTGCGCAACAAGCCATTGCGGAATACCCGTGGCCCGGCAATGTGCGCGAGCTGGACAATATCATTCAGCGCGCAGTTATTCTTTGCGACGCCAATGCACGCGAACTCGACAACGCGCACTTAGATCTTCCTGCAACAAACGCCAAGACAGCCGTCACTTCACTGGAAGATTATTTCGTGCGTTTTGTGTTGGACAACCAAGACGCGTTGTCGGAAACAGAAATAGCACAGCGGCTCGGCATCAGCCGCAAAAATCTGTGGGAGCGCCGTCAAAAAATGGGCATCCCGCGCCCGCGCGGCGGCAAACAACCGGCATGAATCACGCACCACTCACCACACTGGCCGCGTTGAAAGTCAGCGGTCGCGCTGTCGCCGTACCTTTTTCTATTGCACTGCCAGACCACAGCATCTTGCTGTGTGACACGATACTGCGCTTTCTGCCAGAAAAACGCATCGTGCTGCGCGGCATACACCATCAACAAACGGTTTTGGTGAAATTATTTTTTGATGCCGACAACTGGCAAAAAGAAATCAACGGCTTTGAAAAGCTGCAACACGCCGGCATCAATACACCCACCCTGCTCATGCAGTGCGCGCTGGAACAAGGCGGCGTGTGTCTGTTTGCTTTTATTGATAACGCGCAGCCTTTAGATGTGCTTTGGCAGCAGGCCGATGAAACAGAAAAGCGCGGCTATCTCGATAAATTGCTACCCTGTTTACAAACCTTGTGGCAACATCAATTATTGCAACGCGACTTACACTTGGGCAATTTCCTGCTGCAAACGCAAGAAGATGGCAGCGCAACACTGTGGCTATTAGACCCCGCCAGTTGTCAGCATTTTTCGCATCCTCATGAACAGCAAAAAAATCTCGCACTATTGTTGGCGCAACTGCCCTTAGCCGATTGGGATTTTGCTCTACAGCATTTGCAAGGTGATGCGGCGATCAACGCCCTCGCTAAACAGCAGTGGCGACAGCGTTTACAGCACTATCTAAAAAAAATCTTGCGCGATTGCACCGAAGTGGCCGACCTCAGCCCGCACAGCGGCTTGCGCATCCTCGCTCAGCGCCGGTTTTTAACGCCTGCGTTGCGCGAGCAACTGAAAAACCCTGCTGCACTGATGCAGAACGCGGTAATCTTGAAGAATGGCAACTCGGCTAAAGTTTTTCGCATAGAAGTGGATGGAAAAAGCATTTGTCGTCAAACAGTACCTCAACAAAGATTGGCTGCGCAAACTGCGTCGCGCTTTTCGTCCTTCACGCGCTGCACGCAGTTGGCACTACGCACACGCACTGGCATTTGCCGGTGTGCGCGTGCCGCATCCGGTGGCTTTGATCGAACAAAAAACGGGGCCGCTCGTCACCAGCGCATGGTTTATCAGCGAACACTGTGCCGATGCCGATTTGCTCACCCGCTGGCAGGCACACGCACCCACATTGGAAGAATTGCACAGCCTGCGCGCCATGTTTACAGCTCTGCAAGCACTGCACATCCACCACGGTGACATGAAGGCCAGCAATTTACTCAGCGATGGCAAAACGCTTGCGGTGATCGACTACGACGGCGTACAACACCATCGCAGTGCGGCTGCACTGCAACGCGCGCTGCACAAAGATACGCAACGCTTTTTGCACAATTGGCCCGACAATTCTGCCTTGCAACAGCAGTTGACCGAGTACCTCGCACTATGAACGCGAAGCGCACAGCACTGCATATTGTTCACGGCTACAACGAGCCGTTTTTGTCGCTGTCCAACCAATACAGCCGCGCTTTGCAATCGGATGGCTGGCGTGTGATCACCGTGTATTTATCCGGCGCACCTGACACGGCCATTCGTCAAAAAACCATTGCCGATGAAGTGATTTTTTTTGATGCCTCCGATAAAAAAATGAAGGGCTTGAAGCTCGGCTTGATGACGCGCGTGAGCAAACTGATCCAACAACATCGAGTGACATTGCTGATCGCGCAGCGCTACAAACCGCTGTACCTCGCTCTGCTCGGCAGCGTGGGCAGTAACATTCCTGTGATCGGTGTGGCACACGCGTTTGGCGTACTAAAAAACCGTGCGCGCCGCTGCCTGCTGCGTTTGTTTCAGAATCGTTTGCTGATGGTCGGTGTATCGGAGGCTGTCACGCAAGACATGCAACGGTGCGACACAGTCTTACGCAAACAAGCACTGCACAATTGCATTGATAGCGATGTTTTAGAAACAAAACTGTTACCTCGCATGACTGCCAGAGAAAAATTGGCATTGCGAGATGAGGAATTTGTGTTTGCCAATGTCGGCCGCCTGCACGACGACAAAGATCAAAGCACGCTGATCCGCGCCTTCGCACACATTGCGGCAGAAGCTCCGCAAGCCAAATTACTGCTGATCGGCAAAGGCAAACGCGAAGCGCGCTACCGCGCACTAATTGAAGAATTGCAGTTGCAAGATCGCATTATTCTCACGGGTGCGCTGCCCGATGCCGCCACTTTATTTTCCGCCTTCGATTGTTATGTTTCCTCCTCTGATCGCGAACCGTTTGGCATCGTGCTAACGGAAGCGATGCTGGCGCGCGTGCCTGTTATCAGCACCGATTGCGGCGGCGCACCGGAAGTGCTCGGTGAACACGCGCTGTATTTTGCTAGCGGTGACGACAAAACATTAGCTGCGCAGATGTTGAGCATGCTGCGCAAAACACCAGAACAACAGCGACAACTGGGCGAGCAGCTCTATCAACGATTGCAACAACAATTCAGTTTTCCACCTTTTCGCGAGCGACTTCTGGCTGCCGTTGCTCGCGTGGTAGCCCAGCGATGAAAGTTTTGTTTTTGGTACAAAAAGAACAGCGCGTGATTCTCGATCGCCTGTACGACAGCATTGCGCGCCACGCTGGCGACTGCGATACACGCTGGTTGAGTTCAGACGAGCAAGCCAATCTGAAACGCTATTTCCGCGAGCAGGTCGATATCTCACGCTACGACCGCATCGTGTTTTTTCTGCGCTTCAAAAAAGAAATGCGCCAGTGGCGTTTTATTCGCACGCTGCCCAATCTGGTAATTCTGGAACACGATGCCTACCAGAATTACATTCCCAACAAATATCGCGGCAAATACGCGCGCCACTACCACCGCATGCCGTGGGTGCGCGTGCTGTGTTCCGGTGCGCATGTCACGCAGCGTTTACGCCATGAAGGCATAGACGCTATTTTTATTCCCAAGGGTTATGACCAAGCCCTGATTCAAGCGCAACAGCGTGAGCGCAACATCGAATTGGGTTTTGTCGGCAGCTTGAAAAGCGGCGTGTACGCACAGCGTAAACAGTTTCTGGAACAATTGGCCGCGCTGGAAAATATGGAAGTTGTGCGCACAAACTCCGGTCAAGAGTATGTCGACAAACTCAACAGCATTCGCTTTTTTGCCAGCGCCGACATCGGCATGGGCGAATACATGATTAAAAACTTTGAAGCGATGGCTGCTGGCTGCGTGCTACTGGCTTGGCAACAGGGCAACGGCGAAGAAGAAGCGCTGGGCTTGCGCGATATGGAAAATATTGTGCTGTACACCTCGCTGGAAGAATGCTGCCAAAAAATTGCACAACTGCGCGCGAACCCTGCGCTGGCACAACGCATTGCTGACGCCGGTCAAAAACTGGTTGAACGGCAGTACAGCTTTGAAGCGCTGGGACAAAAAATTGTGTGGGCAATGGCCGAGCCACTGCGCCAACCGCAAGATTATCCACGCACACTGTTACAACGGCTGTTTGGCTAAAGAAATATCGCGGCAAGGTGCCGCTCCTACATTTTTATTTTGCTTTTGGTTTGTTTTTTTCGGCTTTCTTTTCGTAATAGTTTTTCCACGCTTTCTCGCGCCACGCATCTTGGCAGGCGCGATCAAACGGATTGCGGTAGGGAAAGCGCGCGTAAAACAATTCCAGCAATAACTGGCGCGCAGGCTGCGGCACCACCAGCGTCAACAATTTCATCAGGCTGCGTATCAATACCGGCGGCTTGGGCATAGCTGGTGTCACGCGCAGAAAATCGCGCCGCGCTGCCTCTGTATCCCACTGCGCGCCATGCTTGGCAATAAAGGCGGAGGCTTTGGCGCGAAACAATTGCTTGCGGCTCCAGTAGTGCTTAATCACACCATCGTCTGCCTGCAACGCGGTCTGGGTTGCAGCCGCCATGCCCAACACCAACTGCTCGGTGGTTAAACTTTTATTGGATGCAGGGTACACCGCGTCATTCAAACGCAAAGCCAAATCCAAAACTGCGGCATTGCTGCACGCGATGCCAAACAAACCAGAATTGATCACGGGAATATTTTTCGGCTCAATTTTGTATTGTTGTAATAACGCAGCAACCGCAAGATCTTGCGCCACTGCGGGCGACAACTGGCTGTGATACAACTCATCCACTACGCAGGCTTTGTCATCTACCGCGACAAATAACAGCGCAGGATCGCGCAAAAAAAAGGTATCCGTATCAATAAATACCGTTTTACTCGCCAGCGGTACAGCTTGCTGCAACACACACAATTTACTGCGATGGTGGTAGCGCAACTCACCTGCCCACTGCTGCAAAGTCTCTGGCGCAAGCGGATAAACCGTCACCGGCAAATGCTGATAATGCGCAGGCGCATCGGTGTACACCACGATAGAAAAACTCTCGCTATCTGCAGCGCGATACAGCGCCGACAAAATACTGAACTGCGCTTCGCGGTGATACGCCACATCCGGTCCGTACACCAAATACAGTAATCGCGGCTTTATATTTGCCACTTCTGTCACGGGCGTTTGCTCGGCTTCAACAGATGCAACAATCCGCGCCACACTTTTTTATTGAATGCACGCAGCGGAATCTCGTGCAATATTTCACGCGCCAAGGTTTTATCGCCCTGCTTCGCCGCTGTTAAAAAACAACTGCGCTGCAACTTCAACAGCACCTCGGTATACAGCGGGTGCGCTTGATAATCGGCAATGGTCTTTTTCATGGATTCGTACATATAGCGCACATTTTTGTACGAATTGCTGGCGTGCTTGCGGTAGTGCATCAACACTTCACCCAAACCCACCATGCGATAGCCGCGCGAAGTGAGTTTGAACCACAAATACATATCTTCCAGTGGAATCGCTGGATTCCAACCGCCCTCTTTATCCAGCACCTCTTTGCGTATCATGCAGGTGGAGGCCACAATGCCGTGACCAGTGTTGGCAAATAGATTTTCAAACGAGATTTCACGCTGCGGCGGATTTTTTTGTCGATGCGTTTGCACCACGCCCTCGCCGTCGATATTTAGCGCATTGCCGCCACACACGGCCACATCGGGATGCGCTTCCATAAACGCCACTTGTATGGCGGTTTTTTCCGGCAGCATGATGTCATCGGAACCAAACTGGCAAATGTATTTTCCTGTTGCCAGCGCCAAGGCTTGATTCAAAGTATCCGACAGACCTGAGTTTTTCTTGGTGATAAAAGTAAACGGGCGCGCCGTGTTTTTGGCTTCCTCGTGCAATTGTTGTAACACTGCTGCTGTACCATCCGGCGAGCCATCATCCAACACGATCAATTCAATATTTGGATAGGTTTGCGCCAACACACTGCGCACACAGGCTTCTACATAGCGCTCGTGTTTATAGGCAGAAATTAAAACGGATACGCGC
This sequence comes from Cellvibrionales bacterium, assembly GCA_016713115.1. Classification (NCBI taxonomy): domain Bacteria; kingdom Pseudomonadati; phylum Pseudomonadota; class Gammaproteobacteria; order Cellvibrionales; species Cellvibrionales bacterium. The sequence goes on along the minus strand of JADJPU010000001.1, from coordinate 1,090,560 downwards.
GGAAGATCATTCATCGGTTCACCTCAACGCAAACCCAGCGCGCCAAACCACTGATGCCAGCGCGCGCCTTTCGCCAAAATAAAACAGCGTTTCAGGCGTAGCTTGCGGCAGTAGCGGTGTTTGCGGCCTAACACGCGCAATAAATTGAACAGTTTGATGTTAAAGAAAGTTTGATCGTAGCGCGCCATTTCGTCAGGAATAGCGACAATATCACTGAGCAAAAACTCATCGCACACGCCAAAGGCTTTTAGTTCCGCACTGGCCTGCGCGCTGCGCTCTAAAACAAAACGGATGCGCTGCTGCTGACGAAAACGATGCTCGCGGCGCTCGGCGTTGCGATCAAGCGCCGTTTGTTTTTGCACAGCTTTCCCCGCCAAGCCAGCATTGGTGTGGTTGCCGCCGTGTATGCGATGCAGCACCAGCGGCTCGTCACAATACTGCAAGCCGCCGTAACAGGAAGCAGCCAGCGCCAGTTGGTGATCGAAAATAAAATCATCGCTGAACGGCAGCGCCATCGACAACAGAGAACGGTGAAACAACAGCGCATGCGCTGAAACCGCATTCTTAAAAAACAGCGGCACCGTGCGCGCGCTGTCGGCGTTGGGTTTGATATTCAGTGTTTGAAACAGTGTTTTTCCAAGCGATTGGCCTTGCGCGTCAATTAACGCGCTATCGGAATACACGCCCACGGCACCGCTCAACAACGACAACTGCTTTTCAATTTTATGCGGCAGCCAAATGTCGTCTTGATCGGAAATGGCGATGTACTCGCCGGACGCTTTAGCCAAAGCGGTATTGAGATTGGCGTGCAGCCCCACATTTTTCTCATGGCGCAACAACCGTATACGCGCATCTTTGATGGCATAGTTTTGTGCGATAGCCCATGTGTCATCCATGGAAGCGTCATCGCTAATAAGAATTTCTAACTCCTGGTGCGTCTGCGCCAAAATAGAATCCAACTGCGCCGCCAAATATTTTGCGCCGTTGTAGGTGGTAACAACAATGGAAACTTGTGTGGGCATGATTTATCTATTTTTACGCAACAGACGGTAAAACAGTTTCAGCAGCATGACAGGCGATTCACCACGATACAACTGTTTACACTCGGCACTGCGAACGCCCAACGCTGTCGCTATGGTAGCCAAGCAGCGCAAACGGCGTTTCTCGTTATCGCGCTGCAATTGGCGCGTCAAAACCCGATCAGCAATACGGTTTAAACAGCGCGGAATCTGTATGCGACGCAAACCGTACTGCACTTGCAACATGCGCAAAGTATTCTGGCTCATACTGATACCGTGTACGCGAATATAGGCAGCCAACTGTTGGTCATCACTGTAACTAAAATAAAATTTTTGTGTGGCTACACGCAACCAATAATCCCAATCCTCCAGCGATTTAAGTGACGTATCAAAGCCGCCCACTGCATCGACAACGCGTCGCCGCAACATGGCCGAGCACACAGGCATCATGTTGTTGGCGATCAGTGTCGGCATGATTTCCGCCGTGCTACCGGATACTTTTGGCATCCAGTCCTGCTCATCCAGCGCAATACTGGCAAACGTTTTTTCTGGTTGGCCTGATAAAAAATAACGGCTGCTGCCATAAGAAATATCTGTTAACGGCTCACGCTTAAAATGCACCCAGTGTGTGGCTATTTTGTGTGCGTGCATCACATCATCCGCATCGAGAAATACGAGAAAATCTCCCTGCGCATTTTTGATGCCGGTATTGCGTGCCGCTGACAAACCTTGATTGGGCTGATATATATAACGCACGCGCGCATCCTGCTGCACTAACGCTTGTGCTACGACAGCCGTGTTATCGGTCGAACCATCATCCACGATGATGACTTCAATATTTTTGTGCGATTGGTGCAGTGCCGACTCCACCGCTTCGGCAAGAAATACAGCGTAGTTGTAGGTCGGAACAACAATAGAAACCAAGGGCTGCTCACCGCTCATGCCGCGCACCGTGTTTAGGTAAAAGTGCGTGACGCATCTGTTTGCGGGCAATACGCCACGCCAACCCGATATGGTATTTTCCCTGCTCTCGCCAATACCGCCACGCCTTGTGATAATCATGCTCACGCAACGCAGCTTTTATCAGCTTGATATGTTGCGCTGAAATCAGTTGTGTGAGGTATTCGCGCTGTGCTGCAAATATCGGCTCTTCTATAAGAATGCGCCACACCGCCATTTCCGATAATAAAGTTTTCTCAAGATTGTCGCGAAACCCAGCCCAAATACCGCCTGCATGCACGCGATAAGCAGCCATTTTTTCGTTGCTATAGCGAATATCGCCGCGCCGTGCCGTGAGAATATGTGTCGGCCAATCCGCCATATCTGTTTTCAAATACAGTGACGGATACTCCTGCATACGCGGATTGCGGAACATTACCGAAAGCGTTGGCACAGGATTTTTACGCAGCACATCACGCAAAGAAAAGTCGCGAAAAGCGCCATCAACATCATGGTGCCCCATAAATCCTTTTTGCGCTTTATTCTCTGCATCGACATAAATAGCCGCGTGGCAGCAGGCCGATAACTGCGGATGTTGCTGCAATATATCTAGCTGTTTTTGCAGTTTTTGCGAATCCGTCCAGTAATCATCGCCATCGAGCAAGGCAATGTATTCGCCTTTTGTCTGCGCAAGATTATTGAGAAAATTTTTGCGCCCTGTCTGGCGACCGTTGATGAACAACTTGTCATTCGGATCGTGATAAAAGGCGCGTATCGTATCAGGGTGGCGTGTTGCGTAATCACGCACGATGGCCGCTGTGTTATCGCTAGAACCGTCCTCACCGACCAATACCTCCAGCACAAAATCACCTTGCTGCATCAACACACTGTCGAGCGCCTGCGCGAGAAATTTTTCGTGATTGTAAGTGGTGATGCAAACGCTGATTAGTGGCTGTGTAGGCATCGGTGCCTCACGGTTGCAGACTGTACTGTTGCAACAGGGATTGGGTGGTGTCTCTGCCGTTAAACATCAGCACATCGATAATCGACAAATACGGCACAAACACTGTCGCACCTTGTGCATATTCCATGCTATCCATCGCAATAAAGCGCAAGTCGATGCCCTGCGCGGAAAAATCTTCTGTGCGGTACAGCTCTCTGCCACCTATTGAATTGATGTAAGTCTTAGCGCCTGTCGCTCGACAAATAGCAAACACCCTATCGACACCGCTACACTCATCATCATTTTTAGCTATGGCTGATGACAACACTAATGGGGTTTTAATGCCCAAGTATTCACACATAATCGTTAAACTACTACAAATAAAATGTGCCAGACTCTTCTCTTCGTCATCTAAAATGGTTTTCACTAGCGGCAATGTCTCCGCGAAAAAAGGTGCTTTTCTATAACCGGCCTGCAGCTGCCCCAGTATTTTTATTTTGCTTTTTTCGTACTCTCTTGTAGAAACCGTTCTTTGGTTGATGTGGCTATAGGTGGAATCGGGCATAACCGGCAGGCTTATCCACGCCGGCTTACCGTCCATCAAAATACGGTTTCTGTTGATCCACCCACCTTTCATGTATTGCACATCGTCGTAGACAACAAACTTGTCTGCGGCGTGAATCAATTGAAAGTAGCCGAGATACGGGAAAAAATACGGCTGCATGATGGCGAGTTTCATACCTTCAAATTGCCCCACAGCGTCCGTTAAGCATTTTGGCGATTAAGACAGATTAAGTACGCCGTTGGAAAATCCGGCGAGGTCATTAAATGCGCATATCTACTATTAATAAAGTAATTGATCTGCTTCCATTTTTCATGCTGGCGGGATTCCTGTGAAAAATGATCCATAAAAACCAACGCCATAGATGTTGTCAAAGCGCCATTGGGCTCCACTTCACATTGCAAGCCTTTTTGCTGTGCGTAAGCCTCAACGTCACTCACTTTCGGAAGGCTGCATTCAAGGTGCTCATGAGCCCATCGCGCATTGGTAACATCAATAAACAACTGCAGCCTTTCCTCAACAAAGCTTCCTCCACATGAAAGGGATTTAGTAACAGCAAACCTTTACTCGCTTTTGAGATGAGCTGATCCAAAAACAGTTCACGACTTTCAATTGGAATATGCTCCAGCACATGGCATGACACAACGTAATCAAACGATTGGTCTGCAAATGGCAGGTGTGTGCCAGAGATTCCATTGGTGTCTGGCTCAACAAGACAATAGTCCATCTCTGGCAAAAACGCCGCAAGACTGCCATCGCCGCCGCCAACATCAAGAATACGTAGCTTTTTTCCGTCAGCTTTTTCTTTCAATTTGCTGGCAATAGAGTGTAGCCGGAACCACTGATTGTGATTCATTTCCAGCAAATCTGGCACTTTTGAAATAATCTCCTGATAAAGCTGTTGCCCATCTTTGTCTGGCAACCCAAGCACAGATGCCGTTTTCAGTTCAGCATAAGCAAGAAATGGCAAATTAGCTTTGGAAGCCGCTTGCGCATACTGAAAATGCAAGATGGCATCCAATGGCTGCATAATTAGCGCTTCTCGCAGCTGTGTTAAGGCTTCTTGTATCTGTAGATCACTGTATTTTTCTTTTTTCTTTTTTCTTTTCTTAAAAAACTTTGTTATTACTTTCATCACTTTTAACCTATTTATCTAAACGCCGTACAATGTTTTGCTGATTTTTTATAACAAAATCCAATAACTCGCACACGCCGTCAATCTCTTCCGCTGTGGTTGCTTTTCCATTTGGCAAGCACAGTAAAGCCCCTGTAAGTTTTTCTGACTCTGGCAACAACAAACCGGCATTGGGATAGTAAGAACAATACGGCTCCATGCGATGGCAGCCGGGGTAAAAATAGCGCCGCGCCAGTACGTTTTCTGCTTCCAGTACTTGCACGATATTGTCGCGACTGATGCCGGCACCCTCCGCCACCTTTACAATGATGTAGTGGAAATTGTGTTTGCCGGTTTCATTGTATTCAACGAGTGACAGGCTGGGTATTTCTGCAATACGGCGGCGGTAGTGCTGATAGTTACGACGGTTATGTGCAACGAAACCATCAAATGCCTCCAGCGAGGCCAAGCCCATCGCAGCAGAAATCTCGCTCATCTTGCCGTTGCTGCCAATATGGGTAACTTGGTCTTTACCCACAAACCCAAAGTTAATCATCAAGCGAATCACGCGCGCCACTTCGTCATTGTTGGTAGTAATGCAGCCGCCCTCAAATGTATTGAGTACTTTGGTGGCGTGAAAACTGAATACCTCGGCATCACCAAAGCCGCCAACCATTTTGCCTTTGTGGTCACAGCCAAAAGCGTGCGCCGCATCGTAAAGTATTTTTAGTGTGTGTTTTTTGGCTATTGCTTCTATCGCTTCAACATTGCAAACATTACCCCACACATGCACCGGCATAATGCCCGTAGTGCGTGACGTAATCAGTTGCTCAATTTTTTGCGAATCCATGCAATGCGTTACCGGATCAACATCACAAAATACCGGCGTGATGCCCTGCCATTCCAAACTGTGCGCCGTTGCAATAAACGTAAAACTGGGCACTATCACTTCACCGCGCATGCCGAGTGCGCGAATTGCAATTTGCAGCCCGATGGTGGCATTGCACACGGGAATGGCGTGTTTAACGCCGAGAATTTGGCACAGCGCCGCTTCAAACGCCTGCACTTTGGGGCCGTTGTTAGTGAGCCACGCGCTCTCCCAAATATCGTCCGCGTGCTGCATAAAAACCGCTTTGTCTGGGCGATTGGGGCGGCCGACATGCAACGGCTGCGTAAACCGTGGTTTACCGCCAAAGATATGCAAGTCGTCAACAGACTGTTTTACAGACACAATTATTTATTCCTCAAGTTTTGCTAAATACTGCTCTATGGTTGCTCGCTCTGCGGGCGCTAAGCGTGAAGTTTCAGATATTTTAAAATGGCTTTCACCCGCGTATTGAGGAAGCTCGCAACCCATTACACGCATTTTATCTGCTAACGCTGCGTACACCTCGACTGGCGCTGTGCAAAATGATTCGTAATTCACTCTCAGTACCGATGCTGCTGGAATCTTCGCCAAGCCATCATTTACTGCTTGGCGGGTGAAATATACCTGCCCAGCCACTTGCTCCAACGGCGACAGATTTTTAATCGCGTATATTCCGGCGGCTTAAATGAAAACCACTTGGAAACATCCTTAAAAAAGATTGGCGCGCAAAATATAAAGACTCAGCATTGTCTGCTGGTGTGCGACTCACATCAATAAACAAGCATTTAGAAAACAAGTTATATAGCTCTGGTAAATTCCAGTTAAGTATCATTGCCTTCATAAGCAGCGGCTTATCAAAGGCTTTTTCCATTAACGCCAACTCTTTGACAAAGCCCAGCGTATCGTGCGATCCACCATTAAACGCATGTAAATATTGAATTTCTCCAAAATGAAAGAAGCGTCGCCAAAAATACCAATACTCACTGGGCGCTAGCGCACCGCTGGTATGGCCGTAATTAGAACTAAAATCTCCGGCCGCATTCACTTCTGGAAAAATTTGTTTTTTACTGTCGTATGTGTGAAGCGCTTGCTGAACGCGCACGCCCACATAGGGGTTGGCATAAAAGCGCGCAATCAAGTTACTCGGGTAGGCAAACACGCCCAGCGCCGCCAACCATTGCATCATCAGTGTTGTGCCGCTGCGCGGGCAGCCGACAATAAATACGATAGGGCGCTGAAGCCCTTCAACAGACGGGCGTTCCATCCCTGCCAGCATAGTATTTAGCTCAGTCAGCGCTTCCATCAACTGATCGTTACGCGCAAATTGTTCCGAGCGCCCCTCATCCATTGTTCAACGCCCCAATAATGATTGACGCAATAACATCCATTTGTTTTTCGTCGTAACGTTGATCTACGGGTAGCGGAATAATATTAGCCGCCATTTGATACTCAACACTATCGGGTTGATCCGATAAATCTGTTAGCACATTAGGCCAAAGCTGCGCGCAATAAACCCTATTACGCAGCAACACCGCCCTTACGGATGGCCTGTCACAAAGAAATGGATAGACCATAGGCACACAATCATTATCTATGTCTGTAAAATCTACGTCTGCAAATATTGCGCGGTTATGCTTACTTAATAACGCGTGTAATGCCTTATAGTTTTTTCGCCGTCTATCGGCTACTTCTACATAGTTAATAGCCGACAAAATGCTGCTGGTGAGGCGTGACATTTTACGCATAGGCAGCATGGCAATTGCTTCTTCGTTTTTTTGATACGCAGAAAACCCCGCTTCTGCATCCAAATCCAAGCGCTTCAGCAAATGCGCGCAACGCTCATACGATTGATCCGTCTCCAGGTCGGCTGCAACAAGATCACATCCGCTGACATAAGCACCATCCGGCACACCAAAAAACTTTCGCGCCGAATAGAACGTCGGCACACGATGAGGCGCTAAAGAAAAAAATGCCTGTGTATTGTCCACTATTAAGTTTTTTGTATTTTTTGCTAGGGAATGAACCGCACGACCTTTTAGGCCAAAATAATTGATGTACAACACGGTACTGTCTGTATCGCCATCATCTAATCCAACTGGCTCAAGGCTCTCATCAATCGCATAAAAGCTATGCGGGATTTTTAATTCTAAGACGGGCTGCATAACGGCTTCGCACAAATATTTCGGCAAGAATAGTTTTGTATGGCGCCGCGCCTGCAAAATATATTTCAGCGCATTCCTGCCGCTGTTAAGTGCCAATTTCTCCTCATGGAAGGCACACCCCTCTCTTAGCTCCCACTCAAAATACCCGCCCACCGCAGATTTTTGGGTCGTCGCCATCACAGGCTTATAAGTCTTGTTTAATTTTGTTGATCATGTCGATCTTGTCCTGCATATCGGCCATTGTTTTAAACAGGTGATCCTTGTTTTTTTTCTTGGATAAGAAGATGCGGACTTTTTGGTGCGGCTTGAATAAAAGGTCTTTTTTCTTCTTCCAGTTAGCCGCTGTTTCTGGCTGATACCCAAGCACCTTCATTGGCTCTGCACACACACTTTCAACCACCAGCAAATCCTTGGCGCTCATCTCTTTCAAGTATTTTTTGAGTTATCACTCATGATGGGTTTGGACAAGTTCTCCCAATACTCATTGCGTTTAGACTCCTTATTGTTTTCATCCGTTTGGAAACACTTCTCATCTGCCGACACACCAATAAACTCCAAAACGCGCGTCATCTCTTGCGCTGGATTAGCGATAAGGTTTTCATACTTGAGAAAATGTGCATTGATACCGACTTTGTTCACAAGATCCAAAATTGTGCGCTGCTCTGCATTCCATTTTTTGGCCATTTCATACGGCGTGTGCATATACAGCGGGCGCTTCATCCATGAAACAACATTGTCACGCGGATCACGATAAAGGTAGATGTAGCGAATATCCGTCGCATCCGGCAGGCGCTCCAGCAAAGACACATAGTGAAACATGTAGTTATCTTTACACGCATAATTGTCTTTGCCTTCCAGTTTTGCTCTTTCGCTGTACACAGCATCAAAGGCGGAGGCTAGCGAGTTTACGCCGTATCTTTCACACAATTCCGAGGCGTCCGTTTTTAGATTCCAGTTATGGTAAGAATGGTTGGCTAGCTTAATCATATGCCCCAGCAGCCTTGCTGCATTTTCCTTTTTTTTCAAATCACCATACAGCCCAATAGAATCACTAAAGGCATCCAAAAAATGCGGTGCAACGGGAGCATCAATGTTGGGATGATTACCCAACAGCGTTCTCAAAAGATTGGTTCCAGAACGCTCCGATGCAAGAAGGATAATTTTTTTCATATTTTCTTCGTTCTAAATTCTAAATAAGGGCGTGAGTAGCAATTTTTTTGCGGCACGCTTACGGCTCCAGCGTCTCAATCGCATCATTGACTGCGGTGCGCACATCTTCGTTATCGGTTTTTTCCAATACTTTTTTCAGCGCAGCAATGTCGGTAGCGGAACCGACACCCGACAACACTTCCGCCGCTTTGGCGACCACTTCAGGGTCTTTTTCATCCAGCGCCAATTTGATGGTGGCACCCGCGTCTTCGTAATCGGCCGTGGACAAGCTGTCGAGCATTTCCTGTTTCACTTCGCCCGTTACATCTTCACGCGTAATCAATTTATTCATCAGCGCGATATCGGATTTGGTCGGCTCCATATCAAAAATCATCGAGACCTGATCATCTTTATCTTTCGATAAAAAATATTTGAGCTGCTCGTCGGGTGACATACTGGCCAGCTCTGGCTCATCGCTTTCTGCTGCAGCCGCAACGGGTTGCGCGCCCGATGGCAGTGACGGCACCAAGCCAGCCGGCAGCTGTTGTGCGGCATTTGCTGCTTGCGGTGCTGCAGCGGCGGTGTTGTAGCGCGTAACACTCACGCTGACAGGAAAACTGTCTTGTAAATTCGCGAACTGCATGCTGATGGTGTACGGCACATCGGCCATCGCCATGCTGAGCACTTTGCGCAAACTGCCATCGGCAATATGCAGGGTCACGGTTTGGTTGTTATCGCCTTCTACGGTAATTTTTGCGCCGGTCAATTCCGATAATTTCGCGACGAATGCGGCGCGCGGCATGGTGTCCACATTAATAGACAACAACTCGCCGTTGCGTTGAAACGGATCGGCGGCCTGCTGTTGTGCCGCAGCGCTGGTGTTGGCTTTTGCCGCTGGTGTTTCCTCGTTTTTGCCGCAAGCGGGCAGTAAAGCAATGGCAGCGGCGAGAACAGCTATTTGTGGCAGTGAACGCATAAAAATCTCCTTAAAGGCTAGGTACGGGCGGCGTCACCGTCGATGCCGGTTTCTTGCCAACAAAATTGATTTTGCCGTTGAATTTTTTGGTGGTGTCCGTCGTCAAGTTACCCACCGTGCTTGAAACAGGATTGCTCGCACCGCCGAAGGGGTACAACAAAGTGAATGTCTCTGTGAAGGTAGCGGGCTTGATCGGTGTTTTGGTGTAGGTGATTCTGGCCAGCGGGCTGGCTTGCATCCAGTCTATTGTGCAAGAAGGGTTGGTCGCCAAAGCTTGCAGCGCACTGGCCGTACCGGCGTTGCTCATGTCCACAAAGCTCACGGTGCGCAACTTGCCGCTCACGCTGTTGCTCTGTCCACCCAAATAGAATGTGCTCTGCAACAGAGCAACCAACACATACTCCGACCCTGTTGTGCCTTTTTTGGCAATCAAGCCTTCGCCAATGTTGGCACCACTGGGGTCTTTCACCTGTCCCCACCACGCTTCGCGATAGGATTTGTAGATGGTGCAACTGCCGACTGTTTCTGCAGTGGACGCGCCTTTGTAGTAAGGCTGGCTGCTGTCGATGCCGTAGGAAGCAGCTGCCGCTTGCATAGAGACAAACGCAGCCGTAGTGGCGATAAAGGCAGGAAAGATTTTCACGATGAACCTCAATCAAGCTGAAAAAAACAGAGACGCACTATATGCGATACCGCCCCAAGCTGTCAGCTTACGGCATGGCGCGATTGCCGCTAAATACGATAGAGCCGGAAAAACTGTCGGCACGGCACTGCTGGTTGCTCGGTGGGCCGCTGCACACTTCGGACTCAAAACCTTTGAAATTGGCGCGCAAATTCAAACGGTCTTTGTTGGCGAACATATCCCACTTGATGGTGGCGCGCGAATTGGCGTTGGGCACGATGCTCCAAATGTTACAGCCGGAGAAATCCTGCACAAAGGCCACCAACTCTGCACCCACCATATTGGTGTAGCTGATGTCTTTGCCCAAGCCTGTTGCGCTGTTGTTGCTGTAGCGAATCGGCGCGTAGTCTTCTTCCAACACCAGCAGCTCGCCGCTGGCGGTGATGATGCCCGTGCCTTGTGAGGTGTCGGTGCTGTCAAATACTTCACCAAACCACGCTTTTTTGTAAGTCACGGGCTTGAAGCCACAACTGCCGCTGGCTTTGATAGTCACACTGCCGTAGTAGCCGTCGTTCACATGGTAGGGCGGCGTGGCGGCTTGCGCTGCAACGGCAAACAACAACGCAGAAAAACCGACAGAAATCGTTTGCTTCAACATCGTAAACCTCCGCGAAATGTGTCGCTGCTGTTCATACTAGCACCAGTTTTCTGCGCGCAAACGCGACGCATAAAAAAACCCGCCGCAGCGGGTTTTTAACAACGGCCTTAATTAGGGGATGAGCGCTCTTCCTTTGAAGCTCATACTGCCTTTGAATTGTAGCGACTTGTTGCATTTGACTACATTATTAACACTCGTGCAATGATTGAGATCCGGTTGTATGTCACCAATGAACGACTGTTTCATGGCAATATCCATCGTGCCTTTGGCCAGATCTTGTTTTACTTGGAAAAACGAACTGGGCTGCGTCCACCAACTCATCATTGTGCAACCTGACTGCGCCATTACATAGCCCGCTACATTCGTGGTGTCCATAAAGCTGGCTCTCATTTTTATATCCACTTTTTGTGGTGCGTTATTGTCGATGAAGTATTTCATGTAACTCTGCATACCTCCCGCTCCAAACGCCAAAATAACGGAGCCTGTCGCATCAATCACGCCTGTGCCAACAGAATTATTGCCAGAATCATAAATAGAGCCATATTGCGCACCAGCAAATTTTTTCATGGGTACCTTACAAGTGCCGGAGGAGGCAAAGGTGGCAGTACCGACGACGGGCGTGCCGTTGATATGGTAGGGGGGCGCAGCCAGAGTGGCTGTGGAAAATAGCGTCAGCACAGCAACGGCAAGTGTGTGTTTAATGTTCATGGCAATCTCCTTGCGCAGAATTAAAATGGGTACAGCTGCAAGATTATACCCCCCCCCCCCAAAAAAAAACCATAAAAAACACCCGCCGAGCGGGTTTTTTTGTTTTCCATGACAGCCATCAATGCCCGCTGCCGGTGAGGGATTTCACCATGTCCTCTACCACTTTTTTGGCATCGCCAAAAATCATCATGGTTTTGTCGAGATAGAACAGGTCATTGTCCAGACCAGCATAACCGACCGCCATTGAACGCTTGATCACCATCACGGTGCGTGCGCGGTTGGCTTCCAAAATTGGCATGCCGAAAATCGGTGAAGTTGGATCGGTTTTCGCGGCGGGATTCACCACATCGTTCGCACCGATCACCAACACCACATCCGTGGAGGGGAAGTCGCTGTTGATTTCGTCCATCTCTTTGACATCTTCGTAAGGCACATCCGCTTCTGCCAGCAACACATTCATGTGGCCAGGCATACGGCCGGCAACGGGGTGGATCGCATAGCGCACGGTCACGCCTTTTTCTTTCAGTGCTTCTGCCAATTCTTTTACCGCGTTTTGCGCGCGCGCCTGTGCAAGACCATAGCCAGGAACAATTACCACGCTATCGGCATTACCCATCATGAACGCAGCATCATCAGCAGAACCAGACTTGTAGTTTTTCTCTTTGCCATCAGCAGCAGCGGCACCAGCAGCGGCAGCACCAAAACCGCCAAACAGCACATTAAACAGCGAGCGGTTCATGGCGCGACACATCACATACGACAGAATGGCACCCGACGAACCCACCAAGGAGCCCGCAATAATCAGCATCGCGTTGCCGAGTGTGAAACCAATACCCGCTGCCGCCCAGCCAGAGAATGAGTTGAGCAGCGACACCACCACCGGCATATCACCGCCGCCGATGGGCGCAATCCAGAAATAACCCAACACAATCGCTGTGCCGGTCATCATCCAAAAAGACATCATGTTTTCGGTAACAAAATAATGCACACCGCTGACTAACATCACGATAGCCAGAATAGCTTGCACCACTTTTACCCAACTGCCGTGCAAAGATTTTGCCCATTTTTTTGCTGCCAATTTACCGAAAGCAAAAACAGAGGCGCTAAACGTGATCGCACCAATAAAACAACCAACAAACAATTCAAAGCGCGACAACATGGAATGCGATTCACCGTGATGCAGCACAGCCGCCACAGCAATCAACACCGCTGCCAAACCGACCAGCGAGTGCATCATCGCTACCGTTTCTGGCATTTGTGTCATTGGCACGGTGCGCGCACGAAAAATGCCAATCGCTGCACCACCAATCATCGCCGCTACAATCAAACCAATATTGGGATTGGGCGCGATAAAAAATGTCGCGAGCACGGCCAGTGCCATGCCGATCATGCCGTAGCGATTGCCCATGATGGCAGAAGCCGGCGATGACAAACCGCGCAGTGTCAAAATAAATAAAACGGCGCCGATCAAATAAGCCCAGCTAGCGTATTGAGCAATGTTTTCCATGATGACAGCCTCTTATTTCTTTTTCTTGCGGAACATGTCCAGCATTCTTTCCGTGACTGCAAAGCCACCGAAAATATTGATGCTGGCAAAAAATACGGCGAGTGCGCCGAGTACGCTGGTAGGCGTGATGGCTTGCAAACTGCCATCTGCTGCTGGGATATAAACCGCTTGCAACATAGCGCCGACCACGATGATGCCGGACAGCGCATTGGTTACTGCCATCAGCGGCGTGTGCAGCGCGGGCGTGACACCCCACACAACATAGTAGCCGACAAAAATTGCCAGCACGAAAATGGTGATGATTTCCATGATGTATTTCTCCGCGCGAAAATTAGTTTGGTTTTTTGTAAATGACTTGGCCGCCATCGACAATAATCGTCGGCTTCACCATTTCATCTTCACGATTCAGCTTCAGCGTTTTGCTTTCTTTGTCGTGCATCGGCTCTAAAAAATTCACCATGTTGCGCGCATACAAAGCAGAAGTTTCTGCCGCGACAAGCGCAGGAATATTGGTTTCGCCAATAATTTTTACGCCGTTGTTTGTCGTTACGGTTTTGCCCGCTTCCGAGCCTTCAACATTGCCGCCGGTAGACGCTGCCATATCCACTAACACGGAGCCGGGTTTCATTTTCGCCACAGTGTCAGCTTTTACTAACACGGGCGCTTTGCGGCCGGGAATTTGTGCGGTAGTGATCACGATATCGGCATTGCTCACTGCTTTATCCACGATCACTGCTTGATCGCGCACATACTCGGGCGAAGGTACCCACGCGTAACCGCCGGTGCCGAGTGCTTTGGCTTTTTCTTCATCGCTCATCGGCACATCCAGCCATTTACCGCCCAACGATTCCACTTGCTCTTTTGCAGCAGGACGCATATCCGAGGCTTCCACCACCGCACCCAAACGCTTGGCGGTCGCAATCGCTTGCAAACCGGCAACACCCACACCGAGCACCACCACGCGCGCGGGTTTTACCGTGCCAGCGGCGGTCATCAACATTGGGAACATGCGCTGGTATTCGTTCGCTGCCATCAACACCGCTTTGTAACCGGCGACATTCGCTTGCGAAGAGAGAATGTCAGAACTCTGCGCGCGCGTGATACGCGGAATCAATTCCATCGCCACACAAGTCAGCCCTTTGGCTGCGTAAGTGTCGAGGTTATCGTTAGCGTGCGGCGCAAAAGCGGCCAACACAATCGCGCCCGATTTCATCAAGTCCGCTTCATCCGCCGTCGGCGCAATCACTTTTAAAACAATGTCGGCATCTTTCAGCGCATCCGCAGCAGAGGAGGCAACGCTCGCGCCCGCAGCGGTGTACTGCGCATCTGGGCAGCTCGATGCAACACCTGCACCGCTCTGCACCACCACCTCGTAGCCGAGGCCGGTAAATTTCTTGGCCGTTTCCGGCGTGAGTGCAACGCGATTTTCACCGGCTGCAGTTTCTTTGATAACGCCAATCCGCATAGGGCTCTCCCTGTATGCTGCTGCTGAAAGGCGGCGAGGATACACAAAAAGCCCTGATAGCTCCAACAGGAAAACCGAAAACGCCTGCGCTAGTTGCTTGATTCGCAAACTATTTTTGTAGTTTTTTTACAGTATGATGACCGACAAATCCCAACCCTTCGCAGCTGCCCATGACCATGCACTATCAGCAAATTCACTACAGCGTCGATGAACACATCGCCACCATTACCCTGAATCGCCCCGAAGTGCTCAACGCCTACACGCCCGACATGGGCGACGAGATCGTCGCAGCCTTCCGCACGGCCGAAAAAGACGACAGTGTGCGCGCGGTGATTCTGACCGGCGCGGGCGAGCGCGGTTTCTGCGCGGGCGCGGATCGCGTGTATCTACAAAACCCCCTGCCAGCAGGTACGCGGTTGATTGGTGAAGAAGCCTTGATTCGCTCCTACCCGCTGGAGCTGGCGAACTTTCCCAAGCCGACCATCGCCGCGCTCAACGGTCACGCCATCGGCATCGGCATGACCATGATCCTGCCGCTGGACATGCGCGTAGCGGCAGATCACGCCAAACTGTCTCTCAACTTCACCAAGCTGGGCATAATGCCTGGGTTAGGAAGCACTCACTTGCTACCCAAGATCGTCGGCATGGCCAAGGCACAAGAGCTGCTGATGACCGCCCGCACCGTCACTGCCCGCGAAGCGGCCGACATGGGCTTGGTGAACTATGTGGTGCCTGCGGATAAGTTGATGACCAAGGCGCGCGAGCTGGCCTTGCAGTGCGCCGAGTGCAGCGCTGTCACGCAGAAGTACGCCAAGCGCGCCCTGCACTACGGCGCTTCGGTGTCACTGGAAGAGGCTTTTGCCCACGAGCAGCGCGCGGTGGAGTTGCTGCGTGAAGAACAGCAGCGCGGTTAAACCCTGCGCTGTGCTCGCCGTTTCACTTTTGTGCGACCAACCACACGCCCTGCCAATCCGCCGACGGCGGTTGACTGGCAAACTGGTTCAGCCGCTCCAGCATGACGGCCGACGGCTCGTCCAGTGAATTGATTTGTAAGCAGGTCTGGAACTGTTCGCGCGCTGCCGACCAGTCTGCCGCGCGATAGGCCGCCAACCCCTGTGCATAGTGCTGCAACAGGCGAATGCTGGTATCCGGCAGCGTCCCTTTGCGCCCGACCAAAGTGAATACTTTTTTCGCCTCGGTCTTGCCAGAAACCACAACGGTGTCCACTTCGCGCAGTACAAACAACTCACCGGCCATCACCGCCGCCTCTTCCGTCAATAACAATGAGGTGCCGTACAGCTTGTTGACACCTTCCAGCCGTGATGCCAAGTTCACTGTATCGCCGATGACGGTGAAATTTTTCGTGCGGTCGGAACCGATATTGCCGACTATCGCCTCGCCCGTCGCGATACCAGCGCGCACACCGATCTGCGGCAAGTTAGTGCGAAAACCCAGCAACTGCGGTAATTCATTTTGCAACTGCTGCGTTTTTTCGCGCATGGTCAACATGGCGCCCAGCGCCCGCTGCACCTGCTCGTGCTCCGCGTTGAACGGCCGCCCCCAATAGGCCATAACGGCATCGCCAATAAACTTATCGATCACGCCGCCATTTTCATGGATCGCCTCAGAAATCAGCGTGAAATAGCGGTTGAGCAACTTGACCAGTGCCGCCGGTGTCAGCGTCTCGCTCAGGCGCGTGAAGTCCTGCATGTCACAGAACAGCACAGTCATGATCTGGCGCTCGCCCTCACTGCTCATCAGCTGCGGCTTTTCGATCAAATCTTCGACAATGCGCGGATCAACATACTTACCAAAAATATCCCGCACACGGTTACCCACGCGCAAACCTTCGGTCATAGTGTTGAAGCTGTGTGTGAGATGGCCTATCTCGTCGCTGGTGGTCACCGGCAGAGCCACATCCAACTGGCCGTTGATAACCGATTGCGTGCCCTGCAACAGCACACGCACTTGGCGCACTAAGCTATGGGTGATCCAAGCGGCCACCGCCAGTGCCAACAGCGAGGCAAGCAACACAGCTATAACACTGATACGCGTGGCGCTCTGCTGCAATTGAATCGCATTGTCTGCCGCGTTGCGGGTGGCCTCCAGCATCAACTGACGCGTCTCCCCCATATGGGTGTTGAAATCCCTGCGCCAATCACCAAGCTCCGGCAGCGCCTGCTGCAACTCTGCAACATCATTGCTAAAAACTTGTTTTTGCAGCCTTGCAATATCTTCTTCGTAGCGCCGCTGCTGCTCCTGCGCCAGCGCCAACTTCTCGTCGATGCGGGCTAGGGTTGTGGCATCAGCAAAAACATCTTGCCGCGTATCCACCAGATTGAGTTCTGTACGAATATTAGCAACAGTTTCGTCGAATAGGCGGCCATTCAGCACAATGTCGTCCGCTGTGGTCTGAGCGATAGCATCGTCGTGCAGCAAAATTTTTGCGATGACCAACCGGCGCAGGTACAGCGCCTGCTCCATCGAGCGCACATTGGCATCTGCCATGCCGCCATAAGCCGCAATGTAGCGGTCAGCTACCTGCTCCAGCGCGTGACTGACTTGTGCCTGCACGCGCAAATTCATAACCGTGATGCCCACCATCAGGAACACGATCAGGCTCGCCACCGAAAATATTTTCAGGCCGATAGAATTCCTGATGAAACCCATGCCGCTACACTCCTGTGCCATTTGCACCAACATTGTAGACCGGCATCGATCGATTACGGCACCGCTCCTTTAAACTGTGCACCTTACGGCTACAATTCCACCGCACTCCCACGAGCAACGCGCAGTGGAGCTGCTGCGTGCGGAGCAAAACCACGGAGATATCTAACGCATGTACTCTGCATTCTTTTTAGTCTTATTTCTTGTCTTTACTTGGCTGATCGTTGATGGCTTAAAGCAAGGCGAAATTAAAGCTCAAGGTTGGTGGGGGCGCATCCGCCTCTATTCACGCGACAATGCGCCTGTCATGTATTGGCTGACCTTCGCGATATACGCTGTCTGCGCCGTGGTGACATTTGGGTTAGGCATCGTTTTGACCTTCAAATAACGGCTACAATTTCACCCCTTGTTTTTCCCGCCCTGAGATCGCTCATGCAAGACGTTTCCCTCGACGATAAGTACCCCCTCGAATCTGGCCGCATCTTCATCACTGGCTCGCAAGCCTTGGTGCGCCTACCCATCATGCAGCGTCTGCGCGATGAGAAAGCGGGCTTGAACACGGCCGGTTTTATTTCCGGTTATCGCGGCAGTCCGCTGGGCATTTACGATTTGCAATTGTGGAACGCAAAAAAACATTTGGAAGCGCATCACATCCATTTTGAGCCAGGTGTGAACGAAGATTTGGCCGCCACTTCCGTGTGGGGCTCACAGCAAGTGAACTTGATCGACGGCGCGAAATACGACGGTGTTTTCGGCATTTGGTACGGCAAAGGGCCGGGCGTGGATCGCTCAGGCGATGCCATCAAACACGGCTCCTACTCCGGCTCTTCACAACACGGCGGCGTGTTGTGTTTGGCGGGCGACGATCACGGCGCGAAATCTTCTACGATTGCGCATCAATCCGAACACGCTTTTTTACATTTTTCTATGCCGGTATTGAATCCCGCCACCGTGCAGGATTATTTGGATTTTGGTTTGTACGGCTTTGCCATGTCGCGCTATTCCGGCTGCTGGATTGGTTTTATTTGCGTGACGGATACGGTGGAATCCTCTGCATCAATTTATGTAGACCCACACCGTGTAGAAATTAAAATTCCTGAAGATTTTACAGTTGAACCCGGCTCACTGAGCAGCGCGTTTGGCGTGATGCCACTGATGGCAGAGAAGCGTCAGTTTCAACAACGCCTACTCGCGGCACAGGCATTTGCGCGCGCCAATCAACTCGACAAAGTGGTGATGGGCGGCAAGAACAAAAAAATCGGCATTGTCACCACCGGTAAATCGTATCTTGATGTGCGCGATGCGCTGGAAGAACTGGGTGTGGACGAAGCGCGCGCCGAACAACTCGGCATTGCCATTTACAAAGTGGCGATGACTTGGCCGATGGAGCCGGAAGGCTTGCGCGCCTTCGCGGATGGCTGCGACGAGCTGCTAGTGATCGAAGAAAAACGCGCGTTCATGGAAGATCAAATCGCTAAAATTTTGTTCAATTTGCCCGCAGAAAAGCGTCCGGTTTTGGTGGGCAAGTTTGATGAAGTCGGCACACCACTAGTACCTTCCGAAGGCGAATTGGATGCGGCCACCGTGGCGCGCATTATTGGCGATCGTTTACTAAAACGCGTCGCCGACGAACAAATCGAAACCTATTTGAAACCCAATGCTTGTGGTGTGATTGCAGCGAGTGGCGCGACCAATTTGATGCGTATGCCGAGCTTCTGTTCTGGCTGCCCGCACAACACCTCAACCAATGTGCCAGAAGGTTCGATTGCGATGGGCGGCATCGGCTGTCACGGCATGGCAGTGTGGTTGCCAGAGCGCAAAACCAAATCGCTGTTCCAGATGGGCGGCGAAGGCGCGCCATGGATTGGCCAAGCGCCGTTCACCAACACCAATCACATTTTCCAAAACCTGGGCGATGGCACTTATTTCCACTCCGGTTTGCTCGCGATTCGCGCCACTGTTGCGGCGAAAGTGAATATCACTTTCAAAATTTTGTTGAATGGCGCAATTGCTATGACGGGCGGCCAGCCGATCGAAGGCTCGCATCTGGAAGGCGAAATCACCGCGCCAGAAGTGGCGCACCAAGTGACTTCGGAAGGTGCGAAAAAAGTGGTGCTGGTGTCTGACGATATTGAAAAACACGACCGCAGCAAATTTCCACCGCACACCGAGTTTTATCACCGCGACGATCTCGATGCCGTACAGCGCGAATTGCGTGAAATCGCTGGCACCACCGTCATTATTTACGATCAAACCTGCGCGACCGAAAAACGCCGCCTACGCAAACGCGGAAAATTCCCCGATCCCGATAAAAGAATTTTCATCAACGAATTGGTGTGCGAAGGTTGCGGCGACTGCTCCGTGCAATCCAACTGTATCGCCATCGAACCGATTGAAACTGATTTCGGTCGCAAACGCCGTATCAATCAATCATCGTGCAACAAGGATTACTCCTGCCCGAAAGGTATGTGCCCAAGCTTTGTCACCGTGCATCGCGGCAAACCGCGCAAAATGAAAAAAGGCGCAGCCACCGCGCAATTGGAAGCGGATTTGTTTGCACACATTCCGCAACCGACACTGCCGAGTTTGACGCAGCCTGCTAACATTTTGATCACTGGCATCGGCGGCACGGGAGTCGTCACCATCGGCGCACTACTCGGCATGGCTTCGCATCTGGAAGGCAAAGGCGTGTCTTGCTTGGATGTGGTCGGCCTGTCGCAGAAAAACGGCCCTGTCACCAGCCACATTCGTATCGGCAAAACACCAGAAGATTTGCACGCAGTGCGTATTGCGACACAGCGCGCAGATTTGATTCTGGGTTGCGACATCGTCGTCACCGCTGGTATGGAAGCGGTTTCCAAAATTCAGAAAGGTCGTACCAATCTGGTGGTCAACAGTTTTGTTGCGCCGACCAGTGAGTTTGCTTCCAATCCGAACTTGGATTTATCCAGCTCCACGATGGAAAAAGCGTTGCAAAACAACGCGGGAACTGAACACACTTTCGTGATTCCCGCTGCGCAACTCGCCACCGCTTTGTTTGGCGATGCGATTGCCTCCAACTTGTTCCAAGTCGGTTTTGCATGGCAGAAGGGTTTCATCCCGCTGTCGCTGGACTCCATCATGCACGCTATCGAAATGAACGGTGTGTCGGTGGAAATGAACAAGCGCACCTTCCAATGGGGACGCATGGCGGCACACGACATGAATAAAGTGTTGGAGGCCGCGCGTCCACAAATGATGGGCGAACTGGAAGTGAAGCCCAAAACTCTGCCAGAATTGATCGCGCATCGCATGACACATCTCTCCGGTTACCAAAACGCTGCGCTGGCAGAAAAATACAAAGCACTAGTAGAAAAAGTTGCGGCGGTAGAAAAACAAAAATTCGGCAGCGAAGAATTGTCCAGAGCTGTTGCCACTTACTACTCGAAATTACTGTCTTACAAAGACGAGTACGAAGTGGCGCGTTTGTACACCAGTGGCGAGTTCCGCAAAAACTTAGAGAAACAATTCGAGGGCGACTTTGAATTGGAAGTCCATCTCGCACCGCCGCTGTTGTCGCGCCGCGACCCGCTCACCGGCCGTTACAAAAAATCCACCTTCAATGAAGGCATGTTCAAAGCGTTTGAGGTACTGGCGAAATTTAAATTCTTGCGCGGCACGGCTTTCGATATTTTTGGCTACTTCCCGCACCGCAAAATGGAACGCGAGTTGATTACGCATTACGAACAGTTAATCAATGATGTATTGCTGCCCAACTTGAATGCGGACAATTTTGCTACGGCGGTGAAAATCGCCAAGTTGCCGGAAGAAATTCGCGGCTATGATGTGGTGAAAGACGCGCACATCGAGCGCGTGCGTGTGAAAGAGCAACAGCTGTTGGCGGAGTTTAACAACCCAGTGCAACCGCAAGTGGTGCAGTTCGCGCAAGCCGGTTGATCCATAGCCGAACGGCTTTGCCCTTAACGCCCTGCAAAGCAGGGCGTTTTACTTTCTGGCTTTTATTCGTTCTGCAGCTCGGAGAAAACGATGTCGCTCACTTTCCACGACAAGCCGTCTCTGCGCAACACTACACGCACACCCTTTTTTTGATCTTCCACTTCAAAACGGCTAGCGGTTTTATAGCCTAGCGTCACATCGGCCAAGGGTTTTTCTTCTGTAGCTGATTCGCCAGTCGGCGGCACATTGTTTGCTGCGCCTGCCGTTTCTTGCTGTATTTTTTTCACACCCTTCATGCTGGGTTTTTTACCAGATAACAACTGCCCTATCCCTGCCGGTGTTACATAGGCTTCCAGCATTTTGTCGACCAGAGGGCCGGCCAACATCATGCCCAGTGCCGCAAACGGGTTATCTTTCATTTCGTCACTTTGTATTTTTCCCATCAAGGCGGCGTTGAGCTGGTCTTTCAAACTCAGGCGCACACTGGGAAAGTCGATGTGTTCCGACAGGGCTACGCTATCGCGCGCTTTAACTGCCTGCCGAATTTGATGCACCGTGATATACGGCAGCGCAAACACATACGCCGCCACTAAAAAAATAGCCGCTCCTGCTAATGTTTTTTTCATGGTTTTCTCCGTTTACTTGCCAATACAAAAACTGCCAAAAATTTTGCCCAGCAATTCGTCACTGCTGATATTGCCCGTGATTTCACCGAGATACTGCTGCGCCAATTTCAAATCCTCTGCCAGCAATTCACCCGCGCCAGTGGCGTGAAAATGCGTCTGTGTTTGTTGTAGCAAAATATCGGTGCGCTGCAGGGCATCAACATGGCGCGCACGAGCGCTGAAACGCCCCTCACCCGCGTTTGTCAGCCCAGCAACTTGCTGCAGCCGCTCGCGCAACAAGGGCATGCCCGCGCCGGTTTTTGCTGATAAGCGCACGACTTTTTCTGTTGCGCCAGCCACCAAACCACTGCGATCAATTTTGTTTTGCACCACCAAAGTCGGCACGCTAGGCCGCTCATGCGGTGTGATGTCGCACCACAAAATATCTGGCTGCGTTTCTGGGGTGTTGCTACTGTCCACCAATAGCAACACCAAATCTGCGCGCTCAATTTCTGCCCACGCGCGACGAATACCCTCTTGCTCCACCGGATCACTGCTATCGCGCAAACCAGCTGTGTCGATAATGTGCAGAGGCAAGGCGTCGATAGTGATGTGTTCGCGCAATACATCGCGCGTCGTGCCAGCAATGTCAGTGACGATGGCGGCATCACGCCCCGCCAGCGCATTCAACAAACTGGATTTACCCGCATTGGGTTTGCCTGCAATCACCACTTGCAAGCCATCGCGGATCACCGCGCCTTGTTTGGCTGCTTGCAGCACACTTTCTACAGCAGCAACAATCGCCGCGAGCTGAACAGAGACGGTTTTATCCGCGAGAAAATCGATTTCTTCTTCAGGAAAGTCCAACGCCGCTTCCACATACATGCGCAGATGCAGCAGCTGTTCAACCACGGTGTGCACCGCGCGTGAAAACTCGCCCTGTAACGAATGTACGGCATTGCGCGCCGCCTGTGCAGAACCTGCGTCGATTAAATCGGCAATGGCTTCCGCCTGCACCAGATCCAATTTGTTATTGAGGAATGCGCGCTCAGAAAACTCACCTGCGCGAGCGATGCGTGCGCCGTGTTGCACACAAGCTTGCAGCAACAAGCTCAGCACTTGTGCGCCACCGTGGCCGTGTAGTTCCACCACATCTTCACCGGTAAACGAAGCGGGCGCGGCAAAATACAGCGCGATGCCCTCGTCTATCGCACCATCGGCATCTGAAAAAACACTGTATACGGTGGTGCGCGGTGGCAATTTTTTTTGAGTGATTGCTTCACCGATCGTTAACGCTTTTGCGCCAGACAACCTCACGATACCAATGCCACCTTTGCCGGAGGCGGTGGCAATGGCAGCGATGGTGTCGCGATCCAGCGCCGTCATTTGGCTTTGGCTTTTTCCATGGATTTATAAATCCAGAATTGGTGCGTCATGGAGATCAAGTTATTGACCAACATATACAACACCAGACCGGCGGGGAAAAACAAAAACATGCCGGTGAAAATAATCGGCATCAGCTGAAACACTTTTTGTTGCGTAGGATCTGCAGCAGGCGGATTCAACTTCTGTTGTACCCACATGGAAGCTCCCATCAACAACGGCAGCACGAAATAAGGATCTTGCACCGACAAATCCACAATCCAGCCGTAAAACGGCGCTTGCCGCAAATCGACACTTTCCATCAGCGACCAGTACAGCGCGATAAACACCGGCGTTTGAATAATCATCGGCAAGCAACCCAACATCGGGTTGGCTTTTTCTTTTTGATACATCTTGAACATTTCTTCGCGCAACTTGGTCGGGTTGTCGCCGTAGCTCTCTTTCATCTCCTGCATTTTCGGCGCGAGTTTTTTCATCACCGCCATCGAGCGATAACTCAACGTTGACGGCCACAAAAAGAGCAACTTCACGCACAGCGTCAAGCCGATAATGGCCAGACCCCAGTTGCCGACGACAGAATGGATCCAATGTGTCAGCGAAAATAGCGGTTTAGCGATCCACCACAGCACGCCGTAATCCACGGTGAGATCGAGATAAGGCGCGAGATTTTCCAAGCGTTTGACATCTTTCGGTCCCACATAAAATTGTGCGCCCAATGTGGCTTCACTGCCCGATGCAATTTCTACACGCGGGCCGGTGAAGCCGAGAAAATACAGATTATTTTTTTCATCGTGCTTGGTGTAGAAGCTGTTGGTTGTCGTTGCCGCAGGAATCCACGCGCTGACAAAATAATGCTGCACCATTGCAATCCAACCGCCGGTAATTTTTTCTTTCAGCGGCGTTTTTGCCATGTCGTCAAAACTCATTTTCAAATAGTGCTGCTCGCTTGTAGTAGTAGCGCCACCCAAAAATGGACTGATGCCAATGCCGCCGCCCGAGCTCACCGGCTCGTGTGTATCGCGTTTGATTTGACCGTAAAAATACGCACTCCACGGCTGCGGCGTGGTGTTTTTCACCAGATAAGAAACATCTACCAGATGCTCACCGCGCTTTAAGGTGTAGCGTTTGATAATGTTGGCACCGGCACTGTCAGCAAGCTGCAAATCCACCACCAAACTGTCTGCATTTTCTGCCATGTCGTAGCGCGCCTGCTGCGCCACAAAGCGCGGGCGCAGCGCACCTTGGTCGATACCGTTATCACCAATCAAGCCACTTTGCGCGATATAGGTGTTGGTATTCGTGCGCGTCAACACCACGAACGGGTGTTCAGGCTCATTAATTTTGGCGGGATAACTGCGCAGCGCCGCCATCACGAGGTCACCGCCATCAGTGTCGACTTTTTGATGCAATTTATTGCTGTAAATATTGATAATTTTTTCTGCGGTTTTTGTGGCAACAACGGCATTGCTTGAAGTTGCTGCGTCAGGCGCTGTAGGTGTATCCGCGTTATTACTCGGCATTGCGGGTGTGTCGGTGAGCGCGGTGGTTTCCGGCGTTATTTGCTCAGCATTGGCCTGCGCAGGTTTTTGCGTTTGCTGAAATTTATTCCATTCCACCAAGAGCATGAGTGAAACAGCGGCTATGGCGACAATCAAAATAGGGCGTTGGAAATCCATCGTCTGGGTCTACTGCGTGGGAGGTTGATGAGAGGTTTGGCAATTAGCCATTACTTCCGGCACGGGATCAAACCCGCCCGGATGCCAAGGATGGCATTTTAGGATGCGTGCCGCGCCAAGGTAAGAGCCGCGCAACACGCCGTGCTTGTCTATGGCTTCGTGGGTGTAACGCGAGCAGCTGGGATGAAAGCGGCAGCGGTGTGGCAGCAGTGGGCTGATGCCATCACTGTAAAACCGCAACAGCGCCAGCACAGGCTTTTTCATGGCTGATGCTCGCTACTATTTAGCGCTTGCTTACGCTTCTGTTTCAGCAGGCGCTGCCACTGCGTGTCTATCGTGGCACGCAACTGTGCGTTATCCAGCTTACCCAGCCCCGCTCTGGCCAAAGCCACGATATCCAACCCACTCAGTTCGTGTTGATGGTGGCGAAAACTCTCGCGTAGCTGGCGCTTGATGCGATTGCGCTGCACCGCCAAGCGCACATGTTTTTTTGCGATGACGAGGCCTAAGCGCGCTGGTGCAGCGGCATCGGTTATGCGCACTAACAAGAGCAGGGAGGCGTGGGAAGCTTTGAGTGTATTGCCGTCAAAAACCGCTTTGTACTCACGCGGCAACAACAAGCGCTGTTGGCGCGTAAAACACTGGCTGGATGGCGTAAGAGGGGAAAGTAGGGCTTGTTCGCCCGCTGCTAGCGCAACGGGCTCGTCAGTCGTGGACACACAGAAGCCGAAGGCGGTGCGTCGCGGCGCGGCAATTAGACCGTCAGACGCTTGCGGCCTTTGGCGCGACGGCGGCTCAATACGATGCGGCCGTTTTTGGTGGCCATGCGAGCACGGAAACCGTGTGTGCGCTTGCGCTTCAAAACGCTGGGCTGGAATGTACGCTTGCTCATGCTGCACCTATCTGTCTATCGTGGACGACGATTACCGCTGCTGCGGCTTTGTCGAGAAAAAAGAGGCGGCATTGTACAGAACCGAGGCGAGGCTGACAACGGTTCCCTGCTGACTAATTACGCAAATGCTAGTCCGGTCAATTTTTAAAGTTATCCACAGCATATTCCCATCTTTTATCCAAGATTCGCCCTTGAGCGCCCTGCTATTTCCGCCATAATGCCTCCCGCGAGTGCGCTTGTGGATAAAATACCTGCCAGATGCCTCTTTTCTTGTCTTAGCACCCCTCGTCTTTCGTAGGATTTCTATGCAGCAACTATGGAGCTATTGCCTTTCCCGTTTACAAGACGAGTTGCCAGGCCAGCACTTCAATACGTGGATACGCCCTTTGAGCTTGGCGCCCAGCAGCGGCAACCCGCGCCAACTGGTGATCGCTGCTCCTAACCGCTTTATTGCTGATTGGGTCAATAATAAGTATCTCGCACGGATGCAAGATTTGCTGCGCGAAGCTTGCGAGCGGCAGAACGCCGAACCCGTAACCGACATCCTCGTGCAGGTT
Source organism: Cellvibrionales bacterium (assembly GCA_016713115.1). Taxonomy (NCBI): domain Bacteria; kingdom Pseudomonadati; phylum Pseudomonadota; class Gammaproteobacteria; order Cellvibrionales; species Cellvibrionales bacterium. Next base: position 1,064,152 of record JADJPU010000001.1, on the reverse strand, counting down.
GCACCTGCAGCTGCGCGCCCGCTGTTTGCCGTGGAAGAATCAAAGGCCGTGGTCGCCCCCCCGCCTGTCTCAGCACGCGCAGCCGTGCCAACCATCGCCTTGAACACCACGCCCGCACCTGCTGCCGTTTCTCGCATTGTTGTGCCGCCTTCGGTGATTACCCCGCAAGTCGAAGGCGATGTAAAACATCAGGGCAACATCAACCCCAATTACACCTTCAGTAATTTTGTCGAAGGCAAGTCTAACCAGCTGGCCCATGCCGCAGCCCTACAGGTGGCAGAAAATCCTGGTGGCGGATACAACCCGCTTTTTATTTACGGTGGCGTGGGTTTGGGTAAAACGCATTTGATGCACGCGGTGGGCAATGCACTGTTGGAGAAGAAACCCAATGCGCGCGTGGTGTATTTACACTCCGAGCGCTTTGTAGCCGACATGGTAAAAGCACTGCAATTAAAAGCGATGTCCGAATTCAAACGCTTTTATCGCTCGGTCGATGCCTTGTTAATTGACGACATTCAATTTTTTGCCGGCAAGGATCAATCACAAGAAGAATTTTTTCATACCTTTAATGCACTATTGGAAGGCGGTCAACAAATGATTGTGACTTGTGACCGCTATCCAAAAGAAATTGCTGGTTTAGAAGAACGCTTGCGGTCGCGCTTTGGCTGGGGTTTAACCGTTGCCGTCGAGCCACCGGAACTGGAAACGCGCGTCGCCATTTTGATGAAAAAAGCAGAAGAAGTCGGTGCGTCATTGCCGCCCGATGCCGCTTTTTTTATTGCTCAACGCATTCGTTCTCATGTGCGTGATTTGGAAGGTGCATTGAAGCGCGTCATCGCCCATTCAAAATTTACCGGCGAAGCGATTGATATTGAATTGGTAAAAAAATCACTCAAAGACTTGCTCGCGTTGCAAGATAAATTGGTGAGCATCAGCAATATTCAATCCACCGTTGCAGAGTACTACCGCATCAAAACCAGTGAATTGATGGCCAAGCGCCGAAACCGCTCGGTTGCGCGTCCGCGCCAGATGGCGATGGCGCTAGCCAAGGAATTGACCAACCATTCCCTGCCGGAAATTGGTGATGCATTTGGTGGACGCGATCACACCACGGTGTTGCACGCTTGTCGTAAAATTCGCGAGTTGCGCGATAGCAGCGCCGACATGCGCGAAGACTACAAAAAACTACTGCGCGCATTGACCACATAAAACACTGACAGCGCCCGCGAACACTGACAGAATACGCGGCGAACATTTCACGGCACTGGGAGCCAGCACACATGCAATTCACTATTCAGCGCGAAGCTTTGTTGAAACCACTGCAATTGGTGGCTGGTGTGGTGGAACGCCGCCAAACCCTACCTGTGCTCAACAATGTTCTGATGGTGCTGCGCGAAGGCGAGTTGGCGATGACCGGCACCGACTTGGAAGTGGAGTTGGTCGGTCGCGTGCGAGTGGACGACGAGATCCAAGCGGGCGAGATCACCGTGCCCGCCCGCAAATTTTTAGACATCGTGAAATCGCTACCCGAAGGGGCTGTTGTTAGTTTTTCTCTTGAAAATCAAAGAGTTACAATAAAATCTGGCCGCAGCCGCTTCACCCTTTCCACCCTGCCCGCCTCCGAATTCCCCGTGGTAGAAGACAGCCCCAACACGCTGTCATTCTCTTTGCAGCAACAGCAACTTAAACGCCTGATCGATGCTGTGTCTTTCTCTATGGCGCAGCAAGATGTGCGCTACTACTTAAACGGCATGCTGTTGGAGATCACTCCCGAATTTATTCGCACGGTGGCGACCGATGGCCACCGTTTGGCGTTGTGCACTTTACAAACTGCTATCGAAGGCGCAAGCGCACGCCAAGCCATTTTGCCGCGCAAAGGCGTCATGGAATTGGTGCGTTTTCTAGCAGACAACGAGCAACCGGTGCGTGTACTGCTGGGCAATAACCATCTGCGTGCACAGACTGATGACTTCACCTTCACCACCAAATTGGTAGACGGCAAATTCCCCGACTACGAGCGCGTGCTGCCACGCGGCGGCAACAACTTGATCCAAGCGGTGCGCCAGGAATTGCGCCAAGCGTTTTCACGCGCGGCCATTTTGTCCAACGAAAAATACCGCGGCGTGCGCCTGATTCTAGAGCCAGGCCAATTAACTTTGGTGGCCAACAACCCCGAGCAGGAAGAAGCCGAGGAAACCGTCACGATTGATTACGACGGCGCAGGCTTTGAAATTGGCTTTAATGTCAATTACTTGGTGGATGTACTCAATGCATTGGGCGGCGAAGCGGTGCGCGTGTCTCTGGCCGACGCTAACAGTAGCGCCTTGGTGGAGTCGGTCGATAGCGCCGATGCCGTCTATGTTGTGATGCCGATGCGTCTGTAACTATCGCGGCTTGATAAATCTCGCACGCTTCCTCTTCTGTTCAGGTCATCCTTGTGCCGATAAAACGCCTGCATATACAGGGCGTGCGCAATCTGGCACAGGTAGCCATAGAAAACTGTGGTGCCGTCAATATCTTTACTGGCAGCAATGGCAGCGGCAAAACCAGTCTCTTAGAAGCTATTTTTATTTTGGCGCGCGCGCGCTCCTTTCGCAGCAGCCAATTCAACACCGCTATCAACCACCTACTCACCCGCTGCGTGGTCTTTGCTGAGATGCAAGACGGCACCAGTATCGGCGTGATGCGCTCACGCAATGAGCAACACCTGTTTAAAGTAAACGGCAATCCTATTCATTCTGCTTCACAGTTGGCGGATGTGTTGCCTTTGCAGTTGATTGACGCAGAATCCTTCTCTCTCTTGGAGGGCGGCCCTAAAGTACGGCGGCAATTTTTGGATTGGGGCGTGTTCCACGTGGAACCAGAATTCCTCTTTCATTGGCGACGGGTACAGAAAGCCATCAAACAGCGCAACAACTTATTGCGCCAAGCCAAAGCTAAAAATGCTAAAATTATCGATTCAGAATTAGCGCCTTGGGATACTGAATTAGTGCAGTGCGCTGAAAAAATTGATGTCATGCGCGCGCGCTATTTGCGGCGTCTGGCTCCACATTTTTCGCGCCTACTGAAGCACTTGGTGGAGTTAGAAACCCCGGAATTGCATTACCGTCGGGGTTGGTCTGAAACCTTGTCGTTGGATTTGGTATTACAGAAAGACAGTGCGCGCGACTTGCTTCACGGCACCACGCACAGCGGCCCACAGCGCGCTGACATAGATATCTATATTGGGGGACGGCCAGCGGAAACGGTTTTATCGCGCGGCCAAGAAAAATTACTGGCCTGTGCCTTACGCCTAGCACAGGGGATTTTGCTACACGAAGTCACAGGAAAGACCTGTGTCTATCTGGTGGATGATCTGCCAGCGGAACTGGATTTGCAGCGGCGACAGGCTTTGTGCCGGCAATTAAGTGCTATGCGCAGCCAAGTATTTGTTACCGCTACGGATCCAGATAGCTTAAAAGATTGTTGGCCGAATACCGCTGACACTCAATGGTTTCACGTGGAACAAGGCAAGGTTGGCTTCAGCACCTCGCCCTAGATGTTTTTTATCGCAGCAGGAAGTCAAAGGTAGTGATAATGAGTACAAATACAGAAGCCCTTAACACTTTGGACGATAACAGCGGCTACGGCGAAGCCAGTATCCAACAATTGGAAGGTTTGGAAGCGGTACGCAAACGCCCTGGGATGTACATCGGGGACACCTCTGATGGCACCGGCTTGCATCACTTGGTATTCGAAGTGGTCGATAACTCTATCGACGAATCGTTGGCGGGTTACTGCGATGATATCCGCGTCACTATCCATGCCAATAATTCCATCACGATCTCAGACAACGGCCGTGGGATTCCACCCGGTGTAAAAATGGATGACAAGCACGAACCCAAGCGCAGCGCGGCAGAAATTGCGCTGACGGGTTTGCACGCTGGCGGTAAATTCAATCAAAACAGCTACAAAGTATCCGGCGGTTTGCACGGCGTGGGTGTGAGCTGTGTGAATGCCTTGAGTAAATTTCTGCGTTTGACGGTGCGCCGCGATGGCAAAGTACACAGCTTAGAGTTCAGCCAAGGTGCTGTCTTGAATCGTGAAATAGTGGATGTCGACGGTATTCCCACCTCCCCTATGAAAATCACCGGCAACACAGACAAGCGCGGTACAGAAGTCACCTTCCTGCCCGACACCGAAATCTTCACTGAAAACCACGAGTTTCACTACGATATTCTCGCCAAACGCCTGCGCGAGCTGTCTTTCTTAAACTCGGGTGTACGCATCGTGCTCAAAGACGAGCGCAGCGGTCAGGAAGAAACTTTCCAATACGAAGGGGGTTTGGCTGCTTTTGTCAGCTACCTCAATGTCAACAAAACACCGCTCAGCAATGTGTTCCACTTTCTTGTGCCACAGGGTGAACAGTCCAACGGTATCGGTGTAGAAGTAGCACTTCAGTGGAATGATAGCTACCAAGAAAATGTGTACTGCTTTACTAACAACATCCCGCAACGCGACGGCGGCACGCACTTGCAAGGTTTTCGCACGGCCTTGACGCGCACCCTCAACAACTACATGGAAAAAGAAGGCCTACTGAAGAAGGAAAAAATCAGTACCAGTGGCGAGGATATGCGTGAAGGTTTGACCGCTATCGTGTCCGTAAAAGTACCGGATCCAAAATTCTCCAGCCAGACCAAGGACAAGCTGGTGTCATCCGAAGTGACCAATGTGGTCGCAGCGGTGATGAGCGAGAAGTTTGAAGAATACCTGTTAGAAAACCCCGCTGCCGGTAAAACTATCGTCGGCAAAATTATCGATGCCGCGCGCGCGCGTGAAGCCGCCAGAAAAGCCCGCGAAATGACGCGCCGTAAAGGAGCACTAGATATTGCCGGCCTACCGGGAAAATTGGCTGACTGCCAGGAGAAAGACCCCGCCCTCTCCGAACTCTACTTGGTGGAAGGTGACTCGGCGGGCGGCTCCGCCAAGCAGGGTCGCGACCGCCGCACACAAGCGATACTGCCGCTGAAAGGCAAAATCTTGAATGTGGAAAAAGCACGCTTCGATAAAATGCTTTCATCACAAGAAGTAGGGACTTTGATTACAGCCATGGGTTGTGGCATTGGCAAGGACGAATTTGACCCTGAGAAGCTACGCTATCACCACATCATCATCATGACGGATGCCGATGTGGACGGCTCGCACATTCGCACCCTGCTGCTGACCTTCTTCTTTCGCCAAATGCCAGAATTGATACAACGAGGCTATGTGTATATTGCCCAACCTCCGTTATATAAGATTGCCAAAGGCAAGCAACATCAATACCTAAAAGATGAGCAAGCACTAACAAACTATCTAACGCAAGCCGCGTTGGACGGCACCAGTTTGCATGTGAACGCCCAAGCACCCGGCATCAGCGGTTCGGGTTTAGAAACGCTAGTCACGGAATACCGCAGCGTCATGGCGATTATTGAGCGCTTATCTCGCCTCTACCCTCCTGCTGTTTTAGAAGAATTGATTTACCAAGCAGAGTTAAACCTTGATCAGCTCAAGCAGCGAGAGCCAGTACAAGCTTGGTGCGAGCGTCTACAAACAGCACTGGAGCAAAATGCTAACGGCAGCCATCGTTTTGATGTGAGCGTGTACGAAGACACAGAGCGTGACTTGTACCTGCCAGCTGTGCGCATCACTGCGCACGGCGTGCCGATTGAGCATGTGTTACAGCGCGATTTCTTTGCTTCCGGTGAATACCAACACATCGTGAAACTCGGACAACAATTGCAGGGGCTATTGGAAGAAGGTGCCTTCGTGAAACGCGGCGAAAAAACTGCACCGGTTTCCAGCTTCAAACAGACTTTAGAATGGTTGATGGACGAATCGCGCAAAGGGCACACCATCCAGCGTTACAAAGGTTTGGGTGAGATGAATCCAGACCAGCTGTGGGAGACCACCATGGACCCCGCCAGCCGCCGCATGCTGCGCGTGACGATCGAAGACGCCATCGCCGCTGATCAGATGTTCACCTGCTTAATGGGTGACGCTGTAGAGCCGCGCAGACACTTTATCGAGACCAATGCACTGGCTGTTGCCAACCTCGATATTTAACATTTTTTGCATCACACCTAGGCTGCATTACGCAGCCTTTTTTATATCTTCTGTTAATTACTATTAAACATGAATAAATATATAGGTATGTAATGTTATTTTTTTGTGGTGATTATTGAGGGCGCACTTTTCTGTGGAAAACTCTAAAAAAGCCAAACAGTAACAGTGTTTCAGACAAGGATAACTGTGGGAAAAAGACTGAAAAAATCGTCGATAGTCTGTACAACAAAAATTAAGAAAATCGACAAAAATGACCGTGGGTATAGTTGTTCATTTTTGAGGTCGAGTTACTGACATACAACCCACAACATCGTCGTAAAAAAACAGTTATACACAGGCAGATGTGGGCAGTTTGGTAATAACTAGCGGTCCAAAGGCGAGAGTACGCCGCCAGGCCCGCGATTAAGGACATGCGTATAGATTTGCGTAGTTTTCACATCCGAGTGACCGAGCAATTCTTGTACGGTGCGTATGTCGTTGCCACTCTCCAATAAATGGGTGGCGAAAGAATGACGCAGCACATGTGGCGTCACAGGCTTGTTGATGAGTGCTTGTTGGGCGGCTTGTTTCACCGTGCGCTGAATGCGTTTCGGATCCAGATGGTGTCTGCCCTGCTGTTTGGTCAATGGATCGACTGACAAATTGTCGGCGGGAAAAATATATTGCCAAGGCGTTTCCGTTGGTGCTTTAGGATATTTGTTTGCCAGAGCATAGGGCAGTGAAGTGTGGCCCAAGCCTTGGGCAAGATCCGCTTGGTGAATCTCCAAGGTTTTTTCAACCTGTTTTTGTAGAGCAATTTTTAAGGATTGCGGTAGTACAGTGACGCGATCTTTACTGCCTTTGCCATCGCGAATCACTATCGCGTTGCGCGAAAAATCCAAATCTTTTACGCGCAGACGCAAACCTTCCATCAAGCGCATGCCGGTGCCGTACAACAAACGCACAAAAAGATTTAGCGTAGGATGCGGTATCGCAGCGAACAGGGCATGTACTTCGCGCACGCTCAACACAACGGGCAGATGACGCGATGGCTTGGCGCGCACGATGCCGTCTAGCCACGGTAAATCAATCACCAGCACTTCTTTGTAAAGAAATAGTAGGGCATGCAGTGCTTGGTTTTGCGTAGACGGCGAAACCCCGCGATCAACCGCGAGATAAGAGAGAAAAGATTCAACTTCTGCCGCCGCCATATCACGCGGATGGCGTTTGTGATGAAACAAAATGAAATTACGAATCCATGCTATATAAGAGCGTTCGGTGCGCAGGGAATAGTGTTTGATGCGCAGACGATGCCGAACTTGTTCGAGCAGTTTTGGTTCAGGCGCAGAGACAGGGGATGTCGTAAAAGAATCCATAATAACTTCCTTGTTTTGTGTAAATCACTGATGTATAAAGGTCTTCCAGACCTTCGGCGGCAATTTATACACCATGTTGAAAAATTTTGCACCAACTATCGTTTTTTCAGTGTCGCCGAATTTAAGTTAGATAACAACGGACACCGCGCGCAGTAACGACTGAAAAAATGTGCGGCGAAAATCGTCGGCAAATTGAAGAGATTTCCTACAAAAAAATCAGAAAAAGCTGGCAGACTTTCAAACTTATTTCAGCTACCCTGAGTCCGCTTTGCGTCGCTCAAGCGAGCTTAGAGCGAACGTCAAGCCTGACCACAGGGTAGTGAGCTTTTAAATCTGCACTGTGCTGTTTTTCCGAGATTTGCCGTAGTCACTACGAAAAGGCCGAACGATGAGCAAGCGAGCTTTAGTGGTAGATGGCACTTGGTCGTCATCTAACAAGTCGTTAAAGCGGACTGTTTTGGTCGGCGCATGCTTCGCATGTTATTCGCCGCCAAAAGCGTTGCGCGCACTTTGTGCGCTACACTCACCCGCTTAACTCCCGTGTTAGATAACAACGGACACCGCGCGCAGTAACGACTGAAAAAATGTGCGGCGAAAATCGTCGGCAAATTGAAGAGATTTCCTACAAAAAATCAGAAAAAGCTGGCAGACTTTCAAACTTATTTCAGCTACCCTGAGTCCGCTTTGCGTCGCTCAAGCGAGCTTAGAGCGAACGTCAAGCCTGACCACAGGGTAGTGAGCTTTTAAATCTGCACTGTGCTGTTTTTCCGAGATTTGCCGTAGTCACTACGAAAAGGCCGAACGATGAGCAAGCGAGCTTTAGTGGTAGATGGCACTTGGTCGTCATCTAACAAGTCGTTAAAGCGGACTGTTTTGGTCGGCGCATGCTTCGCATGTTATTCGCCGCCAAAAGCGTTGCGCGCACTTTGTGCGCTACACTCACCCGCTTAACTCCCGTGTTATGCACCAAGCGAAAATGTTTTTTGAATTTTGTGCCAGTAGAAAAAGTTAAGTTGTTCCGCGTTTTCCAATTAAAGTAAAACGCTTTGAAATTAAGCAGTAACGGAAAGCAGTCCTTTGTCAGAAAGCGCGAGCGTTGCGGTGTTTGAAAGTAAATCCTTCGCACAGAGCGTTCCGCACGTTTTCCTTTCAAGAGTTTTCTGGTAAGTTCTTTGTCAGGTAGCACGCAACTTTTGTGCGTGCTGAAAAATAATAGAAGGGGAGTTGCGTGTTGCAAATGAATTGCTTTGTAGCTACAGCATCGCTTATGCATAACAAGTCGCTCAAGGTCGTTCGCTGCGCTCACTGGACTCGCAGCGTCGCTGCTCGCCCCTTAGCTTGTCGTTAGCCTTATTTCGTCATGAATAAATTTCTAGCACATAGCAAATACATAGACTTTGACCATCCACTTGTTGCCGGCAAAGCAGCTGCATTAGCCCAAACTGCTTCCGGGGAAGTGGAGCTGGCTAAATCGTGCTTTGAGTTTGTGCGGGATGAGATTCAGCACAGCTGGGACTACAAACGAAACCCTGTAACCTGCAAAGCATCTGATGTACTGATTAATGGCACTGGTTATTGCTATGCCAAGAGCCATCTTCTAGCTGCCTTACTACGCGCCAATGGCATCCCTTCAGGCCTCTGCTATCAGCGCCTTTCGGTAGGTGACTCAGGTGCGCCTTACTGCCTTCATGGCCTGAATGCCGTCTTCCTTAATGGGTACGGCTGGTACCGCATTGATGCACGGGGTAATAAATCTGGTGTATCTGCTGAATTCTGCCCACCCATAGAATCACTCGCATTCCCTATTCGTGAGCACCAAGAGCGTGATTTACCTGAAATTTGGCCAGAACCGTTGCCTATAGTAATTTCTACCCTTGAACAGTTCACTGATGTGGTAGAAGTTCATGCAAACCTACCAGATGTACCACTGGCAGGCTAACAACTCGCTCAAGTCGGACACAGTGTCAGGCCTTTGGCCTGTCACTGCGCCGCTTAGCTCCAACGTTATGTGCTGCTAGGAAATTGAGCATGTCATTCAGAAAAATAACCGCAATTTTCGTAACATGGTTAATCTGGTTGCCTGTATCAATTGCGATTTCATTTAAGTTATTTGGTTGGGGCGGTCAATGTGCAGTAGACAACTGCGGAACAAATGAGCCGTGGTGGAATAACCTACTCTTTGTAGTTTGGGTATTTGGCGTACCAGTTTTATATACAATTTTTCTTGTAACTAGGTCACGCCAAGCAGGAAGAGAAAATGGCAGCTAGCGCATCACATAACAAGTCGCTCAAGGTCGCGGCTTCGCGGCTGGACAGCCTCAACCGGCGCATGCTTCGCATTATATGCGCCGCTTGTGTCTGCCCCTTAGCTCTGCGTTAGGCGTCAAAGAGGAAAACCATGTCCTGGATTTTTACCAAGTATTTCATTACAGCCGCAGTTGTCGTGCTTGTGTCTGAACTGGCAAAGCGCAGTGACAAATTGGGTGGCTTAGTGGCGGCGTTGCCACTGGTTACAATTCTTACGTTAATTTGGTTATATGTTGAAAACCAGCCATCTTCCAAAATTGCTAATCACGCGTGGTACACATTTTGGTACGTTGTTCCCACGCTTCCTATGTTCCTTGTGTTTCCAGCGCTGTTGCCGCGTTACGGTTTTTGGCCTAGTTTGTTAACTTGCGTGTTTATTACCGGCAGTAGTTTTGCTTTGTTTGCGGTCATTGTTCGTCGCTTTGGCATAGAGTTACTCTAGCAATGCCGCCTAACAAGTCGCTCAAGGCGTTCACTTCGTTCACTGGGACAGTCCAAACCGGCGCTGCTTCGCATTATCGCGCCGGTTGGCCTGCCCCTTATCTCCAGCGTTAGGGTGTTGCATGAACGAACGATTATTGAAAATTGTTAAGCATTCAAAATCTTTTATCGTTAATGCAACGTTTACCATTGTTGTTTTATATTTTTTATTTAGCCATCTATTAAATATTATCAATGGCTATAGAACTATCGATGACAAAACGTCCCAGAATGGCCGTTACACGATAACTAGGTTCGAGGCTGTTGGAGAAAATATATATGCTCCATATGGCACTATTCTTGCGCTAAGCGGTAAAAGAGTCGGCTCGCCGAAAGATGGGCATGTAATATTTGGTGGGTACTGTAGTAATGGAATGAAATATGAATGGAAAAGTCCTGAAAATATAGAAATTATTTGTGAGAAAACAAATGATGAAATTTCATCATATACGGAATCAAGTATTGCAAGTGGTATAAAAATCCATGTTGAAAATATTGTACACCCTAACAAGTCGCTCAAGGTCGCGCCATAAATGGCGCTGGACGTCCCCAACCGGCGCATGCTTCGCATTTTATGCGCCGCTTGTGGCCGCCCCTTAGCTCGGCGTTAGGCAAACAATTAACCACCACCGGAGATAATCATGAAAATTTCTACAGTTACAACGGTTCTACTTGCATCAGCACTATCTTCTGGCTGTGTTGCAACATATGTAACAAAAGAAGTATCTGTCACCAAGGACGCAAATGGAAAAGTTGTTCAAACTGTTGAAACTGAAAAAGCCGAGCAGCGCCAGTCTTTCATGCCGTTCTCACTAAAATATTTAAATTTGAAATAATATTTGTTCGCCTAACAAGTCGCTCAAGGTCGCGCCATAAATGGCGCTGGACAGCCCCAATCGGCGCATGCTTCGCATTGTATGCGCCGCTTGTGTCTGCCCCTTAGCTCTGCGTTAGGTGACTATGAAGCCTCTGTATTACGCCATTATCGTAATTATTGAAGTGGCAATCTTGGCTGCATCAAGTTTTCTGTTTTTCATAGCCGGTGCACATGCTCCGAGACTATGGGAAATATGGCTATGTATGCTTGTTAATTTTGTTGTAGTAATAATGCTTTCAGTGCAAGCAGTACGCCGTATAAACAGAAACCGTATTGGAGAAGCAATTATAATTGCCATACTTTCTCTTCCTGTTGGAATAGCTGTAGCTTTAATTATTGGTGCAATTGAGTCATCAATTTTTAATCACATACAAGAGAAAAAATATGAAAAATATAGGTATTAGTTCGTCACCTAACAAGGCGCTCAAGGTCGCGGCTGCGCCGCTGGACGTCTCCAATCGGCGCATGCTTCGCATTTTACGCGCCGCTTGTAGCCGCCCCTTAGCTTTGCGTTAGAGACCAATCGAGAAGCAATAGCATGGTGCTTAGGGTTTTTGTACAGTTTTTGATATGCCTTCTTGTTATTCCCCTGATGGGCGGCATTGTTCAAGCAGTAACAGGAAAAACCACTCCTGCTGTGTTTGGCAGCATGGTCGCCATGGTTCCAATAGTTGTAATAATGCTGTGGGGTTCCAACTTTATAGGAAGACTGCAAGAAGATGCCTGGAAACAGAAGTTCGAGCGAGAATCTAAGGTTGTTTTGCGAATCGCTAGGCCGGTAATCATATTATCCGTGTTGCTTGGTGTTGCACTATCGCGGCTTAGGTAAAGGAGTTTTATACATGTTGGTCTCTAACAAGTCGCTCAAGTTCGTTCCGCGCGTTGCGCGTCACTGGACGCCCTCAACCGGTGCTGCTTCGCAGCTTATCACCGGTTTCGGTCGCCACTTAGCTCCACGTTGGGCACCATGAAACTAACAATCGACCACAACGTTATTATTGATTTAGCAAACGGATCTTCAAACGTTGCTCGTCTTCGTGAAATTATCGAAGCAGAACAGAATCAAGTATATGTTGTTGAAATTGGCGCATCAGAGATGCGCCAGCGTGGTATTCGTCCAGATAGATACGATTTATTCGAGGAGCTTTTGAAAGAGGCTGGTATTAGTAAATTACCTCGTCTCATGCCAATGATGATTTGGAATGTAACCTTTTGGGATCACGGAATTTGGTCAAACAGCTCCATGTCAAATTGCGCCAAAGAGATAGAGCAGATTCTTTTTGGTGAGTCGCCTCCTATCAACATAGCAGGCGAGTCTGATACAACTCCGAAATTTGCCGCGTGGCTGAATAGAATATGTGATGTACACACGATGTGGAGTCATTTGTATTATGCAAACGACGTTTTTGTTTCTTCAGACCGTAATTTTCATAAAACAACAAAACATCCCCGTCTAATAGAAATGGGAGCTGGAAAAATTTGCAGGCCAGAGGAGCTATGATGCCCAACAAGTCGCTCAAGCGGGACTGCCACAACCGGCGTTGCTTTCAGCATAACGCCGGTTGCGTACGTTTCGCGCTTCGCGCTCCACTCAGCCCCTTAGCTCTGCGTTATACCTCATAGCGGAAGTCACGTGCAAAAAATAAAAATAGTGGTGATCAATTTTTTAATCGCAAGTTTTGTCCTTGCAGCGATTATGCATTTAATATTTTTCAGAACAAAAGCATTTGATATTTCAAGTTTCATGCCGTTTCTAATGGAATATGCAATGGTAATAGCAGGCCCTTTTTCTGGGTTTTTATTGGCAGCGTTCTTTCCGCAGACATTTACGTATGCAACGGCAGCAATTGGCTGTGTAATAGCTGCAATTATTGTATGGCGGCTTATGCGGTGGTTCCAAAGTGACGTAGAGTTAAATCCATTGAACAAGTGGCTTATATTTACATGGTGTTTAACTGGTTTCATACACGCTGCTTTGCTAATTGGTACGGGCATATGAGGTATAACAAGTCGCTCAAGGCCGCTTCGCTGGACAGCCCCAATCGGCGCATGCTTCGCATTTTACGCGCCGTTTGCGTCTGCCCCTTAGCTCTGCGTTAGGCACCAAAGGAGGCTCCTTGATAATCCGATTTCTAGCACTGCTTTTCTCAGCTGTTGTACTTGTCTCTCTTGGTCATGCACAAGAAAAAACGCATGAGAGCTCTAATTGGGGGAAATACTTTAGTGATTTCAACGCTAAAGGTACAATAGTTGTAGTAGATGAACGCACAAACGGTAATTCCACATCGGTTTATAATGAATCCCGGGCTCAGCAGCGCTATTCGCCTGCGTCCACATTCAAGATTCCGCATACCCTTTTTGCGCTGGATGCAGGGGCGGTTCGCGATGAGTTTCATGTTTTTCGATGGGACGGCGCTAAAAGAAGCTTTGCAGGTCACAATCAAGACCAAAACCTACGATCGGCAATGCGCAATTCTACCGTTTGGGTCTATCAACTATTCGCAAAAGAAATAGGCGAAAACAAAGCACGAAGCTACCTAGAAAAATTAAACTACGGCAATGCAGACCCCTCGACCAAGAGCGGTGACTACTGGATAGATGGAAATCTTGCAATTTCAGCAAATGAACAAATTTCCATCCTAAAGAAGCTTTATCGAAATGAGCTTCCTTTTAGGGTAGAGCACCAACGCTTGGTTAAAGACTTGATGATTGTCGAAGCCAAACGCGATTGGATACTACGTGCCAAAACAGGCTGGGATGGTCAAATGGGTTGGTGGGTCGGTTGGGTAGAGTGGCCTACAGGCCCAGTATTTTTTGCGTTAAATATCGACACGCCAAACAGGATGGAAGACCTTCATAAACGAGAGGCAATTGCGCGTGCTATTCTTCAATCCGTCAATGCTTTGCCACCCAACTAGCAGCCCAAACCCCCTGTTGTGCCTAACAAGGCGCTCAAGTCGGACAGCCCAAACCGGCGCATGCTTCGCATTATGCGCGCCGGTTCGGTACGTTGCGCGCTTCGCGCTCCACTCTGCCGCTTAGCTTGGCGTTAGGCCGTTTGTTCTGCTACGGGCTTGGCTGTTGAGTTGATTTAATCCCTCGCAATTCAGCAGAAGTTAACAAGGAGGGTAACTTTGGAGAATAAAATGAAAAGAGTATTAGTATTGTGTGCGGTTTCACTTCTTGCTGGTTGTCAGGGCGCAAATGTTACTTCTCAAATTAGAGAATCCGGTGAAACAGGTTCAAGTAAAATGATTCGTTGCACTGCTCTTAATACAGGTAGCGAGCAATCAGTAAACGATGATTTAAAACAGTATGACGGTTGGAAAATGGTTTATGCATCTGAATACACTACAGCAAATAAATCCAATACTGCTGCTGTAATGTGCTTTGAAAAGCCATATAAATAAGAAAAGTAAGAAAACATGCAACGGCCTAACAAGTCGCTCAAGGCCGTTCGCATGCGCTCACTGGACAGCCTCAACCGGCGCATGCTTCGCATTTTACGCGCCGCTTGTGTCTGCCCCTTAGCTCTGCGTTAGCTGCCTACAATGAAAATTTCCCAAGCTAGAATTGAAGAAATGGATTCAGTGAGGAGATTATTCACGGAGTATCAACATTGGCTTGGAATTGACCTTTCATTCCAGAATTTTGAAGCGGAGCTAAATTCATTGCCAGGATGTTACGCTGCACCTACAGGTGCTATTTTTCTTGCCACAGAAAACAGCAATCCCATAGGTTGTGTAGCAATCAGGCAGTTCAGTAAAAGTGAAGCAGAACTAAAGCGCATGTACGTTGTTCCAGAGGCAAGAGGGCGGGGAGTAGCAAAAGCGCTATTACAGCAAGCTGTTGGCATGGCCTCGCTGCAGGGTTATAAAAGTATCGTGTTGGACACATTGCCAAGCATGGAATCCGCTAAGAAACTTTATAGCCAGTTTGGGTTTGTCCCTACAACGCCTTATTACAATAGTCCCATTTCTGGCACGGAGTATTATCGCCATGTATGCAGCTAACAAGTCGCTCAAGGCGTTCGCTGCGCTCACTGGGACAGTCCAAACCGGCGCTGCTTCGCATTGTCGCGCCGGTTCGGCCTGCCCCTTAGCTCGGCGTTAGGTATTTTCAATCGCAGTATTAACCAAGGACAACAAAATGCTGAAAATCTCAAAGAAAGTGATAGACAGAATATCTACAAATCTAAAAACATTTCAACAAGTTGCAGCGTCACATAAAAGTAAAGATGTATCAGAAGCAGACACGGTAACACTGGTAAAAGATATTTTGTCTTCCTGCTTTGGCTTCGACAAATATCAAGAGTTAACAAGTGAGCAGCAAATTAGAGGGACATTTTGTGACCTTGCTGTGAAAATTGACGGAAAAATTAAATATCTAATTGAAGTTAAGGCGGCTGGAGTCAGCCTTAACGACTCACATCTTCGGCAGGCTATCGGTTATGGCGCAAACCAAGGCATAGAATGGGTAGTTCTCACCAATGCAATAGAATGGAAGCTGCATCGCATAAAATTCGGACAGCCCGTTGATCACGAAGAGGTGTCCGCTTTCAATCTTCTGGATGTAAACCCCAAGAAAGAAGATGACATGAAGAAAATGTTTCTGCTTTGTAGAGAGGGCATAAGCTCTGCAGCAATGGACGCGTATCACCAACATACCCAGATACTAAATAGATACACAATTGCTCAAATAATTCTCACAGAGTCAGTTGTTTCTGCTATCAGAAAGGAAGTTAAAAAGTTCTTTCCAGAAATCAAAATTGACCAAGAGCAAATTTCAGACATTCTAAACAATGAAGTTCTGAAGAGAGACGTAATAGAAGGAGATAAGGCCAAGGAAACACAGCAAAAAATTAAAAAGTTGTCCGCAAAGCTGGCTAAAGCATCAGAAAAGAAAGAAAAGCCATCAGAAAAACCAACAGAGTCAGCCTCAGAAACTATAGAAAATGGCGAAAATACCTAACAAGTCGCTCAAAGTCGTTCGCTGCGCTCACTGGACTCGCGGCTTCGCCGCTCGCCCTTTAGCTCGGCGTTAGGCGTCAAAGAATTTGTCTTTTGTTTTAAGTGAAAAACTTTGTAGGAATTGCGGCAGTAATTTCGCCGCGCAAGTTCTGCAAAGTAGCAGCAATAGAAAAAGTATCAAAAACGCAGTGTTGGAAAGTCTGCTTCTGCCCTGCTCGAAAATGCTTCGTCATAAGTTGCGCGGCTTCATCGCTGCGTTTAGGCTTGCAGCAACATAAACATTACAAACAGTAGCTCGAGGGAAAAGAGCAGTGAAACCAGCAGCAAACCACCAGCCTAACAAGTCGCTCAAAGGCGTTCGCGTTGCTCACTGGACTCGCCGTAAACGGCTCGCCCTTTAGCTCGGCGTTAGGCGTCATGCTTTTTTGTCTTTTGTTTCGAGTGTGAACGCTGTAGAAACTTGGGCAGTTTTTTCTCCGCGCAAGTTCTGCAAAGAAGATGTTTTACTAAAAAGTTTCAACAACGCAGCTTCGGAAACACTGTTTTCTGCGCTGCTAGAAAATCCTTCGTCAGAGCTTGCGCGGCTTTATCGCGGCATTTAGTCTGGCAGCACCAGAAACATTACAAACAGTAGCTTTCGGGAAAAGTGTAGTGATGCAAGCAGCAAACCACCTGCCTAACAAGTCGCTCAAAGGCGTTCGCTGCGCTCACTGGACTCGCCGCTGCGCGGCTCGCCCTTTAGCTCTGCGTTATGAGTAAAAGAATGAGCGTTGTCCAAGTCAAAGAAAAAATATTAAAGCTATGTGAATTTATTGTTTATGCAATTTTTGGTTATGTTGCTCTTTGGTTTTTAACATGGGTAATAGCATCTTTAAGCGTAAATCCTGGCATATCGCACGAAATTAGAAAGGCAATGTATGAAAGCGGCTGTAAATCATCTGTCAAATCAAAGGACTATAATCCAGCCAATGTATTTAATTTTTACCTAGATTTTGACTACTGGACAGCAGACTATCGGCTTGGAATATCCGAGTTCAATGATGCCAAGTGCAAAAATGTTCTTATCCAGAGCATTAATATGTTTGAAAAATCGAGACGCAGTATCAAGGTTCTTATTGTCGATGAAAATAATAATATTCTCATGTCAATAAAGCGGTATCCTAAAAATGAAAAGTAGCATTTTTACTCATAACAAGTCGCTCAAGGATCGCTCACTTCGTTCGCTGGACAGCTTCAGTCTGGGCATGCTTCGCATGTTATGCCCAGCCTTACGCTGCCCCTTAGCTCTGCGTTAAATACCATTTGGAGAGTTCATCATGTCTATAGAAAATTATTGGGGCGACAAAGAGCAATACGACTATCCTGCCTTGGTTGCAGAATTAAATTCCTTGCTAAAGCTCCAAGCAATTATCACAGGCATGAAGCGTTTCGCCACCGTAGAAGAAATGGAAAGCATTCCAAAAATCCGCCGCCCTAATCCAGCAGAAAAATTAAACACAGACCAAATCGTCGGTCAAAGCCGTTGGTTGGGTTATACCATTGGCGTTACCGTAGAAAATCTTATGGGTTCCCAATGTAGTGCGGTTGTCGGTTTATCGCCCCGCGATGAAGAGTTTCTCAGTGGTAATGCTTTCAATGGCATGTGGTACAGCTCACTTGAAGACAGTGCAGAACACCAGCGCCAAATGTCTTGTGCGTCTTATGGCAATTACACATCCTTGGCGGTTTCTCCCATCGTTTCTGGGCGTTTAGGCAATCCAGACATATGTTTAATTTATGCCACGCCTGGGCAAATGATTCTTTTTATAAATGGGCTTCAGTGGTCTGGGTACAAAAAGCTGTCTTTTACGTGCGTAGGTGAAAGTGCGTGTGCAGACTCTTGGGGTAACGCCCTTAAAACAGGCGAACCATCTCTTTCAATACCGTGCTATGCAGAAAGAAAGTTTGGCGGTGTCCAAGACAATGAAATGTTAATGGCATTACCGCCTTCTTTTTTGCCAGCAGCAGTCAATGGTTTGAAAGCGCTTGCCAAGAATGGAATGCGTTACCCAATTCCAAACCACGGAATTGACGTTTCGCCAATGACAACCTTTATGAAAATCTACGGCTAATGGTATTTAACAAGTCGCTCAAGGACGCGGCTTCGCCGCTGGACAGCCCCAACCGGCGCATGCTTCGCATTGTATGCGCCGATTGTGTCTGCCCCTTAGCTCTGCGTTAGGTTTCCCCGTATGCCAGGCACAAACCATTTTTCCAGAATGAATTATCACGTTCTTAGAGGAATGCGAGAATTGCTCAGCGATCGCGCATTGTCCAAAAAAGAATGGGCAACAATACGGAGTTTTTTTAACTCCACTTGTGCTTTTTGTGGGTGTCCAGATACAGGGAATCCGAGAACAGGAATTGTTCCAGATCATTTAATTCCTGCCGTTCATCACGGAGAGAATTGTATCGGTAACATAGTTGCTTCGTGCCAAGACTGTAATGACAAAAGAGGCAAGAAAAATTGGCGCACTTTCATTCAAGAGCAGTTTCCAGCAGAATCCCAAAGCCGTATTGCAAGAATTGAACAGTATCTAGCTATTTATCAATACAGCATTCCAGCCAGTGCCCATCATCACCTTACAGACGAAGAAACCAGTAACTACTTAGAAATACTTAATCAGTGGCAGCTAGTATGGGAAAGAGCAGTTGAGCTTAGAAACTCTGTAAAAAAACGGAGGAAAGGTGGGTAAACCTAACAAGTCGCTCAAGGATCGCTCACTGCGTTCGCTGGACAGCCTCAACCGGCGCATGCTTCGCATTATATGCGCCGCTTGTGTCTGCCCCTTAGCTCTGCGTTAGGCATTTCAATGAGCATCGCACGAGAGATATCTGACTTCTTAATGATTTTCTTCTTTTTAGGAGGGGCTCTGCTTTTAGTATGGGTAATGTTTAAACAAAAAGATGGCTATCTAAAGTACGCAATTGGAGCCCTAGATAAGAAACTTTTACCTATAAAAGACCATATTGGTGAATATGAATTTTTCACAACAGGTCACCCAGATGTTTGGGTGCAGACAAATTACAAAGATCTGTGCAAAATCATAGGGTCGAGTTGCAGGGGAGTGCCTGGTTCAACTGTTGGATCATATATAGTTGGTCCAGCCAATGTATTTGTAAAAATAAACGAAGAAAAGAAAGCTATATATGTCATTGTAAGTGGGTCGGAGTCTACGAAATGTGAGTGGCCGCAGCTCATGCATTACCAAGAATGGGTAGAAAGCAACAAAGCATTAGCAGAAAGAATTGCAGAATATAAAGAGAAGGAGGCCAGAAATGCCTAACAAGTCGCTCAAGGGCGCTTCGCTGGACGTCCGCAGACGGCGCATGCTTCGCATTTTATGCGCCGCAGCGTCCGCCCCTTAGCTCCGCGTTAGGTACCAAATAAAACCATGCGCCTCTGGTCAATACATCCCAAATATCTAGACGCGCAAGGAATCGTTGCACTTTGGCGTGAAACGCTTTTGGCGCAAGCCGTGCTCAGGAATGAAACAAAGGGCTATCGAAATCATCCACAATTAGAAAGATTCAAGAGCTGCAATGCGCCGTTGTCGGCAATTTCCATTTATTTGAAGCATATCCATGAAGAATCAGAAAATAGAGGGTACAGCTTCAATAAATCAAAAATTGGTGCCGCAAGAAAACCAATATCAATAAGTGTCACCAACGGTCAAATGAATTACGAATGGCAACATCTAATGGCAAAGCTGAAGCAGCGCAGCCCAGCGGTGTATGAAAAGTGGTACAAATGTAAAACAATAGAGCCGCATCCGCTGTTTACAGTTTATGCGGGTGAAATTGAGGAATGGGAGAAGCAATAAGTGGTACCTAACAAGTCGCTCAAGGCGTTCGCTGCGCTCACTGGGACAGTCCAAACCGGCGCTGCTTCGCATTATCGCGCCGGTCTGGCCTGCCCCTTAGCTCTGCGTTAGGTGCAAAACAACACCACCATGCAAATAGAGGGTTATATGAAAAAATACACAATGCTTCTGGCAATACTTGCAATAACCGGATGTGCATCACCAGCGAAATATACTAGTGCTTCAATGAAGCACTATGACCAAAATACAGACTATGCAATAGAGCCAAGCGACAAAGGTTTTGTGGTATCGGTTTACTACTCACGCTATCAATTTATGCCTGAAAGTGACGCTGTGGCAATTGCATGTAGGCAGGCACTTACATCAATTGCACATGATCATGCGTCAAAGTCTGGACGTGAAATTGAACAAGTCAATGAGCAGGCTCTACGCATATCATTGGGTCGTAATGGAATAACAGGCATAACTTCTTGCAGCGCAACGGCTCCAGCCAAATGGAAATAATTGCACCTAACAAGTCGCTCAAAGGCGCTCGCGTTGCTCGCTGGACTCGCCGCTACGCGGCTCGCCCTTTAGCTCTGCGTTAGGCGTCAAAGAATTTGTCTTTTGTTTTAAGTGAAAAACTTTGTAGCAATTGCGGCAGTAATTTCGCCGCGCAAGTTCTGCAAAGTGGCAGTAATAGAAAAAGTATCAAAAATGCAGTGTTAGAAAGTCTGCTTCTGCTCTGCGCAAAAATGCTCTGTCAGAAGTTGCGCGGCTTCATTGCGGCGTTTAGGCTTGCAGAATTAACAACATTACAAACAGTAGCTTTCGGGAAGAAACGCAGTGAATTCAGCAGCAAACCACCAGCCTAACAAGTCGCTCAAAGGCGCTCGCGTTGCTCGCTGGACTCGCCGCTGCGCGGCTCGCCCTTTAGCTCTGCGTTATGTGTTACGTTACGCAACACCAATTTAATACAACTAAACGAGGATAAATAAAATGAAAAAAATATTTCTTGCTATTTGCGCAGTCACAGCAATTTCAGGGTGTTCTAATGCAGGCCCTTTCGTAACTAATGTCTCAAGCGATGGCAATAATGGACTCAATATTGAGAAATGTGCAGTTCACTATAATTCATTTACTGGAAATGTCTCTACGGGGCAATGTTCTACTACATATATAAAGCTCCGTAGTAATTAACACATAACAAGTCGCTCAAGCTCGTTCAGCGCGTTGCGCTTCACTGGACGCCTTCAACCGGCGCTGCTTCGCATTGTCGCGCCGGTTTCAGTCGCCGCTTAGCTCCACGTTAGGTTCACAAAGGATAATGTGCCAATGGCTCAAGTAAAAATATACGGCAACAAGAAATCAATAGCGTCATCAAAGAGCAGAATTTCTTCTGCAATACATGACGCGGTAATGTTTGCTCTTTCATATCCGCCAGAAAAGAAGTTCCACCGATTTATAGAGCTGGAAGAAGGCTGCTTCATATATCCAGAAGACAGAACGGAGAATTACATCATCATTGAAATATCAATGTTTGAGGGTAGGTCTGTCGAGGCTAAAAAAGAGTTAATCCGTGGTATATACCAAAACCTAGAGTCAGCTGCTGGTATTACAGCACAAGATATAGAAATCACAATTACTGAAACGCCAAAGCATAATTGGGGCATTCGTGGAAAACCGGGTGACGAGTTGGCATTAAACTACAAGGTAGAAGTGTGAACCTAACAAGGCGCTCAAGGTTCGCTCACTTCGTTCGCTGGACGTCTCCAGTCGGCGCATGCTTCGCATTTTACGCGCCGCCTGTAGCCGCCCCTTAGCTTTGCGTTAGGCGTCAAGGAGAGAAACCATGTCGTGGCTCTTTACCAAGTATTTCATTACAGCCGCAGTTGTTGTGCTTGTATCTGAATTGGCAAAGCGCAGTGACAAATTAGGCGGTTTAGTGGCGGCGCTGCCACTGGTTACAATTCTCACGCTAATTTGGTTATACGTTGAAAACCAACCAACATCCAAAATTGCCAATCATGCGTGGTATACATTTTGGTATGTTGTTCCAACGCTTCCTATGTTTCTTGTGTTTCCAATAATGTTACCGCGCTACGGTTTTTGGCCTAGTTTGTTAGCGTGTGTGTTTATCACGGTTTGCAGCTTTGCTTTGTTTGCGGTAATTGTTCGTCGCTTTGGCATAGAGTTACTCTAGCAATGCCGCCTAACAAGTCGCTCAAGGTTCGTTCCTCGCTGCGCTTCGTCACGGACAGCCCCAATCGGCGCATGCTTCGCATTTTATGCGCCGCTTGTGTCTGCCCCTTAGCTCTGCGTTAGGTGTCTCAAATGGTAGGCCGTAACACACCGCAAAAAATTATGGCTGAAATTCTTCTGGAATCCAGAAGGCGCTGCTGTATTTGTTTTGGGCTAAACAGAAATACATCTATTCGCCAAGGGCAAATAGCACATATTGATGGGAACAGGAACAATAACTCAAAAAGCAATTTATGTAAGCGCCGGAGAGAAACTGTACCACTGAAGCGGCCGAATTCCTCGGTCGCGGCGGTGCAAAAGTGTACCGCCCCAGTGGCCTCCTCTAGTCTGCCGTCTCGGCAGATGGCAGGGGGTGGAGGATGTACAGCGTGGAGATGTATCAACGATTACGACGTGCCTGCCACGTCGATGGCCTGAGTATCCGGGAGGCCGCCAAGCGGTTTGGCGTGCACCGCAAGACGGTCAAGAAGGCCTTGGCTTTCTCGGTGCCGCCGGGCTACCAGCGCACTCAGCCGGTGCGGCGGCCCAAGCTTGCGGGGTTCACCGGGCTGATTGACCAGATCCTGGACGACGATAAAACCCGCCCGCGCAAGCAGCACCACACCAGCAAGCGCATCTTCGAGCGCCTGCGGGATGAGCACGGGTTTACGGGTTGCTACACCATCGTCAAGGACTATGTGCGCGAGCAGACCCTGCGTAGCAAGGAGGTGTTTGTGCCGCTGCTGCACCCTTGCGGCCATGCCCAGGCCGACTTTGGTGAGGCCGTAGTGGTGATTGCCGGTGTCGAGCAGAAGGCACACTTTCTGGCCGTGGACTTGCCTCACAGCGATGCCGGTTTTGTGAAAGCCTATCCGGCGGAGACAACCGAGGCGTTCTGTGATGGCCACAATGCGGCCTTTGCCTTTTTGGTGGTGTGCCGCAATCGATCCTGTACGACAACACCAAAATTGCTGTGGCGAAGATTCTCGGCAATGGCACGCGGGTTCGCTCCACTGTGTTCAGCGAACTGCAATCCCACTATCTGTTTGCCGATCGCTTTGGTCGTCCTGGCAAAGGCAATGACAAGGGCAAAGTGGAAGGGTTGGTGGGTTATGCGCGGCGCAACTTCATGGTGCCGATTCCGCACTTTGCCAGTTATGACGCCTTCAATGCGCATCTGGAGGCCTGCTGCCGCGCTCGTCTGCAGGAGACTTTGCGCGGCCAAACAGAAACGATTGGCGAACGGATGCAACGTGATCTTGCCGTGTTTATGGCGTTACCTGCCACAGCCTACGATGCGTGCGCCAAACAGGCGACACGCGTCAGTTCACTCTCGCTGGTTCGCTACCGCAACAATGATTACTCGGTGCCGGTGGCATACGGCCATCGCGAAGTGTTGATCAAGGCCTATGTCGATCGCGTCGAGATTCACTGCGGCAGCGAGCGGATTGCGCAGCATGAACGCTCGTATGCGAAAGAAGATTTTATCTTTGATCCGTTGCACTATCTGGCGCTGCTGGAGCAGAAGATCAATGCACTGGATCAGGCCGCACCACTGGAAGGCTGGGTATTGCCCGAGGTATTTTTAACCCTGCGGCGTTTGCTGGAAGCGCGCATGGGCAAATCCGGCAAACGTGAATATGTGCAGGTATTGCGTTTGCTGGAGTCCTTTCCTGCTGATGAGGTGGAAGCGGCAGTTCATCAAGCCTTGCAACTGGGTGCGATCGGTTTTGATGCCGTCAAACATTGTTTGTTGTGTCGTATTGAACGCAAACCGCCACGACTCAATCTGGCTATCTATCCGTATCTGCCGCGAGCAGACGTCAAAACCACGGAAGCCATCGATTATCTGGCGTTGTTAACCGAGGTGGCAGCATGAGCAGCGCGCAGGAATTACCCAAGGTATTACTGGCGCATCACCTGAAGGCGCTGCGGCTGCCCACGTTCTTGCGCGAGTATGACAAGGTAGCGCAGCAGTGTGCCGATGAAGGTGTGGATCACCCTCGCTATTTATTGCGTTTGACGGAACTGGAGTTGATAGAGCGTGAGCGGCGCATGGTGGAACGCCGTATAAAACTGGCGCGGTTCCCTGCGGTAAAAAGTCTCGACAGTTTTGATTTTACGATGATCCCTACTTTGAACAAAACGTTGGTCAATGAACTGGCGCGCTGTGAATATATTACACGGCGCGAAAATGTGATTGCACTGGGCAACAGCGGCACCGGGAAAACGCACATCGCACTGGGCCTGGGATTGGCTGCGTGTCAGAAAGGCTTGTCAGTGGGATTTACCACGGCAGCATCACTGGTTAACGAACTACTGGAAGCGCGCAACGAGAAACGTTTGTTGCGTACGCAAAAGCTGCTGGCCAGTTACCACCTGCTCATCATCGACGAGCTCGGTTTTGTACCGTTATCCAAAACCGGCGCAGAGTTGTTGTTCGAGGTGTTCAGCCAACGCTATGAACGCGGCTCCCTGCTGGTGACCAGCAACCTGCCATTCGATGAATGGACAGAAGTGCTGGGTTCGGAACGGCTGACCGGCGCACTGCTCGACAGGCTCACCCATCAGGTGCACATCCTGACCATGAACGGCGACAGCTACCGGCTCAACCAGAGCAAGAAAAGGCAGAGGAAGCCTTCCGCCAACCCGGCAAACCCCTAACGCGCTACGCTTGTTGTCTGGCTGCGCCAGACCGCACTTCCGCTAAAACAACATCAAACCATCGTGTGCCAACTGGTACACTTTTGCTCCGCCCCGGCGGTACACTTTTACTCCGCCATTGACATATGAAAGAGGCAATGGACAATACCATTGAATCATCGCCTGGCGCTGTTGGTTTGTCTGACGTGACCATTAAACGAGGCAGTTTCTATATTCCATTTGTTTATGGACAAGAATGGTACGAGGTTGAAGGTACGCCCATTAGAGAAGTTACAAAATAGAATCTAACAAGTCGCTCAAGCCGACCGCCACAAACGGCGCTGCTTCGCAGTATGCGCCGTTCTCGGTTCCCTTCGCGCTGCGCGCTTCGGCGGCAGCTTAGCTCGGCGTTAGGTGCAAGATGAACTGTATCGGTAATCCCCCCATTTTTCACCGTTCTCAAAAGTAGAACGTTTGGCCATCTGGTTTGATGTGGTCGTTGTGCTGTGCGCCCTGTGGGCAATCACCGCGTGCGGTGTTGTCCACAAGTGCACAGCCATCACGCCGCTCGCGCCAGTTTTGCATCGGGGTGATGCCGCCGATGCCCATGTTCGGCCGTTCATGGTTGTAAGTCCAGAGCCAGCGCGTGGCAACATCTCGCACTTCATCTAACGAATCAAACAGGTATTGCCCCAGCCACTCATAGCGCACCGTGCGGTTGTAACGCTCAATATACGCATTTTGCTGCGGGTTACCCGGCTCAATAAATTCAATGCAAATACCGCGCTGTTCTGCCCAGTGCTTCAGTGTATGGCTGATGTACTCCGGCCCATTGTCGCAGCGAATTTTTGCGGTGCACCTCGCCACTCGATGATCTGATTCAGTGTGCGTATCACGCGCAAAGACGGCAGTGAAAAATCAATTTCCATGCCCAAGGCTTCACGATTGAAATCATCAATCACATTGAACAAACGGTAGGCGCGCCCATTGCTCAAACTGTCGTGCATAAAATCCATCGACCACGATGTGTTGATCGTTGTTGGCACCGACAATGGCAGCGGTTTCTCACGAACAATGCGCTTTTTCGGCTTGATGCGGAGGTTTAATTCCAACTCGCGATAAATGCGATACACGCGCTTGTGGTTCCAAGCAAAACCTTTGACGTTGCGCAAAAACAGATAACACAAACCAAAGCCCCAGTTCTTTTGGTTGTTCGTCAAGCGGATCAACCAGTCAGCAATCTCAGCATTTTCATCAGACAGCTTGGCTTCATACCGATAACAACTTTCGCTAATAGCAAACGCCTGACACGCCACGCGAATGCTGACACGGTTTTCCGTCACCGCACGCTGGGCCATCTCTTTGCGCTGAGATGGCCTCACCACTTTTGTGAGCGCCTCCTGCACAATCTCTGACTTCAGCTTCTCCTCGGCGTACATCTTCTTCAAGCGGCGGTTTTCGTCTTCCAGCTCCTTCAGACGCGCCATCAGCGACACATCCATGCCGCCAAAGCGTGCTCGCCATTTATAAAACGTCGCGCTGCTGATGTTGTGCTCGCGACACAGCGCCGGAACAGGTGTGCCGCCCTCGGCCTGCTTCAAAATCGCCATGATCTGGCTGTCGGTAAACTTCGATGTGCGCATGTAGAACCTCCTCGGGTCATGTTACGAGAATTTTCTACTTTTGAAGCCGGTGGTTTTTAGGGGGGATTACCTATCGCCATAAGTCCAATAATTGCGGTTTGCTTGCTAGTACAATTTCTAGCATTTCACCAGCTTGTAGGTGCAGTAAGTGGCGGTATTTGGGTTGGCAGTGAAGTAATTAATACCGCCAAAAAATCCATTAGTGAAATTCATTCCGAAATTGCCAAAAAGAACCTGAAATCTATATTGTTCTTAGTAACGTACCCATTAGCCGGTGTATTTCTTGGTGCTGTTGCGTATCCCAAGCATGCAACGGTTGCTAACATTGTTACAGTATCAATAGCCATCTGGGTAAAAAATGCCACATGCACCTAACAAGTCGCTCAAGCGGACAGCCCAAACCGGCGCTGCTTCGCAGTGTTGCGCCGGTTCGGTACGTTGCGCGCTTTGCGCTCCACTCTGCAGCTTAGCTCTGCGTTATGCGGCTAACATATGAGCCAATAACAAACATTATCAAACTTAAATTATCAGAGGAATATATGAAAAAATTAGCAGTTCTCATTGTTTTAGCTCTTGTAGGTTGCGGGTAATCCCCCCTAAAAACCACCGGCTTCAAAAGTAGAAAATTCTCGTAACATGACCCGAGGAGGTTCTACATGCGCACATCGAAGTTTACCGACAGCCAGATCATGGCGATTTTGAAGCAGGCCGAGGGCGGCACACCTGTTCCGGCGCTGTGTCGCGAGCACAACATCAGCAGCGCGACGTTTTATAAATGGCGAGCACGCTTTGGCGGCATGGATGTGTCGCTGATGGCGCGTCTGAAGGAGCTGGAAGACGAAAACCGCCGCTTGAAGAAGATGTACGCCGAGGAGAAGCTGAAGGCAGAGATTGTGCAGGAGGCGCTCACAAAAAGTGGTGAGGCCATCTCAGCGCAAAAGAGATGGCCCAGCGTGCGGTGACGGAAAACCGTGTCAGCATTCGCGTGGCGTGTCAGGCGTTTGCTATTAGCGAAAGTTGTTATCGGTATGAAGCCAAGCTGTCTGATGAAAATGCTGAGATTGCTGACTGGTTGATCCGCTTGACGAACAACCAAAAGAACTGGGGCTTTGGTTTGTGTTATCTGTTTTTGCGCAACGTCAAAGGTTTTGCTTGGAACCACAAGCGCGTGTATCGCATTTATCGCGAGTTGGAATTAAACCTCCGCATCAAGCCGAAAAAGCGCATTGTTCGTGAGAAACCGCTGCCATTGTCGGTGCCAACAACGATCAACACATCGTGGTCGATGGATTTTATGCACGACAGTTTGAGCAATGGGCGCGCCTACCGTTTGTTCAATGTGATTGATGATTTCAATCGTGAAGCCTTGGGCATGGAAATTGATTTTTCACTGCCGTCTTTGCGCGTGATACGCACACTGAATCAGATCATCGAGTGGCGAGGTGCACCGCAAAAATTCGCTGCGACAATGGGCCGGAGTACATCAGCCATACACTGAAGCACTGGGCAGAACAGCGCGGTATTTGCATTGAATTTATTGAGCCGGGTAACCCGCAGCAAAATGCGTATATTGAGCGTTACAACCGCACGGTGCGCTATGAGTGGCTGGGGCAATACCTGTTTGATTCGTTAGATGAAGTGCGAGATGTTGCCACGCGCTGGCTCTGGACTTACAACCATGAACGGCCGAACATGGGCATCGGCGGCATCACCCCGATGCAAAAACTGGCGCGAGCGGCGTGATGGCTGTGCACTTGTGGACAACACCGCACGCGGTGATTGCCCACAGGGCGCACAGCACAACGACCACATCAAACCAGATGGCCAAACGTTCTACTTTTGAGAACGGTGAAAAATGGGGGGATTACCGAACCTACAAAATTTAGCGAAAAATTTGACCCTGATACGACTGTGCCAGGAACATATGATGCAGGAGTTGACTGCCAGCCGCCCCTATTCTCTGACAACCAGTTTTCTAATTCCTTGTGCTGCAAAGTGCCAGGGGCAATTAAGCAAGTTGATTTTTCTGCACCATGCATAGGAGTAGACAGATTAAGCGTTTCTGATGGCAAGAGATTGATAGATAGCTTATTTGAGCAGCCTACTAACAGCGCTGTAACGATAAGAATTATTGGTATGCGCTTCAAAGGCTGGCCTCGCTACCTAACGCAGAGCTAAGGGGCAGACACAAACGGCGCACATAATGCGAAGCATGCGCCGATTGGGGCTGTCCAGTGACGAAGCGCAGCGAGGAGCGACCTTGAGCGACTTGTTAGACCTCATATGGAGCGTCTAGGTGATTTAAGGCGGTCAGTCATGGTGCCAATTAAACCGAACGTGCTGAAAGTAAGCATGAAGCCCCCCAAAGCGAAGTTAGTAAGCAAGACAGCATTAAATTTCGCTGGTTCCTGATGGGCACGAACTATAAATTTATGGTGTTTGCTTCCGATTTTTACATTTCCGGATAGAAAGTCGTGCGTGGAACTGGCAAGAAAAAGCACTGATAAGCTAAGCATTGAGACACAGGCTAGCCCCCCGACTAAGCGCTTCAGGTCGGAGGAGTGTTTGTCTATCAATATGCTTAGGCCTCCGGTTACAACCGCTAATAGCACGATAAGTACGCCGTTACTTGTAATCGGCTCAACGTATTGAACAAGGGCGTTGAGCCTAGGGTTATAGAACGTGTAATTTTCAGCTAGTCCGTGAATATGCGGAAAAATATCGATGCCCCAGAGAAGAAGTAGACGCTGAGCTAGCTCAACAAATGGTGCCGCAATGAATAAATGTAGAGAGCTCTTCAAACAATATTTTCTCAGGCGCGAATATGATGCTTCATTGGGACGCTTGTCGTAGTGGTCAATAATCGTAAGTAACGAAGCCAAAAATAGCCCTGAGGCTGCAATAACTATAAGTAGAGTGGGCAAACCCGAAAGCAAAATGCCACCACGTTTGCCAGGCAGGTAGGTGTAACCCGTCGCCACGCCAACACACATGTAAACGAATAAGCATGCCGCTGCGACTGTCAGCGCCGCGCGCAAATTAACTGGAATAACGTTCGGTTTATGGGGCTTGGCTTTCGCGAGGTCTAACGCCGAGCTAAAGGGCGAGCCGCGCGGCGAGTCCAGCGAGCAACGCGAGCGCCTTTGAGCGACTTGTTAGGCAGGTGGTTTGCTGCTGAATTCACTGGCTTCTTCCCGAAAG
The DNA here is from genome assembly GCA_016713115.1 of Cellvibrionales bacterium. Lineage (NCBI taxonomy): Bacteria > Pseudomonadati > Pseudomonadota > Gammaproteobacteria > Cellvibrionales > Cellvibrionales bacterium. Next base: position 1,034,509 of record JADJPU010000001.1, on the reverse strand, counting down.
CTGCTGTTTGTAATGTTTGTGTTACTGCAAGCCTAAACGCAGCGATGAAGCCGCGCAACTTCTGACAGAGCATTTTCGCGCAGGGCAGAAGCAGGCTTTCCGACGCTGCGTTTTGCAAACTATTTTTTGAAGCTACCACTTTGCAGAACTTGCGCGGCGAAATTACTGCCGCAATTCCTACAAAGTTTTTCACTTAAAACAAAAGACAAATTCTTTGACGCCTAACGCAGAGCTAAGCGGCGCGGCGATAGCCGCGTCCAGCGAGTGCAACGAGCGTGCTTGAGCGACTTGTTAGGGGCGTGACTTCCATTCACCACTCTCAAATATGACAACATTTTTTCCATCGCCAATTTCCTCGTAGATTATGAACTCACCTACTGGTTTTCCGTCTTTAAAATTCCCTTCCCACTCTAACTTGTCAAACGATATTTCGTTAAACATTGTTCCGTACATATACCCTGTATACGGAGTGCCATCTCTATTTTTTGCTTCTGTTGGCAGAACCCTATCTTTTGGGGTGTTCAATATAAATTTTGATGAATGCGTTTTAATGTCTCTTGCGCATGAGTAAATAAACAAAGAAACGCAAGCCAATAGGCCTATAAGCACGATTTTATCAGAGCGTTTCACTACAAGCCCCTAACGCCGAGCTAAAGGGCGAGCCGTTTACGGCGAGTCCAGTGAGCAACGCGAACGCCTTTGAGCGACTTGTTAGGCTGGTGGTTTGCTGCTGGTTTCACTGCTCTTTTCCCGCGAGCTACTGTTTGTAATGTTTATGTTGCTGCAATTTTAAACGCAGCGATGAAGCCGCGCAACTTATGACGAAGCATTTTCGAGCAGGGCAGAAGCAGACTTTCCAACACTGCGTTTTTGATACTTTTTCTATTGCTGCTACTTTGCAGAACTTGCGCGGCGAAATTACTGCCGCAATTCCTACAAAGTTTTTCACTTAAAACAAAAGACAAATTCTTTGACGCCTAACGCAGAGCTAAGGGGCAGGCCAGACCGGCGCGATAATGCGAAGCAGCGCCGGTTTGGACTGTCCCAGTGAGCGCAGCGAACGCCTTGAGCGACTTGTTAGGTACCACTTATTGCTTCTCCCATTCCTCAATTTCACCCGCATAAACTTTAAACAGCGGATGCGGCTCTATTGTTTTACATTTGTACCACTTTTCATACACCGCTGGGCTGCGCTGCTTCAGCTTTGCCATTAGATGTTGCCATTCGTAATTCATTTGACCGTTGGTGACACTTATTGATATTGGTTTTCTTGCGGCACCAATTTTTGATTTATTGAAGCTGTACCCTCTATTTTCTGATTCTTCATGCATATGCTTCAAATAAATGGAAATTGCCGACAACGGCGCATTGCAGCTCTTGAATCTTTCTAATTGTGGATGATTTCGATAGCCCTTTGTTTCATTTCTGAGCACAGCTTGCGCCAAAAGCGTTTCACGCCAAAGTGCAACGATTCCTTGCGCGTCTAGATATTTGGGATGTATTGACCAGAGGCGCATGGTTTTATTTGGTACCTAACGCAGAGCTAAGGGGCAGACACAAGCGGCGCATATAATGCGAAGCATGCGCCGGTTGGGGCTGTCCAGCGAAGCGGCCTTGAGCGACTTGTTAGGTTTCACTGTTAATGACCGATGGTGGTAAATAGATTGTGAACTCATTAACAGGCTGAACCAATACGCTGTGGGGAGCTTGTTGCTCCTCTGGCGCAACAAGATTCATACGGCTCAATAACCCAAAATTAGCTGATAACAGTTGAGCTGGCCGCACTAGAAGTTGCTTGTGCCAAACACGATAAGTGCCAAGCTTTTGGTCACGGCGATAATAAAAGCCTGCCAGCGGATGTGTCAGATAGACCAAACCTGTTTCGTTATCCGGGAACCCTGAAAGATTTAACGGCATGTCAAGCACTTGAACTAGCTCAACACTAGCAGGCGCCCATTCCGCTTCTGTTTGCATTTTGTAACGCGTGAACTGCTGTTTTTCCTCATTATATTCACAGTCAAATGTGACCTTTCCTGAATGCCATGGCAATTTCCAAAAAAACCTAGGAACCATTACTGTCCATGAATCCAGGGTAGTTCCCAAAAACCAGACACACCTCTCTTGGGTCTTTGTATCAATGATATATACCCGATAATTAGTTTGCCCCATTCTGAATTTTGGAAACGGAACAACTGCAGACGTAAAATCTACATCTATAAATGGCACAACAGAAATTAATGCCTTTTCTTCTCCGTTAATAACAACTGTATCTAATTTGAATCTGGGAGGAATTAGCCCATTGAATCGTTCTGGACTAACTGCATATGTGATTATTGCAAAATTCTGCAATTTGCAAACAACATCCAAACCTGATGGTTTGGGGCGCTCATGTAAAAAATCTTTTATTTTTAATGATGTGTTCATAGTTGCCATTTGAGAAACCTAACGCAGAGCTAAGGGGCAGACACAAGCGGCGCATACAATGCGAAGCATGCGCCGGTTGGGGCTGTCCAGCGAAGCGACCTTGAGCGACTTGTTAGGCGCATTCTATTTTCTGAATTACTTTTTTAATCGTGTTGTGTTGCGATACTTGGTAGCTCTCTGGGTTCATCAAGCGCGCATATTTCTCTTTTTCATGAATCCACCGACCATCTGGCGTGCTATATAGGGGTAACGAATACAGTCGATCGGCTTCATTTAACCATATTTTTGCTTCATTTAATTGGCCAGCTTTAAAAAGAAGCAAACCATAATTTGCAGCACCCAATTTAGAAAAATACTCATGCTTACCTATATTGTTTTTATCTAAATTTTTCGAATCGAAATATCTTTCAGCGATATCATTCAAACCCTTAATATCACGAAACCATGGGACGGCTTGTTCTTTATACTTTTCTAGAGCAATCGATGCGCTTTTTTCAACTTGCTCTTTTGTACCGTTATCAAATCCTTGGTTATGATCATTGTGTAATCGATGTGATAGCAAGTAACCACCAATATTCTCGCGATTAATTTCAGCACTAAATGGCTCCCACAGATTTGGTATGCAAACACCATAATTAATATAGAAAAAATCATTCCCCCATTGGGAAGCTTGCAAACTAAATCCCTCAAACCACCCATCGTTTTCCTTTTGATAGACAATGCCGGATACCTGTTCGTACCCCAATTCATTTGCCATTCCCTTAAATCGAGATTTGGCTACTGAAGAAAAACTTTTGTAATTCTTGCTCATATCACGCGCCTAACGCCGAGCTAAGGGGCAGGCCGAACCGGCGCGATAATGCGAAGCAGCGCCGGTTTGGACTGTCCCAGTGAGCGCAGCGAACGCCTTGAGCGACTTGTTAGGCATATTACTGCCCCCAGTCATATGTACACACAAGGTCACCAGTTCCATTATAGTTGACATACAAAACTGACCACGAGTTATCTGGTTTTTCTCCAAGATCACAGGACGCATTCTCTTCTGAATTATTTTTCACTAGCGATAGTGTTAGCTTTTCTCCTCCATGAACTTCAAATTTTGGCACAGCACCATAAATAATATTTCTTCTTTCGGTTTTTTTGCTTATTGGTACGGTAACTTTTTTAGCATTTAAGTCAACGCCGTCTAATTTCAACGAACTTACAATAATCTCTTCATTTGAGGAATTGATAAGGTCAAGAGATATATCGCTACCACAGCCAACAATACAGAGTACAAATATGTAGTAGATATTCTGGCGCACTTTCATAATATGCCTAACGCAGAGCTAAGGGGCAGGCCAGACCGGCGCGATAATGCGAAGCAGCGCCGGTTTGGACTGTCCCAGTGAGCGCAGCGAACGCCTTGAGCGACTTGTTAGGTACCACTTATTGCTTCTCCCATTCCTCAATTTCACCCGCATAAACTGTAAACAGCGGATGCGGCTCTATTGTTTTACACTTGTACCACTTTTCATACACCGCTGGGCTGCGCTGCTTCAGCTTTGCCATTAGATGTTGCCATTCGTAATTCATTTGACCGTTGGTGACACTTATTGATATTGGTTTTCTTGCGGCACCAATTTTTGATTTATTGAAGCTGTACCCTCTATTTTCTGATTCTTCATGCATATGCTTCAAATAAATGGAAATTGCCGACAACGGCGCATTGCAGCTCTTGAATCTTTCTAATTGTGGATGATTTCGATAGCCCTTTGTTTCATTTCTGAGCACAGCTTGCGCCAAAAGCGTTTCACGCCAAAGTGCAACGATTCCTTGCGCGTCTAGATATTTGGGATGTATTGACCAGAGGCGCATGGTTTTATTTGGTACCTAACGTTGAGCTAAGGGGCAGCGGAAGGCAGCGCATAAAATGCGAAGCATGCGCTGACTGAAGCTGTCCAGTGACGAGCAAAGCGAGGAACGACCTTGAGCGACTTGTTAGGACGGATTACTGACACGCAATATATGCCATTTCATAAATTCTTTTCCCTTCAGAGACAGCTTAACCATAGATGCGTTCTGGTAGTCCAGAAGGCCAAAAGCCATGGCTTCTGACACATTTTTAACTTCTTCTTTATTAATGTACATTTTATTCAGAATGTTTTCTTTTTGTGCTAGCAGGTCATCAACTTTTCCAGAGTTTAGATATGCTTCAAACTCCTGATCCTGTGAGCTGTTGCTGCTCTTAGATTTCAAGGATTGAATTTTCTCTTTCAACTCTTGTACTTCTTTCTCTTTCTGAAATATCTCTTTATCTTTCGCTAATAATTGCCTTTGAGTGGCAACATCTCCGCCCTGTAAATCAAGATATTTAGACCATATAGCTGATATGAGCTGGCCTAAATCTTTTTTTGTATATTCCTTTGGCATTAGATGCATTAAGTCATCGGTAAGCTCAGGGTACCTTTCACTTATTGCCGTATAAGTTGCTTTTGAATCAAAAATTGAAATAATTTTCTTTAGATCGAAGCTGTTTCCTTTTTTAGCCTCCTCTCTTAAAACGTGCTTTATTTCTCTGTCTACCCATGAAGAGCTAAGAGATTGCTCAGTAAAAAATATAAGTGCAATATCTGCTTTATCAAGACCATCCCTAAATATTGATTTACGAAGATTGTCTCCAGGTAATATATTTCTTTTATCAATCCATATATTAATGAAGCAATCTTCTAAATCTTGAACAATAGGCTCTATATAGCCTTCCTTGTCATCGGATGAATGACTTACAAATACCAATACAGAATTACCCATTTCAATTTTTCTCCGTATAGAGTCCTAACGCAGAGCTAAGCGGCAGCGAAAGACGGCGCATACAATTTGCGAAGCAAATGCGCCGACTGAAGCTGTCCAGCGAGTAAAACGAGCGAGCTTGAGCGACTTGTTATATGCCAATTACAGTTCATGTTCTAATACCACGGCTATAAACATAGAAATTATATAAATAATTGGCGTCCATACTCTGATGCTTTTATAAAGTGGCTCATTGTTTCTTTTGTCGTAGTGATCAATGGCAGAAGATAGCACTAAGGCTGTTGCTGATAAGGTAATCCCCCCATTTTTCACCGTTCTCAAAAGTAGAACGTTTGGCCATCTGGTTTGATGTGGTCGTTGTGCTGTGCGCCCTGTGGGCAATCACCGCGTGCGGTGTTGTCCACAAGTGCACAGCCATCGCGCCGCTCGCGCCAGTTTTTGCATCGGGGTGATGCCGCCGATGCCCATGTTCGGCCGTTCATGGTTGTAAGTCCAGAGCCAGCGCGTGGCAACATCTCGCACTTCATCTAACGAATCAAACAGGTATTGCCCCAGCCACTCATAGCGCACCGTGCGGTTGTAACGCTCAATATACGCATTTTGCTGCGGGTTACCCGGCTCAATAAATTCAATGCAAATACCGCGCTGTTCTGCCCAGTGCTTCAGTGTATGGCTGATGTACTCCGGCCCATTGTCGCAGCGAATTTTTGCGGTGCACCTCGCCACTCGATGATCTGATTCAGTGTGCGTATCACGCGCAAAGACGGCAGTGAAAAATCAATTTCCATGCCCAAGGCTTCACGATTGAAATCATCAATCACATTGAACAAACGGTAGGCGCGCCCATTGCTCAAACTGTCGTGCATAAAATCCATCGACCACGATGTGTTGATCGTTGTTGGCACCGACAATAGCAGCGGTTTCTCACGAACAATGCGCTTTTTCGGCTTGATGCGGAGGTTTAATTCCAACTCGCGATAAATGCGATACACGCGCTTGTGGTTCCAAGCAAAACCTTTGACGTTGCGCAAAAACAGATAACACAAACCAAAGCCCCAGTTCTTTTGGTTGTTCGTCAAGCGGATCAACCAGTCAGCAATCTCAGCATTTTCATCAGACAGCTTGGCTTCATACCGATAACAACTTTCGCTAATAGCAAACGCCTGACACGCCACGCGAATGCTGACACGGTTTTCCGTCACCGCACGCTGGGCCATCTCTTTGCGCTGAGATGGCCTCACCACTTTTGTGAGCGCCTCCTGCACAATCTCTGCCTTCAGCTTCTCCTCGGCGTACATCTTCTTCAAGCGGCGGTTTTCGTCTTCCAGCTCCTTCAGACGCGCCATCAGCGACACATCCATGCCACCAAAGCGTGCTCGCCATTTATAAAACGTCGCGCTGCTGATGTTGTGCTCGCGACACAGCGCCGGAACAGGTGTGCCGCCCTCGGCCTGCTTCAAAATCGCCATGATCTGGCTGTCGGTAAACTTCGATGTGCGCATGTAGAACCTCCTCGGGTCATGTTACGAGAATTTTCTACTTTTGAAGCCGGTGGTTTTTAGGGGGGATTACCATATTTATCAATTGCCTGCGTGTATTTTTCTGTATCATAAATGTCTACATCGCCAATTTTTTTGAGTATATCTCCTTTAAAAATATCAGCGTTATATGCAGGGCTGCCTTTCACTACAGCACTAATAACTACGCCCTTATTGCTTTTAATTTCTGCTCGTTTATCTGCATCAAGGTCAGTTACATAAGTTCCTAACCTGAATTTTTTAGCCCTGGCCCAATAAGAAGCAAAATAGTCGTATCTGTCTATAGTGTAAGGAACATATGTGGTTCTTGATCCATAGGTTGTTGTAGTGCCTGTGCCGCTATATGCCGCATAACCTGCGCCACCGTATACACTGCCACTTAAGTTTGTTCTTGATGTTTGAGTTGTTGGTGTTGTTATTCGTGTTGTACCAGATACGCTATTCGTATAGGTTTTGTACACTATTGCCTTTGATGCATTAATTTTCTTTGCTTGTTTTATTGCATCTTCCTCATCTACATCGGCGCCACTAAATGATGTATATCCGAGCATGACATACCCATTTTCAGCCATATTTTCAAAGTCCTTCTTTTGGTCTGTTCCCCTTGTTAATTGCGGATCGCCAACCAATGGCTCAATATTTTGTAGCGTGATGTCTTTTGTCCAATCTGTATAAAACTTTGTATAAGGATTTGCGCGGCCAGAAATAATAACGACGAGCATCAGTAATAAATATCTTGTTCTCGTGCGACTCTCCCCTCTTCAAGAGAAAATGTAACTGTATTTATACGGTGCATTATTTACTATGTGCGCCATATTTTGGTTCATGCTGCGCGCGTTGATAGTATCAAGCAGCGGCATGCAGCTCAAATCGTACTTTGACTTTGTTAAATGGAAATGAATATTTTCCATCTGCTGTGCGATCAATAATGCCAGCGGCGACGAGTGCATTGGCATCTGTGTGAACGCCTTTTACATCGCGCGCGGTGCGCCTTGCCAGTTCGCGCACGCCCAGTGGTTCGTTGCCGGTTAAGGTTTCAACAATAGTCCAGCGTGTTGGCGTCAGAATGCGTGCCATGTCTGCGGCGGAAGGAAAAGTGATGCGCGCCTGACGCTGCCCAGTGTTGGATTTGGCAGCACGGATGAGGTTGTGCATGGCCGTGGCTGGTGTGGCAACTTCAAACAAGATTGTTTTCATGGTTCCACCTCGCTATATCTGCTGCAAAGTCGGCCAATAGCTGCGCCAACTCTGTAAATACATAATCTGTTTCTGTTGTACCGTAATGACGGTGATCGCCTTTCCCGCTTTCGTTGTCATAACGCAACACGCAAGTTTCATTGACGACATAAGCGAGTCGGTATTTGTAGCAATGCTGGCTGCCGCGCAATGGATGCAATAATTGCCACACGACAATTTGTGCGAAAGCGGTTTCAAAATAACGTATCCGCTCGTTAAACAGCGGCAGCACTCTTGTGTTGTTCATGCTACAACATCCCTGTTTGTTGTCAACAAGACAACAGTTGTGATTTCCCTATAGGCGAGGCGAAATGCCCGCCTACTGCGCCGCCATCAAGCGCTGTTTTTCACGCTGCCAATCTTTTTCTTTTTCGACTTCGCGCTTGTCGTGTTCCGCTTTGCCTTTGGCAAGTGCGATTTCACATTTCACCAGATGGCGTTTCCAGTACATCGCGGTGCAGACACAGGTGTGACCTTTCTGCTGCACGGCGGCAAAAATATCCGCCAGCTCGCGATCTTTTAACAACAATTTGCGCGTGCGTGCCGGATCGGTGACGAAGTGGGTGGAGACACTTTGCAGCGGCGAGATGTGCGCGCCGAGCAAAAATGCCTCGCCGCCTTTCAGCAGCACATAAGAATCCACGAGTTGGCATTTGCCCGCGCGCAGGCTCTTCACTTCCCAGCCTTGCAGAGCGATGCCGGCTTCGTAGCGATCCTGAATGAAATAGTCGTGGCGCGCTTTTTTGTTGAGCGCGATGGTGCCGCCGTTGTCTTTGCTGTTTGCTTTTTTCATGGCGGCATTATAGGTGCAGGATGCTGCGGTTCGTTAGAATGAGCGCGTCACTCGCAACATGATTTCGCGGATTTGTTATGCCCGTCACTCGCATCGCCAAAACAGCCCTGCTGCCGTATGCCGCGGAACAGTTGTTTGATCTCGTCAACGATATTGCTGCGTATCCGCAGTACATGGACGGCTGCGTGGCGGCGACGGTGCTGTTATCCACGCCAGAAATTGTGGAGGCAAGGTTGGAACTGAGTCGCGCGGGCATCACGCAGGCCTTTGCCACGCGCAATCGTTTGCAGCGGCCGCAGAGTATCGACATGGAATTGTTAGAAGGCCCTTTCACCGCGCTCTCAGGCCGCTGGCAATTTCTGGCGCTGGCGCCGGAGGCCTGCAAGGTGTCGCTGGATTTGCGTTTCGAGTTGGACGGCAAGCTCGCCAGTCTCGCCGCCGGCAAATTGTTCGAGAGCGTGGCGGTGAATTTGGTGGATGCCTTGTGCCGTCGCGCGCACAGCCAACTGGGAGCAACAGCATGAGCGCAGCGATGATAAATATAGAAGTGGCCTGCGCCCTGCCGGAGCAGCAGGTGGTGAAAGCCTTGGCGGTGCCTGTGGGTTGTACGGCGCGAGAAGCGGTAGAGCGCTCAGAGATGGCGGCAGAATTTCCCGCGCTTGAGATGGCGAGCCTCGCGCTAGGCATCTATAGCCAGTTGGTGAGCGATGACTATGTGTTGGCGGAGGGTGACAGGGTGGAGCTGTATCGCCCGCTGTTGCTAGATCCGAAAGAAGCGCGGCGGCAGCGCGCCGCTAAAGTGCGGGTTTAATCCCACCACTTGCTGATATCCCAATCTTCGTCTTCCTCTTCTTCTGGCTCATCAGGCTGTGCGTCCGTTGGGTTGACGGCTGCTGTGGCCTGTTCTGGGCGGAAGTTGCCCTGCATATTGGTCAATACATCTTCGGTGAAATACAGCGTCAAGCGTTCGCGTGAGTATTCGTTGTTGCCGTTCTTCAGCGAGTAGAAATAATCCCAGCGATTGTCTTCGAAGCTGTCGATCAACAGCGGCGTACCTAAAATAAAGCGCACTTGGCGCTTGTCCATGCCTGGTTGTAGTTGGTTGACCATATCTTGGGTAACGACATTGCCTTGCTGCACGGTCAAGTGATAAACGCCGGGGAACGAGCAGGCTGCAACAGACAGTGCCAACAAACAGGGCAGCAGCAGGCGTGTCAGGGTATGGCGTAACAAAACGGGCATGGGTGGCAAGGTTCCACTGATTGCAGCGAGCGGCGATAATACCCGATAGTCGGAAGCGCTAGAAGGGGCGGGACATGGCAGGCGAGAATCAGGAATTGCGCAAGGCAGGGCTCAAAGTCACGGTGCCACGCATCAAAATTTTGCAGATGTTGGAGAACAATGACCAGCGTCACTTTAGCGCGGAAGATGTGTACAAGAACTTGTTGGAAAGTGGTGAAGATGTGGGTTTAGCCACGGTCTACCGCGTACTGACGCAATTTGAAACCGCGGGCTTGGTGACGCGCCACAATTTTGACGGTGGTTATGCAGTGTTTGAACTGCATCGCGGCGACGAACACCACGACCATATGGTCTGCTCAGAAACCGGTGCCGTGGTCGAGTTTCACAACGAAGAAATCGAACGCTTACAAAAAGAAGTGGCAGAAGCGCACGGCTTTGAGTTGGTGGGGCACAGTTTGGTGCTGTATGTCAGGCCAAAAGCTTAACGCGCCGGATGACGCTTCAATACAAAGCGTGACAGCACAAAAGTCACCGGCATCGTCAACACAATAACCGCCAGTGGCGCGAAATCCACGGGGAAGGCGAGACGGTCTACCAGCAAATGCATTAACACAATGCCCACGCTGTACTGCACCACATACACCGATGGAAATTGCAGAAAACTGCGCCAGCTCATCTGCACGCGAAACACCCAACGCGAGTTCATGTAGTAGGTGAACACCACACCAAACACATAGGCAACGGTGAAGGCGAGTTTGTCAGTGCCGATGGCAAGGTTCGTGGTCAGCGTGATGGGTGGCACCTGTAGCGCAACCAAGAGATGGCGGACGACTAAATACACCACCCACGAGGCACCGGTGTTGATCGTGCCGGTGACCAGAAATCGCAAAAATTCATGCTTCTGCAGCCACTCGGCTACTGTCGTTGGCGTGAATGAAAAACGAGGCTGTGGCGGTGGATTTTGCATCGCTGAAACTGGCGCTGAAAGACGGTGAGCAGCTTAACGGGTAATGCCTGCGGCTGACAGCCCAAGGCTGAAATGCCATAATTGAAGGCTTGTTGCCAGATCTATGCGCAGCGCCAGCTGGCGCTCATGAAGGAGAGAAATTCCGTGAATATTTTAGTAACCGGCGGCGCAGGCTTTATTGGTTCGGCCGTGGTGCGCCACATCATTGCAAACACGCAAGATACGGTGATCAATGTCGATAAATTGACCTACGCAGGTAATCTGGAATCACTGACGGCTGTAGCAGATTCGTCGCGCTATCATTTTCGCCAAGTGGATATTTGCGATCGCGCTGCTGTGGATGCGGTGTTTGCCGAGTTTGCACCGCAGATCGTGATGCACTTGGCGGCGGAATCGCATGTCGATCGCTCCATTGATGGGCCAGCCGCGTTTATCGAAACCAATATTGTTGGCACTTACACTTTGTTGGAAGCGGCGCGTCAGTTTTGGTTGTCTCTAGACGCAGAAAAAAAATCAGCGTTTCGCTTTCACCACATCTCTACCGATGAAGTGTACGGCGCGCTCGGTGCCACCGGCTTGTTCACCGAAGAGACGCCATACTCGCCCAACTCACCTTACTCCGCTAGCAAAGCCTCTTCCGATCACTTGGTGCGCGCTTGGCATGAAACCTACGGCCTGCCTACCGTTGTCACCAATTGCTCTAACAATTACGGCCCGTATCACTTCCCAGAAAAATTAATTCCGCTAGTGATTTTGAATGCGCTCGCCGGCAAGCCGCTGCCGATTTACGGCAAAGGCAATCAAGTGCGCGATTGGTTATTTGTCGACGATCACGCACGCGCGCTGTACAAAGTGGCAAAAGAGGGTGTGATCGGCGAAACCTACAACATCGGTGGTCACAATGAAAAACAAAATATCGAAGTGGTGCAAACCATTTGCGCGCTGCTAGAAGAAATGCGCCCCGAAAAACCAGCGGGCGTGGCGCACTACCGCGATTTAATTACCCATGTGGCAGATCGCCCTGGCCACGATGTGCGCTACGCCATTGATGCCAGCAAAATTCAGCGAGAATTGGGTTGGCAACCGGAAGAAACTTTTGACAGTGGCATACGCAAAACTGTGCGCTGGTATTTGGATAATGCCGCGTGGTGGCAGCATGTATTGGACGGCAGTTATCAAATGCAGCGTTTGGGTTTAGGCGAATAGTTTTGTAGGAGACAAAAACATGAAAGGCATTATTTTAGCGGGCGGTTCCGGTACGCGTTTACATCCAGTGACCTTGGCAATTTCCAAACAGTTATTGCCGATTTACGACAAGCCGATGATTTACTACCCACTGACAACTTTAATGCTGGCGGGTATCAAAGATATTTTGGTGATCTCTACACCGCAAGACACACCGCGTTTTCAAGAACTGCTCGGCGATGGCGCGCGCTGGGGCATCTCCTTGCAGTACGCCGTGCAGCCCAGTCCCGATGGTTTGGCGCAAGCATTTTTAATCGGCAAAGAGTTTATTGGCGATGATGCCTGCGCGCTGGTGTTGGGCGACAACTTGTTTTTTGGCGAACATTTCTCACGCAATTTGCAGCAGGCCGCCACGCAGCAGAGCGGTGCCACGGTGTTTGCCTATCAAGTGAAAGACCCAGAGCGTTTTGGCGTGGTGGAGTTTGATCAAGACGGCAAAGCCATCAGTCTGGAAGAAAAACCCGCTAAACCTAAATCGCGCTACGCGGTGACGGGTTTGTATTTTTATGACAACCAAGTGGTGAAACACGCGCAGTCGATTAAACCTTCGGCGCGCGGTGAATTAGAAATTACCGATCTCAACAATATTTATTTGCACAACGGCAGTTTGCGCGTGGAGATCATGGGGCGTGGCACGGCGTGGTTGGATACCGGCACGCACGATTCCTTGTTGGAAGCCTCGCAATTTGTACAAACCATTGAACACCGCCAAGGCTTGAAAATGGCCAGCCCCGAAGAAGTGGCGTGGCGCCAAAAATGGATCAACGATACACAGTTGCGCACACTGGCGGAGCCGCTGAAGAAAAGCGGCTACGGCGAATACTTGCTGGATTTGTTGAGGACAGATTGATGATGAAAGTCATCGAAACCGTTTTGCCTGGCGTGTTAATTCTGGAGCCGAAAGTGCACGGCGACAGCCGCGGGTTTTTTCAGGAAACTTGGCGCGAAGACAGCTACAACAACATCGGCATCCCAACATTTGTGCAAGACAACCACTCGCGCTCTACACGCGGCGTATTGCGCGGCCTGCACGCACAGCGTTTGCAGCCGCAAGGGAAATTGGTACGCGTTTCACGCGGCGCAGTGTTTGATGTAGCCGCCGATATCAACCCCGCTTCGCCTACCTTTGGCAAACATGTGGCGGTGGAATTGAGCGACGAGAATCACCGCCAACTGTACATCCCCCCTGGCTATGCGCACGGTTTTTGTGTGCTGTCTGAAACCGCAGATTTTCTCTACAAATGCACAGACTATTATCAACCCGGCGATGAAATTGGTGTGTTGTGGAATGATGCCGATATCGCCGTCGCTTGGCCGATAGCGGAACCACAGTTGTCAGACAAAGATAAAAACCTGCCCACACTGCGCGCCTTGGCCGAGCAATTAAAAAAACAGCCAGCGCATTTCCCCGAACACAAAAGACGCATGGATGAGATATGAGTGTGCGCCTGTTAATTGCCGGCGGTGAAGGGCAGGTTGGCAGAGAGTTTGCCGATATCGCGCAGCCCAATGTGGAATTGATTCGCTGTGCGCGCGCTGAGTTGGACATTACCAATACCGCGAGTATTGATGCCGCGCTAAAAAAATATCAGCCGCAAGCGTTGATCAATGCGGCGGCGTACACGGCAGTCGATCGCGCAGAAAGTGAGCCAGATGCCGCATTTGCCATCAACGCCACCGGTGCGGGTAATTTAGCGGCGGCTGCCGAGCGTTGTGGAATTCCGCTGCTGCATATTTCCACCGATTATGTTTTTTCTGGCGATAAAGCCATCGGTAAAAGTTGGACGGAAGACGATGCCTGCGAGCCGCGTTCGGTGTATGGCCACAGCAAACGCATCGGCGAAGAACAAGTGTTGGAAATGTGCAGCCACGTCTTGGTGCTGCGCACCAGTTGGGTGTTTGGTCGCTACGGCAACAACTTCCCCAAAACCATGTTGCGTTTAGCGCGCGAGCGCGATGAGTTGCGCGTAGTGGGCGATCAACACGGTTGCCCCACGCACGCGGCCGATATTGCAATGACTTTGGTAAAAGCTGCACAAGCCATGCTAGAAAATAAATTAGCGGGCGGCATTTATCACTACGCCGGTGTGCCAGCCTGCACTTGGCACGCCTTCGCTACACATTATTGAACGCGCACACGCCGTGGGTGTGCTAGAAAAAAAACCAAATATTATTGCGATTGCCACACATGAATATCCGGTGGCCGCCGCGCGGCCGATGAACTCGGTGTTGGATGGCAGCAAGCTGCAACACGCGCTGGGTGTGATGCCTTCGCAGTGGCAGAGTGGCGTGGAGTTGTTGTTGCAAGCCTGAGCAGTAACGGTTTGCGCCTCGCTGTGGCCAGTTGTCGCTGCGGCGATTAACCACCATAATCTCCGCAAAACATGCGGTGATTATATGACCTATATCCATGAAAGAGCGGAATGGCCGGCCTTGAGCTGGGATGCAGCCAAATTATTGCCTCTGGTCACAGCACTGCGGCACCAGCAGGGACGGTTGCTGGGGCGCATGGAGGAGATGGGGTTTGCGCTGCGCGCGGAAGCCAGTTTGGTCACCTTGACGTCCGATGTGCTCAAGTCCAGTGCCATAGAAGGGGAGGTGCTGGATGCCGCTCAGGTGCGGTCTTCTGTTGCGCGACATTTGGGCATGGAAGTGGCTGGCATCATTCCAGCCAGCCGCGCGGTGGAAGGCGTAGTTGAGATGATGCTCGACGCCACGCAGCAATTTCGCCAGCCCCTGCATAAAGAGCGCCTGTACGCGTGGCATGCCGCTTTATTTCCCACCGGCAGAAGTGGGATGAGAAAAATCACGGTAGGCGCGTGGCGCAAGCCGGAGAATGATCCCATGCAGGTGGTTTCTGGCCCCATAGGCAGGGAGCGCGTTCACTTTGCGGCACCGGCTGCGGTAAAACTGGATGCAGAAGTCGCGCTTTTTTTAGAGTGGTTTGAAAAAACTGATGATCTGGACCCGGTATTAAAAGCGGGCATTGCGCATTTCTGGTTTATCACCCTGCATCCTTTTGAAGATGGCAATGGGCGTATAAGTCGCGCCATTGCTGATATGGCTTTAGCGCGGGCAGATGGCACCCAAGAGCGTTTCTACAGTATGTCGGCGCGCATAGAAGCGGAAAAAAATGATTATTACTTGGCGTTAGAGCAGAGCCAAAAAGGCGGCACCGATATAACGGCTTGGTTGGAATGGTTTTTGGGCTGTTTGGCGCGCGCGATTGCGGATACCGACAAGCAACTCTTGTTTGTGTTGCGCAAAGCAAGAATCTGGAACCAGATTAACAATACCTGTGTGGTGAATGACAGGCAGAGAAATATTATCAATCGCCTGCTGGATAATTTTGAAGGGAAACTGACTTCATCCAAATATGCAAAATTGGCCAAGTGCTCAGCGGATACGGCATTAAGAGATATAAAAATATTGCTTGATTGCGGCGTACTTGTGCAGAGTGCGAGTGGCGGTAGAAGTACGGCCTATGTATTGGCGGAGTGGTAATCCCCCCTAAAAACCACCGTCTTCATAGGTAGAAAATTCCCGTAACATGCCCCGAGGAGGATCTACATACCCACATCGAAGTTTACCGACAGCCATATCATGGTGATATTGAAGTAAGCCGAGGGCGGCACGCTCGTTCCGGTGTTGGGCTTAATGCTACTCTGGCCCCCAATTACAAAAAGTTGACAGCTTCTCGCGTTCTTAGAGTAGAATCGCGCCCCGCTTGCGGATAGGAATCCGAAGAGCTTGAAGGAACCCTCATCGACAAAAGGAATTGTGTATGAAAAAAATCATTCTGTTGAGCTCATTGCTGTGTGCGTTGTTTACGGTGCCGCACGCGAATGCCTATTACTTGGAACACGCGGTTGCCGGTGTGCTGACGCTGGAAGTTACCGGCGCTTGCGCGATTCCCAAAATAAAAACCGAAGCCTATATCGCCGATATCAGCGACGATGACCACAACCCATTGGGCTGGGGTATCGTCACCGCATCCGGGCATTTGATTGCGCTGCGCACCAAAGAAGTAGCGGTGCTGGATAAAAAAGATTTCGCCACGAACAAACAGCACAGCATTGATTTTATTGATCTCGCAGGCGAACAGTTGAAAACTTTTTTGACGCGCAACGGTGTGCGCTGTGAGATCGCGCATCTGCAAGCGAATACAGCTTCAACGCTCACGCGCATCACTACCAGCACTGGCGGGCGCGCAGTGTTGCGCGCCGCTGTTTCCGGTTATGAAATCAAACGCTGCACAGACAGTGGTGATGTGCAGGCCTGCAAGGCCAGAAAAATTAACGGCAAAATTGATTTTGTGGGCAAGTGGTAGCGCCGTATTGCGCTGGAATTTTTGCCCATGGAACAATCAGCCGTGCAAGACTCCGGACTGCTGTGCTTGGTGGCGCTGTGCCGCTTTCACCAGCTGCCGGTGGATGCCGCACAGTTAGCGCGCGAGTACGGCGGCGAGCACTTGCTGAACAGCACTGACATACAGCGCGCTGCGAAAAATTTGGGGCTGCGCTATCAACAGTTGAACCTGAATCGGCGCGGTGGCAAACAGTTGCCGGATGCCGCGCTGTTGCCCGCGATTGCAAAAAATAATGACGGTTCGTATCAAGTCTTAGCGCGTCGCCATGCGCAACAAGTGCTGCTGCATGATCTGCGCCTGCCGCAGCCAGCGGTGCTGACGGAGGAAGCATTTCTGCAGCAGTGGAGCGGCGAGTTACTGCTGCTGAGTCGCCGTCAATCGTTAGTGGAAGGCGTGCATCAGCAATTTGATATCCGCTGGTTTATTCCGGTGCTGCGCAAATACAAAAAAATGTGGGTAGAAATTATCGCCATCAGTTTTTTCTTGCAGATTTTTGCGCTGCTCACGCCGCTGTTTTTTCAAGTGGTGATGGACAAAGTGTTGGTGCACCACGGCATGAAAACGCTGGATGTGCTGGCTGTCGGTTTTCTGGCGGTCGCCGTGTTTGAGGTGCTGCTGGGTGGCATACGCACCTATGTGTTTGCGCACACCACCAACCGCATGGATGTGCAACTGGGCAGTGCGCTGTACAAACATTTATTGGCCTTGCCGCTGGCGTATTTTCAGTCGCGCGCAGTGGGGCAGAGTGTGGCGCGTGTGCGCGAGTTGGAAAACATACGCAGTTTTATCACCGGCTCGGCGCTCACGCTGTGCATTGATGTGTTGTTCACCGTGGTGTTTATCGGCGTGCTGCTGTACTACAGCGTTTCGCTCAGTGTGGTGGTGCTGCTCACTTTACCTGCGTATGTGTTGCTGTCACTGCTGATTACGCCGTTGCTGCGCGAGCGCTTGGATGAAAAATTTAAACACGGTGCGGCCAATCAAAGTTTTTTGGTGGAGTCGATCAGCGGTGCGGAAACAGTAAAAAGTTTGGCGCTGGAACCGGCACTGCAGCGGCGCTGGGAAGACAATCTCGCTAGTTATGTCAGCAGCAGTTTTCGCGCGCAACACATGGGCAATATCGCAGGGCAGGCCGCAGGCTTTATCAATAAATTAATGACCTTGGGCATACTGTGGTGGGGCGCGCAGTTAGTGATGCGCGGCGAATTGAGCGTAGGACAATTGGTGGCGTTCAATATGCTGGCAGGCAGAATCAGCGGGCCTATTTTGAAACTGGTGCAGTTGGCGCAAGATTTTCAGCAGGCAAAAATTTCGCTGGAACGCTTGGGCGATATTCTCAACACGCCGCGCGAAGCAGGCTTCAATCCTAATCGTAGTGTGCTGCCGCAGTTGCAAGGTGCGGTGCAATTTGAGCGCGTGCGTTTTCGCTATCGTCACGATGCGCCCTTGGTGATGGATGATTTCAATTTGCACGCGCACCCGGGAGAAATTATTGGCATTGTCGGGCGCTCGGGTTCTGGTAAAAGTACGCTGGCGAAATTGTTGCAGCGCTTGTATGTGCCGGAAGCGGGGCGCATACGCGTAGACGGCGTGGATCTCGTTACAGTGGATACCGCGTGGCTGCGCCGTCATATCGGCGTGGTGTTACAAAACAGTTTTTTATTCAATCGCAGCATTCGTGAAAACATCGCGCTCACTAATCCTGCCATGCCTATGGAGTGGGTGATACGCGCCGCACAATTAGCCGGCGCGCACGATTTTATTTCCGCGCTGCCGCAGGCCTACGACACAGTGGTAGAAGAGCAGGGCAGCAATTTATCTGGCGGGCAACAGCAGCGTATTGCCATCGCGCGCGCTTTGATCAATCAACCGCGCATTTTAATTTTTGATGAAGCCACCAGCGCCTTGGATGTGGAATCTGAGCGCGTGATTCAGGCGAATATGGCGGCGATTTGCAAAAACCGCACGGTGTTTATCATCGCGCATCGCTTATCCACCGTGCAGGGTTGTGATCGCATTTTGGTGATGGATAAGGGCAGCGTGATTGAACAGGGCACGCATGAACAGCTGCTACAACAGCGCGGGGTTTATGCGCAAATGCACCGCTATCAAACCGAAGTGATTCCCTTGCGCACTATGCACGCGCCGGACAAACGCAGCGCGGTGCAGCGCGCATGAGAGAGTGGTTGAGAAAACACTGGGCGCTAGATGATGAGGAAACTGCGCGTTTGGCTTTTTTGCCGGCGGCGGTGGAAATTGAACACACGCCACCACACCCGCTGGCGCGTTGGTTTGCCTACTGCATAATTGGTTTTTTTCTCATGGCTGTTTGTTGGGCGGTGTTGGGCAAAGTGGATGTGGTTGCCATCGCCGAAGGCAAAATCATTCCCTCCTCGCGTATTCAGCAGATACAGCCGCTAGAAAAAGGCGTGGTGAAAAATTTATTTGTGCGTGAAGGGCAACGCGTGCAAGCTGGTGATGTGTTGTTGGAGTTGGATAGAACCAGCACTGGCGCTGAGCGCAGCCGCGTGAGCAATGAGTTGCAGCGCTTGGAGGAGATATTGGCGCGCAGTCGCGCACTGCTGCAAAAATTAGACGGCAACAGCAGCGAACCGGCCTTGCAGAATTTGCAAAATGCGCTGGTTGAGCAAGAGTGGCAGCAATACCGCGCGCAGTTGGCTGCCTTGCAAAACCAGCATGAGAATCGCAAGGCAGAAAAGCAGGCCAATCGCGAAGTGATACAAAAATTGCGCGCGACCCTGCCCATCAACACACAGCGCGCACAGAATATGCAGCGCTTGGCAGAGCAGAAATTGGTAGCGAGAGATCAGTATTTGTTGCAAGAAGAAACGCGCATTAATCAGCAGCAAGATTTAGCGGCAGCGGTCGCGCGCGATACGCAATTGGCGGCGGCGGTGTTGGAAACGGAACAAACTATGGCGGCACTCACGGCGCAGACCCGCGCAAAAACTTTGACGGCCATCGCGGAAAGTGAACGCGAAACAGAAAGTTTGCGTAAACAACTGACGCGCGCCAGTGACATTGATGACAAACAAGTGCTGTACGCGCCGATGGACGGCCAAGTGAAAGATCTCGCAGTGCACACCGTGGGCGGCGTGGTGTTAGAGGCGCAGCAGCTGATGGTGATCGTGCCGGAAGATGCGCCGCTGGAAGTGGAGGCGTGGCTGCCCAACAAAGACATCGGTTTTGTGCGGCAACACGCGGCGGCGGTTATCAAAATCAACACCTTCCCTTTCACCAAATACGGCACACTGCAAGCCAGCGTCACGCGCATTGCCGAAGATGCCGTACAAGATGAAAAAACAGCGCGCGAAAAAGGCGGCCTGTTGTACAGCATGAGTTTGCGCATGGCGCGCAACAGCATTTGGGTAGACGGCAGAGAAGAAAAACTGCTGCCAGGCATGCAGGTAACGGCAGAAATTATTATCGGCCAGCGCCGCATCATCGAGTATTTTCTCGCGCCGCTGCAGCAGCATTTGCAGGAGAGTGTTCGTGAGCGGTAGCAATAAACATTTAGCAATCAATACAAGGAGAGATGTATGAAAAATAGAGCAGTATTCGTGATTTTGTTATTGGTGGCAGCTTTAGCAGGCTGCCGTGATGAGGCGGCAAAATTTTTTGGTCGTGCTCCATTGCGGTGGGCAATAGTTGATCGCAGCAGCTTGGAATCTGAGTATATTTTGTTAGCCAAGCAAAAAAACGCGGATCTGTTAAAGCAGAAGTTTGGCGAAGGTGTATCTCGCGACCAGATGAGAGCGCTAGAAGAAGAAATGAATTCCGCCAGAATGTTGGCAGAGCGAGATTGCATGAAGCCGGAGTTCCGCGCCAATTTAGAGAGCAATATGGATAGCTACTGCCATCGTTATCGTGGAAGCATGTGTGCAAGTAACTATGATATGAAGTGTATTGCCACTATAGATGGTATACCTGAAGTTATGGCAGTAAAAACAAAAATTAATACAGCTAAAGAAGTTGCAAATTATCAAAGAAAAATAGAACAGGCTATAAGAGCTAAAACAAAAAGTGCTATAGGAATTGCCATTTCATCCTATGCCAAAGAAACAGCGATAGATCTGGTTATAAATGATGGCAAGGACGACATCCTCTTTGCAAAACATGGAGAAACTATAAATGCCACAGATGCCGTTATGGAAAAAGTGAGAAAAATATCGGAAGAAGAAAGATTGACGATAGAAGAAGTTGATGTGCTAACAGATTAACACGAGACAATCTGAATAATAATTTTTAATACTCCATCTGTGTATTAGAAGGAAGCTCTTTATGGAAGCATCATCACTTGTGCTATTAGTTGGCGGGGTTATTAATCTACTTTTAGCCGGCGCTATTTATTTCGTTGTAAAAAAGCTAGCAAGAAAATCCATATATGTAAAACGGTGGTCTTGGGCGGCTGTGATTATTTGGTATGTAATGCCATTGCCGTATATTTGGCGACAGTTCAATGTGCTACCTCTTCCTAGTGATGAATACATGGAGGAGCATTTCCATAAAAACAGGGCAGATTTCGATGCTTTGGTGAAGGCGTACCGAGCAGAGAATTCCACGGCAGATCCGTCAACGTTTTGGGATGCTACCGCAAACATTAAAGAAATCAAAAAGAGATTGGATGTTTGGAGGCTGACATCAGAGTCTGCTATGACATGGTTTGATAATCCATATTCAGTTGAGGCCGCCGAAAGGCATATGGCATCAATTAGAAGTGGTGAGATCAATACAATTAAAAATCACAGTTTGGATGGTGTCTTGGTTGTTCCGAACCACGCGCGATCGCATTCTTTTCGTGAGAGGGCGCAGGTAAGCAAATATTACCTACATATTCCTCAGATACCGAAAGTAGAAGGAGGAAAGTTATGGTATCCAGTTGTGTCATCAAAAAGCCGATACAACGAACAGAAGTATATGGAGATGAAAGAGTCTTTAGATCGTTACCCAGATAACTGGGAAAATGGACAGTGCTTCTTGAGGACACTGGATCAACAGTGGTTTATTGAATTGTGCAAATCGTATTAACAAAAATGTAGGAATTTTCGTAGAGTATGAACAATAGAGCACAGAAAATAATCAATGGGATTATTGCAGCGCCATTCCTATTGTTGGGCGCGGCACTGGTTGTGGCGTTGCTTTATTTGGTGTACTGCGAGGTTAACAAGGCTTATTGGGATAGCAAAGTCAGGGAGTGGTGTGAGAAAGATGGCGGGGTGGTGGTGTTTGAGAAGGTTGAATTAACTAAAAATGAATTTAAAAATCTTGGTGGAAATCAGTACGGACAAATACCTTTGTCTGTTGAAAAATTGACTAAGCATGACTATCCGTATTATTCGGAATACAAGGATATTTTACTTCATAAAGGGGTTCCTAGCGTTTATAGATATGAGTCAACGGTGTTTAGAAAAAGTGATCGAAAGCCGTTAGGCATGATGATCAACTATGGAAGAGGTGGAGGTGACTTTCCAACTGGAATACTACATCCGTCTCATTTTGGATGTGCGGATTTAAAAACTATTAGATTTGACATTGAAAAACAAATTTTTATAGCTAAAGGAGAATAGATATGGACAGTCAAGCAGAAACACTTTTTAACAACACGGAACTCTCATTGGCGGCATATTCAGATTTGTCACTGGGCTTAACGAATTCACAAGAGAACATCACAGCCCTTAAGCAAAATGGTAAAGGCATGTCGCAGGCTCAAGCCGTGCGGTTTGCGGAGCGCTATCCCTCGGTTCTTGCTGTAGCAGATAAACCTGCTAGCGGTTTTCAAGCAACGGTATTTAAATCGGAAGACGGCGAATTGGTGGTTGCGATGAGGGGAACGGCTGGAGGTTCCGATCTGAATGAAGACCAGTATTTGACCGCTTATGGCGTTGCCTATCACCAGATGGTGGATATGTATAACTGGTGGCAGATGGTTTCGCATCTAGGAAACACATTGGTAGATCAGTTTGCTATTCAGGTTGTTAGTGGTACGCCACCCGCTGGCGCAGTCGAGCTGTATGACATAGGCAGCGACCACTATTATTTGGTAAAGACAGCACAGATTTCTGCAACGGGAGAACTAGCCAATGAAGCTGACTTGAACAGCGTGACTGTCACAGGCCATTCATTAGGAGGCCACCTTGCTTCAGCATTCACTGCATTGTTTAACGGCCAAGTGGAAAACACATATACCTACAATGGCCCTGGCTTTACTGAAACACCGACTAATCAAATGTTTTTTGCGGCACTAGAAGGCGTTGCAACAAATAATGTTGTCATGCCTTCAGGCGTGGCAGGCAAAGTCATACGCGTGCAGGCAAATAACGCACTACCCGGTGAAAATCAATTGGAATTCATCAGTGATTTACACGGCGGAACTCCCGGTACATTGGTTCAGGTTGCTGTGGAAGACAAAGGCATTGGTGCGGGTAACCACAGCATTGTTAACCTGACGGATTCTCTCGCGCTATTTAATTTGCTTGGCGCGCTAGACAGCTCGCTCAGCGTAGAGACATTCAATTCCATTTTTCATGCAGCAAGCAATGAAAGCGGTGCAACGCGAGAGAGTCTGTTGGGTAGCATACAAAGTCTGTTTGGTGTGAATGCAAATCCATTACCTGTCGGTGATGAAGATGCACAACGCAATGAGTTTTATAAAGCCATTAATAACTTGGCAGGTGTTGACACCTACACTGCCCTTCTCAACAACGCCGACATCAATTCATCATTCGCCATTAGCGCGCAACAAGCCGCTACAGATTTCGGTGCGTTTTTGGCGCTACATACTCTCGCGCCGCTATACATTTCTGGTGCGGCGCTGCAGGAGCCGAATCAATCGTTGTATAACCAATGGGCATCCGGCGAATTTTCTGCGCAATATCTCGAAGACCGCGCTGCGATGCTCGGCGCGCTGTTGGGTGCAAACAGCGTCGATATGGATTACAGCGCGGTCAGCGGCGCGCACTTTAAAGATAAAGAGACAGCTATTGCATTGGGCGATAGCGGCGGCGGTTTATTTTCAGCAGACAACAAACAAATCCTATTCGGTGCAGAATCTTCCGACACTCTCACCGGCGGCAACGCCAACGATCACCTTTACGGCGGTGGTGGCAGCGATTATTTATCCGGCGGCGCTGGCAATGATTATCTCGAAGGCGGTGCCGGTGATGACGGATTGAATGCAGGCACAGGCTTTGATCGCATCAATGGCGGCATGGGCAACGATGCCTATCTCATCGACAGCAATTTTGGCGATGTGATGATTGCAGATGATTTGGACGGCGGCACAATTTCTTTATTGATCGGTATAACTTTTCGTCGCGTGGGCGATGGTGAAGCCAACACCGATGGTTTGTACATCGCAGTGGACGAAAATGGCGAGTGGTTGAACGGCAAAGAAGGTTGGAGTGTATCGGTGTCTGGCAGCACGGCCACGGTGTCTGTCAAAGATGATCAAAACAATGTACATGTGATTGCGATAGATGATTTCAACATTGCGAGCAATCAATTTGGTATTCAGTTTGAAGAAATGGCCGATGTTGAAATGCCGTCGCTCGGCGGAGCATTTACTGTGCCCAATCGTGGATTTTTAGGCGCGTACACACCACAAGGTGCAGACAATCCTGTAGATGTTTTTCTGCCGAACAATCGCCATGTTGAAAATAACGATCCTAGTATTCCAGAAGCATTGAATGTTGAGCAGTACCGTAACAAATCGCTGGTTTATAACGCCGTAGATTATTGGGGTGAATGGAATGCCGACGATCTACATTGGGAGCCGATAGACGAAAATGGTCCCCCATCGCCCTATCCAAATCATCCATACGAAACATTAGTGATTGATACCACCGAGTCGCGTCATGGCAAGGAGATAATGCGCTTTGAAGGATCCAATCAAAATGATGCGCTGTATGGCAAGGATTGGACGAGTCAGATGCAGGCCATCAAGGATTGGGATGATGCTAATGATCATTACTACCGCTTGAATAGAATTAACGGGTTTGATCCGGCAAAACACGGCAACAACGATGTGTTGTTTGGTTTGAACGGCGACGATTTGATTATCGGTGACGGCAATCAAAGTGTGTTGGAGCAGCAAGCGGGTTCGCAAAAAGGCAATCGTGATATTTTAGTCGGCGGACGCGGGAGTGATGTTATTTACGGCATGGGCGGCAACGATATTTTGTTGGGGATGGAGCAATACCGCAGCAGTTGGGGTGCTGCGTCTTTAGGGCTTACTTACAATCCTAACAAATACGCGTCGCTTGCAGAGGCAATTTTTAATAATGCCTTTTTGTACGATCCAGAGACGCAACAAGAAACACAAACAGCTCTCACTTTAGAAGATAAAGACGAAAAAAATTACCTCAATGGTGGTGATGGCAATGATGTGCTAGAAGGCGCCAGTTTTTCGGATGTGATCGATGGAGGTCATGGCTACGATTGGATTTATGCCGGTGCCGGCCGCGATGTGGTTGCCGGCGGTGCGGGCAATGATGAAATATCGGGCGATTCCTACGCGTATTTTTATCAAGGTATGGCCTACAGTGATTTTATTGCGCCGGATGAATTGCCAGAAGCCAACGATTATCGCCGTGGACATTTCTATCAAAAAAATAGCGACGGCGTGGCACTGCGTTACGATTTTGATAAAGACACCGATTACAACGATGTATTGGACGGCGGAGCGGGTAATGATTTAGTGCAAGGTGAAATAGGCGCGGATATTGTCAGCGGCGGTGCAGGCAATGATGTGCTGTTTGGCGATCGCGTGTTTGGCGCGGGATTTTTTGTTGACGGTTTGCCGCCTGCCAATTTTCAATCGTTGGCGAAGCAGTTTCACGGCAATGATGTGGTCGACGGCGGTGACGGCGACGATTTGATTGTGGGCGGCGGTGGTGCGGATCGTGTGCTCGGCGGCAACGGCAATGACACGGTCTACGGCGATGTGGGCTTGGATGCAATTGAGAAAGGGGTGAACACGGCCGATGCCCCGAGCATAGTCGCCAGCGACGAGGGTTGGTGGGGCAATGATGTGCTGTTCGGCGGTGCAGGCAATGACGCGCTCATCGGCGAGGGTGGTGACGATGTGCTTGATGGCGGCGCGGGCGATGATTTCCTCTACGGCGATTGGGCCAACTGGCAGTCACAGGCGTATGCCGATCCTGCAGCAAAAACCGGCAACGATACTTTGTACGGTGGCGCGGGCAACGATCAGTTGATGGGTAATGGCGGCGATGATGCGTTGGAAGGTGGCAGTGGCAACGACAAGCTGTACGGCGATAATCCTGAGGACTCCTCGGTTGTCAGTTTGGGCGATGATGTGCTGGATGGCGGCGCCGGTGATGATTATCTGTACGCCGGTGCGGGCAACGATACGCTCACCGGCGGCTCCGGCGATGATTATTTGGGTGGTGGTGCGGGTGACGATACCTACATTTTCAGCGCGGGCAGTGGTGTGGACACACTGGAGGATGCAGAGGGCGCTACCACGCTGCGCTTAGCCGTCGCGCCGATAAAAACGGTGCTCGCGGGCGATAGCGAGACGGTGATTTATTTGTCGGCCGATGGCAGTCACCGCATACACCTCGCCACCGGCACGGCGCAAAACATTGCGCGTATTTATGTGGGCGACGAGAGTCATCAACTGGAGCTGTCGGTGGCGGACCACAACGCCTGGGGCATCGGCCACATGCAGGGCAATCAAACCTATACCCTGTCCAGTACCTATGCCGGCAGCGCGGTGCTGTACGACGCCATGGGCGAGAACGATCTGGTTTTCGATCAAGCGTGGCAATCTGACGACGGTTATTTGGATGTGCAGCTGTGGGGTGGCGATGGCTATCGCTTCGCCAAAGCTGACAATCCTTCGGCATTTGTCGATTTTGCTCTGTCGGCAGAGGCGGTGGCAGCGGTGAGTGAGGTGACGGACGCTGACGGCGCAGCGGTCAATGTGCGCCTAGCTACCAAGAGTCTCGCTAGTGATGTCGCCAATACCCTGTACGGTTTCGGTGGCAACGATCTGATTCATGGCTTCGGCGGCGACGACACTATTTACGGCGGCGCTGGCGATGACACGCTGGACGGCGGCGATGGCGCAGATCGCTTATTTGGCGGTGACGGCAATGATGTGTTGCGCGGTGGTGCAGGTCACCAAGATTTTTTGTACGGCGACGCGGGCGACGACATTTTTTATCTCAATAGCGGTGAAGATGTTGCTTTCGGCGGTGAAGGTGACGACACATTTATTGCCGAAGCCAATAGCTATGCTTATGCCAAAGGGGAAGCCGGTGCTGACACCTTTATCGTCAATTCATCCAACAACAGTTTTTTTCAAATAACGGATCAGCGTTTTGATGCAGGCGATGAAATTCAATTGGATTTCAATGCCGATCGCCTTCACTTAACGGATAAGTCCGTGGGTGTTATTGCGGAAGATGGCGTGACGGTCAAACCGCTGCTGTCGTGGATGCTGCACACCCAGCCGGAAGATTATTGGCAGAGCGTAGAAAAATTGACGCTGCGTTTCGCTGATGGTTCTACATGGTCTATCGATGAAATAAAAACGCGCTTGCAAACCGCAACGGCCTTGGATGATGTGCTGATCGGTGAAACGCGCGACGATGTTTTGCGTGGATTGGAGGGCAACGACACACTGTACGGCATAGACGGCAATGATGTGTTGTATGGCAATGCAGGCTATGACATTTTGGTGGGCGGTGCAGGCAATGATGTTTTTCATCTCGGCCTCGGTGATGAAGCTGACATCGTGCGTGAGGCCAATGCTGCGCGCTGGAGCACAGATGCGGATACCGTGTGGCTGGAAGCGAGCATGACTTCTAGTCAGGTTTCGCTGTCTGTGCAAAACGATGACGATTTGCTCATTGCTACGCAGGACGGCAGCGCAAGTATCACACTGGAAGATTTTTTTGATAGCAGCGTTTCGCAGCGCCGCAATTTGTCTTTGTCTTTTAATGGCGAGAATAACTTTGCGTGGGAATCTGAATTTATTCAGAAAGCACTGTTCAAAAGTGCCGCACCGTCAGCGCAAGTCGGCGTGCCAACGGCAGCGGCAAACACCCTCAGCGGTGGCTCGTCCAGCGAATATTTATACGGCGATGCGGGTAACGATATTTTAAAAGGCAATGGCGGCAATGATTGGTTGGATGGCGGCAGCGGCAACGACACATTAACTGGCGGCAGCGGAATAGACACTTACCGTTTCGGCGTAGGCTCTGGCAATGATGTGATTACCGACAGCGCCAGCAGTGTTGCCAATGACCGCGTGCGTTTGGATTTCACCGTCGCCACGGGCGATCTGCAGCTGAAGCTGGTGAATGGTAGCGATCAGTTGGTGATAAGTCGGCGCGATGCTGTAGGTGCAGTGACGGATTCAATCCAAGTGAATCGTGCACTGGGTCGCCTAATCGATGTGCGCGGCAATGATTTGCGTTTAGAAGAAAACGGCGACACTTTGCTAAACATTGCGCGCAACCAATTGGCAACACAAACCATCTCGCTTACCTATAACGAAAATGATAGCCATGTTGTGGCGCTTAATGCAGCCGATTTATTGGGCGGAACATTGAGCGATGCAGAAAAAGCGCGCTGGCAAATTGTGAGCGCCGCACAAACCTCGGGAAATTTTTTGCCGGATCAGTTTGATGTGGATGGCGATGGCAATACCACCAGCGATCAAACCTTTTTGTTTGTGGAAAATTTGTGGAACAGCGGTACCAACTATGTCGGTTTTATGCCCAACACCAGCGCGGGCAGCGCGAGTTTTTCCTACACCTTGCAGCGCGACGATGGTTTGCAAATCGAAGCCACTATGCAAGTGGTGGTGCAAGAAAACACTGGCAGTTTAGTGGGCACCGATAAAGCGGAAGTGTTGGATGGCGGGCAATCGGCAACGGCGCTCAGCATCAATGCAGCTGCTGGTGATGATCGCGTGTTTGACGGTTACGGCGATGACTCCGTGTACGGCGGCGATGGCAATGACAGACTGACATTTGGCAATTGGGCGGATAACGGCAACGATATTTTTGACGGCGGTGCAGGCAACGATGTGCTTGATGCGGGTTGGGGCAGCGACACCTTGATCGGCGGTGCAGGCAATGATTTATATATCGAAGGCAATTTGTGGTCCGGTGATCGCACCACGATTGATAACAGCGGTGGTGCGGAAAGCGATGTAGACACTTTGCAAATCGGTCAACAAGGTTACGGCGTGTGGGATTACCGCGCACTGTGGTTTACGCGGGATGGCAACGATTTATTGTTGGATCAAATCGATGAATTGGCCGACGGTGAAATTCGCATCAAAGATTGGTATGCGGCGAGCGACACCAATGGCGACGGCGCGTTGAACGATGCCGGCGCCGGCCGCCTCGATATTTTTGTCGCACAACAAGATGACGGCGCGGTATTTCAAGCCGATGGCAATAGCGGAAATTTTGATGCACTGATTAACGCCATGGCGCAGTTCGGCGCAAAACCTGCATCAGTCTCTGACGCGGTGCATGTGTTGCAAGAGGAATACCAAGCAGCGTGGATGCAGCTTGCCGTGCCTGCAGCTGCGTAGCGTAATAGAAGTGTGGTTTCGTGTTTGATGACTATGGTTTTGGTTGCAGCGCCAACACCCAAACCGTTTGTTGTTGGACACAAAACCGCACATTAATTTCTTCCAGCCACACACCGTATTCCTGCGTATCTTCTTGCTTTGCGCGATACGCAGGGCGCGGATCTTGCGCCAATACTTCATCAATCAACATGCGCAAATCGGTGGGCAACAACAGCGTCTCTGCTTCCTGCTCTGCGTTTGCGCTCCATTGCACAGGCAGTGTAGGCGGAGCTGCTTGCGCAAAACTGCCGCGCGCAGCGGACACGCTATCGGCGTAGGGAATATACGGTTTGATGTCGAGTATCGGCGTGCCATCCAATAAATCAGCGCCGCGCAGCCGCAAACATTTTCCTTTATCGCCATCCACAATATCCAACAATTCCACCACCGATAAACCCATCGGGTTGGGGCGAAACATACTGCGCGTAGCAAACACGCCGCGCGTGGTATTGCCGCCCAAACGCGGCGGACGCACTGTCGGCTGCCAACCCTGCGCAGCGGTGGCGTGAAAAATAAAACTGAGCCAGAGGTGGGAAAATTCTTCCAAACCCTGCAGGCATTCCGCGGCATTAAACGGCGCAAACAGTTCCAGTGTGCTGATGGCATGCGGCGTTAGCCTCGGCTGGCGCGGAATGCCAAATTTTTCGCGAAAAGGCGAGTGCAAAATGCCGATAGGCTGAAAGGTATACTGATCCACATTCCTGCTCGTTTATAAAAAGATGCAAAATACCTTACCACAAGCAAGCGATCTTCCTCTGCGCGATGGCGTGAGCGCCAGTTGTGTGCAAGTGCCGGCGGGCGCGTGGTCGTCGCTGCTGGCATTTCTCTGCGCGCAGTTTCCGGCGATCCATGAAACCATTTGGTTGTCGCGGTTTGCGCGCGGTTTGGTGTTGGATCAAACGGGTAAAACTTTGCAGCCCAGGGATCACTGCAAAACCGGTGCGCGCATTTATTACTACCGCGAAGTGGCACAAGAAATTGAGATTCCTTTTCAAGAAAAAATTCTGTATCAGGATGAGTATATTTTGGTGGCCGACAAACCGCATTTTTTGCCCGTCGTACCATCCGGCGTTTATGTGCAGCAAACCTTATTGACGCGCTTAAAACGCAGTACCGGTATCGCACAGTTATCGCCACTGCACCGCATCGACAAAGACACGGCTGGCTTGGTGATGTTTTCTGTCAACCCGCACACGCGCAATGCCTATCAAGCCTTGTTTCGTGAGCGGCAGGTGACGAAACATTATCACGCTGTCGCGCGCTGGAATACTGCGTTCACTTACCCTTTGGTTTATCGCAGCCGTTTAGTGGAAGACGCGCAGTTTTTTCGCACGCAGGAAGTAGAGGGTGCGGCGAACAGTGAAACCGTGGTGAGTGTGTTGGCGCAAGATGGTGAAAAGGCGCTGTACAACTTGCAGCCGATTACTGGCAAGAAACATCAACTGCGCGTACACATGGCGCAGTTGGGTATGCCGATTGCCAATGATGTGTTGTATCCAGCAGTGTGTGAGCGAGAGGCGGAGGATTTTTCACAGCCTTTGCAGTTGTTGGCAAAATCGTTGGCGTTTGTTGATCCTATAACACAAGCGTTGCGATATTTTGAAAGCCAGCAGAAGTTGAATTAACTCTTACAACAACTTCAACTGATTGCGCAGTTGCGTGACATTGCGGCGGCTGATAACAGGTTTGAAATCGGTACCTTGCAGGTGCAGCCAATAGTGTCCGTCCGGTGTTTTTTCCATGCCTTGAATATGCGACAGCGACACCAAAGCATTGCGATGTACTCGCACAAACCTGTCGCCAAATTCTTCTTCCAAATCTTTCAGCGCATCATCCAACAGCAGTTCACCTTTTGTGTGATATGCCGTGACATATTTATGATCGGCAATAAAACAGCGCACCTCGGTGACAGGCAGCAAAACGAGGCCATGGCGTGTGCTGGCACTGATGTGTTGGCGCGCGGCGGTTTTTTTCTGTGCAGTGGTATCGCTGGCAGCGGCATTGCTGGCGGAAATTTGCACCAATTGCGCGCGATTGGGGCGCGTGGCCGTGTTGAGTGCCGCCAATAATTGTTCGGCTTTCACCGGCTTTAACAAATAGCCCACGGCTTGCGTTTGAAAAGCTTCCAGCGCGTGTTCGCCGTAGGCGGTGCAAAAAATAATCGCGGGCGGATTATCGAGTTTGGTTAAATGGCGCGCTACTTCCAAGCCATCCATGCCTGGCATGCGAATATCGAGTAGCACAATATCCGGCTGCACTTTTTCCACTTGTTCGATAGCGGTGTAGCCGTTGTTGGCTTCGCCGACAACCGAGTGTTGCTCTGATTTTTCGATAAGGCGCGCCAAACGATCGCGCGCCAGTTTTTCATCATCAACAATCAATATTTTCACGCGCGCTCTCCCGTGTGCAGCGGAATCGTAAATTGCACAGTAAACAGCTGGTTTTCTTGTGTCACGGCAAAAGACACGCCGCTGCCGTAGTGTGTTTGCAAGCGCTGCTCTAAATTTTCCAGCGCCATGCCATTGCCACTGCGCTGCAAGTTCGCCGTTTCCTCTGCATAAGGGTTGCGTATTGTGCAGCGCAGAAAACCGTTGCTGTCGTTGAGAGAAATTTCAATCGTGCCTCCCTGTGTCAGCGGTTGTATGCCGTGATAAATCGCATTTTCAATTAAAGGCTGCAAAGAAAAAGAAGGAATGCGCACATTGGGCTGCGCGAGTTGTGTTTGCCATTGCACCTGCAAGCGTTCGCCCAAGCGCAGTTGCTCAATATGGATATAGCGTTCGCACAGCGCAATTTCCTGCTCCAGTGACACCAAATCTTCGGCAGCAGAAAGGCTGGCGCGAAACAGCGCGCTCATGTCTTCTACCACGCGCTCGGCGGTGTCTGGGTCACTGCCGATCAAACTGGCGATGCTGTTCATGCTGTTAAATAAAAAATGCGGGCGGATGCGTGATTGCAGTGATTGAAAGCGCGCTTGCAAAGTGGCGCGCAATTGCATTTCGCGTTGCAGATGCAGTTGTTGTTGCAGATAAAAATAGCGCAGAACTAAACCGGCGAGGATGCCGCCTACGGTGAGGTGTTGAATCACGCTCCACACGCTGCTCGCCCAGCTGAGCGTGAGGTAGGCCATCAACCACTGCCCGACTATCGCCACACTCGCAATCACAGCCAGCAAGCTGACAAAACACAGCGCCACGCCGCTCGCTGCCGTCATGCGCTGCAGCAGCCCGCGCAAACGGCACAACACCGCCGCACCGGTCAGCACGATCCACAGCACCTCGCAGGACAACAGAGAAAAGCGCGGCCAATTGAAAGCGGGCAGCGGTTCAGCGGCAATAGTCAGCACCAGTGCCAGCAGTTGCCCCACCAAAATCAGCGGCAGCAGGGCGGTGATATTGCACAGGTCGGGCAGGTAGAAATGCGCGCTGTCCTTGCCGTGGTTTGCAGGTGCGCGGGCAGCTTGTGTCGAGCGGTTGAGCAAAGGCATGCTGATATAATCTTTTCCTTGTGAACTGACACCGCCATTTTGCTGGATAACACCATGAGCGACAAAAAAATGCCACCGCCGCAGGACGATAGCACGATTAAACCGTGGGGCGGCCGCTTCAGTGAAGCGACAGATGCCTTTGTGGAGCGTTTTACTGCCTCAGTGGTCTTCGATCAGCGTTTGTATCGGCAGGATATTCGCGGCTCACTCGCGCACGCACAAATGCTGCACGGCGCCGGTATTTTGAGTGATGCTGATTACAGCGCCATTCAGCAGGGTTTGCGCGATATTTTGGCGCAGATTGAAGCGGGCGATTTCGCGTGGTCGATTGCACTGGAAGATGTGCACATGAACATCGAAGCGCGTTTGACCGATGCCATCGGCATCGCCGGTAAAAAATTGCACACCGGCCGCTCGCGCAACGATCAAGTCGCCACCGATGTGCGTTTGTATTTGCGCGATGAAATTGATGCGATTTGCGGCGAGCTGACGCGCTTGCAACGCGGCATGGTGGAATTGGCAGCGCGCGAACACGCCACCATCATGCCCGGTTTTACGCATTTGCAAACCGCGCAGCCGATTACCTTTGGTCATCATGTCTTGGCGTGGAATGAAATGTTGGAGCGCGATTATTCGCGCTTGCAAGATTGCAGAAAACGCTTGAATCAATCGCCACTGGGTGCGGCGGCGCTGGCGGGCACCACCTATCCGATAGATCGCGCACTCACGGCTTCGCTGCTCGGTTTTGATAAACCGACAGAAAACTCGCTGGATTCAGTGAGCGACAGAGATTTTGCGATTGAGTTTTGCGCTGCCGCCGCGCTGATCACCACGCATTTGTCGCGCATGAGTGAAGAGCTGGTGTTGTGGACATCTTCGCAATTTAATTTTGTGAATTTGCCCGATCGTTTTTGCACCGGCTCCTCCATCATGCCGCAGAAAAAAAATCCCGATGTGCCGGAATTGGTGCGCGGCAAAAGCGGGCGCGTGAACGGCCATTTGATTGCGCTGCTCACGCTGATGAAGAGCCAGCCACTTGCGTACAACAAAGACAATCAAGAAGACAAAGAACCGCTGTTCGACACGATAGATACGGTGAAAGATTGCCTGCGTGCGTTTGCCGATATGATTCCCGCCATCGAACCCAAACGCGAAGTGCTGTACGAAGCGGCGCGGCGCGGTTTTGCAACGGCAACAGACCTCGCCGATTATTTGGTGCGCAAAGGCGTGGCGTTTCGCGATGCGCATGAAATCGTCGGCAAAGCCGTTGGTCACGGCGTAAAAACCGGCCAAGATTTGGCCGAGATGTCGCTGGCGGAATTGCAAACTTTTGGCGCGATGATCGAAGACGATGTGTTTGCGGTGTTGACACTGGAAGGTTCGGTCAATGCGCGCAATCACATCGGCGGCACGGCACCGGCACAAGTGCAAGCGGCGGCGGCGCGCGCAGCGGCGCTGTTGGATGCGCGTGGGCAAGGCTGATAATCACATGGCCTAAAATTCAATTCATGTGATAGGCTATCTATCATATAAATTGAATTTATAGTCGTATCAAAGGCTGGTTATCACATGTCTGCTTCCAATCCTGCTCACCGAGCCGGTCAATATGTGCGTCAGCCCACGGGTTACCGTGCATTTATGCCGGCGGCTCTTCCGCCGCATCCACCATTGGTTCTGGATGCCGAACTCACCGGCCTTTTGTCCCAAGCTGACCGCGCCCTTGGGCGACTCGATGGCTCTGTGCTGACTTTGCCCAACCCTGATCTTTTCATGCTCATGTATGTCCGCAAGGAGGCGGTGCTGTCTAGCCAGATCGAAGGCACGCAAAGCTCCTTGCAAGACTTACTTGCCGCTGAAGCCGCTCTGTACGATGAAAACCGTCCACATGATGTGGATGAAGTTATCAATTATGTTCGTGCCATGAAGCACGGGTTGAAGCGGCTGCACGAATTGCCCGTCTCAGTGCGGCTGGTGCGTGAAATTCATACTGAGCTGATGCAAGGTGTACGCGGTAGCCGTCTGCAACCGGGCGAGTTGCGTGAAAGCCAGAACTGGATTGGCTCGGCGGGTTGCACTCTGAACACAGCCACTTTCGTACCGCCACCGGCACACGAAGTACCGCGTGTACTGGGTGAGTGGGAAAAATTCCTGCATGCCGATGATGGCCTACCACCACTGGTGAAAATTGCGCTGGCACATGTGCAGTTTGAAACTATCCATCCGTTTCTTGATGGCAATGGCCGTGTAGGGCGTTTGCTCATCACTTTCTTGCTGACCGAGTGCGGCGTGTTGCACAAGCCCGTGCTGTACCTATCGCACTACCTGAAACAGCACCGGCAAGCCTATTACGACCATTTGCAGGCGGTGCGCGACAAAGGTGCATGGGAACCGTGGCTGGTGTTTTTCCTGCGCGGCGTGATTGAAGTGGCAGGCGAGGCAACGAATACCGCAAGACAAATCCAGTTGCTGCGTGAAAAAAACCGCAGTGCGATTACCGAGCATTTAGGGCGTGCAGCGGGCAATGGTCACCGCGTGCTGGAAAAACTGTTCGACCGCCCCATCGTTTCCGTAACAGATGTGCAGCAACTAACAGGCACTACTCATGCTGCGGCCAATACATTGGTGCGGCGCATGGTGGAAGTAGGCATTTTGGAAGAGATTACTGGCTATGCGCGAAACCGCCGTTTCCGCTACGGTGCCTATGTGCGCCTGTTCTCTGACGAGATGGCATAAAAATATGTACAACTGAAATTAAAGTTCATCATTTTCAGGGAAAAACTCTGCACGGATTTTTTGAGCCAAGCGCAAAATTTCTTCATGAGTGACATCCGCTTCTGTGTTGTCATTGATAGCGCTTTCGTCAGTTTCTGCATAAATTTCAAGCTCTTGTAAGCGAGTTAGCAATCGCTTCACTGTTCTAGTCGTTTCACGAAAGAACTCACTGCCACGAATGCGATGAAACTTCCAACCCAGTCTTTCCAAAACAGCTTGACGAGCGAGATCTTCAGCAATTTTTTCTGAACCGCTGTGCCAACGGTCACCATCACATTCAACGGCTAGTTTTTTTCCGTTGCCTTCCACCACCAAATCAATGCGATAAAAACCAACACGGTATTGCGCCTGAACACGGAATCCATGGGATTTGAGTTCATGAGCGACCAGCCGCTCAAATTCTGATTCATGTTTGGGATCATCGGTTTGTGCTTCCTTGATTTGCCTTGCTTCGGCGTACTCTAGCAATTCGCGCCGAATGTCGCCTGGCTTCAAATCTGTTGTATGAGACAGTGAATGAACAATCCACATCTGATCTTGCGCACGGCTTGCTGCTACATTGAAACGCTTTTTGGTCGATTCATTTGCGCCTTCGCCTTGCTTCCTCATCGGGCCGTCGCCTTCGTTGCTGTCCACCATGGACAACAGCATGACTTTGCGTTCGTCACCTTGGAATTGCGCAGCATTGCCACAAATGATTTTTCGAGCCTCAATTTCTTCAATGGGTAAGTGCTCTCGTAACATTCGCTCAATCAGCTGCGCCTGTTCTGCACCTAACAGAGAAATGACGCCAATACTTTGTTGCGCGTAAGCTTCGTGCTGGCACATCGCGGCAATCAAGGCGACGATTTCTTGTGCCTCCGTTTGATTGATTTTGCTACGTCCTTCTCGTTCTCCATTTACACGGTGCGAAATGATAGGGCGCAATTTGCTGGAAGATGCTTCGCGCAATGGCTTGATGCGTCCTTCATAACTCAATTGGTTACTGAATCCAATGATGGACGGTACGCAGCGGAAATGTTCCGACAGGCTCAACATTCCTGAAGTGGATTGTCGCGTCAGGTCATAGAGCGAGAGTTGGCCGTCATAAAGTGCAGCATTCGGGATGCCAGCCAGAAATTGCGACTGAAGGTTTGCAGCTATGGCAGCCATTTGCCCCACTGCGTCTGGGCTGACCTGCTCGTGATCGCCGACGACCACTATCTTCTTACCGAGGTAAGCGGCCAGCAGGCCTTCTAGCCCTGCTTGGCTGGCCTCATCCACAATCACGACATCGAAATTGGCATCCGCTGCGGTGAAACTCTGGAACACTTGTGCCATCGGCATGATCCAGACAGGAACAGCGTGCTGCCCGTTTCGCAACTGCTCACGTGCTTGCACACGGTAGTGTTCTGCATTACTCCCCGTTCCTTTTCCGATCCTCCGCATGAAGTCGAGCCAGCCAACTAGGTGTTGCCGAAAACGCTCTGCTGCGGATAGTTGGCTTGACCATGCACTTTCGGCAATCAAATCGCTTGTCACTCGTTCTAGGTCGCGGTTTTTCTCACTCAGCTCAGTGGCAATTTCCTCGGTATTGAGTTGATGGCGATAAGCCAGCTCATCATGGATCTGTCGCCAGCGCCAGGCGAAGGCGATGTCTCGTTCAGAGGGTAATGGCTCGTTGTGGTACTCGATCCGCTGGCTGATAGCGGCTGCCCAAGCAGTGGCTCCTACGCCCAAAGCAGCGAGGAGTTTGTCTCGATTTTGATGAATAGGCAGCAGGTCTCGTAGTTTTTGCAAAGCCAGTAGCGCACGGCCATACGCATCGACATCCATTTGTGCAAGTGAAGCATCAATATCGGCAATAGCACTGTCGGGCCGTATATTTGGCACTTCGCGGCGAAGCCGATTGCGCCATTCTGCAATCTGCTCGCCAATAGACTCGTGCTCCCGCTGCGCCAGCCATGCTCGTAACTCGGGGAGCAGATGCTCTCTCAATAGACTGTGAGCGCGGCCGAGTCGTGATCTTAAACCGCTCTGAGGCGGCACAAGAGATTCAATATCGACCCATGACTTTCCGAACGGTGTGGTCTTTTCTGACATCACACTCCAGTAACGCTCGCTCCACTGCAAGGCTCCTTCAATGTAGGGAAACCATTGGATGGTATGAACTTCTGGCTTGGTATCCGGTAATGCTGATGCGCCCAAGGCTTCCACTTGTCTTTGCCAGCGCCGCCGTAGCTTTTCACGCTGTAAATACAATTCCAGCCACAGGAACAGGGCTTGACATTCCTCAGTAGTTTTCGGTTCTCGCCCATTGCAGCGAGCTTGTTGAAGTAGCTTGCGCCAAGCACTTGCTTTGCTGATGGGGAACTTCCACACGGACAAACCTCGTCCGTGCTCGGCATGGGCGTGGATCGTCTTCAGATCCGTCAGCGCGTCTTCTGTGCAAAACTCCACGGGCAGCTCTGGTGCGTACTCAATTATCGTGCTTCGTGCTGCCGCTTCAATACGAATCGTTTCATCTGCGATGGATTTCAAGTCTTTCCACGCTGCGCCGCTATCTTGATCGAATCCCGCCTCAACCAAATCAAGCAGCCAAGTTCCTGCTGCCTCAATTCTTTCGAGTTCCTGAGCGCCATGTTCCACATGGTCAAGTACGGATTTCAGAATTTCTGCTCTAACCGAACAGTTCGGCCAAATGGGATGAGTAATGCTGCTGGCCTTCGCTTTCAGGCTCTGAACATGATTCACTCGCGCCGCCCAATCCGCAGCCGCGGGCAGCCACCCATCGGTAGGCAGCCCAGCCCGCAATTCTGCTTCTACCTGCTCCGTAATTTGCTGTTGGCTGCGATAAAGCGATTCGACATCGGCAATGTTCAAAGGGCAGACTTTGCCGAGCTCATTCCATTGTAGTGGCCCAGGTATCCAGTCATGCTTACTCGCATTTTCGTGTGCAAAGCGCGCAGCTTTTGATGGGGAAAGCGCCTCGCCACCTATTACAATCTCGTCGTACTCAGCCTTGACGCAGTCTCTCTGCTTCAATCTCAGTTGACGGATTTCTTCAATCAGCTGTTTCCTGTCAGCAGTTTTATGTTTGACCGTATCTCGCAGAGAAGTTTGTCCTTCTTGCATCCGCTCCGCGATAGCGCGAACAGCTTCGTCCAATTCCTTGCGACTGCGCGAAGGGTCGTCTATGACGCTTACACACAGCGATCGTATGTTCTCCGGCACTTTATCTCGTAACACTCGCAGCGCCTTGGATGTGTGGCTGGTGACAAGCACGCGCTTGCCTTGCGCCAGCAAGTGTCCCAGCAGGTTCGCAATCGTGTGCGTCTTTCCCGTGCCCGGTGGCCCTTGTACAAGCACCGCATCCTTCCGCTCCAACTGGCGAGCCAACGCCAGTTGTTCCATATTTGCAGGCAAGGCAAAAAGAATTTCCTCGTCCTCATTCGCCAAGTGTGTTGAACTTCCACCTTCTGTTCTTGAGTCTTCTTCATCGCTTCGGGGGCTTTCAATACCAGCCAAACGCCGTAGATAGATGGGAAGCTGCGCTGCTGGTTTGTTGGCCAAATCTTCTAGCACAGCTGTCGCAGCTCGGGCAGGCCAGCCTCCCCTGTCACGCAGAAATATTACCGGAGCAAGGCTGATTGTCGCATCGGCAAATCCATTGGTTCCGCGTATCCAATCTCCAATGCTCTTGACCAAAGTTTGCGTTTCCACATCCAAAGGATGCAACTGTTTCAGTCGTTCACGCCAGCCGGATGCCGGAGCCAAGTCAATGCCAAGCTCGGCAAGCGACTCCGAATAAAGCTCCGTTGGCTTGTCTGTTTCCGACAGAACGAAGCGGTTTTCCCGGATGTCGAACTCCAGCCCCAAAGATTTCAGAATCAAGGGATGGTTATAATTCATCGCATTTCTTTGATGCGCGAGTGTTGCAACGCCGAGCACAAGCTCGACTCGCTCCGCCTCTCTTTGAAGCTCGGCACGAAGGGTTTGCAGCGTGGCGAATAGGCTTCGTACGGGTTCGTGCCGTTGCTCAATGTCTGCCCATGCTTGGCGTTTATTTGTCCATTCCAACCATGAGGTAACTCTGGTTGGTTGATCTTCAAAGCGGTCTATGTGGGTCGTGCCATCATTTGCACGGAATGATTTTTCCGGCACATTCATGGCCTTCTTGTCATAACGCTCCCAACCTGGTAGCAGCCAGTTCCGAATTTGTGCCGGTGGCAGTGGGCAGGGGGTTGGTGGCAGCAGCTTGACGCGCAACAACCATTCCCGTTCATCCTCCGCGCCGTTCCACCACTCGATCCATTCGCTGGTTTGTGGCAGCGTATCGAACTTCAGTTGCAATTCACGGAGGGGCTGTTCGTCAAGGCGGCGCTTAATGGGATATTTGGACGAAGTAAATGCACGGACGAACTCAAATAGTTGAGATACCTTGTCACGTTCCACTGAATTATTGCAATCGTTTGGCATGCTGCCTACTTGTTATTGTCTCGACATTGATGATCGTATGTTAACAAAAGGGTGAACTACAAATTTGAATAGGTCGCGTAGAAAATGCATCCCTACGAAGAATAAAAATACTGCCCGTCATCCAATCGCAGCATTGTTAAATGCCTGCCCCATACGCAGCCGCTGTCCAGCGCGATGATGTTGTCATGGTTGGTGCTGGCTTCTAACGCCGCCCAATGCCCGAATAACACGCGCCAACCGGCGGGCGGTGCAAACCGCGTGAACCATGGCGCGTAGCCAGCGGGAATATTGTCCACGCCTTCTTTGTATTGCAGTTGCAAAGCATTGTTGTGTTGTTCTTGCTCGCTCTCAGCGCAGATGCGCATGCGCGTAAAGGCATTGGTGATAAAACGCAGGCGATCAAATCCTTGTAAATCATCGCGCCAATTATCCGGTTCGTTGCCGTACATCGCGCGCAAAAAATCTTTGCATTGGTTGGACTGCAAAACCGCTTCCACTTCTTGTGCCAAAGTTTGCGCTTTTTCCAATGTCCACGCAGGAAAAATACCGGCGTGAATTAACGCCAGTTTTTTTTGTGTGTTAATCAGCATCAACGGTTGTTGCCGCAACCAAGCCATGAGTTCGTCGCGATCGGGCGCGGTTAAAATTTCGTGCAGTGTGTCTTTGTTTTTGCTGTTGGTATGTGTCAGTGCGACAGCAAGTAAATGCAAATCGTGATTGCCTAACACGGTTTGCGCGGCGCTGCCCAAGGATTTAATAAAACGCAAACATTCTAAAGATTGTGGGCCGCGATTGACCAGATCACCCGTCAACCATAATGCATCGTGCGCAGGATCAAATTGCACCGCCGCTAACAATTGTTGCAGTTCGCGAAAACAACCCTGCAAATCGCCGACGGCGTAGAGTGCCATGCGCTTAGTGCAGCGAGCCAGGTTTGGCGAGTGTGAAACGCGGAATCAATGCTTTGAAGTTGTCGCCATTTTCACGCTGCATGGTGTAGCTGCCTTCCATGGTGCCGACGGGTGTTTCCAGAACTGCGCCGCTGGTGTAGTGATGCGTGGCCTGCGGTGCAATCCACGGCTGCTGACCGACTACGCCGTCGCCGCGCACTTCTTCTACTTTGCGATTGCCGTCGGTGATGATCCAGTGGCGGCGCAATAATTGCACCGGCGCATCGCCGTTATTGGTAATGCTGATGGAGTAGGCAAAGGCAAAACGGTGAATAGCAGGTGAGGA
The DNA here is from genome assembly GCA_016713115.1 of Cellvibrionales bacterium. Taxonomy (NCBI): domain Bacteria; kingdom Pseudomonadati; phylum Pseudomonadota; class Gammaproteobacteria; order Cellvibrionales; species Cellvibrionales bacterium. The sequence goes on along the minus strand of JADJPU010000001.1, from coordinate 993,315 downwards.
ATGCTCCGCTAAATAATGCGTTTTTACTTGGATGCTGATGCCGGACATTCAATGTCTCCATGCAGAATATTGGCTAAGTGTACAAAATCGCTGACGGAGAGTGTTTCTGCGCGCGCATCGGGCTTGATGTTGGCAGCGAGAATTTGCGCTTCACTGGCGATCGTTTTTAATGTGTTGCGCAGCGTTTTGCGGCGCTGCTGAAACGCCGTATTCACCAAGGTAGACAGCAGTTGTTCGTCTTTGGCCAGTGTGGCAGGTGTGCGTGGTTGCAAGCGCACAATGGCGGACATCACCTTGGGTGGCGGAAAAAAGCTGCCGGGCGGCACATCAAATAAATGTGAGACATGGCAGTAGTATTGCGCCATCACACTCAAGCGCCCGTAATCTTTGCCGCCAGGTTCTGCTGCCAGTCGTTGCACCACTTCTTTTTGCAGCATGAAATGCATGTCGCGTATCCACTCACGCTGTTGCAATAAATGAAACAGCAGTGGCGTGGAAATGTTGTACGGTAAATTGCCCACCACGCGCAGGCTGTGCGGCGCGGGTGATAAACTGGTGAGATCAAATTTCAGCGCATCACCTGCACACAGAGAAAAGTTTTTTTCCGCCGCAAATTTTTCTTGCAGCAGCGTGACCAAATCGCGATCCAATTCAACAGCCGTGAGTTGTGGCTGATAGACGAGCAGAGCTTGCGTCAATGCGCCTTGTCCGGGGCCAATTTCTAAAACGGGTTCATTTTCTTTTGGCGCGATGGCGCTGACGATGCGTTGAATGACGCGCGCGTCGTGCAAAAAATTTTGTCCGAAGCGTTTGCGCGGTGTGTGTGTGGCAGAAGGCGTAGTGTCGCGCACGAGTATCACCGTTGGCTGTGTTGCAACATTTGCACGGCGCTGTCGATGGCGTGTTGCAAGCTACTGTGTTGCGCGCGCCCTGTGCCAGCCAAATCTAAAGCGGTGCCGTGATCGACCGAGGTGCGTACAAAAGGCAAGCCGAGCGTGATGTTGATCGCCTCGCCAAAACCGTCCGCTTTTAATACTGGCAAACCTTGATCGTGATACATCGCCACAAACACATCGGCTTTTTCTCGCAGTGTGCTGGTAAAAGCCGTATCAGCTGGCAGTGGTCCTGTGAGTTGCAAACCTTGTGCGCGCAGTTCGTGCAGCACAGGTGCAATCACATCGATTTCTTCGCGTCCGAGATAACCGTTTTCACCCGCGTGTGGGTTGAGTCCACACACCAAAATCTGCGGTGCATGGCGCGTGAAATAACGCTGCATATCAGTGTGAATAATTTGTAGCGTGCGGCGCAAGTTGTCGGCAGTAATCGCATCCGGCACGGCGCGCAACGGCAGATGTGTTGTCACCAGTGCAACACGCAAACGCGGCGTGGCGAGCATCATCACCACTTTGTCGCAATGGGTGAGTGCTTGTAAAAATTCAGTGTGGCCGCTGAATGCGATACCCGCTTCGTTGATGACGCTTTTTTGCACGGGCCCTGTCACCAGGGCGAGTTGTTGCGGCTGTTGCAAGCAATCATTGGCAGCGGCTTGCAAACACTGCAACACATAATGCGCATTTTTTGTGTCTAAGTTTCCGGCGCTAACACTGGCAGCACAATGGTACGCGCGAATATAAAGCGAACCTGCTGGTGCGGGTGCTGTCGGAATTTCGTGGGTGATGGGATGTAATTGCAACGGCAGTTGCAACTGTTCTGCGCGCGCTAGTAGCAACGCTGGGTCAGCGTAGACGACGATGGGTTCAGCTTGTGCGCGTTGGGCGATCTGTACGGTGATATCTGGGCCAATGCCTGCCGGCTCACCTGGCGTGAGTGCAATGGCGTGTGTCATTTAGTTGTTGATTTTGACATAAGCCTGATCGCGCAATTCTTTCAACCAGCGCGGTAATTCGTCTTGGAATTTGCGTTTGCGCAAAATCATTTGCGCTTGCTGCCGCATGATGGTTTCACTCATGTTTTGTGCACGGCGATCCAATACTTGTACGACATGCCAGCCAAATTGTGTTTGAAATGGTTCCGATACGGAGCCAACATCGGTGTTATTCATGGCGTTTTCAAACTCAGGCACTACTTGTCCTGGCGATATCCAGCCGAGTTCGCCGCCTTTCAGTGCGGAACCTGGGTCTTCAGAGTCTTTCTTTGCCAGTGCAGAAAAATCGCCGCCTTGCTGCACAACGCTTTGAATTTTGCTGAGCAGTGAGCGGGTTTCATCATCATTGCGAATGGCTGAAGGCTTGATCAGAATGTGGCGCGCCTGCGTTTGGTTGATGGGTTTATCAATAGCTTCTTGCGTGGCTAATCGGCGACCTTCTTCAGATGCCAAAAAGTTATCGACATCTTGATCAGATATTTCAATGCGCTTAATCACAAACGCTTGTTGCACTTGTTGCAAAATCATTTGGCGACGGATGTTTTCACGAAACATGCCAAAAGGAATACCTTGTGCGTTTAATTCACGGCGAAATACTTCGGTACTCAGTTTGTTCTGTGCGGCAACTCCGGCGACAGCGGCATCGAGTTGCTGTTTGCTGACTTTGATGCCGGAGCGTTCGCCCATTTGCAATTGCAGGCTCTCGACAATCAATTTCTCCAACACTTGCTGTTGCAAGATATTTGCAGGCGGTAAAGGTTGCTTGGCTTGTTGAATTTGTGATGCAAGCATGCGTGTTTGTAGTGCCAGCTCGCTGGCCATGACGACATCATCGTTCACAACGGCGATGACTTTATCCAGCGTTTGTTGTGAGCTCGATTCTGCTTGTGCGGTGAGTGCAGCAGATAGACAGCTTGCCGTGAGCAGCACTACAGCAAGGCTGCGGCAGGTAGAAAAAATGTGTTTCATTACGGAATACCTTTTGCGTTTCCTGCGCTTGCGTCAATCAATAGTTTTGTAACGGTCTTCGTAGCCGAAGATGCTGTCAGACAACATGCCTTCTACGCTGTTGCCCACATTGCCGAGGCTTTTGAATTGCACTTGTAGAAAGATGCCATTGTCGGTGTCTTGCATATCGACATCGCTAACAAAATGTTCGTTGACCACCCACTGCCGCGCGATAAAACGCACCGCGATACAGCAGTCGTCATATTCCACGCCGGCGATAGTTTCTAAGTTGCGGTTGTTGGTGGCGTCGTGGTTCCAGTGACCGATCAAACTCCATGCGTTGTTGAGTGGATACGCGCCCGATACATAGAACTGCTGCACGGTGCGGTCGGTGTAGGAACCTTGACCCAAGACAGGGGTAATTTGATTCATGCCGGCAATGGGTTGCATGGTGATGGGGTCGTACACAGGTGACAGCTGACTGAGTGGCAAACCGTTGCTCGGGTTGAACACTGCAGGTTGCCATTCTTCCGCGCGGTTTATGTATTGATAGCCGGCATTGAACAGCGTGCCTTCGCCATCACGATAGCGCAGCGCTAATGTTTGGCGCTCACGGCTGTCGGTATCTTCGTTCCACAGCGTTTCAGTGCGCACATCCCACTCGCGCGTCAAACGCGCCGCTGCATCGAATACCAGTGCAGAGCGTGTACGGTCGCGCTCGTATTCGGCGCGCACAGGATCTTCTTCGACCACAACATCGCGTTCGTCAAAGTAGAAAGCTTGGCCGATACCGACGCGTAGCAATTCGCGACCGGTAACGGGGCTCAACAAGCGTGAGCTGACGCCCAATGAGAGTTGGTTGTTGTCGTCGATGTAGTCTTCACCGGCGAGGCGGTAATCGCGGAACAACTGTGCGTAAGACATGGAGAGCGCGTTGCTATCAAAGTTGTACATGTCATCCTGATCGCCAGGATTCGAATAGTAGTAGAACAAACGCGGTTCCAGTGTTTGCGTGTAGTCGTTGCCGAACAGGCGTGTGTCGCGTTCAAAAATTAAACAGCTGTCGAGGCTGACATAGGCAGCCGATGCTGATGGATTGCTATCTGGCGTAAAGAAAGTGGTTTCATCCAGCGATTGCGACACATGGCGCACGCCCAGTTTGGGTGTAAAAAAGGCACCGGCACTGCGCAGCGGAAACGCAATGTTGTAATCGAGTTTTGTGCGTTGACCGGCAATAAACTCGCGCTCGCCTAAATAAGCTATACGATTGGTGTAAGGGTCAATAACGGGCTGGCCTGTCAGAGAATCAAACAGCGGCGTGTAATCGGTATCAAAGTAAATGCTGTTTTGCGTACGAGCTTCGTGTTGGTGATCAAAACGCGCGAAGGAGTGATACAAATTGGCGACCAAACCGTTATCGAAGTTGTAATTGCCTTCAGCAAACAACGCTGGCAATACTTGATGAGGTTCAACCAGTTGATTGTCACGCAAAACATTTCTGTACCAGAAAGGTACTTTTCCTGCGCGAATAGCGTCATCCACATCATCAAACAAACGCGAATCGCTCAGTGTTTGGAAATCTTTTGCCATCACACCCAAACGCCAGTGTTCGTCTGGCAGAAAGTCAAACTGTGCTTGTTGACGCAACTGCGATTTGTTGACGCCGCTGATGCCGTCGGAACCCAAGTCGTGGAAATATTGTGAATCGCTGACGGAGGAGTAATCCACCATGCTTTCCCAATGTTCCGCTGCGCCATTCTGTTTGAAATTGAGGAACCAGCGATCGCTGTCTATGCTGCGACCGGCGTCTTGGTCGCCGGGCAAAATACTAACCATTGCACTGCCGTAAGTGTGCTCGGTCATGTAACGGCCGTTGGCGCTGAGCATCAAGCCGCGATCGGTCATCAAACGCGGCGTGAGTATCAAATCGTAATTCGGCGCGAGGTTGAAATAATAAGGTGTGGCGATATCAAAACCGTTTTCACCGAAGCCGAATGAAGGCACCAAGAAGCCAGTCATGCGCTCGTTGCCAAGCGGAAATTGCAAATACGGCGAATAAAAAACCGGCACGCCTTTTACGCGTAGGGTGACATTGCGTGCGCGACCTTGCGAATCGTTCGGATCTAGCGTTAACGAACTGGCGTTGAGCGTCCACAATTCGCTGCCGACAGGGCAGTAGCTGTAGCTGGCATCGGTCAGTGCGACTACGCCGGTGTTACTGCGACTCAAACTTTGCGCTTTGCCTTGTGCGTGCGCTTTGTGCATTAAATATTGCACGCCTTCCATTTGTGCGGTGTTTTCATCCACCTGCATATCGGCGCGCGTGCCGGTTAATAACAAACCGGGTTCGCGCAGGGCGACATTGCCGCGCAGTGCCACTTGGCGCGGTTCTCGACGCAGCGTGGCGGTATCGGCACGCAAGTAACGATAACCTTGGCTCACTTGCACATTGCCTTTTAGGCGTGTGACTTGGCCGTTGATGTCGGTATAGGTTTTATCAGCGTGCGCCAGAATTTCTGATTCTTCGGGTTTGGTTTTGTCTTTGCTTTCTGTGGGGTCAACATACATGCCGCAGCACATTTTGGCTTCGTGTTTTTGTGCGCCGCTCAATTGTTTTTTCTGTTCTGCAGTGAGCTTATCGTACGGCACCCAATCGTCAGAGATGCGTGTGCGGTGTGTGGGATCGTTAGGGTCTTTTGATTCGGAATTTTCGTTGGTGTTTGTGTCGGTGCGACCGTAAGCAATGGCTTCAATCGTTGCATCCTCTGCGGATTGTTGAGGCTTGCTGGTAGCGACCTCTGCGCCGCTTTCTGAGGTGACGCCGGTGCCGGTTTGACACAGCCATTCACCGCGTTCATTCAGGTTGCAATCCCAGCCGGATGCTTGTGCAGAGATTGAAGTCGCGGTGGCGAGCACCAGTCCTAAGCCGGTCAATGTCAGGCGCGCTAAGTGAAGTCGCGCGGAGGGCAGAATCGGGTTCATCAAGTCGTTTCCATGCAGTGCAGTGCGTTCCCGAGAGCCGCAGACGCGAGGTGTTCGGGCGGGCAGTAAAGCGCCGCATTGTAAAGGATTTGCAAGCACTGTGGCGCAAGACAGGCAGGCGTTAGAATGCCGCGTTTGTGGCGTTGGAAATGGGCGAGACAGTGGAGCAGCAGTTAGCAGCATGGGTAAAACAGCAGTTGTCGCAGGAGCAGGCGGTGACACTGCAAGCCCTCTCGGGCGATGCCGGTTTTCGGCGCTATTTTCGCGTGAGCAACAGTCAGCCGCCGCTGATGGCGGTGTATGCGCCGCCAACGACGGAGAACAGCGAGTTATACCTTGCCGTGTCCCAGATGCTCGCGTCTGGCTCGGTGCGCGTACCACAAGTGCAAGCGGTGGATCTCCAGCGCGGCTTTTTGTTGGTGGAGGACTGCGGCGACCAGCTGCTGTTGTCGGCGCTAAACCCAGACAGCGTAGACGCGTTTTACCATCAAGCTATGGACATGCTGGTAGCTCTGCAAGCCGTGGCCGTGCCAGAGGGCGCGCTGCCGCATTACGACGGTCAGCGCCTGTGGGATGAGATGGCGCTGTTTCCCACTTGGTTTGTGCAAGGCTTGCTCGACCAGCCTTGGGGGCGCAATGAACAAACCTTGCTAGACGAATGCTTCGATTGGCTGGTGGTCAGTGCACTGGAGCAGCCGCAGGCCTTGGTACACCGTGATTTTCACGCGCGCAACTTGATGTTGCACAGCCACAGTCAGCCGGCGGGCGAGCTGGTGACTATCGATTTTCAAGACGCGGTAACTGGCCCTATCACCTACGATCTGGTGTCTCTGCTGCGCGATTGCTACATCCGCTGGCAGCCGGCGCAGGTAGAAAAGTGGGCGCTTGCTTACCGTAAAAAACTTATACAGAAAGGTAGACAGGCAGGTGTATCGGATCAGCAGTTCATTCAGTGGTTTGATCTAATGGGTCTGCAGCGCCACATCAAAGTGCTGGGCATTTTTGCCCGCTTGTTTCTGCGCGATGGCAAGGCGGGTTATTTGCATGACCTGCCGCTCGTGCTGCACTACATACTTAGCGTGGCCGCCAAGTACCCGTCTGCTGCGCATTTTGTGGAATGGATGGAACAGCGCACCCTGCCTGCTTGTCGCCGCCAATCGTGGTGGAAGTCGCTGCCGTGAAGGCGATGATTTTGGCAGCGGGCTTGGGCACCCGTATGCGACCGCTGACGGATCACTGTCCCAAGCCGTTGCTGGGTGTGGCCGGCAAGCCGCTGATCGTGCGCCATATTGAGCGCTTGGTGGCGGCAGGCTTCCGCGAGCTGGTGATCAACACCGCTCACCTCGGCCACATGATAGAAGAGACCTTGGGCGATGGAGTCACTTGGGGTGTGAGTATTCACTACTCGCGAGAGGCACAGCCGCTAGAAACAGCGGGTGGTATTTTGAAAGCCTTGCCGTTGCTCGGCGACGCCCCCTTCCTTGTGATTAACGGCGACATTTGGACAGATTTTCCCTTGGCAACACTGCAGCAAGGCTTACCTGCCGATACGCTCGCGCATTTGGTGTTGGTGGATAACCCTGAACATCACCCGCAGGGCGATTTTGTGCTGCGCGAAGGTTGCGTGGTGCCGCGCGGTGCCCTGCAAGGGCTGACTTTCAGCGGGCTGTCCGTGTTGTCACCGGCATTGTTCACTGCGTGGTTTGCGCGAGTTGGTGAGACGCTGCCTTTGCGTGAGGTACTGTTGCCCGCAATGCAAAACGGCGCAGTGCGCGGTGAACATTACGATGGCTATTGGTTGGATGTGGGCACACCGCAGCGCCTAGAACAACTGGCACAAACATTGGTGCGTATATAATGCACCGTTGCATCAGCTTAAGGGTATTGTCATGACGCAACGCGATACACATCTCAAGGTCATCGGTTATCTGTTATGGATTTTCGGATTTCTCGGGGCGCACCGTTTTTATTACGGCAAGCCAGTAACCGGCACGATATGGTTTTTCACTCTGGGCTTGCTCGGCATAGGCTGGTTGATCGATTTATTTTTAATTCCCAGCATGGATAGACAAGCCGACTTGCGTTTCAACGCCGGCAGTATCGATTACAACCTCGCATGGATATTGCTGACCTTTCTGGGGTTGTTTGGCGTGCACAGAATGTATCAAGGCAAATGGTTGACTGGCATTCTGTATTTGTTGACGGCGGGTTTATGTGGCCTGGGCATTCTTTATGATTTCTGGACACTCAATGACCAGATTTCTATACAGAATGCGAAGGGATAAGCATGAAGTTTGTGGATTTTTTAAAAAGATCGTTGCTGCTGCGTTTGGTGGTGGCATACGGCGCGATACTGGCCGCTGTTTTTTTAATTATTGGGATTTTTTTTACGGCGCGTGTTGGCTTGGTGGTGAACAACGCGATGGATGCCTACGGTTCTGCCGTGGCCGAACAATTGGCACAAAACACGCTCGACGCCACTTTGCAGCATGATCAAATTGAGCTGCAGGCGCAGCTCTCGCGTTTGATGAAAGTGCCGAGTGTTGTCAGTGTCAGTATTTACGATGCCAGCAATAATTTGTTAGCGCAGGCCGGCGCAACGCCTAGCGAGTTAACGCATCGCGCTTATCTACGCAATTACTCTGCTACGCTCAGTCTCGGTGATAATTTGACCGGCAGTGTAGCGGTGACATTAGAAACAGAAAAAATCGAACATCTGTTCCCTGAAACACTCTGGCTATTAGCGGCACTGGTGATGTTGGCGCTGGTATTATTTTGGGTGCTCAGTTACTACTTCACACGCGAAATTCGTCAACAGCGCACTGACTTATCGATGGTATTGCTAGAGTCCGTTCCGCAAGAAGTGATGGATGCTTGCTTTACAGAGCGCCCCTCTCAACTCAATGAAAATGAAATGCGCCAACTGATGGCTCAATTGCAACGGCACACGCAGCAAATTCAAACACCTTCGCAAGCACAATTAAATGATGCTGCCGCTGATTTGTTGCACAACAATGACGGCTATGTGTATGTGTTGTTGGAGTGCCGCAATATTGATGTATTGCAGCGACAGATAAGCCGCGACCGTTTGCGCGCCTTGCTCGATCAGTTACAGCACTGCGTTAAAAAAACTGCGCGCTTGTATAACGCGCAGCGTATGCCTATGGCTGGCTCTTGTCTCAAATTGGCGATGCCGGCAGATGCAGTTGATTTGGCGGAAGTCTTGTTGCGCGCGGCCTGTTGCGCAGAGGTATTGATGGGCGTGTTACAAGCCTGTCGTGATGAGGAGTTAGGGATCCAGCTGCAGTGGACACTGGCTCTGGATCGCCACTTGCCGTGTGATAACGATATTTTGCGCAATCGACAACAGGCTGCGGAAGAGCAGCGCAGTCATTGGTTGTGTCATCAAGTGGGCAATGGGCAGTTGGCTGTCAGCGCAGAAGTGGGTGAGTTGTTGCAGACACAAGACAAGTTATCGCTCGTGGTAGAACACGGCGAAAGTGGAAAGCCATTTTTCCGCATTGCCAACTTTGTGCAGAGCCAGCGCGCACTGCTTGACGGTCAAATCGCGCGTTTGCTGGAGCACTAACGCGCAGATTTTTTCTCGAACGCAATGACGCGCTGAATTTTGTGGTCGGCAATGCTCTCGGTTTCAAAGCAGTAACGCCCGATCGTAAAGCAAATGTTTCCCATCGGGATTACACCTAAGTATTCAATAAATAAACCGTTCAGCGTGCGCGCACTGTTCGGTTTGATGGGCAAATGCCAGTCGAGGTGTTTGTTGATATCGCGAATATTCATACTGCAATCAATACGGAAGCGTTCGTCGGGTAAGCGTTCAAACGCGCTGTGACCCTCGCCAAAGTTGGTGGTGAATTCGCCAACGATTTCTTCCAGAATATCTTCCAGCGTGGCGATGCCCTGCACATCGCCGTACTCATCTACCACCAAACCGATGCGCCGTTTTTCTTTTTGGAAATTGAGCAGCTGCACATTGAGTGGTGTGGTTTCTGGGATGAAGTAGGGTTCGCGCATATTGGCCAAAATAAAATCGCGCACATCGCGTTCATTGGACTCGTCGTCGTATAAACGACCGATGCGTCGCATATGCAGTATGCCGAGTATGTTGTTGATCTCACCTTGGTAAACCGGCACCCGTGTGTATTCCGTGTTGCGTAGTAGAGTGAGAATTTCTGCATCGCTGCGATTCATGTCGATGCCCGTCACTTGCGCGCGCGGCACCATGATGCCCTGTACAGTCATCTGGCCGAGGTCGAGAATGTTGAGCAACATGCCGCGATAACGCGGTGAGATAATTTTTCCCGATTCGCGCACCACCGTGCGCAACTCATCGGTACTCAATTGGTCGTTGCTGGCTTTTTCTGGCGTGACACCAAACAAGCGCAAAAAACTGTTCGAGACAATGTTGGTCAGCCACACGAGTGGGTATAACACCTTCAACAATGGATACAACACAAAACTGGCGGGAAAGGCGATGCGCTCTGGGTACAAGGCGCCCAACATTTTGGGAATAATTTCTGCAAAGATAATGGTGACCAGCGTCATGGCAAAGGTGGCAATGGCCGCGCCGGTGCTGCCGTACAGGCGCTGCACCACAATGGCGGCAATGGCGGCCGTAGCGGCATTAGCGAGGTTGTTGCCGATCAACACAATGCCAAAAAAACGATCGGGGCGCGACAGCAAAAAATCGACCAGCTTTGCCGCGCGATGATTTTTTTTAATCAGATGACGCAGCTTGTAGCGATTCAAGGAAACGATGCCGGTTTCAGCGCCAGAAAAAAATGCACCCAATAAGGTGAGACAGGCCAAGACAGTGATCAAAAGCCCGATGGAAATGTCGTCCAAGAGAAAACCTTTTTAGAAACTAGAGAGTTTCATTGTCAGGAAATGCGAACAGCGGTGCAACTGTCAGAGTTGTAACAGCAGCTCCAGCACAAATTTGGTGCCGAAATAGGCGGTCATCAAAGCCAGAAAGCCACCTATCGTCCAGCGTATTGCTTGCTTGCCGCGCCAGCCGTGTTGGTGCCTACCCCATAACAGAATGCCGTACACCACCAAGGCGGCAAAAGAAAAAAACATTTTGTGCGCCAAATGTTGCGCCAGTATGTCGTGCAGAAATAACACACCACTGGCGATAGACAGCGCTAACAGCACGGCACCCGCCCATAACATCTGAAATAACAGAGACTCCATGGTTTGCAGCGGAGGCAGTTGCGCCATGACAGTTTGCAATTGCCGTGTCTTCAATAGGTGATTTTGTAACGCTAAGGCGAGCGCTTGCATGGTGGCAATGGTGAGAATGCTGTAGGCGAGGATAGATAGCAAAATATGCAGTGCCACGGGGTAACTGAGAGTGTGGGGTGTGTACGGACTTTCGACGGCAATAGAACACAACACGCCGATGGTGGTTAAGGCAAACAGCGGTGGTAGCAGCATATGCAAGGGCAGGTGAATGCAGCTCAATAGCACTGCAACACAAATGACCCAAAAAATGAGCGAAGACACATGGAAAAAAGAAAAATTAAAACCGGCAGGTGTGTCGATCAATGCGTAAACACTCCAGCCATGCAAACCGAGTGCTGCAAGTAAAACGAGGAGATACAGCAAGCGTTGCACACCGGATGGCGTAGGCACGGCTAAACGCCAATCGCGCCACTGCCAGCCGGCAAGGACAAGGTAGAGAAAACAGGCGAGTAATCCGACCAGCGTGGTGGACATAGCGATCCATCAAGAAAACAGAGTGTTAAGTGTGGCACAGACCTCGGCTGGGAAAGAAGCGCGCACAGAAAATTGCAACAAAAAGAGGCGCTGCGGCGCCTCTTTTCAATCAAGTGAAACAATAACTTTTAGTGAGGCTTGAACTTGATAACGACCTTGCCCCAGCCAGACAAATGTTCGCCGTAGAGGCGTTCGCACTGCTCGGCTACTACTTCAAAATCCGGTGCTGCTTTCAAGATTTCTTCGACGAGGATGCAACCCATCAATACGCCCAAGTGCAAGCCGAGGCATTTGTGGCCGCCATGACCAAACATCAGACTCTTTTCAGTCGGTTGACGGTACAAATCGAACTTGTCTGGGTTCGGGTGCACGGTTTCATCGCGCTCGGCCGAGGCGTACAAGAACAGTAGTGGCTGACCTGCCTTGATCTGAGCGCCATTGAGCTCAAAGTCGCGCTTGGCTACCCGCGCCAGCATGTTGGTCGGTTGGTCGTAACGCGCAGTTTCCAGAAAAGCTTTGCGCGCCAGATCAAATTTGCCCGTTTTCACCTCGGCCAATACAGCCGCTTTTTGTTCAGGATTGTTCTGTAAATTCCAGAAAGTGCCGGCAACGGTAATCGGTGTGGTTTCTGAGCCGACGACTAGCAGCGAGAACAGGTAGAACATCATCTCTTCGTCGCTCAAACTGCGGCCGTCTACGCTCGCATCCAAGAAGATCTTGGTGTAGCGCTGTGCCAGTGCAGGGTCATTGCGCAGTTGATAGACATACTGTCCAAAGTAGCCAAACAGTTGGCCTGCCGCCGCTTGGTTGCGCTCAGAACCGCCACCTATTTGACCTTCTTCGCGATGCAGCATGTCGTCGATCAACGCGCGCCATTTCTAGGCATCTTCGCGTGGCAGCCCGAGGTTGTGGCCGGCGTTGATACAAGTGACGCGGTTAGCCAGCTCGCTGTAGATATCAAACTGCCCTTTTTTCAGCAGCGGAGCCAACAGCTCTTGGGTCAGGGCACGCAGACGGGCTTCCTGTTCTCTCACGCCTTCTGGCGTAAATTCATGGCGAATCAGGCCGCGCCATTTGCGATGCTCTGGTGCGTCCATGGTCATAAAGGTAGATGGCACAGGCTCGCCCAACAGCACTTGGCCCGGTGTTTGACCTTTGGTGAAGGTGCAGTTGTCATCCACTTTGCTGCTCGCATCCCAAATATCCTGGAAACGCGCCAGCGCCCAGCCGTTGTATTTGGGCATAAAGTGCGGCTTGTCCTCTTTACGCATGGCGGCGTAAAAGGGATACGGATCCTTCATGGCTTCGTGTGAATAGGGATCGTAGTCAACTGTGCTCATAGAAGTCTCCAATTTCGGAATGGGTGTTGCGGCATTGTGCCGAAACTAATACATGGCGACCAGACAGTGACTGTATTTGTCTTGCGATAAATCAAAGCGACAAATATCGTAGGTTTGTGGAGCTGCTCACAGAATAGCTGTGCAAGAAATATACAACGCAGACAAACCTGCCTACACTATGCGCAACCAGAATTTACACGCTTTTACAGAGAACGACAGGGAAATAAGGATACGCATGAGCAACATGGTGACCCGCTGTCCTCAGTGTCATACCTCGTTTCGGGTGACAGAAGAACATTTGAAATTGGCCAATGGCGCCGTGCGCTGTGGTTCTTGTCTGCTGGTGTTCCAAGCGCGCGAGCATTGGGTCAGCCCCAATAATGTGCCTGCGGCCGCGCCGGCTGCTACAGACACACCATCAAACAAATTTCGCCTTGACCAATCCGCGCTGGAAAGCATGGCGCAAACCCATGCATCACACAGCGAGGCTCCATCGAGAAGTGTCGCGCCTGACGATGGCTTGCTGGGCGATAACGGTCGACCGAGCAAAGCTTTTGATTTAAGTGCGGCGATTAAAGATTTGCCAGCCAGTGACTTTGAGCAGAAAAAAATTGCCGATATTGGCGATGACGAAAAAATCAGCGATGACACTTTTTTAGAAGACGATGAACCTGTCATTACGCCGTCCAAACCCATTATCAATGAAAATAACTTTGGCGATCCTGACGATGATTACGGCAGCGTGTTCGACGATGTGGTTGATGAGCAGGCGGCAGAAATCATACAAGACCAAGCGTTTGACATAAGCGACATTGGCGAATTTATTGACGATGAAAGCATACAGCGCGACAGTCGTACGACGGCTGCAGATGAGTCGTGGGCCAAAGATATTTTAGAAGAGGAAACCCGCGCGGAAAAACCGGCACCAGTAGATTTGAACAGTGTCGAAGATGTGCGTGATGTTCTGCAGGACTTTGCCAACCCGGTAGAGGACACAGCGGGCAGCGATCTCGGTTTTGGGCAACGCGATCCGTTTGCCGCCAGCGAATTGGGTAGCACACAGCGCGGTGGGCATCGCGCAGAAATGATTGCGCACATTGACCCGCTGCCGGTGGATTTATTGTCCACGCGCGCGGGTCGCGTGCAAAAAGATTGGAAAACAACCGCACTGTTGGGCTCGGCTATCGCTTTGCTGAGCGTGATGTTGTTGGTGCAGTACACTTTTTTCAATTTTGAGCGTTTGGCGCGCACCAGTACCAGTCGCCCAATGATGCAGACGGTTTGCAGTGTTTTTGGCTGCGAGTTGCCTGTGGTAGAAAATTGGCGCTACATAAAAATTCAAAATTTGGTGGTGAGAAAACACGCGCAAATTTCTAATGCCTTGGTGATTGATGCCATGTTGCTGAATGCAACCGAGCAGCCACTGCTCTTTCCAGAGTTAGATATCTATTTCAGTGATCTGGCGAAAACGCCCGTCGCCAGCCGTCGTTTCAAACCGGCGGAATATTTGTCAGGTGAGTTGAGCGGGCAGACGATAATGCCGCCGGGCAGACCGGTGCATGTTGCACTGGAGATCGTGAATCCGGGTGACGCAGCGGTAAATTGGAGCATGTTGGTGGCGGGTAATGTTGAGTAAGCGTATGGAGTTGGTTGCGCCAACAAGTGAAGAAGTAACGGAAGCCAGTGCGCCGGTAGTGGCTCTGAATCCGCAGACTATCCGCTGTTGTGTTGAACAAGCGCTGCGCAATTATTTTAGCCATCTCGATGGACATCCCGCTTCTGATATTTACCAAATGGTATTGGCAGAAGTGGAAGCGCCATTGCTGGAGGTTGTGCTGGAATACACGCGCAATAATCAATTGCGCGCCGCAGAAGTGCTGGGATTGAATCGCGGTACATTGCGAAAGAAACTCAAGCAGTACAATATGCTGTAGGAGAAAAACAGATAGCCAAAGGGAGGCGAGAGCCTCCTTTTTTATTCACATTTTTATTCGCGTTCTTTGTTTTTATAAGTTGTTCATCGAGGTATTTATGTCAGCAGTCACTCCTGTTCGTCGTGCACTGATTTCTGTTTCCGATAAAACAGGTATTGTTGAATTTGCGCAAGGATTGGCAGCGCGTGGTGTGGTGTTGCTATCTACCGGCGGCACCTACCGCTTGCTGCGCGACAACAACATTGCAGTGACAGAAGTGTCGGAACACACGCAGTTTCCTGAAATGATGGACGGCCGCGTAAAAACTCTACACCCCAAAATTCACGGCGGCATACTCGGTAGACGCGGGCAGGATGATGCGGTGATGCAAGAACACGGTATCGCCCCGATTGATTTAGTGGTGGTGAACTTGTATCCCTTTGCGCAAACCGTAGCCAAGCCAGATTGTTCGCTAGACGACGCCATTGAAAATATCGATATCGGCGGCCCAACCATGGTGCGCGCGGCAGCGAAAAATCACGCGCATGTTGGCATTGTGGTGAACAGCGGTGATTACGCGCGTGTGCTGGTTTCTTTGGATGCGGATAAAGGTCTGACGCACGCATTGCGTTTTGATTTGGCGGTGAAAGCATTTGAGCATACGGCACAATATGATGGCATGATCGCCAATTATCTCGGCGCGCGTGTGAATGATGATGTAGAAAAATTTCCGCGCACCTTCAACACGCAGTTGATCAAAGCGCAGGATTTGCGTTATGGCGAAAATCCACATCAAGCAGCGGCGTTTTATGTGGAAGCTACGCCGCGTGAAGTCAGTATTGCCTCGGCAAAACAACTGCAAGGCAAGGAGCTGTCTTACAACAATATTGCCGACACCGATGCCGCACTGGAATGCGTAAAAAGTTTTGTGAAACCTGCCTGCGTAATTGTGAAGCATGCTAACCCCTGCGGCGCGGCGGTGTCTTTAGACGGCATAGGTGCAGCTTATGATTTAGCTTACGCTACCGATCCCGAATCCGCTTTCGGCGGCATCATTGCGTTTAATCGCGAGTTGGATGCGGCGACGGCAAAAGTGATTGTGGATCGTCAATTTGTTGAAGTGATTATCGCGCCGTCCGTTGCAGAAAACGCCTTGGCAGTTTTGGCAGCCAAACAAAATGTGCGTGTGTTGGTGTGTGGTGAGTTGCCTAGCCATCGCATCGAACAAATGGATTGGAAGCGCGTCAATGGCGGTCTGCTGGTGCAGAACCTCGATATCGGCATGATCAAAGACAGCGATTTGAAAGTGGTGACCAAACGCGCGCCGACTGAAACAGAAATTCACGATCTCATTTTTGCGTGGAAAGTGGCGAAATATGTGAAGTCCAATGCGATTATCTATGCAAAAAATCGCCAAACCATCGGCATCGGTGCAGGGCAGATGAGCCGCGTTAATTCAGCGCGTATCGCGGCCATTAAAGCTGAACACGCAGGCTTGGTTGTGCAAGGCGCGGTGATGGCATCGGATGCGTTTTTCCCTTTTCGCGATGGCATCGACAACGCCGCCAAAGTGGGTATTAGTTGCGTGATTCAACCAGGTGGTTCCATGCGCGATGAAGAAGTTATCGCCGCTGCCGATGAACACGGCATGGCGATGGTGTTTACCGGCATGCGTCACTTTAGACATTGATGGAATAGAAAAATGAAAATTTTAATTCTTGGCTCTGGTGGCCGCGAACACGCGCTGGCGTGGAAATGTGCGCAAGATGCGCGCATCACAAAAGTGTTTGTTGCGCCGGGCAATGCGGGTACCGCCACAGAAAACAAATGTGAAAATATTGCGTTGAATATTTTGGATAACAATGCATTACTTGCGTTTGCCAAAGAGAATGTGGATCTCACGATCGTTGGTCCAGAAGCGCCGCTGGTAAATGGCGTGGTGGATGCGTTTAGTGCAGCCGGATTAAAAATTTTTGGCCCTACGCAATACGCTGCGCAATTGGAAGGCTCCAAAGCCTTTGCCAAAGATTTTCTCGCGCGCCATAACATTCCCACGGCGTTTTATGCGGTGTTTACGGAAGTGGATGCTGCGCTAGCCTATGTGCGCGAAAAGGGCGCGCCGATTGTTATCAAAGCTGATGGTTTGGCGGCGGGCAAAGGCGTGATTGTGGCAATGTCGCTGGCAGAAGCTGAAGACGCGGTGCGCGATATGTTGGCTGACAACAAATTTGGCACTGCCGGCGCGCGCGTGGTGGTGGAAGAGTTTCTCGCCGGCGAAGAGGCCAGTTTTATTGTGATGGTGGATGGCAAAACGGCACTGCCGATGGCGACCAGTCAAGATCACAAACGCGTAGGCGAGGGCGATACCGGCCTCAACACCGGCGGCATGGGCGCTTATTCGCCAGCGCCCGTGGTTACGCCTGCTGTGCATGAGCGTGTGATGCGCGAAGTAATCGAACCCACCGTGCGTGGTATGGCGGCAGAAGGCCACACTTACACCGGCTTTTTATACGCAGGCTTGATGATTGATGACAGCGGCGCGCCGAAAGTGATCGAATTCAATTGCCGTTTTGGCGACCCAGAAACCCAGCCGATCATGTTGCGCTTGCAAACCTCATTGCCGGTTTTGGTAGAACAAGCATTGGCAGGGCAGCTGGATAAAGCACAGGCGGAATGGGATCCACGCCCTGCATTGGGCGTAGTATTGGCTGCGGGTGGTTATCCGGGCGATGTGGCTAAAGGCGCAGTGATCCAAGGTTTGGCTACTGCGGTGGCGAACGCCAAGGTCTTTCATGCCGGTACGGCAATGAAAGACGGCGCGGTGGTCACACAGGGTGGCCGCGTATTGTGTGCCACGGCTTTGGGACAAACAGTAGCCGAGGCGCAGCAGACTGCGTACCATCTGGCAGACGGGATTCGTTGGGACGGCATGTTCATGCGCAGGGATATTGGTTGGCGTGCGATTGCGCGCGAACGCGCAAGCACTGAGGTCTGACGAAACAGGAATTCATCAAGGAGCGGCCTTGCCGGATATGGCTATGAAACATTGCATACCGTGGTTTGCAGTTGTTGTTTGGATGTTGTTTTCTCAATCGTTGATCGCGGCGCCGCTGGTGGAAATTAACAGCGATGCGGTGCGGTTGCCGCTATCGCCTTATATTGATGTGCTGGAAGATAAAAGTGGCGACCTCACCATTGATGATGTGGTTTCTGATCGCTATGCGTATCAGTTTTCGCCAGCGTCTATGGCGGAGTTGTATTTCGGTTACACCACCTCGGCGTATTGGTTGCGCTTTACGATAGAAAATCAGCGCGACGAAGAAATGCGCTTCATTCTGGAAGCTTCGCCCGCTGATATCGATTATGTCGATCTCTATGTTATCGACTCGCAAACAGGACAGCTGCACAAACACAGCAAATTAGGATCAGCCACACCGTACACGGATCGCGCATACAACTATCCCATCAGTTTGTTTAATTTGGATATTGCTGGGCACGCGGCCTATACCTATTTTGTGCGCGTGGAGTCTGACAAAGCGGTCAATGTACAGCTGCTACTCAGCACGCCGCATGAATACATTACAACAGTGAGTCAACAGGAATGGTGGCAGGGTTTTCTGCTGGGCGGACTGTTATTTTTGGCGTTGGTGCATTTTGGTGCTTTCGCTGTTTATCGATTCCGTGCGTTTTTGTGGAATGGTTTTGTTTTGTTGTCCATGGCAGCTATTCAGATGGCATGGCACGGCTATTGGTTGCCATGGTTTGATAGTAGTGAAGTGTTGCTGGATCATCAAATCACAACCCCTGTTTTTTTAGTGGGGGTGTTTGGCTCGCTGTATGTGCAGAGTTTGATGAAAACGCGCAAACGCGTGCCGTGGCAGCACCATGTGCTCACAACGGTTGCTGTACTGAATTTGATCGGAGCTATTGTCAATTGGTTTATTCCGCCACATATCAGTGCGGTGATGGCCTCTGTTCTTGCCTCATTTGGTGTAATTTTTATTTTTGGCGTCGCATTGCATGCCAACATGGAGGAATATGTGTTGGCGCGCCATTTTATTGTGGTACGTGCGATAACGGCCTGCGTAGCATTAATCGCTATTTTTAATGTGAATGGCTTGTTGCCGCAGGGAGCCTTTTCTTCTTGGGGTGTGGCGGCGACCATTATTTTTGAAACGCTGGTAATGTTCATTTCTACAATGGCGTACCGTGCTGAAAGGCTGCGTGATAAGGCGGAGCGGTCTCCTGCAGTTGAGGAAAAGAAAATCGAAGTTCGCACATTGGTCAATCTGTCAGATATTTGTCATGAATTGCGCACACCGATCAGCGGGGTGTTGGGAATGGCTGATTTGTTGATGTCCGGCAATATGACCGATCAACAACGCAACCAAATAAAAACCATCCATAACTCTGGCTTAATGTTGTTGGATGTTACAAACAGATTGTCGGATTTATCTTCCATTGAGCGCGGCAATGTGGATGTGAATAGTGCGCCTTTTGAGTTGACGGGATTGATTGAATCATGCGTTGAAAACTGCCGTGGTCGCGCTGAAGTTGGCAAGGTCGAGCTTATTTATCATATCGACAGCAGTATTGTTGGTTTCGTAAAAGGCGATCAGGAAAAAATACAGCATGTCATTGTTAATTTGCTGCAATTTGCACTGCGCAATGTTGAGCAAGGCGAAGTGGTGCTGAGTGCGAAGACTGTGGAGGACAATCAAATTTTGTTTGAAATTCACTCCGACCAGAACACATTAATGGATCGTCATCATGCTGCCCGCACGCGAGAACTGCACTCCAGTGATAACCTCAATTTAACTATTGCAGAGCAATATTTGTATCTGATGGGTGGAAAATTCAACATGCAATTGTTCGCTAATGGTGGCGCAATTATTGAGTTCAGTTTGCCGTTGGATGTACATTCCAGTCCGGCACATCCAACAGAGGATGCTTTGTCGCTACAGGGACGGCGTTTGTTAATTGTGGATGACAATGTGACCTATTGTTCCATTGTTGAGCAGCAAGCCACGCAGTGGGGCATGATTGTCCAGTCCGCGCATGGCGGCACAGAAGCATTGGCGATTTTGCGTTCACATACCAATACCGATGAGTTGTTTGATATTGCGTTAATTGACTTTGAAATGCCGATGATGAATGGTTTGGAAGTTGCGGCGCATATTCGTGAAGATCAAAAGATCAACAGCAAAAAAATGATCATGATGATGCTGACGGGTGTGAGCCGCGCGCCGAGCAAACAAGCGCTAGAAAATGTCGGTATTCAACGCGCACTGTACAAACCGCTCAGCGGAAAAAGTTTGAAACAGGCGCTGCAATCGGCATTGGCCCAGCACCTGCAGTCTGCCCGACAATAAGAGTATGCTACGTATCGATTCCCCTCGCCTCTCTTGTGAGGCGGAGAGTGCGTATTGTGGTAAAGAATTGTGTAGTGGTCTAATGATTCCGGACACTCTTATGGGCAGTAAACTGCTGCCCGATACAGAGGTGCTCCATAATGACCAACAGAAGAAGCTTTTCCACCGAGTTCAAGCACGAGACGGCCTGTCTGGTGCTGGATCAGGACTACAGCATACGGGAAGCCTGTGATGCAGTGGGCGTTGGCGAAACAGCCGTACGCCGCTGGGTTGATCAGCTGACAGATGAACGACGAGGCAAGACGCCTGCCAAGTCCCGTGCCATGACACCCGACCAGCAACGAATACAGGAGCTGGAAGCCAGGATCCGGAAGATTGAACGGGAGAAAGAAATCCTAAAAAAGGCTACAGCTCTCTTGATGTCGGACTCTTTCAATCGGTAACGATGATTGACGCATTGAGCGAGCATTACCCGGTAAGTGAACTGTGCAAAACTTTTGGCGTTCACCGCAGCAGTTTTTACGATGGCAAGGCACAGCGTGATCGCGTGGATACAAAACGCGAGCAACTGCGTGAACAGGTTGTCAGTATCCATGAGGAAAGCCGTGGGTCTGCTGGAGCCCGTACGGTGTCGGCGCGTTTGCGTGAAGACGGTTTTGATGTGGGAAGGTATATGGCACGCAGTTTGATGCGGGAAGCCTGTGTTAGCAGCAAACAAGCACGTAAACACCGCTATAAAATCGCGGAAGATGAATCGCGTATCGCACCAAACCACCTTGATCGCGCCTTTGAAGTTGATCAACCCAATCGCGTATGGTGTGGTGATGTGACGTACATCTGGGCAGGTACACAGTGGATGTATCTGGCTGTGGTGATCGATCTGTATGCGCGTCGCGTTGTCGGTTGGGCGGTGTCAACGAATCCGGATTCTCAACTCACTGCGCAAGCATTACGCATGGCGTTTGAAGCACGTAATAAACCCAAAGGCGTGATGTTCCACTCGGATCAGGGCTGTCATTACACGAGCCTGGTATTTCGTCAGGTGCTGTGGCGTTGCCGGCTCAAGCAGAGCATGAGCCGTCGTGGAAATTGCTGGGATAATGCGCCAACAGAGCGATTCTTCAGGAGCCTAAAATCAGAATGGATACCCCAATATGGTTATCAGAATATCCAGGAAGCCAAAGCCGATGTGCTGCGTTACGTGAACCGTTATTACAACCATGTGCGGTTGCACAGTTACAACGGCTACAAAACCCCGGTGGCTATGGAGCTTCAGGCTGCATAAAAACCTAAACCCGTGTCCGGTTTTACTTGACCACTACATTGGCCTGTGAGATGATCAAAGGATAAGCATAGATATCGCAGGCTCAGCATGATTCTTACCTGGTTTTCCGGTAACACGCACATTTCAAACCAATCAGTCTTGCACGGCATATTGCTGCTGGCGGCGCTGGCGTTCAGCCCGCTAGCCAGTGCCGCTCCCGCAATAACCGGCCTCACTATTTCAAACAATACAGCGGGTACGTGGGGAGATAACACTGCGCCAGAGCCGGATTGCCCTGCAGCAGGCGCCTGCCCTGGTATCACATGGAAGGATGATTCTGCTTTCAGCGTTCCCAATGGCAGGAGTGAGTGGAATTCCAGCACAAGCAGTAATTTTACCGGTACTACGTTTACTTCTCGATACGCGAACCAGTTGCGTTCCAAGTCACAAGTGTCTATCAACATCAATCTTTACTATCGGCCCAGTTATCTGGTGACTGTGAATATCACCGGTTCGGGCAACTGGAAACTTGATCTCGGCATTCTGCGTAAGGGAATTATTCAGGCTGTCGATAATGGCGGCAACAACAGGCGAATCGAAGCTAAAGCAGTTACCACTTCACTGTCTGGCGATACGCTTGATAGTGGAAGTCTGGCGCTGCCAACAACCGGTGTGCTTAACACTTCTGTCACTACACCAATCAACCAGAACAATAGCGCTGTTGTTACCGGTAATGGCCCGGCTACTTTGCAGTTCACTATTTCGTATGACATCGACACCCACATCCGTGGTGGTGCTTTTGCCAATGATTCCGTGTGCTGGGTGGGTGGTCTGGCAGATCAGGGCTCATCCATTGACTGTGATCCGGCTGAAGCAGCCGATCAAGGCGTTTTCCTGACAGGTACATTAACGCCAGATACCGACAGTGATGGCATTGCCGATGCTAGTGACAACTGTCCGCTCGTTGCGAATCCATTGCAGGAAGATACCGATGCGGATGGTATCGGTGACGCGTGTGACTCGACACCGAATGGCGATACGGATGGTGATGGCATTGATAACCTGTCAGACAACTGTCCGGCTGTCGCGAATCCGTTGCAGGAAGATACCGATGCGGATGGTATCGGTGACGCCTGCGACAGCACGCCGAACGGTGACACCGATGGTGATGGCATTGATAACCTGTCAGACAACTGTCCGCTGATTGCGAACCCGACGCAGACCGATACCGACGCGGATGGCATCGGTGACGCCTGCGACAGCACGCCGAACGGTGACACCGATGGTGATGGCATTGATAACCTGTCAGACAACTGTCCGCTGATTGCGAACCCGACGCAGACCGATACCGACGCGGATGGCATCGGTGACGCCTGCGACAGCACGCCGAACGGTGACACCGATGGTGATGGCATTGATAACCTGTCAGACAACTGTCCGCTGATTGCGAACCCGACGCAGACCGATACCGACGCGGATGGCATCGGTGACGCCTGCGACAGCACGCCGAACGGTGACACCGATGGTGATGGCATTGATAACCTGTCAGACAACTGTCCGCTGATTGCGAACCCGACGCAGACCGATACCGACGCGGATGGCATCGGTGACGCCTGCGACAGCACGCCGAACGGTGACACCGATGGTGATGGCATTGATAACCTGTCAGACAACTGTCCGCTGATTGCGAACCCGACGCAGACCGATACCGACGCGGATGGCATCGGTGACGCCTGCGACAGCACGCCGAACGGTGACACCGATGGTGATGGCATTGATAACCTGTCAGACAACTGTCCGCTGATTGCGAACCCGACGCAGACCGATACCGACGCGGATGGCATCGGTGACGCCTGCGACAGCACGCCGAACGGTGACACCGATGGTGATGGCATTGATAACCTGTCAGACAACTGTCCGCTGATTGCGAACCCGACGCAGACCGATACCGACGCGGATGGCATCGGTGACGCCTGCGACAGCACGCCGAACGGTGACACCGATGGTGATGGCATTGATAACCTGTCAGACAACTGTCCGCTGATTGCGAACCCGACGCAGACCGATACCGACGCGGATGGCATCGGTGACGCCTGCGACAGCACGCCGAACGGTGACACCGATGGTGATGGCATTGATAACCTGTCAGACAACTGTCCGCTGATTGCGAACCCGACGCAGACCGATACCGACGCGGATGGCATCGGTGACGCCTGCGACAGCACGCCGAACGGTGACACCGATGGTGATGGCATTGATAACCTGTCAGACAACTGTCCGCTGATTGCGAACCCGACGCAGACCGATACCGACGCGGATGGCATCGGTGACGCCTGCGACAGCACGCCGAACGGTGACACCGATGGTGATGGCATTGATAACCTGTCAGACAACTGTCCGCTGATTGCGAACCCGACGCAGACCGATACCGACGCGGATGGCATCGGTGACGCCTGCGACAGCACGCCGAACGGTGACACCGATGGTGATGGCATTGATAACCTGTCAGACAACTGTCCGCTGATTGCGAACCCGACGCAGACCGATACCGACGCGGATGGCATCGGTGACGCCTGCGACAGCACGCCGAACGGTGACACCGATGGTGATGGCATTGATAACCTGTCAGACAACTGTCCGCTGATTGCGAACCCGACGCAGACCGATACCGACGCGGATGGCATCGGTGACGCCTGCGACAGCACGCCGAACGGTGACACCGATGGTGATGGCATTGATAACCTGTCAGACAACTGTCCGCTGATTGCGAACCCGACGCAGACCGATACCGACGCGGATGGCATCGGTGACGCCTGCGACAGCACGCCGAACGGTGACACCGATGGTGATGGCATTGATAACCTGTCAGACAACTGTCCGCTGATTGCGAACCCGACGCAGACCGATACCGACGCGGATGGCATCGGTGACGCCTGCGACAGCACGCCGAACGGTGACACCGATGGTGATGGCATTGATAACCTGTCAGACAACTGTCCGCTGATTGCGAACCCGACGCAGACCGATACCGACGCGGATGGCATCGGTGACGCCTGCGACAGTACACCGAACGGTGATACCGACAGTGATGGCATTGATAACCTGTCAGACAACTGTCCGGCTGTCGCGAATCCGCTGCAAGAAGATACCGATGCCGATGGTATCGGTGACGCGTGCGACTCGACACCGAATGGCGATACCGACGGTGATGGCATTGATAACAATACAGATAACTGTCCGCTGATTGCGAACCCGACGCAAACTGATACCGACGTGGACGGCATCGGTGACGCGTGTGACTCGACACCGAATGGTGATACCGATTCTGATGGCATCGATAACAACAGCGACAACTGTCCGCTGATCGCGAATCCATTGCAGGAAGATACGGATCTGGACGGTATCGGTGACGCGTGTGACTCCACACCGAACGGTGATACCGATTCTGACGGCGTGGATAATTTGAGTGACAACTGTCCGCTGATTGCGAACCCGACGCAAACTGATACCGACGTGGACGGCATCGGTGACGCCTGCGACAGTACACCGAATGGTGATACCGATTCTGACGGCGTGGATAATTTGAGTGACAACTGTCCGCTGATTGCGAACCCGACGCAAACTGATACCGACGTGGACGGCATCGGTGACGCCTGCGACAGTACACCGAATGGTGATACCGATTCTGACGGCGTGGATAATTTGAGTGACAACTGTCCGCTGATTGCGAACCCGACGCAAACTGATACCGACGTGGACGGCATCGGTGACGCCTGCGACAGTACACCGAATGGTGATACCGATTCTGACGGCGTGGATAATTTGAGTGACAACTGTCCGCTGATTGCGAACCCGACGCAAACTGATACCGACGCGGATGGCATCGGTGACGCCTGCGACAGTACACCGAACGGTGATACCGACAGTGATGGCATTGATAACCTGTCAGACAACTGTCCGGCTGTGGCAAATCCGCTGCAAGAAGACACGGATCTGGACGGCATCGGTGACGCCTGCGACAGTACACCGAACGGTGATACCGACGGTGATGGTGTCGACAACAATGCTGACAACTGCCCAGCAGTCGCGAACCCGACCCAGACCGACACCGACGGTGATGGCACGGGCGATGCCTGTGATACCACCCCGAACGGCGATACCGACGGCGACGGCGTGGATGAAAATGCCGATAACTGCCCAGCGGTCGCGAACCCAACCCAGACCGACACCGATGGTGATGGCGTGGGCGATGCCTGCGACAGCACCCCGAACGGCGATACTGACGGCGACGGCGTGGATGAAAATGCCGACAACTGCCCAGCAGTCGCGAACCCGACCCAGACCGACACCGATGGTGATGGCGTGGGCGATGCCTGCGACAGCACCCCGAACGGCGACACCGATGGTGACGGCGTGGATGAAAATGCCGACAACTGCCCAGCGGTCGCGAACCCAACGCAGACCGACACCGACGGCGATGGCACCGGTGACGCGTGCGACAGCACCCCGAACGGCGACACCGATGGTGACGGCGTGGATGAAAATGCCGACAACTGCCCAGCGGTCGCGAACCCAACGCAGACCGACACCGACGGCGATGGCACCGGTGACGCGTGCGACAGCACCCCGAACGGCGACACCGACGGTGACGGCGTGGATGAAAATGCCGACAACTGCCCAGCGGTCTCCAACCCAACGCAGACCGACACCGACGGCGATGGCACCGGTGACGCGTGCGACAGCACCCCGAACGGCGACACCGACGGTGACGGCGTGGACAACGCGACGGACAACTGCCCAGCAGCAGCAAACCCTGGTCAAGAAGATGCCGACGGTGACACGATTGGTGATGCTTGCGACACGACCCCGACCGGCGACACCGACGGTGACGGCGTGGACAACGCGACGGACAACTGCCCAGCAGTAGCAAACCCTGGTCAAGAAGATGCCGACGGTGACACGATTGGCGATGCCTGTGACACGACCCCAACCGGCGACACCGACGGTGACGGCGTAGACAACGCCACCGACAACTGCCCAGCAGTAGCAAACCCTGGTCAAGAAGATGCCGACGGTGACACGATTGGTGATGCTTGCGACACGACCCCGACCGGCGACACCGACGGTGACGGCGTGGACAACGCGACGGACAACTGCCCAGCAGTAGCAAACCCTGGTCAAGAAGATGCCGACGGTGACACGATTGGCGATGCCTGTGACACGACCCCAACCGGCGACACCGACGGTGACGGCGTAGACAACGCCACCGACAACTGCCCGGCGGTCGCAAACCCTGCCCAGACTGACACCGATGGCGATGGCACGGGCGACGCGTGCGACAGCACCCCGAACGGCGACACCGACGGTGACGGCGTGGATGAAAATGCCGACAACTGCTCAGCGGTCGCGAACCCAACACAGACCGACACCGACGGTGACGGCACGGGCGACGCTTGCGACAGCACGCCAACGGGTGATACCGACGGCGATGGCGTGGACAACGCGACCGACAACTGCCCAGCGGTATCCAACCCTGCACAGACTGATACGGATGGCGATGGCGTGGGCGACGATTGCGATGCGTTCCCGAATGACCCTACCGAAACTACCGACGATGATGGCGATGGTGTAGGTGACAACGCAGACAACTGTCCTGCTGTTGCTAATGCAGATCAGAAAGACACGGACGGTGACGGTGTAGGTGATGCCTGCGATGCGGATCCTTATGACGCGGATCCTGGTGTGTTGATGCGCAAATGGGGCGAGTTTAAGAAAGACACCTTCGGCATCTCAGTGGCCAATGCCGGTGATGTGGACAACGATGGCATCAATGATGTCGTGGTTGGCGCCCATCTGTGGGATAAACCCTTGCCCCCGAGCACCAAAAAGCTGAAATCTGCCGGTCGTGTGTATGTGTACTCCGGTCGCGATGGCAGCGAGCTATTTAGCGCTGCGCCGCTGACGGGCGAGAAGAGCAACGACTGGTTCGGTTATAGCGTGGCCGGTGCGGATGTGAACAATGATGGCTATGCCGATATCATCGTCGGCGCTCCGAAAGCCGATGTGACCATCACTGTTGAAGGTAAAATCAAAGTGTTGAAAGACGCTGGCAAGGTGTATGTGTTTAACGGTCAAACCGGCGCGCTGATGGCTAGTGCGCAAGGTACGGCGGCGGGCGACAACTTGGGCTGGTCGGTGGCAAACGCTGGCGACACGGACAATGATGGCAACCCCGATGTAGTGATCGGTGTGCCGAAAGCGGATATTGCGGTTGTCGACAGCAAGCCGCTGAAAGACGCTGGTCGCGCTCTGGTGTGTTCAGGGGCAGATTTGGCGGCAGCGGTTGATTCGAGTGCCAATGCCTGCGATGTTGCTTCCTCGTTGTTCCCTATCAGCGGCGACACCGCTGGCGACAGTTTGGGCAGTGCGGTTGCAGGTGCCGGAGATGTAGATGGTGACGGTCATGCAGATGTGCTGGTTGGCTTGCCAAAAGCAGATGTTGCCGGTAAGAAAGACGCAGGTGCCGCCGTGGTGTACTCGGGCGCTGACGGCACCGAGTGGGTGCGTGTCAGTGGTGAAAACGCCGGTGACTGGTTTGGTTATAGCGTTGCCAGTGCGGGCGATCTCGACGGCGATACCAAGGCAGATATCGTCGTGGGCGCTTACCGCCACACCGTGACCAATGTCACTACCGGCAAACCGATGAAACAGGCGGGTGCGGTATACGGCTACTCCTGTGTCAATGCAGGCATCCCCTGTGTGCGTATTCTCGCGAAAAACGGAGAAGCCGCAGGTGATCGCTTGGGTTGGAGCGTGGCGGCCGGCGGCGACATCGACAACGATGGCCAGCTGGATGTGGTGGCTGGTGCGCCAGGCCGCGACAGAACGCTGCCGCCCGTGCCACCCAAAACCAAAGGCAAAGTGCTGAAAGATGCAGGTGCTGTATATTTGTTGAACGGCGCAACCGGCGTATCAATCGACGAGCCGGTGCTGGGTGTGCGCGCGAAAGATAACCGTGGGCTCTACTTGGCAAACGGTGGTGATGTGAACTTGGATGGTTACAGCGACATCATCACTTCAGCGCCAAAAGCAGATACGCAGATGTGGGTGCAGAAGAACCCGGCTAAACCAGCCAAGCTGAAGAATATCAAGGATGTGGGTTTTGTGGAGATCATCTCCGGCAGAATCGCCAGCGGCAACTGACGGCAAGCTGTTACAAAAAGGGCATCAATTGATGCCCTTTTTTATTTCCTGACGAATAGGAGATGTTTGTTTAATCATCAGAGACGGTGCGATCTTCTGCCCAAGCGCGCAAGGCGGTGATGCTTTCTGCCTTCACAATGGCAATGGGTTTGGTGTGTGATAGTTCATCCAAAACTGCTGATGTTTGCAGCTGTTGTTGTTGAGCTTGTGCGGAGTAGGTGGCTGCCACTATCGCTTGCTCAATTTCTGCGCCAGAAAAACCTTCGGATGCCGCAGCAAGTATCGGCAAATCAAACAAACTTGGGTCGTGCTTCCGTTTGATGAGATGGATCGCAAAAATTTCTTCTCTCACTTTAGGCTTTGGAAGGTCGACAAAAAAGATTTCATCGAGACGGCCTTTACGAATTAACTCAGTCGGTAAATTGGCAATATTGTTTGAAGTTGCCACGATAAAAACAGGGCGCTGCCTTTCAGACAGCCATGTTAAAAAAGTACCAAGCACACGCTGGCTGGTGCCATCATCATCGTTCTTTCCTGCGATGCCTTTTTCAATTTCATCAAGCCACAATACGCAAGGCGCCATGTTGTCAGCGAGCTTTAAAGATTCGCGCAGATTTTTTTCAGATTCACCGTAGTATTTGTTGTATAGGGCGCCAAAATCTAAGCGCAATAATGGCAAGCTCCACAAACCAGCTACCGCTTTGGCGGCGAGACTTTTACCGCTTCCTTGTACGCCGAGCAACAAAATACCTTTTGGTGTATCTACGGTATTGGATGGCGTTAGGAAGGCGTGTTGTCTTTTATTAAGCCAGTGCTTTAAATTTTCTAAGCCGGCGACTTGTGCAAAACTCTCTGTGCTGTATTCGTATTGCAGAACACCATCCACATCCAGTATTTGCATTTTATTTTTGCTAATTAACGGAAGATCTTGATGAGAGATGATGCCATCAACATGAATAAATTGCCGTGCCAGTTTGCGAACATCAGCTGGTGGTAAGCCGCGCAAATGCATGATGATGCGATCTAGTGCGAGCTTGTCAGTTTTGATGCGGGCCTGCTGATTTTTTTGACACCAAGCACTCGCTTCTTCACGAATGATAGCAAGTATCTCGTCGTCACTGGGAGTAGATAATTCAAACTCGGCAGCGTAGCGGCGCAGTGCTGGCGGCAGCGGTACTTCATGACCTAGCAGTACGACAGTGCGATTGATACTGTCATATTGCAGTAAGACATCTTTTAACAAACGCACGGTTTTTGGGTGTTCATTGTTTAAAAAACTTTGCGTGTCACACAGTACAAACAATCCTTTACTGCGTGTGCGTTTGATGGCGAGCAGGGCGGCATCGAGATCTGTAAGTTGTTCACCCTCGGTCTCTCCGATGCTGAAGCCCATAGCGCGCAATCCATCCGTGACAGACCACACTTGCATCGGCAAAGTGCGCGTGTTGCTTGCCTGCATCAGCAAATCCAACACGCGCGTTTCTTCGTGTGATTGAATAATAATAAGTGGCGTATGTGAGTCGATAATTAATCCAAGTTCGTGCGCATCGTCTCGCATATTATTTTCCCGCCAACACCATCGCTGCCGCGCGAAATACCGCGCGCCCTTTGTTCATGGTCTCATCCCATTCCGATTGCGGCACCGAATCGGCAACAATGCCCGCACCCGCTTGGATATACAGTTTTTTGTCTTTGATAACAGCGGTGCGAATGGCGATGGCGGTATCCATATTGCCGCTCCAACTGAGATAGCCAATTGCGCCGCCATAAATACCGCGTTTTTCCATTTCGAGTTGATCGATAATTTCCATGGCGCGAATTTTTGGTGCGCCAGATAAAGTGCCAGCGGGCAGCGTAGCGCGTAGCACATCCATAGCATCTAGGCCGTCACGCAATTCTCCGGTGACATTGGATGTGATGTGCATAACATGCGAATAGAGTTCCACCACCATTTTTTCTGTCAGTTGTACGCTACTGGTCTTGGCGACGCGACCGACATCGTTGCGCCCTAAATCAATCAGCATTAGATGTTCGGCAATTTCTTTGGGGTCGGCCAGCAAATCTTCTGCAAGTGCGCGATCTTCTTCGGCGGAATTGCCGCGTTTGCGCGTACCTGCGATTGGCCGCACGGTGACGGCGCCATTTTCCAAGCGCGCCAAAATTTCTGGGGAAGATCCAGCAATGTGAAAATCACCACAATCTAAAAAATACATATAGGGTGATGGATTCAAACTGCGCAAGGCGCGATACAAATTTAAAGGCTCCGCATCGAACGGTAGCGACATGCGTTGCGATAACACCACTTGCATGGTATCGCCTGCCAAGATGAATTCTTTGATAGTGCCGACAGCATTTTTGTATGCGGTTTCGCCAAATGAAGAAACAAATTGCTCTTCCAATTTGGCATCTGCCGGCGCAGCGAGTGCAATTGGTGGTAATGCGGGTGTTGCTGTGGCGAGTTGTGCTTGCAAAATATCCAAGCGCTGTTGCGCTAGAGCAAGCGCATTTTCTTGTGCAGTATCGGCATGCACAATCAACAAAATACGACCGGATAAATTATCAAACACCAACACTTCTTCAGACAGAAGTAACAAAATATCTGGTGTGCCGAGCGGGTCTTGCTGTGGTTGCGTTTTTTGCAAATGCGGCTCGACATAGCGCACCGTGTCATACGCAAAAAAACCGACCAAGCCGCCGGTAAAGCGCGGCAAGTTAGGTAACTCGGCTACGCGATACTGCGCACGAAATTGTTCGATAAACGTTAGCGGATCTGTACATTGCTCGTGCTGTAATACTTTGCCATCGCGCTGCACGGTAATCGTGTTGCCGCGCGCGATGAGTTGGGTGCGGCAGGGTAGGCCGATGAAAGAATAGCGCCCCCATTTTTCGCCGCCCTGTACGGATTCCAGCAAATAGCTGTACGGTTGGCGCGCCAGTTTTAAGTAGCAGGAGAGCGGTGTTTCTAAATCCGCAAACAACTCGCGCACCACAGGAATACGGTTGTAACCTTGTGCAGTGAGTGTGGCGAAATGTTCAGATGTTAAAGTGTGCATGCTAAAACCTCGATCGCTGCTCAGTCTAAGCGATCAGCAAAACAACACCAAGAGTCGTATTTTGTGAAAGCACACGCCGCTGTATGAAGTTATCACTGCCTATTGATACGGTTCTGTCTGTCTTGTGCGATGCCGTGCGTGCTGCGCCGTGTGTGGTGTTATCGGCAGCGCCCGGTGCCGGCAAAACCACGCGCGTGCCATTGGCGCTGCTGGACGCTGGCACCGTTGCAGGGCGCATTCTGATGTTGGAGCCGCGCCGTTTGGCAGCGATACGCGCCGCGCAGTACATGGCGCAGCAGCTTGCAGAAAATGTCGGTGAAACAATTGGCTATCGCATACGCGGTGAGAGCAAAGTCTCTGCGCGCACAAAAATTGAAGTGGTGACGGAAGGCGTGCTGGCGCGCCAGATACAAAATGATCCCGAACTCAGCGGCGTAGGGCTGATTATTTTTGATGAATTTCACGAACGCTCCCTGCACGCCGATCTCGGTTTGGCGCTGGCGCGAGATGTGCAAAAAAATTGGCGCGACGATTTAAAAATAGTCGTGATGTCAGCCACCTTGGACGGTGTTGCTGTCTCGGCGTTATTGGACAATGCGCCCGTGATACACAGCAAAGGGCGCAGCTATCCTGTTGAGATAATTTACTTGGGTGGCGATTTGTTGTTGCAACAAGGCGATAGCTTTGCGCAGTCCGTTTTGTGTGCTGTGCAGCGTGCTTATCGAGAACAACAGGGTGATGTGCTGGTGTTTTTGCCCGGCAAGCGTGAAATTCTGCAAGTTAAAACAGCCTTAGAGCAGAGTGATGTGGTGTCAGCCGATCAAATACATATTTTGCATGGCGAAGTGTCAACGGCGATGCAACAATCTGCATTGCAAAAAATGGCTGGCGGCGCAAGAAAAATTATTTTGTCTACCAGTATTGCCGAAACATCGCTGACGATTGATGGTGTGAGTGTGGTGGTGGATGCGGGCTTGGTGCGTACCGCGCAATTTGATCCACGGCGCGGCATGAGTCGCTTGGTGACCACGCGCGTATCGCAGGCAACAGCAACCCAGCGCGCAGGGCGCGCGGGCCGACAGCAAGCGGGCGCGTGCTACCGTTTGTGGAGTGCAGAGCAACACAAAATGTTGGCGCAATTCCCCACGCCAGAAATAGCGCACAGCGATTTAATGCCCTTGACCTTGGAATTGGCGCAGTGGGGTGTAGACGAAAAACAGTTGGCATTTTTGAGTGCGCCGCCAGCGGCACATTTGCAGCAAGCGCGTGAAAAATTGCAGATACTAGGTGCGCTGGATACCGAGCAAAAAATTACTGCACATGGTCGTGCAATGGTCGCACTGCCCGTGCATCCGCGTTATGCGCATATGTTGCTGCGCGCCAACGAGCACGGTATGGGCGCATTGGCTCGTGATGTGGCGGCACTATTGGATGAGCGCGATGTTTTGCGCGGCGAAAAAGACGCGGATTTTTATTTGCGCTGGACAGCTTTGCAACACGGTGGTGCGGTGGATCGCGGTGCGCGCGAGCGTGTTAAGTTGCAGGTGAAACGCTTGCGGCAGATGCTCGCTATTTCCAATGACAGCGTACAACACGAAGATAAAGTTGGCCTGATGTTGGCGCTGTGCTACCCAGAGCGCGTGGCGCGTCGGCGCGATGAGCGCGGCGAACGCTGGCAATTGGCCAGCGGTGCGGGTGCTGTGTTGACAGGGCACAGTATTTTGATGCGTGAGTTGTGGATTGCAGTTGCCGATTTGGATGGCGATGGCCGTGATGCACGCATTTATTTAGCGGCGGCTGTGCAGGAAGAAGACTTGGCAACTTTTTTATCTGAGTTGTTTTTTTCTGGCGAAGAGGTGGTGTGGTCGACACAAGAAGAAGCGGTGTTGGCGCGCGAAGTGCAACGCTTTGGTGCCATCATAGTTAAAGAAAAAAAATTGCCTGCGCGCGGTGATGCCGTGGCGCGAGTATTGTGTGGTGGCTTGCGTCAAGCTGGCTGGAACAATTTACCCATTTCTGATCCAGCGCAGCAGTGGTTGCAGCGCGTGCGGTGGCTGTCAGACAATAATTTGGCAGACAATTTCCCAAGTTTTGACGAAGCGCATTTGCTAGCCACATTAGAAGATTGGGCGCTGCCTTTTTTGAAGGGAATCACTCGCCGCAATCAGTTGTCACAAGTGGATTGGTTAGCGGCGTTGCAATCACGATTGGATTATGCGCAGCAACAAATGTTGGATCGCCTAGCTCCTGCGCATCTCGTTGTGCCTACCGGTTCACGCATCGCCTTGGATTACTCTGGCGCGCAGCCGGTGTTACCGGTGCGTTTGCAAGAAATGTTTGGCGCAAAAGATACGCCGCGTATTGCAGATGGAAAAGTGCCCGTGTTGATACATTTATTGTCGCCGCGCCAAATGCCTTTGGCTGTCACGCAAGATTTAGCCAGCTTTTGGCAGAATGCGTACAAAGAAGTGCGAAAAGATATGCGCGGCCAGTATCCAAAGCATTATTGGCCAGAAAATCCATTAGAAGCGGAACCGACGCGCCGCACGAAAGCGGCAGATGATCGCGCGCGAAAAAAACTTTCCTGAATTATTGTGGCCGCATGGCGCGCAAATGACTGCCTACGGTGAGCCATGCGCCGAGCACACCAATCGCAATGCCGGCCATCAGCAAACAAAAAGCGGTCAATATATCGGGACCTTGCAACACGAAGTTGGATTGATACAAAGCAGCCAGTGCAGTAACCGGCGCGATGACACTGTAATAACCCGCTGCAACCAGCAATATTGCCAAACCACCGCCGGAAATGCCAAACCAAAATCCGCTGTAGAGGAACGGCCGCCTAACAAAGGCATCGGTTGCGCCCACCAATGACGCAACAACAATTTCAGTACGACGATTTTCTAAGGCCAAACGCACGGTATTACCGACGGAAAGTAATGCACCGATGCCGAGTAAAATTGCCAAGCCAAGCGCGATGCGCTCACCCAGTTGCATCAGATTAAATAATTTTTTTAACCATGCAAAATCCGCCTGCACGCTGTCGATATGCGACAGTTTTTTCCACTGCATTTGTAAATCTTGTACGGTGTTAGGTGTGGTGTCTGCCTGTAACTCGACAACCAATAGCGGCGGCAGCGGATTTTCATCGAGCAAAGTTAAAGTGTTCGACAGGTGTGCGCTTTTTTCAAAACTGGCCAAGCCTTGCTCGGGAGTAATGAGTGTCACCGTTTTGACAGCTGTATTATTTTGTAATTGTTGTTGTAGATTAGTGATATCACTGTTGCTGGTTTTGCGATCTAAAAACACAGAGATTTTGGGGTTGCCGTGCCATTGCTCACCAAGCTGTTGGAAATTCTTGATGGCCAAGGCAAACAAGGCAGGCAGTGCCAGTGTGATGCCGATTACTGCAGCCGTAAGTAGGTGTTGAAACGGTGTGCGCAATTGTTGTTGCAAGCTGTCGCGCGCCGATTTGCGATGGTGCTGCCACCAAGCGCGCAGCAATACGCGCCAACTCATCGCAAGTGCAGTGGCGCCGCGCGCGGGTTTATTTTTTTCGAGAGCAGCCATTGTTATTGGCTCCCGCCGCGAATCAAGCGTCCGCGCTGTAACACCAGTTCACGGTGTTTGCCAAAGCGGTGAATCAAATCGAGATCGTGTGTTGCGATCAGTACCGTGACCCCACGCGACTGAAATCACCAAACAAGCGCATGATTTCTTCCGATAATTCTGGGTCGAGGTTGCCTGTTGGTTCATCGGCCAACAACACGGGCGGACGGTTGACCACCGCGCGTGCAATGCCCACGCGCTGTTGTTCGCCGCCGGAAAGCGCAATCGGAAAGTTTTTTTCTTTGTCGAGCAAGCCCACTTTGTCGAGCGCGGCGCGCACGCGGCGGCCAATATCGTTGGGTGAAAAACCAGCGATGTGCAGTGGTAGCGCCACATTGTCAAACACACTGCGATCAGGGAGTAATTGGTGATCCTGAAACACTACGCCGATGTGGCGGCGGTAGTAGGGAATGCGGGCAGTATTTAATTTGCCGAGATCTTGCCCCGCGACAACGATGCTGCCGTGCGTGGGGCGTTCCATCAGCATCATCAGTTTTAATAAAGTGCTTTTGCCTGCGCCAGAGTGTCCAGTTAAAAAAGTCATTTCACCGGGCGCGAGCGAAAAGTTGATGTGCTTCAGTGCTTCGAAGCCATTTGGGTATTGCTTGGCGACATGCTGAAATTCAATCATGCAAAAGAAATTAATTTTTACCAAATAAAGCGCGAATAAAAGGCGCAGCACTGAATACTTGTAGGTCTTCCATTTTTTCACCCACGCCGATAAAACGAATCGGCAGTTTTAATGCTTGACTCAAAGCAAAAATAACGCCGCCTTTGGCTGTGCCGTCAAGTTTGGTGAGTGCGATGCCGGTAACACCGACGGCCTCGTGAAATTGCTGCGCTTGATTGATCGCGTTTTGTCCGGTGCCAGCATCGAGCACTAACAGAACTTCATGCGGCGCGCTGTTGTCCAGTTTTCCCATCACGCGCTTTACTTTTTTCAATTCTTCCATCAAGTTGCTTTTGTTGTGCAGACGCCCGGCGGTGTCGGCAATCACTACATCGATATTGCGTGACTGTGCCGCTTGTACTGCATCAAAAATAACTGATGCACTGTCTGCGCCTGTGTGTTGCGCAACTACGGCGACATGGTTGCGTTCGCCCCATACTTGCAATTGTTCAACGGCAGCTGCGCGAAATGTGTCACCGGCGGCGAGCATCACACTATGGCCTTGTTGCTGTAAACGCATCGCCAATTTGCCGATGGTGGTGGTTTTACCTACGCCGTTCACGCCCACGACTAACACAACAAACGGCCGGCGTGTTTTATCAATGACAAGTGGTGCTTCGGCAATGTGTAACATCTGCTGCAAATTTTCTTGCAGGGCTTTGTACAGCGCATCGCCGTCGGTGAGTTCTTTGCGCGCTACGCGTGCAGTGAGATCGTCGAGAATCACTGTGGTGGCATCAATGCCCACATCGGCCGACAGCAATCGCGTTTCCAATTCTTCAATCAGTTCGTCATCAATTTGGCGTTTGCCGAGCAAAATCGTGCCGATGCCTTCGCCGATGCTGCTGCCAGTGCGTGCCAAGCCGCGTTTGATGCGACTGAATAAACTTTCGGTAGTGGCGGCGGGCACGGCTTCCTGGGGGACAGCTTCTTGAGGGGTAGCGGTGGGTGCGAGTGTTTGCTGTTCAACAACTGCAGCAGGCGTTGCAGGTTGTTCGCTGGTTTTCTTGTCTTTGCCGAAGCCAAAAATTGCCATGAGTGTCGCTATTTTCCAAGAAGAGAGGAGCGGATTTTGCAGGATGTTATCCTATCACTCCCTTTATGCTGGAGAGAGACTTTGCGTAAATCGCAGGCGAAGACTGACAACCGTGTGCGCATCATCGGCGGGCGTTGGCGCGGGCGTAAAATTGCCTTTGTGGATGGCGAAGGTCTGCGCCCAACCGGTGATCGCATACGCGAAACACTGTTCAATTGGTTGATGCCGGTGTTGCACAGCGCGCGCTGTTTGGATGTGTTTGCTGGCAGCGGGGTGTTGGGCTTTGAGGCGTTGTCGCGCGGTGCAGCGCATTGCACCTTGCTGGAGCGCAACGCACAGGCTGTACGCGGTTTGCGCATAACGCAGCAGCAACTAGAGGCAGATGCTGCGCAGATTGTTCTCGCCGACAGCGTGGCGTGGTTGTCATCAGCATCTGACGTATTTGATGTGGTGTTTATTGATCCGCCGTTTGCTGATACAACGCTATCGCCGGCTGCGGTAGTTGCATCGCTGGAGCAGTACAAATTGTTGGCGGAAGATCCGTGGATTTATGTCGAACAACCTGCGACAGTTTTGATGGCACCGCCGGAAGGATTTGCGACTTATCGTCAGCAGCGCGCTGGGCAAGTGTGTTATGCACTGTGGCGTCGCGGCGAAAAAATTGCTTGAGCAGCTAAGTAAATCCGGTACCATGCCGTTCACTGCTTCTTTTTCCCCGTCGCAACTTTTTAGGGGTTTTTATGCGAAAAGTTATTTATCCCGGCACTTTTGATCCCATCACCAATGGTCATGTCGATTTAATCGAACGCAGTTGTCGTTTATTTGACTCGGTTGTCGTCGCTATTGCGTCCAGCAAGCGCAAAGGCCCTTTGTTGACCTTGGAAGAGCGAGTAGATTTATCCAAGCGTGTATTGAGCCATCTCAACAATGTAGAAGTGGTTGGTTTTGATATTTTGTTGGTGGATTTTGTGCATCAGCAAAAGGCGAGTGGTGTGGTGCGCGGCTTGCGGGCGGTATCGGATTTTGAGTATGAGTTTCAGTTGGCGAATATGAATCGCGCACTCGCACCGGATGTGGAAAGTTTGTTTCTCACACCGGCCGATCACCTCTCGTATATTTCATCCAGCTTGGTGAAGGAAATAGGCTCGCTGGGCGGTGACATCAGCAAGTTTGTGCACCCCATGGTGGTGGATGCGTTGGCGGAAAAGTTTGCCGCGCGTAGAGCGCAGCAAATGTAAGCGATGCCTTAAAAGCACGAGAATAAAAAAAGCCGCAATCACTGCGGCTTTTTTGTATGACAGCACTTAAGCGCTATAAATTATTTTTGCGTAGCGCCATTTTCTTTGTGGCCGGGTCTAGTGCAGCCTAAGCAGCGATAGAAGGTGTACACCGCCGGCTCACCCACGAGCACATGACCCGCTTCGTCAGCGCCGCCAACGGGCAGGGTGAACGGCAAACTGAGTAGCCAAGCCACACCGCCAACGGCCGTGGCCGCAGTGCCGAGTGGTCGCAGAATGACTAAATCCGTCACCATTGCCAGAGCAGTGGGTCTGTTGTCAGTAAATGGATCAGCAGCAACCGTTGACGCAGAGAAGGCATTGAGGGAAGGCAGCAATAAGCTAGCGGCCAGTAACGGTGCAGACAGTTTTTTCAGGGTAAAAGCCATGCCAATGCTCCTTTGAAGTTGGCGTATTTTCTAAGAAGTGTGCCCTAACTTTATGATTTATAGAGAGCGTACACTTAAACTTAATACGGCAAAAACCATTTTGCAAGCCTTTTCTTCACAGGGTTTGGCAGTGCGAGCAGAAAACCGTGCTGCGCTGGCCGAGGCGAATTTCCACCAGCGGTGCTTGGCAGTGCAGGCAAGGCTCGCCGGCTCGCCCGTACACCAGCAGCTCCTGCGCGAAGTAACCGGGCTTGCCATCGCTGCCAATAAAATCGCGCAGCGTGGTGCCGCCGCGTTGGATAGCGCGCCGCAAAATCTGTTTGATGTGCTGCACGAGGCGTTGGCAGTCATCGGTCGTTAGAGATTGCCCTGCTCGCTGCGGGTGTATGCCCGCCAAAAACAGGGCTTCGTTGGCGTAGATATTGCCGACCCCCACCACCAGATGGCTGTCCATAATCAGCGTTTTGATAGGCTGTTTACGGTTTTTTAGGCGCTCTTGCAGGTATTTGGCAGAGAATTGTTTGCTGAGGGGCTCAGGACCCAAATCGACCAGCAGCGCATGTTGTTGTGGGTCGTCGGTGGTGTGCAGCCACGCACCGAAGCGGCGTGGGTCGCAGTAGCGCAGACACAGACCGCCGCTCAGGTGCAACTCAATGTGATCGTGCTTGCGGTGCGGCGTAGTTGGATCATCCAGGCGCAGGCTGCCTGACATGCCGAGATGTACGATCAGCGTTGCGCTGTCATCTAAAGTCAGCAAAAGATATTTCGCGCGCCGCTCGATGGCGGTCACGCGCCGGCCGGTAATTTTTTTCTCAAATCTCGCAGGGATAGGCCAGCGCAGGCGGCGCTGCCGCACGATGGCTCGTTGGATGCTGCTGCCGACGAGGTGGGGCGCTACACCGCGGCAAGTGGTTTCAACTTCGGGCAGCTCGGGCATAGTGGCTGTGCGGCGTAAATAGCGGAGACAAAAAAGCCCAGCGAACTGGGCTTTTGGATAGCATCAGGTAAACAGGGCTTACTTGATCTTCGCTTCTTTGTAGATCACATGCTGGCGAATCACGGGATCAAATTTTTTGATCTCCATTTTTTCCGGCATGGTGCGTTTGTTTTTGTCGGTGGTGTAAAAGTGGCCAGTGCCAGCAGAGGAAACCAAACGAATTTTGTCGCGCATGATGCGTTGCTCCTATCAGTAAAAGCGAATCAGACTTTTTCGCCGTTGGCGCGAATGCTCGCCAAGACGGAGTCGATGCCCAGTTTGTCGATGATGCGCATGCCTTTGGCAGAAACGCGCAGACGCACGAAGCGGTTTTCGGTGGCTACCCAAAAGCGGTGATAGTGCAGATTGGGCTCGAAGCGACGGCGCGTGCGGTTCATCGCGTGGGAAACATTGTTACCGGTGATAGGTTTTTTGCCGGTTACCTGACAGACTCTGGACATGGAACACCTGTTATTGAAACGGCGACCCAGCACGGGGGGAGAGGGTCGCAAAAAAAGAGCTGCGCTTTATACCAGAGCGCGCCGGTTCAGGCAAGCAAAACGGCGCGAGGCGATCATCACAACAAGCCGCGCTCGGCCATAGACAGCACTGCGCCATCGCCGACGATCATGTGATCCAGCACGCGTATGTCCACCAGCGCGAGGGCTTCGCACAGGCGGGTGGTGATGCGCTGATCGGCCTGACTGGGCTCCGCAATACCGGAAGGGTGGTTGTGGGCGAAGATTATCGCCGCTGCATTCAGCGC
Source organism: Cellvibrionales bacterium (assembly GCA_016713115.1). Taxonomy (NCBI): domain Bacteria; kingdom Pseudomonadati; phylum Pseudomonadota; class Gammaproteobacteria; order Cellvibrionales; species Cellvibrionales bacterium. The sequence goes on along the minus strand of JADJPU010000001.1, from coordinate 952,893 downwards.
CAGTGCGCGCTGCACCACATCGCGCGGGTAGACGCTGCTGGCATCCAGCGTGCCTTGAAACAGCTCCTCGCAGCAGATCACGCGGTGTTGCGTATCCAGAAACAGGCAGACAAATACCTCACGCCGGTAATCGCGCAGGCGCGCCTTCAGGTAATGGCGCACCTCGGCGGGGTTGTTGAGTACGGTGTCGCGCTGCAAGGTTTCCATCAGGTGCCGCCGCGCCATTTCCAGCACGGCTTGCAGTTGCACAAAGCTGGCCAACCCCAAGCCGTGACGCGCGCAGAACTCGCGGCGATCCGCTGAGAGCAAGTGGCGCAGGCCGTTGAAGTCGGCGAGCAGCTCGCGCGCTAAATCCACGGCGGTTTTGCCGCGTGTGCCGGTGCGCAGAAAGATGGCGAGCAGCTCGGCATCTGAGAGTGCAGTCGCACCTTGTGCCAAGAGTTTTTCTCGTGGGCGTTCGTTGAGCGGCCAATCGGTAATCGGCATAAAACCTCCTTGTCGTTGTGTAAAGTCAGTGGGTGCTAGCTAATGAGCTGGCTACGCATGTCCTTGCGTGCGTGCTATCTTACCGCGCTCGATTATTCGTGTCTTTCAAACGGATCTGCGCATGACTGCTTCGCTGGCCAATAGACAAGTGCTGCTCGGAATTACCGGCGGCATCGCGGCGTACAAAGCGGCAGAACTGGTGCGTCGCCTACAGGATTGCGGCGCGACAGTGCGCGTCATCATGACGCCCGCCGCCATCGAATTTATTACGCCGCTGACCTTGCAGGCGCTGTCGGGCAACCCAGTGCACACCACCCTGCTCGACCCAGAAGCCGAAGCAGGCATGGGACATATTGAATTAGCGCGCTGGGCTGATGTGCTGTTGGTCGCGCCTGCAAGCGCAGATTTCATGGCGCGCTTGGTGCAGGGCCAAGCCAACGATTTGCTAACGGCCGTGTGCCTCGCTACGCGCGCCCCTGTGTGTTTAGCGCCGGCGATGAATCAAGGTATGTGGCGCAATCCGGCCACGCGCGCGAACGCCGAACAGCTCACGGCACGCGGTATTGCCCTGTGGGGGCCGGCCGAGGGCGTGCAAGCCTGCGGCGATGTGGGTTTTGGCCGCATGCTGGAAGTGGATGAGTTGCTGCAAAAACTGGCCGCGCGCTTTGAATCGGGGCTGTTGGCGGGCAAGCGCGTGCTGATCACCGCAGGCCCTACGCGCGAGGCGCTAGACCCCGTGCGCTACATCAGCAATTACAGCTCGGGAAAGATGGGTTTTGCGCTGGCGCAGGCTTGTGCCGATGCCGGTGCATTGACCACGGTAATCGCGGGCCCCGTTGCGTTGCCGACACCGCCGCGCGTGCAGCGCAAAGATGTGGTGAGCGCGCAGGAAATGTTTGATGCGGTGATGGCAGAGATTGACGGGTTCGACATCATCGTCGCCACAGCAGCTGTGGCTGATTATCGCCCTGCAGCCGTGGCGGCGGACAAAATTAAAAAACAGGCGGCGGATACGCTGACGCTAGAACTGGTGAAAAATCCCGATATTATTGCCAGCGTTGCCGCTTTGGCGCGCAAGCCGTTTACGGTGGGCTTTGCCGCCGAGACGCAGTGCGTAGCAGAATATGCGCGCGACAAAATGCAAAGAAAAAACTGGACATGATCGTCGCCAACGATGTGAGTCAAGCTGGCATTGGCTTTTCCAGTGACGACAACGCAGCAACGGTATTTTGGTGTGACGGGCAACAAGAGTTTCCTGTCATGAGCAAGCAGCAACTGGCAGAAAATATTGTTCGTTTAATTGCAAAACACAATAACAAGTAAAAAGTTTTTGATGGAGAGCAGAAACGCGTGAAACATTTGGGCGCATTAAGTAGTCAGGAAAAGAACCCGCTAATTTTAATGGCTGTGTTAGCAGTGATTGTTGCCTTGGCGGTAGTCGTTCAGGCACCGCGCTATTTTGATAGTCTCAATGTGAATAGTATTAGCAAAGCCGTTGATGCAGTAGCAATAACACAGGCTGAGGTGCTGAACACGGACATCGATAAATTTCAAACTGTGCTGACATCGCAAATAAAAAGTTTTGGGATTGCCCAAGCTCTACAGCAAGTGGGTACAGATGCTTTGCCAGCCATCGCTGAGCAGTTGAAAGCAGCCAATGCCAATATGGGCGTGGTTGATGTGCGCTTGATTCCTGTTAGCAATGATTATTCATCATTGAATTTGCGGTTTTCGCAGCTTGATCGTCTGACATCCATTGAAAATAAATCGGCAATTTATCCAGAGGCATTTGGGGAGAGCAATAATCGAGTATTCGACTTTTTGCTGCCTGTAAATGATGAGTCAGGAAAGATTGTTGGCTTTGTATTGATTATCACAAATGAACATGTTTTTAGTGACAATCTTGGAAAAGTGAAGCCAGAAATAGGCGAGACTATTTTGCAGCAACGCTTTCCCGGAGGTGTGGCGCAAGTGGTATTTCGTACTGGTAACGGCGAACGCATGGAACAAGTTAGCAGTGAAATGGAAACCAAAGTTCCGCATTGGAAAGTGAAAGTTGTGCCAGGCGAGACTCTGTTGCAAGAAAATACTTGGGCTGCTTTTTGGTTGTATGCCACGCAAGGTGTTGCGCTGATTCTGTGCGTGGTGGTCTTGGTGCTAATAAATCGCCGCGCAGCACAATTGCTGAAAAAGTCTGAAGCCGAACACTTTACGCCAATTCAGATCAAAGGCGCGCGCAAAATTGATAAAGAGGAGTTTGCCGCTGCCAATGCCGCACAGGGCGATGCTGACACGGGTTTGGTGGATCCCTTGTTCCAATCTGGCGATGTGTTTGATTTGGATTTAGATGACGATGTGCTAGAGGTGCGCGCCATTAATCCCAAGACGGCACAGCCAGTTAAAACAACGGCAGGCACGGACAATTTTGTGGTGCCGACAACCATTTTTCGCGACTACGATATTCGCGGTAACGCAGATAACGAACTGTCTGATGCTTTGGCTACACGCATTGGGCGCGCGTTTGGCAGTGCGTGTATTGAAAAGGGCCACTCACGCGTGGTGTTGGCCGGTGACGGGCGTTTGTCGACATATCGCTTAAAAGATGCAGTGCGCGAAGGTTTATTGATGACAGGTTGTTCCGTGGTGGACATCGGCACTGTGCCCACACCGCTGATGAATTTTGCTACGCAAACTTTGCCAGAAACCAGTTGCGGCATTATGGTCACTGCCAGCCACAATCCAGCGGCGGATAACGGTTTCAAAATGGTGATCGATGGCCATACGCTGGCGAGTGAAGAAATTCAACACATTCGTGAGCGAGTACAGACCGGCAATTTTTGTGAAAGTGAAAATGAAGGCGAGTACAGCGAACAAGAAATTATCGATGCGTATATTGATCATATTGTGTCGGATGTGGTGTTGGCAGGCAGTTACAAAGTGGTGGTGGATTGCGGTAGCGGTGTAGCGAGTGTGGTTGCGCCGCGTTTGTTGGAAGAATTGGGTTGCGATGTGGTGCCGCTGTATTGCGATATGGATGGCACCTTCCCGTACCATCAACCGGATCCGAGTGTGTTATCAAACTTAAATGATTTGATTGAAGCGGTGAAAAACGAAGGCGCAGATCTCGGTGTGGCATTTGATGGCGACGGAGATCGCTTGGCGGTGGTCACGGCTACCGGCGAAGTGATTTTGCCGGATTGTTTGATGATGCTGTTTGCAAAAGATGTGGTGTCGCGTAATCCAGGTACCGATATTGTTTTCGATGTGAAATCCACGCGTCGTTTGAATGCGCTGATCAGTAGTTGTGGCGGCCGTCCAGTGATGTGTAAGAGTGGACACTCACATATCCGCAACAAAATGGTGGAAACCGGCGCGATGCTCGGCGGCGAACTGAGCGGGCATATTTTCTTCAAAGAACGCTGGTTTGGTATTGATGATGGCGTGTATAGCGCTGTGCGTTTGATCGAAATTATGTCGATACGCGACCAGAGTTTGGATGATATTTTTTCTGACTTCCCATCGTCATGCAGTACGCCAGAGATTCGTATTGCCGTGCCGGAAGATAAAAAGTTTTCGTTGGTGAAACGCCTGATCGACGGCGGCGATTGGGGCAATGGCAAGGTTTCGACACTGGATGGTGTGCGCGTGGATTTTGCCAAAGGCTGGGGCTTGGTGCGTGCGTCCAATACTGCGGCAGAATTGACGCTGCGTTTTGAAGCTGACGATGCCGATTCACTTGCCACGGTGAAAAATGTGTTTAAACAGCAGCTGCAGCAAGTGGATAGCGGACTGCCATTGCCTTTCTAATTTAAGTTTTTCTAAAGAACAGCATGAGAAATCGTATGACTTTGAGTCGTGAAAAGGCGCTCGACATCGCCAATGTGTTGACGGAAGCGCTGCCGTATATCCAACGCTTTGTCGGTAAAACCATCGTGGTGAAATACGGCGGCAATGCGATGGTGGACGATGCACTGACGCAAGGGTTTGCACAAGATATCGCATTGATGAAATTGGTGGGTATGAATCCGGTGGTGGTGCATGGCGGCGGCCCACAAATTGGCTTGCTGTTGGAAAAGCTAGGCATCCACTCGGAATTTATTTCGGGTATGCGCGTCACCGATGCTGCAACCATGGAAGTGGTAGAAATGGTATTGGGCGGTGCGGTGAACAAAACCGTGGTGAGTTTGCTGAATCAAGCGGGCGGTAAAGCTATCGGTATTACTGGTAAAGATGGCGATTTAATTCGCGCCAAAAAAATGGCAATGAAAGATGCGGATGGCAAAGAGTTGGACATCGGTTTTGTGGGCGAAGTGGAATATGTCAATCGTGAAGTGATTGATGCCTTGGTTCACAGCGATTTTATTCCGGTGATTGCGCCAGTCGGTGTGGGCGCTGATGGCCAGAGCTACAACATCAATGCCGATTTGGTGGCAGGAAAAGTAGCGGAAGCATTATCGGCAGAAAAATTGATGCTGTTGACGAATGTTGCAGGCCTGCAAGACAAGGCAGGAAAAGTGCTGACTGGCCTCACTACGGTGCAAGTGGATAGTTTGATTGCCGACGGTACGATTTACGGCGGCATGTTGCCAAAAATTCAATGTGCGTTAGATGCTGTCAAACACGGCGTCACCAGTGCGCACATCATTGATGGTCGTGTTGAGCATGCTGTGCTGCTAGAAATTTTTACCGACCACGGCGTAGGCACGCTGATCACAAATAAAAATTGAGTTTGATGGGTTGATATGAGATGACGGACCAAGCGGCAAAAGCACAAAAACCTTCGCGTAAACAGCAAATTTTGCAGGCCTTGGCGCAGATGTTAGAGCAGTTTCCAGGGGAGTTGATTACGACCGCTGGCTTGGCAAAAACAGTTGGCGTTTCCGAAGCCGCGTTGTATCGGCACTTTCCCAGCAAATACAAAATGTACGAGGGTTTGATTGAGTATATTGAAGAGGTGATTTTTTCGCGTGTCAGTCACATCATGGAAGAAGAGCAGACGGCAGCGACACGCTGCGAAAAAATTCTGTGGCTGGTGCTGGTATTTGCGGAAAAAAATCCGGGCTTAGCGCGATTGTTATACGGCGATGCGCTTGCTGGTGAGCGCGACAAGTTGCGGTTGCGAGTCACGCAATTTTTTGACCGGATCAACACGCAGTTAAAACAAGTGTTTCGCGATGCAGAAGTCAAAGAAAATTTGCGTACGGTTGCGACGCCTTCGCAGTCAGCGGCGCTGCTAGTGGCGTTTTTAGATGGAAAAATCAGTCAGTACGCGCGCAGCGGTTTCCGCGATACACCTACGCAAGGTTGGCAAGAGCAATGGCTGGTGCTGCGCTTGGGCGTGCTGTCGCCGCGCGCCTCGGCGTTTTAATGCCTATAACTGTTTGCCGCGATTTTTGTTGAGAAGAATCAGGCGTTCGGTGTCTTTGTCAAAACGCGCGGTTTCGTCAACCAATTCTTGTTTGCGCTGTGCCACTTGGTCTTCCGTTACCTTGATGGCCTGCTGCAAATCTGCAATTTTATCCAACTGCACTTGGGGAATAGGCTGTCCATTGCGTTCAAAGATAGCGGCGCGTTGGTGTTCGCTATCCATTTGTGATTTCAGTGTGCCGGCATTGGAGTTGAGCAACACGATCTGGTTGTTGATTTCATCCAGCCGTCTTTTTTTGGCGACATTGATATCGTCCAAACTGTTGTAGCGCAATAACAGCTCTCTGTCGTGGACTTTTTGCTGTTCGGCAGTCAGTTTGTCTTTTTCTTGTTGTGCTAATTGCGCGCGTTGTTCCGCTGTGGGTTCCGGTGCAACGGTTGATAACACCACGCCAGTCACCGTCACAATTTGATAACCCTTGCGTGCGTATTCGGGGGTGATGCTGTTGCTAGTCACCAATGCGCCTTTGTCATTGGTGTAACGGTACATGTGTGGCTCTGTGGATTTTGGCGCCTCGGCATTAACGGTGTTGATCAGTACCATTAGCGATGCACTAAGCAAAAAACCAGAACAGGTGTTGCGCAGTGTGAGAGAGGAGCGGGTTGGCTGAGTGAGCATGAGATGGACCACCTGTCGGATGTAGAGGCACTCTAAGCAGAGCGTTGCCTGCTGTAAAGGTTCAGTGCGTGCCGTATTGCTCGCGGTAGCGTTGGATGGCGGCGAGTGCGACGGGTTGATCGTTGGCTTGTTGCAAAAAACTGATCAGCTCGTTCAAGCCCAGTACGCTGAGAACAGGGACGCTATATCGCTGGCTGACCGTTTGCGCCGCCGACAGCGAGCCTTCCTGTCCGCGTTCTTGGCGGTCTAGGCCGATCAAAATGGCGCTGACACTGGCCTGCGGGTAGCGAGCAAAAATCTGCATCACCTCGCCGATGGCGGTGCCGGCAGTGATCACATCATCCACAATCACTACCTTGCCTTGCAGCGGCGCGCCGACGAGCGAGCCGCCTTCGCCGTGGTCTTTGGCTTCTTTACGATTGAAACACCATGGCACATCGCGCCCGAAATCGCGCGCCAAGGCAATCGCGATGCTGCTAACCAGCGGTATGCCTTTGTAGGCGGGGCCGAACAGCATGTCGAATTCAATGCCGGAGGCAACCAAGGCGGCGGCATAGCAGCGACCCAAATCGGCGAGTGCGCCGCCACTGTAAAATTGACCGGCATTAAAAAAATAGGGGCTGGTTCTGCCGGATTTGAGGGTGAACTCGCCAAAGCGCAGTGCTTGGTGCGCCAGTGCCAATTGAATAAATTGCTGCTGATAGTCTTGCATGAGGTTTTCCAAAAAAGCCGAGTTAAAAAAGCAGACCGAAGGCGGCGAAGTCTATAACATTGTCGCCAATTTAGTCGGGTGTGAGCGCACGATGCGTATTATCAGTCTCAGTGTTGATGGTATTGAACAGGCCGCCAGTCGCGGTTTGTTTGCTTGGCTGGAGCAGCAAGCGGCGGATGTGATTTGTCTGCAAGATTTGCGCGCCAGTGAAGATCGTTTAAGCGACGCTTGTTTTCCATCGGGCTATCACGCGTATTTTTGTGATCGTGCAGATGGCAGACGCGGCGTGGCTATTTACACGCGTCAGTTGCCGCGTGCCGTGATGCCGGGATTTGGTTTTAATCCAGAAGTTGATCTCGATGGCACTTATCTGCGCGCGGATTTTGAACACTTTAGCGTGGTTTCTCTGTTTGTCCCCCCTGCAAAACAAAATCCGAAATCAATAGAAGCGCGCATGCGTTTTCTGGATTGCTTGCAAGATCACTTCAAGAAAATTAGCAATCGCCGCCGTCGCTATATTCTGTGTTGCAACTGGAACATGGTTCATCAGAAAGTAGATGTACAGCAGTGGGAGAGTCATCAGTCGTCGCCAGGTTTTTTGCCGTTTGAGCGCGAGTGGCTGAATAGTCTATACAACGAATTCGATTACCGCGATGCGTTGCGTATGGTGAGTTCTGATCGCGATATTTTTAGCTGGTGGCCATCTGGCACGGTAGGTGACGGCGATGGCTGGCGCGTGGATGCGCAGGTGATCTCACCCGAGTTTACCTCTGCCGTACGCACTGTGCATTATTGCAACAACCGCGTGTTTTCCAGCCACATCCCTGTGTTTGCGGATTACGACATCGAGTTATTTTGATCGACTGCGTTAGGAAGCGAGCGCTGCTTTTTGCGCAGCCACTAAGCTGGTGATGCCGGTTTTTGCCAGAGCTAACATCGCTTGAAATTCCGTTTCACTGAACGGCGCACCCTCTGCTGTGCCTTGAATTTCGATAAAACCACCGTCTTCGCCCATCACCACATTCATATCGGTTTCTGCGCTGGAATCTTCGGGGTAGTCGAGATCCAACACGGCGCTGCCTTGATACATGCCGACTGAAACCGAAGCGATCATGCGTGTGAGCGGGTTGTCTGTAATCATTTTTTTCTTTTGCATAAAGGCAATGGCATCCGCCAACGCTACACAGGCGCCGGTGATCGATGCCGTGCGTGTGCCGCCGTCTGCTTGGATAACATCGCAGTCAATCACGATAGTGTTTTCGCCCAGTTTTTTGGTGTCTACCGCTGCGCGCAGTGAGCGACCGATCAAGCGTTGAATCTCTACCGTGCGCCCACCTTGTTTGCCGCGCGCAGCTTCGCGATCCATACGGCTGCCGGTGGATCGCGGCAGCATGCCGTATTCGGCAGTAACCCAGCCGCGCCCTTCGCCTTTCATAAAACGCGGCACACCGGCGGTGACGGTTGCGGTGCAAATCACTTTGGTGTCACCAAACTCCACCAACACCGAGCCTTCAGCGTGGCGTGTGTAGTGGCGCGTGATGCGCACGGCGCGCAGTTGATCCGGTTTTCTACCGCTAGGGCGTTGCATATAAAAATTCCTCGATTGAAAAATAAAAAATACTAAGCTGCTTTTGGCAGCGCGTAACTGATGGCAATGCCGATAAAAACCACCATGCCTACCCAGTGGTTGTTCAAGAAAGCGCGAAAACACGCAACAGGTTGGCGCGTGCGAATTAAATATTGTTGCCACGCAAAAAAACTGGCGGCAATGGCAATCGAAATAAAATATGGCCAATGCAGTTGAAAGCGTTTCCCCATCAGCAATAGGCCCATCAGTACCAACACTTGCAATACGCCGGTGATGGCGCGGTCGGCATCGCCAAATAAAATTGCGGTGGAGCGAATGCCAATTTTCAAATCATCGGCGCGATCGACCATTGCATAAAAAGTGTCATATACCAGCGTCCACAACAGCGCCATGGCAAAAATTAACCAAGCCTGTGGCGCCAGCGCGTTTGTTTGCGCAGCCCACGCCATAGGAATAGACCAACCGAAGGCTGCGCCGAGTACGATTTGTGGCATGTGGGTGTAGCGTTTACAAAACGGATAAATCGCCGCGAGCGCGAGCGCGGCAAATGCGAGTTTGATGGTGAGTGCATTGGTGAGCAGCACCAGAAAAAAAGACAGCATGCATAACGCGGCACACAGCAGCAGCGCGTAACCGGGTTTGATGCGGCCGGCGGTGAGTGGGCGGTCGTGTGTGCGGCTGACATGCAGATCGTAATGGCGATCTGCGTAATCGTTAATCACACAACCAGCGGAGCGCATCAACACGCAACCGACAGAAAAAATAATGAGATTTTTCCACGAGGGAAAACCGCCAGCGGCGAGCCACAGCGTCCACAGCGTCGGCCACAGCAGCAACAAAATGCCGATAGGTTTATCCAAGCGCATGAGCTGCCACAGTTCATGCACCGTGGGTGGAATTTTTTTCTGGAGTGGGCGAAATGTTTTCATGGCGATGGCGTTGAATACGATGAGGACATAATGACATTGACCAGTGCAGGCAAGAAAGTTTCTGCCACTAATAAACCGTGCGCGCCGCAACGAAACACCGAGGAGCGCCCCCATAACTGTGCGGGCATATCGGCTACGGGCAAACTCGCAGGCAGAGAAGAACAGGGTAGCTGCTGCACGATAGGTTTTTCGCGCCGAATGCGCTGATTGCGAAACAGCAGCGCACCGAGTGGGCGATTGTCCCAGTGACGCAAAAAACGCAGTGAGCCATTCAAAGTGCGCAGCGGAAGAATGCTGCGAGCATACACCCACGGCGTGCTGTTGCCGTGCAGGATCACTTCGCGTATCAGTGCGACTTCGTGCAGCGGCAGGTTTAATAATTGCGCTTCTGCGCGGCGCGGTTTTTCCCAGCGCTGTTTCAGTACGGTGACAGAAAATTGATTATTGCTCAGCGTTTGCAAACGACGCGTGAGTGAGCTGCGATCGTGCAGCCACACCCGCAAAGCTCGCGGTGGTTTTTGCGAAATATGGCGGAAGGTATTTTGCATTATGCCGTGGCGCGCAGAGTTTCAACGCCGCTAGGTCGGCCGAGCAGCAAAACATCGGCGGGGCGCAGTGCAAATAAACCGTTGCACACCACGCCGGTAATATTGTTGATTTTTTCTTCCAACAAACGCGGTGAGGTGATGTGTAGATTGTGCACATCTAAAATCACGTTGCCATTATCGGTGATGACACCAGTGCGATACACGGGATCGCCGCCGAGTTTGACCAATTCACGCGCCACTAAACTACGCGCCATGGGGATGACTTCTACCGGCAGAGGAAAACTGCCCAGCGTACCGACCAATTTAGATTCATCGGCAATGCACACAAATTCTTTGGCGCAGGCGGCGACAATTTTTTCGCGTGTCAATGCCGCGCCGCCGCCTTTAATCAATTCCAGTTGCGCGTTGGCTTCGTCAGCGCCGTCGATATAAATATCAAACGAGCCGGTGTGGTTGAGGTCAAACACTTCGATGCCGTGTTTTTGTAAGCGTTGTGTGGACGCATCGGAGCTGGACACACAACCGGCAAAATCGCCCGCGTATTTCGCCAGCGCATCAATAAAATAATTGGCCGTGGATCCCGTGCCAATGCCAATTACCGAGTCGCGTGCAATGCGTGTCATCACATAATCGAGAGCGGCTTGGGCTACGGCTTGTTTGAGTTTGTCTTGGGTCATTTTTTCTGCCAAAAATAAGAAATTAAAAGGCAAGAGCGCTAGTTATAGCTGCCTTGTTGAGTGTTGTATACGGGGATGGTTTTGTAAATCTCGTCAAAAAAAGGAAACTGCCTTACTTCATATTCTTCAAATAAGCCGATTGTCGATGCGCCATTAAGAAAAATGAGCAGCACAAAAACAGGGTAAGGTGGCTGGATTTGTGGTGCTGGATAATGTCGCGCCACATTGCAGAGATTCAGAAAGCTGGTTGTTACCATCAATGCGTTCCAGCGGTGAGTATCCCAGGCAAGGATATGCATTGCCAATGGAGAGAATGACGCCAAACAAATCACCAGTGTTGATTGAAAACTGTGGTGAGGCCGTACAATTTTCCAGATGAGCATGTTTAACACTATGGCTGTTGGCAGTGTAACAGGGAGTGATTCGATGTTGGGCCATAAAGAAAATAAAGAGGGAGCCATAATTCCATAGTTATCACCGATGTGCCTTACCAATACAGAAAAACCATCAAGGCGTAGAGGAATGGAAGCAATTTTTTCTAAATGGCCTTGTAAGGCTAGGCGGCCTGATGAGTCGAGTAAGGCATAATTTGCCAATAGAAAAGCAATGCTGAAAGTTAGCAATGCGTATCCGCTTCCCAGTAGAAGCCTATCTTTTTTTGTTCGTCTTTCCTGAAAAAAAACAACATGCACAAACAGCAGCGGGAAAAAAATAATAAAAAAAGATTCGTGTATTAGCAGACAAATAATTGTTACAGGCAAGAAAAGCCATTGGCGATAAGGTGCGCGCAGCAACTGCGTTAGAAGAATAACGGCAAATACGCTGATGATGTCAAAGTAGCCGATGGTATGAGCAAGATAGGTGGGACTTAAGCTAGATGCAAAAAGTATGGATGCTGCTATTAGCCATGCGCTGTTGCGCTTGATTAATGTGTGCATGCAATACAATAGCGCAGAGATAGCAGCGATAAAAAAAGCCACATTGACGAAGGTAAACCACAGATGATTGTTGCTGTAGGTTGGATTCAGTGTATGAAAAATTTCTCCTATCAATCCACGCTTGATAAATCCAGCTTCGTAGTTGAATAAAAAGTGGGTGTATGCCCAGTTGCCAGGCATGCGAATGCCGCGTGCTACAGAAATGAGTAGAACAAGGACGCAAACCCAAAACCAAGTGCTGGTTTTGTAGGATGGTGCTGGTGCGTTAGTCATTTACAATGACATCCTTGGTGTGATTGCACTTCAACGCAGATATACCACGGAAAAGCGCGCAAAAACTTTGCCCTGTTTGTTAGAAAGCGTCAGCGTATCGTGAGTTGTAACCCAGTGTTGTTCGCCTTCCAGTGAGCGTAGAAACATTTGTTCTGTATCCATGCCTTCGGCACAAAACATCATGGTGGAAGCCATTTGCTTGAATTGCACGGTGTCAGCGTGCACGGTATAGCTGCCCATGATGCGATTACAGCCACCAGAACCGGCGACGCGTTGTTTGTCAGCGTGCAGAATTAAATGCGGTTCGGTTTGATTGTCGATAACGGCAACGGGCTTTCCGTGCAGCTCCACCAATTTCCAGTAATTGTTTTCCAGCGTGAGTTTGTCGTTGGCGGGTTGGGATTGGCAGCCCGTGATGCCGATGAATAAAGCGGCGAGCAGTAACAAAGGCAGTGTGGCAGTGCGCATGGATTTTCTCCGCGATGAGCAGGGTGCCATGGTAGCGGCTTGTGTAGATAATGGCTGCTGCTCTTTCTGACAGGTTTTTGCATGGATTCGCCTCCCCGCCTCACATTACGCCAAGCGTTTGCACAGCCCGCTGCTTTGGTGATGTTCTTTTTTGGTTTTGCCTCCGGCCTGCCGTTTTTGTTGGTGGGCAGCACGCTTTCCACCTGGCTGAAAGATAACGCGGTGTCACTGGAGCAGATTGGCTTGGTCAGCTTGGTGGGGTTGACCTACTCCTTCAAATTTTTGTGGTCGCCGGCGGTAGACAGTTTGCGTCTGCCTCTCTTAGAGCAACTCGGCCAGCGCCGCAGTTGGTTGCTGTTGGCGCAGGCGCTGCTGGCAGCAGCACTGTTGTGGATGGCATGGATTACTCCCAGCGGTTCTTTTGCGTGGTTTGTTGTGGCTGCGGCCTTGGTGGCTTTTGCCGGTGCCACACAGGATGTGGTGATCGACGCCTATCGCATCGAGATTGCACCCTTGGAGGCGCAGGGCGCGCTGGCTGCCACCGCGACGCTTGGCTATCGTATTGCACTGTTGGTATCGGGTGCGCTGGCTTTGCTGTTGGCGGATCACATCGCGTGGTCGCTGGTGTACAGCGCCATGGCCTGTGCGGTGCTGTTGGTGATGCTGGCCACCTTGGCGGCGCGCGAACCGGAAACGCTGACCGTGCGCTCGTCTTCTTGGCGCGCGGTACTCAGCGATGGTGTGATCGGCCCGTTTCGCGATTTTTTTCAACGCTACAGCGGCTGGCTGGGTGTGTTGCTGTTGCTGTTTATGGGGCTGTTCAAAATTCCCGATCAAATGATCGGTGTGATGGCGTTTCCGTTTTATCTCGACAGCGGTTTTAGCAAAACCGATATCGCCGCTGTTTCAAAATTGTACGGCGTGTGGGTGGGTATCGGCGGTGCATTTATTGGCGGCGCGGTAGTGGCGTGGATGGGCGTGCAGCGCAGTTTGTTGTTGGCAATGTTGCTCGGCGCTGTGAGCAATCTGCTGTACATTTTTTTGGCTATTTTCCCTGGCAATGTCGCGGTGTTTACTGCGGTCATCACCGGCGAGAATTTATCGGGCGGTTTTCTCGGCACGGTGGCGGTGGCGTGGTTGTCATCCTTGGTGAGTCGCGAGTACACCGCTACACAGTACGCATTGTTCAGTTCGCTGGTGGCGCTGCCAGGAAAATTGGTGGGCGGATTTTCTGGTTTCTTGGTGGGCAGTTTTGGCTACAAAGGTTTTTTTGTTTTTTCAACACTGAGCATCGTTCCGGCATTAGTTTTATTTTTCTGGGTGATGAAAAACATGAGAGACAAGTTATTCGATCATGGCTGAAGCAATGATGCGCGCTAATAGACTATTCGCACAGCAGGCATGGCTACGCGTGGCGTTGGACACGCCGTTTTGGTGGATGGCTTTTATAGCCTTGGCAACGCGCTCTTTGTATCAAACCGTAGCCGGTTGGCAGGAAGTGCTAGTGTATGTGCTAGGACATGCCATTTTTTACCGTGCGCTGTATTGGTTGATTGCCGAGCGCTTTTCACCGTGGAAAATAGCACTGCTATGGTTGGGCAGTCCGTTATTGCTTTTTTCTGCTACATGGCTGCGTCCAGTGTGGGCGCTGGTATTCACCGCAGTGTGGGGCGCTGCGTTGTGGTGGAGTATTCGTCAGTGCGCAGCGCCAGAAAAAAACGCATCAGAAAAAAATAACTCGGCAGGTCTTGCGGGTTATCTCGTTGTGTTGGCGTGGGTGAGCGTGTGCGGCGCAGGGGGTTATGGTTATCAATCGTCAGATTATGTAATGCATAACGGGCGTTTGTTGGATTTGATTCACTACACATGGCCTGTCAGCTATGCAAATGCCGATGGCAGTTTTCAACTGTTGGTGCAGTACGCCGGCTACTACTTGTGGCCCGCTTTGATAGGAAAAATAGCGGGAATATCGGCAGCCATGTTGGCGCAACATCTTTGGTTGTTGGCGGGATGCTGGCTGGCGCTGCGCATGATGGCGCTGTTGACGCGTGTGCGTTCGTGGGTAGCGGCAATTGGGGTGGTGTTTTTTGGCGGCTGGGATGTGGTAGTCGGCTTGCTGTTGCAGATCAGCCAATATCCATATGCGTGGGGTCAACTGGACGCGCCGATAACGCTGTTGTCTGTGCTGCTGACATGGTTAAGTGCGCCGCCAATGTTGGATTTTTGGCCGGCGACTGATTTAGTGCAAGGTATGTGGTTTGGTAACTTCACTTCACTAGCTTCTTCGCTGTTGTGGGCGCCGCATCAAACAGTGGCCGGTTGGTTGGTAGTAGGTTTGTTGTGCCAAGCAGCCTATCAACAAAAAGTTGTCACAATTTTATTTGCTTGCGCGCTGTTGGCGTATTACGCGCCGATGATTGCGCTCGGCTTGTTGCCACTGGTTTTGATTTTGTTAGCTTGGCAATTTTTCTATTGCGGCAGTAACAAAGATGGGTGGCTGACGGCATTGGTCGGTGTGAGTGTCCTGGGTGTGTTGGGTGTTTACTACGCGAGTGTTTCTGTTAGTGATCAGCCGTATGGTGTGTTGCCTTTTTTGAAAATCGACAAAGTGATTTTTTTGCTGTTTTTGTTGAAGAGCTGGTGTTTATACGCATTGGTGGTGGTGCTGTATCGGCGTTGGCTGGATAAGAGTCTGGTTGTGTTTGCCGTCGCGGTGTTTGTCTCTGCGGTGGTATTGTCTTGCGTGTACTACGGCGTGTATAACGACCTTATGGTGCGATCTTCATCTGCAATTTATTTTGGTGTATTGCTAGTGCTGCTGGCGATTCTGCGGGCGTTGTGGTCGGCTGGCGCGTATTGGCGGGCGGGCTTGTTGCTGTTGCTATTGTTGCCGAGTGCGTTTTCTGGTGTGTCGAATGTGTTGCTGGCAACGCTGCATGCGGATGTGAAAGTGGCTGGCAAAAGTATTCCTGGCTACATGGCGGGTTGGCAATTTATGGGGCGAAATGATTCGTGGTTTGTGCGTTATTTGTCAGCGGATTTTTATCCGTCAAAAAATGAATAAAAAGGAGAACACTATGCACGGCATTAAAAAACTCTGCTCATTATTTTTTTTGCTAACGGTTTTTTCAATGGTGTGCGGCAGTGTTCGCGCTGTGCCAGCTGCGGTGCCTGATGCTTTGGAGCCGTGGCGCGCTTGGGTGTTGGAGGCACACAAAGATCTCGCTTGCCCGCCGCAATACGCCGAACTCGGCGAGCGCTTTTGTCGCTGGCCAGGGCAGTTGCAGCTGCAGGTCGATGAGCGCGGTGCTTTGTTTACGCAGAGCTGGCAGCTCTATCGCGAGGGGTGGGTGACACTGCCTGGTGATGTTGAGCAGTGGCCGCAAGATGTTTTAGTGGATAAAAAACCGGCGCAGGTGGTGGAACACGACGGTGCACCCTCGGTGTTGTTACCAGCCGGTGAACATCAACTGCAAGGTGTAATGCGCTGGGATGCGCTGCCCACGCGTTTGGCTCTGCCGGCGGGTACCGGTCTGCTGGCGCTCACCGTGCAGGGCAAACCCGTAGCGCAGCCTTCCATCGACGCACAGGGTTATTTATTGTTTGGTGAAAATCGCGCGCCAGTGACGGTGGCGGATACCCTCGCCGTGCAAGTGTTTCGCCAAGTACAAGACGGTATTCCCTTGCAAATGGAAACGGTGTTGCGTCTGCGCGTAGCCGGTCGTGACCGTGAAGTGCTACTCGGTCAATTTTTGTTGGATGGTTTTGTGCCGCTGGCCTTGGATACTCCGCTGCCCGCGCGCATCGAAGCGGACGGCCGTTTGCGTGTGCAACTGCGCGCCGGTGAGTGGGAGCTGGTGCTGCGCGCGCGCGCAGAAGGCCAGCCCGCAAGTTTCAGCCCTAAAAAGCTGGACGACAGCTGGCCCGCTGAAGAAGTGTGGTCGTGGCAGGCGGATCGTCAGTTGCGCCAAGTGACCCCTGCAAGCACCACGGCACTGGATCCTTCGCAAACCGATATGCCGGCGGTATGGCGACAAGCGCCCGCGTGGTTGTTGACGGCGAACGACACACTGACTCTGACCGAAACCCAGCGTGGAGATGTAGCGCAGCTGGGTGATACCGCCAGTGATGCGCTGTCACTGCGGCGCGAGTTGTGGCTAGATTTTGACGGCAGCGGCATGACCAGTCGCGATGTGGTGTCGGGCAGCTTGCGACAGGCCAGTCGCTTTTCTGCCGCGCCCGCGCAAACCTTGGGGCGTGTAGAGGTAAACGGCGAGCCGCAGCTAGTGACGCGCTTGGACAGTCAACAAAACGAAGCCGGTGTGGAGTTGCGTGCCGGAGCTTTGAATCTGCTCAGTGTCAGCCGTTTGGCGCAGTTCACAGCTATTCCCATCACTGCTTGGCAGCGCGAGATGAACAGCGTATCCGCCAATTTGTACCTGCCCCCCGGCTGGCTGTTGCTGCACGCCGAGGGCGCCGACAGCGCCGCTGGCTCGTGGTTGGCGCGTTGGAATTTGTGGGCAATTTTTTTGGTGCTGATTGTGGCGGCAGCCAGTTGGCGGTTGCTCGGTGTCGGTGGTGGTGTGGTGGCTTTGTTGGCGCTGATGCTCACTTATCATGCAGGGCAGGCACCTGTGTTTCTGTGGTTGGCTGCTTTGATCGGCACGGGCTTGTTGCGCGCGCTGCCGGCGGGGCGCTTCCGGCAGGTGATCGCTGCAGTCAACAGCGTGGTGTTGCTGTTGCTGACCTTGCTGTTGCTGAACTTCGCCGTGGAGCAGGCGCGCAGCGCTATCTATCCGCAGTTGGAATTGGGGCGCGCCGCGACGATTCAGCAGGGTGGTGCACAGACACAGAGCGGTGTGATAGGTGCGGCGATGCAAGTGGCAGACGATATGGTGGGCGGTGCGCAAGTTGCCATGGAAGCCATACCTGCAGCGGCGCCGGCGGTTCGCAGAGCAGAGAGCGCCGATTATCCCAGCAAGATGAAGCGTGCGACCAAGCCAGCGCAGGAGCCTAGCAGCGGCTACGACCCCAGTGCGCAAGTGCAAACTGGCCCTGGCGAACCGGCGTGGCGCTGGCAGACGGTCAGCCTGTATTGGAGCGGTCCCGTGCTGCAAGATCAAACTGTGCGTTTGTACTTACTATCGCCAATACTTCATAAAATATGGCGTTTGGCTTCAGTGTTGTTAGCATTTGCCTTTGCGTTGTTGCTATTGCGCGCTGCGTGGCCGAACGCGGCTTGGCGCAAACTCGCGGCGAGCAAAGCGGTGGCACCGGTGCTGTTGCTGGCGGGTTTGTTGCTGCAAGGCCAGCCGGTGTGGGCGCAAGAGACCAATGCCGCTTTCCCTAGCAAAGCGATGTTGGATGAATTGGAGCAGCGCCTCACGCGCGCGCCTGATTGTGCGCCGCAGTGTGCGGCTCTGAATCGCGGGCAGGTGCAGATCAGTGGCAATGTCCTGCGTATCCAGTTGCAAATTGATGCACAAATTGAGGTCGCCGTGCCGCTGCCAGCGGCGGAGCAGTGGCAACCGCGCGCGGTGTTGGTGGACGGCATGCCCACACAGCGCCTGCGTCGCGATGAAAATGGGCATCTGTGGTTGGCTGTGACGGCGGGCAGCCACAGTGTGGTGCTGGAAGGCGAAGTGGCGGGCGATGCCCTGCAACTGCCTTTCTCTATGTCGGCACATAACATCAGCGCCAGTGCCGAGGGTTGGCAAATCTCCGGTTTGAGCGAGGGGCGCATCCCAGGCAATAGCTTGCAGTTGTCGCGCAATGCCCCAACAGAAAAAGCAGGCAACGAGAGTGCGCGCTTACTTCCAGATACGGCACCGCCTTTTGTGCGCGTCACGCGGCGCTTGATGTTGGGGTTGGATTGGCAGGTGCAAACCACGGTGGAGCGCATTGCACCCGCTGTGGGTGCAATCAATCTCGCCATTCCTTTGCTACTCAGCGAGGCCGTTCTCACGGACGGCGTGGTTGTGCGCGACGGTCTCGTGCAGGTGGTGATCGCGCCCGACGCCCAGACCTTCTCTTGGACGGCGACGCTCAAGCCAGCGGCAACTCTGAACTTGACGGCGGCGAAAGCGGTGTCGTGGATCGAGGTGTGGCAGTGGGATATCGCCCCGATCTGGCATGTGGCGTTCAGTGGTTTGAACCCTGTCAAACAAGAGAGCGCCAGTGCCGTTATGCCTGTGTGGCAACCGTGGCCGGGCGAAAGCTTGAGTGCCGAGATCAGCAGACCGCAGGGTGTGGCAGGCAGCACGCGCACAGTGGAGTCGGTGAATTTGGATTACCGCCCAGGTGCGCGTTCGGTGGATACGAGCCTAAGCCTGCAAGTGCGCAGCAGTCAGGGCGGCGAATTGCCGCTGAGCTTGCCCGTCGGTGCCAAATTGCAGCGGGTGGCGATAGACGGCGTGGAGCAGAGCAATCCGGCTCTGCCTGATGCACAACTGAAACTGCCCCTGCACCCAGGCAGTCAGCGGCTGGATGTGAGCTGGCGACAAGAAACGGACATGGGCTGGCGTATCACCACACCGCAACCGCAGCTCCACGAGCCGCTCAACAATATCCAGCTCAGTGTGCAGATGCCGGAGGGTCGCTGGTTGTTGGCGGTGGGCGGCCCATTGATGGGTCCCGCGCTGTTGTACTGGGGTGTGTTAACGGTGATGGTGTTGGTGGCGATAGTGCTCGGTCGCAGCGGCGTCACGCCCGTGGCTACTTGGCAGTGGGTGTTGTTGGGGTTGGGTATGAGTACGGTCAATGCCGTGGGCAGCGTGTTGGTGGTGGCGTGGTTTGTGGCTATGGCATACCGGCGCAAGGCAAACACCGCTGGCTGGAGCTGCGGTAATCTGCAACTGACGCAGGTGGTTTTGGTGATTCTGAGCGTGCTGGCACTGGGCAGTTTGGTAGGCACTATCCCCGCCAGCCTGCTGTCTTCGCCAGAGATGCAAGTTGTGGGCAATCAATCCACGATCAGTCAACTGTTGTGGTATCAAGATCGCGGCGCGGTACTGCCGCAGGCGTGGGTAGTCTCGGTGCCGATGTGGGTGTACCGCGCGGCCATGCTGTTGTGGTCGCTGTGGTTGGTGTTCTCTATGATGGCGTGGTGCCGCTGGGGTTGGCAGTGTTTTAGCAGCGGTGAGCTGTGGCGCAGTACATTGCCGCGCAACAACAAAGCAGCGGCAACAACCGTGAGTGAAACAAAATTGTGATTAAAACAGCCAACGCAGTTGTTGAACCCGTCAGCATGGAGGCCTGCAATATTCCTGCACAGGCAGCGTTGGTATTGTCGGGCGGTGGCGCGCGTGCGGCTTACCAAGTGGGTGTAATGAAAGCAATTGCCGAAATATTGCCGCCGGCTTGCGCGAACCCTTTTCCGATTATTTGCGGCACTTCTGCCGGCGCCATCAACGCGGCGATGTTGGCAACGCAAGCCGATCATTTTGCGCAAGGAATCAGCAAGCTAGAAAACATTTGGGGTAACTTGCACGCAGAAAAGGTGGTGCATATTGGCTATGGCGAATTACTGGGCAGCTCACTGAAATTGCTATTGTCCTTTTTTCGCAGTGGTATCACTTTCGGCAGGCCGCTGTCGCTGTTCGACAACATGCCGCTGTATCACTTGTTGCTAGAAAATATCGATCTGCAATTTCTGCCGGAATTAATTCAAAGCGGCTATTTGCGCGCCCTGTGTATCACCGCTATGGGTTATCACAGTGGTCAGAGCATCAGTTTTTTTCAAGGCAGCCAAGAGATTGAAAACTGGCATCGCATTCATCGCATTGGTTTGCGCGAAGATATTACACACAAACATTTAATGGCATCTTCCGCTCTGCCTGCATTATTCCCAGCCGTGCATATTCACCGCGAATTTTTTGGCGACGGCGCGATGCGTCAATCTTCTCCCATGAGCGCAGCATTGCATTTGGGTGCAGAAAAAATTCTGGTGATCGGTGTCAGTGGCAGAAGAAACCTTGGTCATCTGGAGATTAATCGCAATAACAAAGTGTTCTCCCCCTCCATTGCGCAAATTTTTGCACAGATGTTGAACAGTGCATTTGTTGATTCGATGGAAGAAGACATCAATATGATGAATCGTTTCAATGATTTTGTGCGCGATTTCAGTGAAGAAAAACAGCGCAATCTTCATGTGCGCGCAGTAGAGACCTTGGTGATTTCGCCTAGCGTGCACTTTGACGAAATTGCCGCCAAACACATTGGTAGTTTGCCAAAATCTTTGCGATTATTTCTCAAGACGATAGGTGCTACCCGGCCATCGGGCGGCGCCAGTATCGCCAGTTATCTGCTGTTTGAATCCTCTTATTGCGAGGAGCTGATGCACCATGGCTACAAGGACTGCATGGTGCAGGCGGAGAAGGTGAAAAACTTTCTCGCTTAGCTTTTCTTACTACCCGCGCGTTTTCTTTCGTTTTCTGTCAGCAATTTTTTGCGCAGACGAATAAAGTTTGGCGTCACTTCCACCAGCTCGTCGTCTTCGATAAATTCCAGCGCCTGTTCCAGCGAGTGACGAATCGGCGGTGTGAGAATCAGCGCTTCATCGGTGCCGGCGGCGCGAATATTGGTGAGCTGTTTTGCCTTCGTAGGATTGACGACGAGGTCGTTGTCGCGCGAATGCAGGCCGACAATTTGTCCTTCGTACACATCCACATTCGGGTCAATAAATAAGCGCCCGCGATCTTGCAAACTGAACAAACCGTAAGCGAGAGTTTTGCCTGGCGTCATCGACACCAACACGCCGTTGACGCGTCCGCCCAAGTCGCCCGCTTTGGCGGGGCCGTAGTGATCGAACACTGAAGTCATGATGCCGGAGCCGGAAGTCATGGTGAGGAAGCTGTTGCGGAAACCGATCAAGCCGCGCGAGGGTGCGAGGTATTCCAAACGCACGCGACCTTTGCCGTCGATTTCCATGTTTTTTAATTCGGCTTTGCGGCGACCCATCTCTTCCATGATCGGTCCTTGATGCTGTTCTTCCACATCAATCACCACCACTTCAAACGGCTCGTGTGTTTCGCCGTTCACTTCTTTGGTCACGACTTCGGGGCGCGACACCCCGAGTTCAAAACCTTCGCGGCGCATGCTTTCAATCAACACCGAAAGATGCAATTCACCGCGACCGGACACAATAAATTTGTCGGGGCTGTCGCCTTCCGCCACGCGCAGCGCCACATTGTGCAACAGCTCGCGCTCTAAACGCTCTTTGATGTTGCGGCTGGTGACAAACTTGCCGTCTTTACCGGCGAAGGGCGAGTTGTTGACTTGGAAAGTCATGCTCACCGTGGGCTCATCCACCACCAACGGCGGCAGCGCTTCCACGGCATCCACTTGGCAGATGGTGTCGGAAATATTCAGTTGGTCGAGGCCAGTGATGCACACCAAATCGCCCGCGGTGGCTTCTTCCACTTCCACGCGCTCCAAGCCCAAATGCCCCATCACTTGCAGCAATTTGCCTTGGCGCACTTTGCCGTCGATGTTGATGATTTTGACTTGCGAGCCGGGCTTGATTTTGCCGCGCTTGATGCGTCCGATGCCGATAACGCCTACATAAGAGTTGTAATCCAGCGCCGAGATTTGCATTTGGAAAGCGCCGTCGAGATCCACGTCCGGTTGCGGCACGCGATCCACAATCATCTGGAACAGCGGGGTCATGTCGTCGGCCAGCGCGTCCACTTCCAAGCCGGCCACGCCGTTCAGGGCGGAGGCGTAGATCACAGGGAAGTCGAGCTGCTCGTCGGTCGCGCCCAATTTGTCAAACAATTCAAACACTTGATCCATTACCCAGTGTGGGCGCGCGCCAGGGCGATCCACTTTGTTAATCACCACGATGGGCTTCAGGCCGTGTTCAAAGGCTTTCTTGGTCACGAAGCGCGTCTGCGGCATGGGGCCGTCGAAGGCATCGACCAAGAGCAGCACAGAATCCACCATCGACAACACGCGCTCCACTTCGCCGCCGAAATCGGCGTGCCCAGGGGTGTCCACGATATTGATGCGGTAGCCGTTCCAATCCACGCCAGTGTTTTTGGCGAGGATGGTGATGCCGCGCTCCTTCTCCTGATCGTTGCTGTCCATCACGCGCTCCGCCTCTTGGCTGCGGCGGTCGAGCGTGCCAGATTGTTTCAGCAACTTATCCACCAGCGTGGTTTTGCCGTGGTCAACGTGGGCAATGATGGCGACGTTGCGCAGCTTTTCGATCGGGTGTGCGGTGGACATGCGGGTACCGGTGGAGTGGGCAAAAGGGGGCGCATTATACGGGGCGAGGCAGCTACAATGTAGGCACTTTTATACCTGTATTGATGTGATATGAGTAATGGGGCGGATACGGCGGTGTGGCTGGATGCGGTGAAATGGGATAGCGATGGTCTTATCCCCACCATTGCCCAAGATCAGCAAACTGGCCGTGTGTTGATGGTGGCGTGGATGAACCGCGATGCTTTGGCGGAAACGGCACGCTGTAAAGAAGCAGTGTACTGGTCGCGCTCGCGTCAAAAGTTGTGGCACAAGGGCGAGGAGTCTGGTCATGTACAAACGGTGCATGAAATTCGTTTGGACTGCGATGCGGATGTGATCGTGTTGCAAGTGGAACAGCAGGGCGGCATTGCTTGTCATACAGGGCGCGAATCCTGTTTTTATCGCGTATTAAAAGATGGCGAGTGGCAAACTGTAGACGCTGTTTTGAAAGACCCCGCGCAGATTTATGGTGCTTGATATGCAAAATGTATTGGAACAATTGACGGCTGTATTGGAAGCGCGCAAGCAGGCTGGTGAAACAGAAAAATCCTATGTCGCCAGCCTGCACGCCAAAGGTCTGGATCAAATTTTAAAAAAAGTGGCGGAAGAAAGTGGCGAAACGCTGCTGGCCGCCAAAGATGTGCAACACGGCGCGGATAAATCAAAATTGATTTATGAAACAGCCGATTTGTGGTTTCACACGCTGGTGCTGTTGTCGCATTTGGATTTATCAGCGCAGGATGTGTTGAATGAATTGGCGCGACGATTTGATTTGTCGGGCTTAGACGAAAAAGCGGCGAGGTAAGGTTATGGGTTTCGGTAGTCCGATTCATTGGCTGATTGTGTTGGCGATTGTGGTGCTGATTTTTGGCACGGGAAAACTAAAAAATCTTGGCAAGGATTTAGGTGCGTCGATTAAAGGCTTTAAGAAAGCGATGCAGGACGGTGAAGAAGAGAAGCCCGCAGAAGATGCTGCGCAAAAAAACTTACCCGACGATAAAAGTAATCCGCCCGCTTAAAGCGGCTGCGCGCAATGTTTGATGTTGGTTTTTCGGAGCTGCTGCTGACGGCGCTGGTGGCGCTGGTGGTGTTTGGCCCCGAGCGTCTGCCGCAAGCGGCGCGCACCGCCGGTTTGTGGATAGGCCGGTTTAAGCGCGTGTTGTCGGATACGCGGCGCGAGGTGGAGCGTGAATTGGGTGCGGATGATATTCGTCGCCAGTTGCACAACGAAGCTATTATGAAAAGTTTGCACGAGCCGCAGCAGGCGATAGAGCGCGTATTAAAGGATGAAGTAATGGTGGAGCCAGAAAAAAACTCTACCGCTGATGAGAACGGAAAAAGTGCGCCATGACGGATGATTTGCAAGAGCAGCCGCTGATTGCACATTTACTGGAGCTGCGCAGGCGTTTGCTGTGGTGTATTTGCGCCGTGCTGGCGGTGTTTATTGGATTGGCATTTTTTGCTAATGATTTATTTCATTTTTTGTCAGAACCTTTATTGCACTACTTGCCTAACGGCACAGGCATGTTGGCCACCGAAGTGATTGCGCCGTTCACCGCGCCGTTTAAGCTGGCGTTTGTTGCGGCAATTTTTCTCTGCGTGCCTTTTTTGTTGTATCAAGTGTGGGCGTTTATTGCGCCTGGGCTTTATCAGCGCGAAAAGCGCATTGCCAGCCCGCTCTTGGCATCCAGCGTATTGTTGTTTTATGCCGGCGTTGCATTCGCGTATTACTTGGTCTTTCCGGTGATGTTCGGCTTTATGAGCCGAATACTGCCGGAGGGCGTGACCTATGCGCCGGATATTTCGCGCTACTTGGATGTGGTGCTGGGTATGTTTGTGGCTTTCGGTTTTACCTTTGAAATTCCGGTGGCGACGGTGTTGTTGGTGTTGATGGGCGTGACATCCTCGGCGGCACTGGTAGAAAAAGATCGTGGATTATCGTGTGCTGTTTCATCATCGCCGCCGTGTTGACGCCGCCTGATGCGCTGTCGCAGTTGATGTTGGCTGTGCCGATGTGTCTGTTGTTTGAGGCGGGCATTTTTTTCTCGCGCCTAGTTGAACGACGCGATGACAGCACCACTTGAACCGCACCGCGCCATAACCATTTCACACACAGAAAAACTGTGCTGTCTCGCGGTAGTGGTTGGCACGCTGTGCTACTACGGGTCTGTCTTTTTTTACTTTGCCTTAGATGCGGGGCAGGCCGACGATTTTGTCGATGTGCTGTGGTTTTTTGAGATTTTTCTCTCGCGTGAACACTGGTGGGAGTGGCCGGCGGTTATTGCGCTGCCCAACCACGAGCATGTCACCATCATCAACCATTTGCTGTATTTGCTGGATTACGCACTGTTTAAGCAGATTAATTTTTTTCATTACGAACTGATGGGCAATGCAATTTTGTTGGCCTGTTGTTGGGTGTTGGCTGACTGGCTGAAAAAAACCGTGGGCTGGTGGTATGCGTCGGCTATTGCCATCGGTTTGTTTTTCAATCTGTTTTATTGGAACGCCAGCTTCTGGGCGATGACGGCTATCTCCAATCAAATTGTGATTTTGTTTGCGCTGTTGGCGGCGCGCAGTGTGGCAAACAATCCGGCGGCAATTATGGCGCCGCTTTTTTGGGCGCTGTTGGCAATCGGCAGTCAATTTAACGGCCTGCTGGTATTGCCTGCTCTGTTGGCGAGCAATGTGTTTGCGGCGTATATGGAGAGAAGACAGCAAAATGTGCGGCAATTTTTCGTATGGCTACTCGCATTTTTAGTCACCACGGCGTTGTACTGTTGGTATGAAAGTCCTTTTGCAGCAGATCATCTCTGGCGTTATGTGTTGTATACCGATCCAGAAAATTTGCAGGATTACTTCAAGCCTTCTTACGGCACACCCGTGGCTGTATGGGTGTCCGTGGTACAGGCATTTTTTTCGTGGTTGGCCGCTATCGGCGCTACGATTTTTGCTGCCAAACAATGGCAGCCGGCTGCTATTGTTGGCGCGGTGATGCTGGTATTGCTGTTGCAAAATGGCTGGCGTATGCGCAGCCGATCTGATCGTTTTTTTATCAGCGTATTGCTGTTGGTTTTGGTTTCTCTGGCGCTGGTTGCGTTGGGTCGCGGCCGTGCTTTCGGCGCAGAAACCGGTTTAGTTTCTCGTTACCGTTTGTACACTTCGTTGTTGTTGGTATTGCTGTGCGGAAGTTTTTTGCACATTTATGCGCAGCGCTGGCTGCGTTATTTTGTGCTGGCGGCTTGTGTATTGCTGCAAGTAGCTTCGCTGCATGTGTTGGACGATATTGCGCAGGAGCGTAACAACATCAAAATATCGCACTACAACTGGTTGATCGACGGCGGCATGGGGCGTTCACAGATGCCTTTTTATCCGCACAATCAAGATTGGCGTTTGTTTAATGCCTATCAACAGGGCTATTACAATCCCTACAATGCAATTGATGACCGCTATAAGCCAGTAGCTGTAGATAGCGTGTCATCAGAATATTGTCCTGTATCGTCTGAAAACTTTTCTACAGCGCAAGTGCGCGTTTATAGTAAAAAAGCGAGAGCGTTGGCGGTAGAGTTGCAGGTGGATGCGCCCATTAACCCTGAAGTAACAGGGTTATTGTTTTGCGGGCAATCGACTTATCGCATGATGCTAGACGCACGCAATATCAACGCGAAAACGCAGCAATATGAACCGATTGTGGTCTTGAAAAAACAACTGCCGCCCTCAGAATATCGTGTGTTTTTGCTGAGCAATAATGCGCCCGCTCAGGTGCTGGGTGTTATTCGTTTTCTCTAGGAACAGTTATGAAAGAAGTGTTTGTCATCAGCAATCAGCAGGGTTTGTTTCTCGGCAAACAGGGGCAGTGGTTGGATGACAGTGAACCTGCTGCTGCTTGGCGTTCTCCGCACCGCGATGTGGCGCTGAACCACATGATCGAAAACAACGCGCGCGATATAGAGCAGCGTTTGGTGTTGTTGCAGTGTCCATTGAATGACAAAGATATTCCGTTATTGGGTGATGCGGAGCCGGCGCGCCGCTCTGCGCCGGTGACCTTTGATGAGCCAGAAGCGGCGCCGTTGGAGGATGAAGAGACAGAAAGTGTACTGGAGGAAACAACAGAAATTGCAGGCGATTCTGTACAGGGATCGCTGGAAGCATGAGTATTTTTGAACAGCGTTTTTCTGCGTTGCAGCAAGGCGATCGCTATCAACTGCTGCGCGGTATACGGCGCGGTATCGAAAAAGAAAGTCTGCGCGTTACGCCAGATGGAAGCTTGGCGCAGACAGCGCATCCCGCCGCTTTGGGTTCTGCGCTCAAACATCCCAATATCACCACCGATTTTTCCGAAGCCTTGTTAGAGTTTATTACGCCGGCGTGCAATACGATGGAAGAGGCGTTGGCGTGGCTGCAGCGCATACATGTTTATACCAACAGCGTATTGCAACAGCAGAACGAAAAAATTTGGCCCGCCAGCATGCCTTGTGTGTTGGGCGGTGATAACAGCATTCCTTTGGCGCAATACGGCAGCACACATACTGCACGCATGAAAACGGCGTATCGCGAAGGCTTAGGACATCGCTACGGTAGAAGCATGCAGGCGATTGCCGGCATTCATTACAATGTTTCGTTTTCCGATGCGTTTTGGGTATTTTTGCAACAACAAGAAGGCAACAACGGCGCGTTACAAGATTTTAAAACGCGCCGCTATTTTGATTTGATTCGAAATTTTCGCCGTCACTTATGGTTGTTGTTGTATTTATTTGGTGCGTCACCGGCGCTGTGTGCCAGCTTTGTGCAAGAACGCCAACATCATCTGGCGTCGTTTGATGGCAGTGGTAATAGTTTGCATTTGCCATTTGCTACTTCTTTGCGCATGGGTGGCCTGGGCTATCAAAGCGATGCGCAAGCCGCTTTGATGGTGTGCTACAACGGTTTGCCCAGTTATATTCAAACGCTAAAAAAAGGTTTGATAACGCCTTACGCGCCGTATGAAAAAATCGGTGTGCGTGATGCTGATGGTCACTATCGACAACTCAGCACCAGTTTGTTGCAGATCGAAAACGAGTTTTACAGCACCATTCGTCCCAAGCGTGTGGTGCGATCCGGTGAAACACCAATCCGCGCCCTGCATGAGCGCGGTGTGGAATACATCGAAGTGCGCTGTTTGGATCTGGATCCGTATTTACCTTTGGGGATGGATGTCTATTGAAGTGTTTTTGTTGTGGTGTTTGCTGAGCGATAGCCCGCTCACCGACGAAGAAGAATATGTGCAATTGGCGCGCAATCAGGCGGCGGTGGTAGAGCGCGGCCGCGATCCCAGTTTGCTGCTGGAAGTGGGTGGCGAGCAGCGTAGCGTGTTGCAGTGGGCACTGCAGATGCAAGATGAAATTTCACAGAGTGCACAGTTGCTGGATCACGCCTACGAAACCACGCATTACAGTAATAGCGTGGACTTGCAATACCAAAAACTGCGAGACAACCAACTCACAACTTCTGCGCGCGTGTTGCAGGATATGCGCGCGTCTGAAAAATCATTCTTCCAATTGACTGGTGAATTGGCGCAACAGCACGCCAACTATTTTTCTACGCAGACGCTGTCAGAAGAACAACAGAACTATTTTGTTGATATGGCACAAGCCTCTTCACAACAACAGAGTGCGGCGGAGGCAGAGCCGGTAGCGCAAAGTTTTGAAGACTATCTTGCGGCGTACTACGCGCAATACGATGGCGTGTGATTGTTAGAGGCGAGTGGTTTGCTGTAGAAAAGACAGCATGTGTTGAAAATGTTTTTCCGCGTGTTGAAAAGCGTGATCGCCGCCGTATTCAATCACCGCTGGGCTGCGCTGAAAATGCGTTACAGCCTCACGAAAGTTCAGCGTTTCATCACCTGTTTGCGTGAGCAGAAGCAAATGCTCAGGATGTGTAGGTGCGGCAACATACAGCGCACGCAAATCATCAACATGTTGCTGTGTTAACACATAACTTTCTTGTGTGTGAAAGTTTTTATTCTCGCCTAAGTATTGCGCCAGCGAATCAAACGGACGCACAGCAGGATTGATCAACACTGCGCGCGCCTGAAATTTTTCTGCCAAGTAAACTGCATAAAAGCCGCCCAGTGAGCTGCCGATAAAACCGGTGTTTTGCGGCGCAAGGGCGGTTAAATCTTCTAGCTGTTTTATGGCATCCAGCGGAAACGGTTTGAGCGCTGGGATGTGCAGTGTGATTTCTGGATGCTGTGCAGCAATCCACCGCTGAAATTGTTGTGCTTTATGCGATTGCGGCGAGCTGTTAAAGCCGTGTATGTAAACAATAGAAAATGACATGCTGCAAAAATCAGTTGAACTCGTCGTAACCGCGCGGCGCATTGGCATCGCGTACCAACTCGCCCACGCGCACCACTTCTGTTTCAAAATTCCCGTCGGCGTGCAGCACAAAACGGCGGTAGCCGGGCGGGAAATCATCTTCGGCATAATCTGCGCTATTGCGTTTGAATTGTATGCAGGTGGATGGCGTAGACAGCAGACGGTAGCGCAGGCGTTGTATATCGTTTTCTTGGTGTACATGGCCGTTGCACACCACGCGCAGTTGCGGCGTGTTATCAAACAGCGTCAACACTTGTTCGGCATTGGCGATACGCTGCGGATCCAACCAAGCGCAGCCGACGGGCAACAGCGGGTGGTGCATAAAAATAGCTGCGTGCTTGTCGGGGTGTTCGCGCAGTGCGGTGGCGAGCCAAGTTAATTCACTTTGACTCACTGCGCCGCCCACTTCATCTTCGACATGCGTATCCAGCAACAGAATCTGCCAATTCTGTAGCAGCAATTGTTTCGCTTGTTGGCGCTCACTGCTGGCGGTGTTCGCCATTGGTGCCAAGTGGTCGTGATTGCCGGGCAGCCAAAAAAACGGCATAGGCAGACGGTTGAGTTGCTCTTGTAGCAGGCGATAAGCGCGTTCGTCGCCTTCGTGCGTGAGATCGCCCGTAATTAAGGCGAGATCGGCGTGTTGGTTGTTGCTGGTCAGTACGCCATCAATAACTTGTGTGAGGCTGTGGTAAGTGTTGACGCCAGACAGCAGGCGATGAGGCTCATTGTGGATATGGCAGTCCGTGATTTGTAACAAATGGATGGGAGCTGCTTTATCGAACTGGTAGATCATTTAGAGTCGCTCGTTGCCGCAATGCATCTCGATTTATCTGCAACCATTGCAAGGCAATGATGCTCGCGGCGTTATTGATTGTTCCGGCAAGCATAGCATCAAACACTTGGGGCGCGGCAAAGCGGCGCACGCGAATATCTTCGCCCTCTTCGGGCAAGCCGTGGATGCCGTCGAGATCTTCGGGCAGTTCGCACAATGCGCAAAACAATTGCAGGCGTTCATCCGTGCCACCGGGGCTGCTGTAGTAGCGCGCGATGGGTTGCAAACAATCAGCCGTGATATGCAGTCCCGTTTCTTCTGCTACTTCGCGCACCGCTACATCCTCGGCCGTTTCATCCGGTTTCACCATGCCGGCGACCACTTCCCACACCCAGGCGCCGTGTTCGTTGTCGAGACAGCCAATGCGAAATTGTTGCGCCAGTGTCACGCAATCGCGCTGCGCGTCATACAACAACACGCCCACGGAATCGCCTCGCGCAAACAATTCGCGCGTGATAGGCGCGCTGCAACCGCCATTGAATAAGGAATGCGTTAAACGATAGCGCAACACACGAAAGAAACCGCTGAACACGGTTTCCGTGTGTTGGATTTTTATATCCGTGTGATCGAAGTTTTCTTGCATGTCACACTTTGTGATAAATCGCGCTGCCGGTTTCGCGGAACTCACGCGATTTCTCCGCCATTTCATTTTCTACATCAATCATGCGCACTGTATCCGCGCCTTTGACATCGTAGCCTTGTGAGGCGGCGTAATCGCGCACATCTTGCGTGATTTTCATGGAGCAAAACTTTGGTCCGCACATCGAACAAAAATGCGCGACTTTCGCCGATTCTTTCGGCAGGGTTTCGTCGTGGAAACTACGCGCGGTATCTGGGTCTAATCCCAAATTGAATTGATCTTCCCAACGAAACTCGAAACGCGCTTTAGACAATGCATTGTCACGCAATTGCGCGCCAGGATGCCCTTTGGCGAGATCAGCCGCGTGCGCCGCAATTTTGTAAGTGATGATGCCGGTTTTTACATCTTCTTTGTTAGGCAAGCCCAAATGTTCTTTCGGTGTGACATAACACAGCATCGCGCAACCAAACCAGCCGATCATTGCCGCGCCGATGCCGGAAGTGATGTGGTCGTAACCGGGCGCGATATCGGTGACCAGTGGCCCCAGTGTGTAAAACGGCGCTTCGTCGCAATGCTTTAATTGCTTGTCCATATTTTCTTTCACCATGTGCATCGGCACATGGCCAGGCCCTTCAATCATCACTTGCACATCGTGTTTCCATGCAATTTGCGTCAATTCGCCTAGTGTTTCCAATTCGCCAAATTGTGCGGCGTCGTTGGCATCGGCAACCGAGCCTGGGCGCAAGCCATCGCCGAGTGAAAAACTCACGTCGTAGGCTTTCATGATTTCGCAGATTTCTTCGAAGTGAGTGTACAGAAAATTTTCTTTGTGATGCGCGAGACACCACTTCGCCATAATAGAACCGCCGCGCGACACAATACCCGTAGTGCGATTGGCGGTGAGCGGTACATAGCGCAACAACACACCAGCGTGAATCGTGAAATAATCCACGCCCTGTTCTGCTTGCTCAATCAAAGTGTCGCGGAAAATTTCCCAAGTTAAGTTTTCTGCAATGCCATCCACTTTTTCTAGGGCTTGATAAATGGGCACCGTGCCCACCGGCACGGGTGAATGCGAATAATCCACTCGCGCGTTTCGTGAATATTTTTGCCGGTGGACAAATCCATCATGGTGTCCGCACCCCAGCGGATACCCCAGGTCAATTTGGCGACTTCTTCTTCGATGGAAGAGCCAAGCGCCGAGTTTCCGATATTGCCGTTAATTTTTACCAAAAAATTGCGGCCAATAATCATTGGCTCCAATTCCACATGGTTGATGTTGGCCGGAATAATTGCGCGACCGCGCGCTATTTCTTCGCGCACAAACTCTGGCGTAATTTCTTTCGGAATCGCCGCGCCGAATGAGTGACCGGCGTGTTGATAATCCAGCGCAGCGGCTTCGGCTAATTGCGCGCGCTTCATATTCTCGCGAATCGCAATGTATTCCATTTCCGGCGTGATGATGCCTTGCCTTGCGTAGTGCATCTGCGACACATTTTTCCCCGCTTTGGCGCGGCGCGGCACGCGCAAATGGCGAAAACGCAAATGTGCAAGATTGCTGTCGCTCAATCGCTCGTTGGTGTAAGTCGAGCTGGAACCTTGCAGCAATTCGGTGTCATCGCGCTCCAAAATCCACGCGCTGCGCACATCGGGCAAGCCTTGGCGCACATCAATTTTGACAGCGGGATCGGTGTAAGGGCCGGAAGTGTCGTACACGCGTATCGGCGCATTTTTTTCTACGCCGTTGGCGAGTTGCGTATCCGTCAGTGAAATTTCGCGCATCGGCACGCGAATATCGGGGCGGCTGCCGGTGAGATAAATTTTGCGCGAGCCGGATAAAGGCGCAACGGATGCGGAATCCACTTGTGCGGTATCCGACAGCATTTTTTCAGCGGCGATAGGTGGTGTCATGGTGCAGTCTCCGAAACGGCGCGTTGGCCGAAAGCAAAAAAGTGATGCAGTGGTCCGTGGCCGGGCCAGCGTTGTGTTGCACTAGCGCGCAACGCCTGTTGCACAAACTGGCGCGCGTATTGCACAGCTTCCACTACTGAAAAACCGTGCGCGATAAAACTCGCCAAGGCTGCACTCAGCGTGCAACCGGTGCCGTGATGATTGGCTGTGTCGATGCGCGGCGCAGTGAGGTGTTCGATAGTGTCCGCCGTAATCAACACATCGGTGCAGAAGCGCGGCTCGTCAGCGATACTCAAACCGCTGTCGCCACCGGTCAGCAACAGCGGCACTCGGTGTTGTCGTACCCAAGTTTGCAGTGTGCGCTCATCGTCATCGCCAAATAATGCGCGCGCTTCTTGACGATTGGGGGTGATGAGCTGGGTGCGCGGCAGCAAGTGGTCGCGCAGCAGTTGTACGCCGGCATCATCCAACAGCGCAGCACCGCTGCTGGCGCGGATCACGGTGTCGGCAATCACGGGGATGTGCGGCTGCGCGGCTAAACAGTCGCACACCACCTGCACCAAGGCGGCGTTGCCGAGCATGCCCAGCTTGATGGCGGCGGGGGTGTAGCGCAGCGCGCAGTCGATCTGCTGGCGCAGTTGTTCTTCGCTGACAGGCCACACGGCTTGCACACCATCAGGATCTTGTGCCGTGATGGCGGTGATGGCGGTGAGTGCGTAAGCACCGCAGGCGCTGATAGTTTTGAGGTCGGCTTGAATGCCCGCGCCGCCGCTGCTGTCTGAACCGGCGATGCTCAGTACGCGGGGCGGGGTGGTTTGTTCAGAGGGCTGCGACATGGTTTCTGCTTTCCTACGCCGGCATTATCCGGATCAGGTGGACGGGTTTCTCTCAGCCGCAAATTGCAGCACCCCGAGCAATGGTGAGGCAGTGTAGCACTGGCTCAAGAGGTGTTCACGAGCGAATGCTCTCACGGTTATCCCTTAAAACAGCCTGCACCTATAGGGAGCGGTCCTTTGCTAGACTGACCGACTCACACCAATGGCTCTCACGAGAAATAGATATGCTGCGTAATGTGCAAAAATTGGGCTGGCAAAAAAAGATTTTACAAGCGAGTGCGCTGGCGCTGTTGTGCGTTTCTATGAGTGGTGCGTTGCACGCCGAAACGCTGGAACAGGTTTTTCAAAGTGCGCGACAAAATGATGCGCGTTTGAAATCGCAGGCAGCACAGGCGGCAGCGGGACGCGAGACGGGCAATATCTATAAAGCGCCGTTATTACCACAAGCAGAACTGGGCGCAACAAAGTCGAAATCCAAAAATCACATTCAGGGCTATCGCTGTTCCGGAGCAAGTACAGGCGTTAGCGATTGTGACAATGTGCGCTCCAACATCACCAGCAGCAATCTTACGGTTACACAAACGCTGTTCAATATGGAGCAGTGGTACGACTTCCAAAAAGGGAAAAAAATAGGTGAACAAGCCGATGCCCAGTATCGCGTCGATGAAATGGAATTTATGGTGCGTGTGGTCGATGTCTACATTGGTGTGCTGCATGCAATCGACACATATCAAACCGCATTGGCGCAAGAAAAAGCGATAGAACGCCAATTGGAGCAAGCAAAACAGCGATTTGATGTTGGCCTAATAGCCATTACCGATGTACAGGAATCGCAAGCAACTTTCGACAGCACACATGTTGAGACCTTGAGCGCGCTCGGTAATATCGGTATAGCGTTTGAAGCAGTTGAACAACTCACCGGTCAACGCGTCGAAAAAATTGCACCTTTGTCAGCAGACCTTCCGGTAAAAATGTTACAGCCAGAAGCGCAAGCTGAATGGGAAAAATTGGCGTTAGAAAACAACCCTAGGTTGAGTGTGGCAACGCTCGCAGTGGATGCTTCGCGTGAAAATGCTAAAGCACGCCGCTCAGCGCATTTGCCGACTTTGTATGGCTCTTTCCAACACAGCAATAGCGATGGCGACATCAATTACGGCAATGGTTTTGGCTCTATGAATGACGACATGAATGGCAACACTGTTGCATTGAATTTGCGCATTCCTTTGTACAGTGGCGGCGGTGTCAGTGCTGCGCGTCGCCAAGCGTATCAACAACAAATTGCCGCGGAAGAACAATTAACGGACAGTCAGCGTTCTGTGGTACAGGGCGCGCGTTCGTACCATTTGGCAGTCACAACAGATATTCAACGCGTGGCTGCGCAGAAGCAGGCCATTGTGTCAGCGCAAAGTGCATTGGATGCCACGCAAGCCGGTTATGAGGTTGGCACACGCAATATTGTTGATTTGCTGGATGCAGAGCAGCGCTTGTATCGCGTGAAGCTTTCTTACTCCACGGCACGCTATCAGTTTATTTTGGACACACTGCGTTTGCTGCAAACTGCCGGTACGCTGACTGATGCCAATGTGCTGACGCTAAATCAGTGGATGGAACCGGAAAAAAGTTACGACCGAAATCATTTTAAATAACCACTACTGTTGTGGCGTAGCCGGAGTGCGGTTGTAGTAATCCTGCAGGATAATACAAGCGGCTTCGGCGTCTACAGTATCTCTACCAAAATCTATACTACTCTGCGTTTCTTTGCGCGTTTGTTTGGCGGCAAAACTGCTTAAGCGTTCGTCGACCAACTCCACCGCAACTTTGTGTTTTTCTTGCAGTTGACGCGAAAACTTGCGCGCACGCAGCGACATCGGACTGTCTGTGCCATCCATGTTCAGTGGCAAACCCACCAGTAACAACTGCGGCTGCCACTCCTTGATCAGTTTTGCGACGGCGTTCCAGTCCGGCACGCCGTCGCGCGCGCGCACAATGCCAGCAGGATTGCTACTGGAGATTAATGTTTGCCCCACTGCAACACCGATATGGCGTAAGCCGTAATCAAATGCAAGGAGAGTCAGCGCGCTCATTGGTCGAGCGGGCTTTGTGCGAGAGTGCGCTGCAAAAAAGCAGACCGCATACAGCGCCATGCCATAAAGGGCAGTAGCCAAACCAGCGCTTCAACATCAACACGGTAGCGGGTATTTTCGGTGTATTCACCCAGTGAAGAGATTGTGGCCACATATACATACCCTAAAAAAGCATAGAGAAAAGCCACTCGCTGATTATTGGTTTTTCCTCTTAAAACACAGTAGACGATAAATAGAAAAACAGGAATACCAATCAGATGGATGCCGAGAATATTGAGCCATTTGTATTTCTCAAAGGCCGCATTAACGCCGAGTATGACGGAGTCAGTATCCAATCCTTTGATATAGCCAATCCGCCAGTAAATATCCCCCCAAAATAGCAGGTATGACTGCCGTAAGATATTAAGTGCAGCTATGGGGTTGTGCAGCAAATAATCGGCATAGAGGGGTTTTACTTTTTGAGATAGTGCATGCTGGTAATAGGTTTCGCCGTACAAAGGTTCTTTACTGGGTAATTTTTCTCTTAGCGCATCATCCAAGTGCTGAACATCAGGCAATTGTTGTTTTAAGC
This sequence comes from Cellvibrionales bacterium, assembly GCA_016713115.1. Classification (NCBI taxonomy): domain Bacteria; kingdom Pseudomonadati; phylum Pseudomonadota; class Gammaproteobacteria; order Cellvibrionales; species Cellvibrionales bacterium. Next base: position 916,816 of record JADJPU010000001.1, on the reverse strand, counting down.
ACTTTTCGTCATAGGCCAATAAACACGGAATGCCATACAAGGTAAATGTATCGTTGGGATTTTTTTGTTTACTGTATTCTAAAAAGCCATTGATGTGGCCCGTGTTGAGTACAGCGCTAAAAATATTTTGCCCTACATCGGATGATGTTTCTAAATGAAACTGCCCATAAACAGAATAATTTTTTAATGACCATAGCAACTGAAAAATAATGGCAAGGCAACCAGCCAAAATCCGTGCTTTATTGCCTGGCAGTAAAAAAGAAATGAGGAGTGGTAGTATGAATATCCACGATAAAGTGGAGCGAGACATCGATAGCATCGCGCCAGCCAAACCAAAGAGCCAGATGTTTGACATCCGTGGATTAGAAAAACATCGCAGGCACAGCCATAGCGATAATACAAAAATAAAACTGGGTAATGCCTCGTAGAGAGCGGTAGGGAATGCGTACACTTCTACGCTGAGGTTGGCGGGGTACATGCACCACGCTGCTGCCAGTATAGTAGAAAGCGCGGGCAAAAAATGGTAGCGCACCAGAACGGCATACATCATCCATGCAGTGAGAAGAGTGAGAGCTGACAAGAAAAAGGAATCCACTGGAATTAAAAAGGGCCAACCAAAGCCTTTCATCAATAAACCAAGAATAAATTGTGGTAGTGGCGGTTCGCCACGCAGATACACCATAGAATCTAAAAATCGATGCTGAATAATATCGGTGGGCAGATACCACATGTAGAACGAAGAATAATCTGCGTTATCTTCTAGAAAATAAGGCCAGTTGTAGTAGTACACATAGCTGCGCGCGATTGCCCATACAGAAAAAATGATTAAGAAGGGCAAAAATTTTTCTAATGACCTTTGTTCTTGAGTATCTGGAGAAAGCAGTTTCATGCAAATAGCAACCCGTGTTGATTATTCACTCGTCAATCTGTCGCCTTTTTCAAATTTCCAAGTGCGAATAATTTCCAGTCGGTCGACATCTTTGCGCAACTCGGGAGGGAAAGGTGCAAAAGGTGCAGCCATACGCACGATGCGAATAGCGGCATCGTCCAGTATGCGTTGACCGGATGATTGCAGTATTTCGATATTGTGTATTGAGCCATCTGGCAGCAGTGAAACCACCAGTCGCAACTGGCCGTAAATTTTTTTGCGCCGCGCTTCCTGTGGGTAGTTGAGGTTGCCGATCAGTTCAATTTTTTCTTGCCACAAATTTAAATATTCAGCATCAACGCTGGCGCGCGTTGCTACGGAGGTTAGCGTTTTTACACGCGGGCGTTTGGCGTAGGCTTGGCGTTGTTGTGCCAGCTTGGCTTGCAGGCTGGCAATTTCGCTGTTGGAAAGGGTTTCTTCAGTATCTTCACCTGGATTTTCTACAATAGGCTCGTCTTTTTTCTTTTTCTCATCTTGAGAGATTTTGTTGTTAGTTTCGCGCCGTGTGGTGATGACCTGCGTGTTTTTATTGGGCTGGGTAATGGCTTTTTCTTTGGGTTTTTCTGGCGTAACTTCGCGTATGACGGTGTCAGAAAAGTCGGCGCGTTGATCGGTGGTCAGCTCTGCTTTTTTGTCCAGTGTGCCGCTGGCTTGCTGATTGAATTGTGCTTGGTAATCGGCTTGGTCCGGTGCGGTTCTGTCGATGTGTTGCGCCAGCGTGACTTCAATAGTGGGGCGCGCATGAAAGCGACCATAGGCAGAGAAGCTGATGCCGAGGATTACAACGGCGTGTACCATCAAAGCCACAAATACAGTGAAAACCAATTTGTCGCGTGTGTTAATAGCAGTGCTGCTGCTCGTGTTGGTTTCTAGACTGTTTGTGTCTAGATCGAGTTTGCGTTGGCGATTTTTTTTCATTAGCGCGCGCTGGCTTCGAGTTTTTGTTGCAGGCAATGGATGTAGCGCGTGGCAATTGCTTCGCCGGTAGCAGCTTCTATTTCGCGCAGGCAAGTGGGGCTGGTGACATTGATTTCTGTTAAGTAATCGCCGATGACATCTAAACCGACAAAATGTAGGTGGCGGCGTTTTAATTCTGGAGCAACTTGTGCGGCGATGAAGCGATCTCTGTCGGTGAGTGGACGCACTTCGCCACTGCCGCCTGCCGCTAAGTTGCCGCGATGCTCGCCGCTGCTGGGGATGCGCGCTAAACAATGTGAAATCGGTACGCCGTCTATCATCAAAATGCGTTTATCACCTGCGGCAATTTCAGGCAAAAAGCGTTGCGCCATGATCGGATGCTGGCCGCTATTGGTCAGGGTTTCGATAATTACGCCGAGATTTTGTCCGTCATTTTTGATGTGAAATACGGAGCGACCGCCCATGCCGTCCAACGGTTTTAACACGATGTCGCCGTGCTCTTGTTGAAACGCGCGCAGTGCATCGGCGCGACTGCTGACCAATAGCGGCGGTGTACATTGGGAAAATTCTGTCGCAAACAGTTTTTCGTTACAGTTGCGCAAATCGGCAGGATTGTTGCTAACCAAAACGCCTTCTTTGGCGGCGCGTTCAAGAATATAAGTGGCGTAGATGTAATCCATATCAAATGGAGGATCTTTGCGCATCAAAATAACATCTAGGTCGGCAAGCGGTTTGATGCTGCCCTCCTGTAGTGTGAACCAGCACTGGGGGTCGCGCTGCACAGTGAATGGGCGCATCATGCCGTAGGCATGCGCTCCTTGAAGGAGCAGGTCACCCAACTCCATGTAGTACAGCGCGAAGCCCGCGTCTTGCGCTGCCCACAACATGGCTAAGGTTGTGTCTTTCTTGTAGTGAATAGCATGGATGGGATCCATGACGACAGCCAGTGTGCGGTGTTTTTTTGTTTGCATCGTCAGCGTGCTATGCATGAGTGTGAGAGTGATTAAAAAGATCGGCACACTGTAGCAAACCTATCCGACAGACTGAACCGCTGCCGAGGAGTGGCTATTGTTCAATTAGATAAAAGTAGGTCGCTGATATCGCGGGAGCGTGTGGATTGCCGTGGGAAACTGTGTTAGAAATGCCGAACAATAATGTAAGGGCTAAAAAGCATGGCTGATAAGTTTGAAGATCTCACCATCATGATCATTGATGACAGCAAGACAATTCGGCGCACCGCTGAAACGCTGCTGGAGAAGGCAGGTTGTAAAGTTGTCACTGCGACAGATGGCTTCGATGCACTGGCTAAGATTGCCGATACCCGCCCAGACCTGATTTTTGTGGACATTATGATGCCGCGCCTAGACGGCTATCAGACTTGCGCCCTGATCAAGAATAACAGCGAGTTCAAGTCCACACCGGTCATTATGTTGTCATCCAAGGATGGTTTGTTTGATAAAGCCAAAGGACGGATTGTTGGGTCGGATCAGTACCTCACCAAGCTCTTCAGCAAAAACGAGTTGTTGGCTGCTATCGAGCAGCACACACACCTTAGTGCCCCTGTTGCTGACTAAGTGGTTACCCAAGTTTTGGGTTGTATTGCATTGGAAATAAATGAGGAAGCGCATGGCTAGTGTATTGATTGTCGATGATTCGCCGACCGAAACTTACAAAATGGAAACCGTATTACAAAAAAATGGCTTTGTCGTGTTCAAAGCGGATAACGGCATGGACGGTGTCGCGGCCGCCAAAAAGCATCTGCCCGACTTGGTGTTGATGGATGTGGTTATGCCTGGCCTTAATGGCTTTCAGGCTACCCGTCAGTTGACCCAGGCGCCTGAGACTGCGCATATTCCCGTGATTATCGTCACCACCAAAGACCAACAGACCGACAAACTGTGGGGTAAACGACAGGGAGCCAAGGGCTACCTAGTGAAGCCAGTGGATGAGAAGAAGTTAGTGGATTCCGTGCGCCAAGTTATGGGCGGCGCGATACTTTTCTAGCCATTAGCTGAGAGCCATAGGGATGAGCGGGTCGACACAAGCGTTTAACAAACTACTGGATGTAGCGCTCAACGCGCGGCGCACCGCCAAGGGTTTGCCTTCGCAGTTGGATATCAAGCCGCATTGGAGTGGTATTGGCTTTACTTTGTTTGGGCAGAAGTTTGTCGCGCCCATGAGTGAAGTGACTGAGATGTTGGAATTACCTTCCTATACGGAGCTGCCCGGTGTGCAGAACTGGGTGCGTGGCTTGGCCAATGTGCGTGGTCGTTTGCTGCCACTGACGGATCTCGCAGCGTACTTGGGTGGAAAATTGGAGGCGCCGCGCCGTAACCGTCGCGTGCTGGTAGTTGAAAATGGCGACACCTATTGTGGCTTGATTGTGGACGGCATCCTCGGGATGCAGCATTTTCCTGTCGATAGCTATGTATCTGAAATGGCAGGCATCGATTTCCCTGCCATGGTGCCGTATCTACAGGGTAGTTTTCAGGAGGATGGGGCGCGGGGCTGGGTGGTTTTTAGCCCGTGGCAGATGGTGCAGGACGAGAGATTCTTTCAGGTCGCACAAGCGGGTTGACGAAAGAGAAGTGGTAAATCAGACAAACAAGAAATTAAATTTTTGAATCAGTTAAACAGGGCAATAGTCTTACAAGGGGTTGGAGTCTAACTATGAATAAAAATACCAATATTGTTGCCAACTTGCGGGCGAATCCGATGCTATCGGTGTTGTCCGTTATTTTGGTGTTGTCGCTGGTTGCGTTAGGGTTATCAGCCTTCAAGATTCAAGAAACCAATAAAAATATTCAAGGGTTTCTCAAAACGAGTGACGATCTGCGATCGGCGAACTATCGCTTTGTTGAGGCGCTGCGCTTTGCTGTTGCGGGTGCGGAACTCAGCTTTGATGAAGCCAATGAAACACTGAGCGACATGGCGCAGTTGTGGGGTGAGCTAGAGGGTGCGAAAAACAAAGCCGTGATGGGGGCGATTGCAGATCAAACTGCGCCGGCCCGTGATGCATGGAGTCGCCTCAAACTGGATGGTGAAACGGTATACAAAAACAAAGCCATTCTGTTGCAAGTACACGATATTTCTGAGCGTTTAAAGCAAACTATTCCGCAAATTCAGGAGCAGTATGAGGCTGTAGGTGAGCGCATGTTGCAAAGTGGCGCTTCTGCACAAGAGATAGCAAATGCACAGTCACAGTCGTGGTTGGCAGAGCGCATTGCACGCAATATTGATAAATTAAGTGCAGGCACGGAAGATGCGGAGGTCGCTGCGGATCAATTGGGTGAAGACGCCGCCAAGTTTGGGCAAGTACTGAGTGCTTCCTTGCAAATGGCGCACCAAGCAAGCGTAACGCAATCGTTGAATGAAGTGGCTGCGCTGTTTAAGGTAATTTCAGAATCGTCTAATTCGATTGCGGCGGCAAAACAAGTGTTCTTGGAGAGTAGCCAAGCCTCTGCTAATGCGCTGCAGGCTGACACTGCTGCATTGCTGCAGGAGCTGTCTAACATGAATGATGCGGCAACAAACTTGCCCGATGCCAAGCGCTGGAACGGGATCTTTATATTTTCTGCCGCTTTGTAGTTGATTGTCATGGTGTTGATGGCGGTAATGTTATTGCGTTCGGGTAGTAGCCGTTTGCATGTGCAAGAGTCTGAAAATGAAAGAAACCAAACAGCGATTTTGCGTTTATTGGATGAGCTGGCCGATTTGGCTGATGGTGACTTAACTACCACGGCAACGGTATCGGAAGATTTTACGGGCGCGATTGCCGACTCTATCAACTTCACTATCGACAACCTGCGTGTACTGGTATCGCGAATCAATGACACAGCGGTGCGTGTATCGTCAGCGGCGCAAGAAACACAGGGTACTGCGCTGCACTTGGCAGAAGCGTCTGATCACCAAGCACAAGAAATTGCCGGCGCCTCGGCGGCGGTGAATGAAATGGCAGTAACCATCGACCAAGTATCGGCCAACGCCGCAGAATCAGCGGCGGTAGCGGAGCGGTCGGTATCTATCGCCAACAAAGGCGCAGAAGTGGTACAGAACACCATTCAAGGCATGGACAATATCCGTGATCAGATTCAAGAAACTTCAAAACGGATTAAGCGTCTCGGTGAATCATCACAAGAAATTGGTGATATCGTATCGTTGATTAACGATATTGCCGACCAAACCAACATTCTTGCGTTAAACGCCGCGATTCAAGCGTCGATGGCGGGTGATGCGGGTCGAGGCTTCGCGGTGGTAGCGGATGAGGTACAGCGCCTCGCGGAGCGTTCATCAGCAGCAACCAAACAGATTGAAGCGCTGGTAAAAACCATCCAGACGGATACCAACGAAGCGGTAGCGTCGATGGAACAAACCACAGCAGAAGTAGTGCGTGGTGCACGCCTGGCGCAAGACGCGGGTGTAGCACTGGAGGAAATCGAAAACGTATCGACCACACTCGCGGAATTGATTCAAAACATCTCCAACGCGGCGCGTCAGCAGGCTTCATCTGCGGGTCACATCTCCAACACGATGAATGTTATCCAAGAGATTACTTCGCAAACTTCTGCGGGTACTAACGCAACGGCGCGCGCGATTGGACACTTGGCCGAAATGGCTGTTGATTTGCGCGACTCCGTACAAGGCTTTAAGTTGCCAGACGAGGTGGCGCGTGCGATGGGCGGTGCCACTGGCGCGGGCGCTGAAAGTGGACATCTCTCGTTTGCGTAATGAGGTGCTCGCAGCGCGTTAAAACACCATGACCATCGTGCGCCCACCAGCTTCCGCCACGCCTGTGCGTGCCACACGCAAAAACGGTGCAGGCGCAGGCGGTTGGTCGATGCAGGCGCAGGGTGAGCTGAGCGAAGAGAGTTTCGCCAGTTGGCGTAAATTATTAGAAGAGCGCACGGGCATCCATCTCGTTCCGCAGCAAAAAACTTTTTTGCAATCGCAGCTGACGATTCGTGTGCGCGAGCTGGGCAATATCAGTTTTGAAGAATATTTCCGTAGCTTGCATGAAGGCGTAAGTAGCGTGATGGAGTGGTCAACATTGATTGATCGCTTAGTAGTAAAAGAGACAAGTTTTTTTCGCCATCAACCAACTTTTGACTTTCTGCGCAACTACATCAACCAACGCATTGCTAATGGGCAAGTTAGTGACTCTTTTGATGTGTGGAGCGTAGGCTGCGCCACAGGCGAAGAGCCGTATACCTTGGCAATGATTTTGGACGAGTGTTTTGAGTCTGCGGGCCTGGAGAATTACTGGGGTGTGACGGGGATGGATATTTCCATGCCGGCGCAAACATTTGCCAGACAGGGCATTTATTCCAAACGCAAACTCGATATGGTTCCACCGCCTTTGCGTGAAAAATATTTTTCTGATTACGATCAACTGCGTTGTCGCATTTCAGAAGAGATGCGTGAGCGCGTCTGCTTTACCAATGGCAATGTGATTGAATTGAAAAAGATGCCCATGGTGAAGATGGACATCATTTCGTGCAATAACATGCTGATTTATTTTCGCCGTTGGCGGCGCAGAAAAATTTTGAATAATCTTGCTGAGCGCTTAAAAAAAGGCGGCATTTTGATTATTGGTTTGGGTGAGATTGTGGATTGGGAGCATCCGTTGCTAGAACCCGTGGCGGATGACGGTGTGCAGGCGTATGTCTGCGTAAAATAGTTTTGATAAGCCGGACAGAATAAAAACCGGCAGCGACAGGAGCTAGGCCATGGCCGATAAAAGAAATTTCACCGCACTGGATTGGGTGGCTGGTGAAATCGGCGAAACACTGAATGAGGCGGGAGGCGCACTGGAGGCCTATGTCTCCAATACAGATGATGTTCCTCGTCTGCGCTTTTGTCTTAATCATTTGCACCAAGTGCTTAATATTTTGCAGATGGTGGAATTGCACGGTGGTGCTCTGCTGGCAGAGGAAATGGAGAAACTGACGCAGGCTCTGGTGGACAAGAAAATCGCAAACACCAAAGATGCGCACGAAGTTTTAATGCGCGCCATTTTGCAGTTGCCGGTTTATTTGGAGCGCGTGAAGAATTTTCGATCAGATGATCCGGCATCCTTGATCAGCTTGCTGAACGATTTGCGGGCGATCCGCGGTGAAAATCTATTTACTGAGTCACAGCTATTTGCGCCGGATATGCGCGCTGCACGGCAGGCGAGTGGGCCTCGTGTGCGTTTTGATGACGAGAAATTTCATGATGTGATGAAGAAGTTGCGCCACATGTATGAGGCCGTGATGGTCAATATCATGCGAGATCGCAATTATGACGCGCAGCTGCCTGCGTTGCGTAAGGTGTTTGAGAACTTCCGCAAGGTGTGTCAGGGAACGGTGCGCTCAGCGCTGTGGGATGTCGGCCTTGCTTTGGTGGAAGGTATTGAAAGCGATGTTATTTCTGGCAGTGTGACGCTGAATAGTTTGTTGCGTGACATGGACAAAGAAATTCGTCATATGGCAACGGCAGGCGTGACGACATTGGACGAGCCGGCATCGGAAGAGCTGCTGAAAAACCTGCTGTATTACATTGCGCGCAGCCAAGGAACAACGCCAGAAATTTTGTCGATACGCCAGCGTTACCGTTTAGATAATTCGCTGCCTGGTTTGAGCAGTAGTGATGCGGACGGCGCGTTTGGTGCGATTGATCCTGAAGCCATGCGCTCAGTAGTTTTGGCATTGAACGAAGAATTTCAGCGCGCCAAAGAAATTTTTAACAGCTATGTCAGTGGCGAAGAAAATAGCAACGAGGCATTGGCACCAGCAGTGGTGGTGTTTAAGCAGGCTGGCGACACGCTGGCAATGTTGGGCTTGACAGAACAGCGCAAAAAAGTTGAATCCATCATCCGTGATTTACAAGCGCGCATTGGTAGCGGCACAAAGGCTTCCGCCGATGCATTGTTGGATATGGCGTCACGCTTGGTTGAAGTTGAAATTAATCTCAATGCGCGTTTTAACAGTGGTGCGCAAGCGGCTGTTGATGGCGCGCCATTGAATATGCAGAGCGCAGTTGTGTCTGCGCATGACACTGTGTTGCATGAATGCAGCAACGGCTTGGAGCAAATAAAAGAAGCGATTGTGGATTACATCGGCTCGCAATGGGACGGTGCGCATTTACAGGCGTTACCTGAATTATTGCAGTCCGTGCGTGGCGGCTTGGAAATTGTTGGTCAGCGTCGTGCCGCGCGTATTTTAGGTGCCTGTGATCGCTATATTCGAGAAAAGTTAATTGGAAGCCAGAATAAGCCTGAGTTTTCGGCAATGGATGCGCTAGCGGATGCAATTGCCAGTATTGAGTACTACCTTGAATGTTTGGACGAAGATGTTATTGAAGAACAAGATGAAACTTTGGCTGTAGCCGAGAGCAGTGTCGCGACCTTGGGTTACGCCGTTGCTGTATATCACCGTGCGCCACAAGCGTACTTGGATGAAGCGCCGGTCATCGAGCCATTAGATACAGAGGCTCCTGTAGAAGTGCCAATGTTGGCTGAAACGATTGTCACAGAGGTCGATGCAGCGGAAAGCGAATTAACACAGGAGATGATGGAAGGATCTGTTGAGTCTGCTGTAGAAGCAGATATTCCTATGTTGGAAACCGTGGAGTTGTTGACGGAGGAGCCCGTGCCGGTTGTCGCCGCTCCTGTTGTTACTGCCTCCGCTGCTGCTTCCGTTGCTGCTGCCTCCGTCGCGGCACCAGTTGGTGATGCCAGCGTAAAGCCGGAATCTATCGACGCGCCCTTGGTGATCGAAGATTACGACGAAGAAATTGCAGAAATTTTCATTGAAGAAGCCGGTGAAGTTTTAGAGGCGATACATGAGTACTACCCAAAATGGCGCGAAGACTTTAGTGACAACGCTTCGCTGACAGAATTCCGCCGCGCCTTTCATACTTTGAAGGGCAGTGGTCGTATGGCCAAGGCCATTGAGTTGGGTGAGCTGTCGTGGTCTGTTGAGAACATGTTGAACAGAATCATCGACGGAACGATTCAGCCAAGCAAAGATCTCTGCACAGTTATTGATGCGGTTGTAGAAAAAATTCCTTCCATGATTGAGGCGTTTAGCCAATTAAAAGTGGATCCGCAGCCGGCGTTGTCTGAGCGCTTGAGTAAAGCCGCATCTGCAATTGCTAACGGCCAGCCCTTGCCGTCGCTGGCAGCGCCTGATGTTTCAGACGCTGTGCCAGTATTGGAGTCTGCAGCTGAAGAAATTGTTGTTGATGAAATCGCACCGGCTGAAGAATTCTTTGCGGCAGAAGATGCATTGGTTGTTGATGAATTAACTGCAGAAGAAGTGGAATGGCCCGCTCTACCTGATGTGCAAGAAATACAACAAGCTCCTGTTGCAGCTGCATTTGAAGAAGCTGTTGTCGAAATGTCTGTGCCAGAAGAGATGGCGGACATATCAACAGCCGAGCCAGATATTGGCTTCAAGCCGGTTGTAGAAATGGAAGACATGGATGCTGATTTTGATCCTGTCTTGTGGGAGATTTTTGCCAGCGAAGCGGAAACGCATTTACAAGTCGCCGATGAATGGTTGGCGTATGCGCGTGAACGCGCGCCGTTGCCAGTAGAAACTTCTGATCCACTGCAACGCGCTTTGCACACGCTGAAAGGTAGCGCGCATATGGCGGAAGTTACGCCGATTGCGGAATTGGCTACGCCATTTGAAAAATTGGTGAAAGAACTGCGTGCGTATCAAATCGCGGTGGGTGAAGAATTCAGCTCGCTGTTGTCAGAAGTGGTGGATGAGATTCGCTACGGATTACAGTTAATTGACCAACACAAGAAAGTGGTATTGCCACACTGTGCTAGTTTGTTGGCGCGCACCGATGCCCTGCGCGCTGTATTAACGGGCGGCGGTGAAGTCGAAGCCACTGCGAAATCGGAAGCCCCGATTTCTGCCACAGTAGACCCAACACGCTTTAACAATTTCTTGTTGACGGATATGGACGCGTTGATGGATGTGGCGCCGCGTTTGGCGCAGTGGCGCGCGCAACAAGATCACAGCGGCTTGGATCGCATTTTGTTTGAATTGGCAGAAATGGCCGCGGGTGCTGATGAAGCGGGTCTCGCGCCAATTGCTTCTTTGGCGCGGGCAATTGCGCCGGCTTATGCGCACGCAATACAAAGCAATAGTGCTTTTGCTGCATGGGAAACATTGGCAATTGAAGCGCACAATCATTTGATTGATTTTATGGATCGTCTTGCCGCCAGTGAAGATTTAGCGCAAGACACAGCAATGGAAGACAACATCGCGCAATTCTGCGCAACAGAATTTGTAGACACAGAAGTTGTGGCGGCAGAGTATGTAGAGGCGAGCGTTGAAGATGTTGTAGCAGAAACTTCTGCTGAAGAAGAGCTTGTTGTGGATGCTGCGATTTCTGAGCCTGCGTCTACGGTGACAGATGACGCGGCAGTGTTGGCCGAGTTGGACGCTGACTTGCTCGACATTTTCCTCGAAGAAGCGGATGAAATTCTTGAGCAGTTGGATGAAGAGATTCATCAGTGGAGCGAAGATCCACAAACGAGCATGGCTGATGCGGTGCGCCGTTCGCTGCATACATTCAAAGGCGGCGCACGCATGTGTGGTTTGATGCTGCTCGGTACTTGGGCGCACGATCTAGAAACGCAACTGGAGTTTTTTACTGGCGATGCGGATGCGTCGTTGTTCGCGCTGCTGAATGAGTGCCAAGACCGGTTATTCCGCGGTGTGGCGATGGTGAGAGCGTGGCGCAATGGTGAGACTGCAACGGTTAACTTTGCTGCGTTGGCTGGCGATGCGGAGCCTGCATTCGTTTCTGCGCCCGTTATTGATGAGCATGTTGTTGCAAGCGCTGAAGAAAATATTGAAGAAATTGTTATCGAACCTATTGCTATTGATGAAGTGTTGCCTGTTGAAGAAGCATCGACAATAGAAGCGTCGGTTCCAGAAATATCTGTTGTAGAAGAAGTTGCAATTGATACTAAGGAGCCTGTGGCAATAGCAGGCGCTGATATATTGGAATACAGCGATGATATCGATGAAGAGTTGCTGGGTATTTTCTTGGAAGAGGCCGACGAACTGACGGAAGAGTTGGAGCAGTTAATTGGTGATTGGCAGGCTGCGCCGGAAGACAGCAGTTTTGCCGACGCACTGCGCAGAAATTTGCACACCTTGAAAGGCGGTGCGCGTATGGCGGGGCTGACGGGCCTTGGCTCACTTGCACACGATTTGGAAACACAATTAGAAACATTCAGCGGCGCAGCGGATCACGCTTTGTTTGCGCAAATTCTGCAATGCCAAGACGCAATCCTCACCGGTGTAAAGCAAGGCCGTATGTTAGCGGCTGGTGAGCGACCACAGGCAGCTGTTGTTCCTCTTGTTGCTCCTGTTCCTGCGCCTGTTGTGGAAGAGCCGGTTGTTGCGGCGGTGGTTGAAGAAGAACCTATCGCACAAGAAATTATTGAAGAAGTGGCTGCGTCTGCGATAGAGGTGATGGATCTCGGTATCAGTGAAGATGCAGATCCAGAAATGTTTGCGCTGTTCTTGGAAGAGGCGAGCGAACTGGTCGAAGATTTAGAAACGCAAATTGATGCGTGGCGCAATGCGCCAGAAGATAAATCGTTCTGCGATTCTTTGAAGCGTATTTTGCACACCTTCAAAGGTGGTGCGCGCATGACAGGCATTATGGCGCTCGGTGAATTAGCGCACGATTTAGAAACGCAGCTAGAGCAGTTCTCAGGTGTGGCTGATGATGCTTTGTTTGCTACCATCAACGATTACTACGAAAAAATGTTGAAAGGCGTGGCGCAAGTGAAACGCATCGTGGCCGGTGAGTCGGTAGCGATTGCGCCTGTTGCTCCTGTCGTCGCTGAAAAAACCGCAGTGTCGCCACAGCCTGCTGCCAAAAAACCAACAGACACGCCAGCGCCGCAATCCGCGACGATTATTCCTTTCCGCGGTGGTCAATTGCCGCGCGGTTTGGAAGACGCCATTGCCGGCAGAAAAGCTACACATGCTGCTGTTGATGCAAAAGCCGCGCAAGCACAGCAGGAAATGGTGAAAGTATCCGCCGACTTGTTGGAAAACTTGGTTAACCTCGCAGGTGAAACCTCCATCAGTCGTGCGCGTGTTGAACAGCAGATGATTGATATTGAGCGCACTGCTGAGGAGATGGACGCGACAATAACCCGTTTACAAGATCAGTTGCGTCGTTTGGAAGCAGAGACGGACGCGCAAATTCAATCGCGCATGACAGAAATTCAAGAACGCAGCGATGATTTTGATCCGCTGGAAATGGATCGTTACTCCACTGTGCAACAGTTGACCAGTTCTCTGACGGAATCGGCATCGGATTTGTTGGACATTCGCAGCTCTTTAACCAATAAATTGCGTGACACAGAAACGCTGTTGGTGCAGCAGGCGCGTATTAATACAGGTTTGCAAGAAGGCTTGATGCGTTCGCGCATGGTACCGTTTTCGCGTTTGGAGCCGCGCTTGCGCCGTATCGTGCGCCAAGTAGCGGGCGAGTTGAAAAAAGATATCGCATTTGATTTGGAAAATGTGCAGGGCGAGTTGGATAGAACCATGCTGGAACGCATGGTCGCGCCGTTGGAACACATGTTGCGTAACGCTTGTGACCACGGTGTGGAAACGCCAGAAAAACGCTTGGCAGCAGGTAAATCAAAACAAGGCCGCATTGTTTTGAGTTTGGGGCGCGACGGCGGCGATATTTTGATTTCACTGCGCGATGACGGCGGCGGTATCAATGTGGATGCCGTGCGCAAAAAAGCAATTGAACGCGGTTTGCTGACGCCTGATTCACCGATCACTGACAACGAAGCGCTGCAATTTATTTTGCAAGCCGGTTTTAGTACAGCAGAAAAAGTGACGCAAATTTCCGGTCGTGGTGTCGGCATGGATGTGGTGCACAGCGAAATCAAAGCCATGGGTGGCTCGATGACCATTCAGTCCGCTGTGGGTAAAGGCACAGAGTTTATTGTGCGCTTGCCGTTCACGGTGTCGGTGAACCGCGCTTTGATGGTGCGCGTGGGTGAAGATACTTTTGCGATTCCATTAACATCTATCGAAGGTTTGGTGCGCGTCAGCCCTTACGAATTGGAAAGTTATTACGAAGATCCAACGGCGCGTTTCGAGTACGCGGGTCGTCAATACGAAGTGCGCTATCTCGGTGCCATGTTGCGCACAAAAATGCATGCGAATGTTGAAACTTCGACGCTGCCAGAGCCGGTGATTTTGGTGCGCAGCGCAGAACACACTGTTGCGCTGCATGTGGATCAGTTGATTGGTAGCCGTGAGATTGTTGTAAAAGCTTTGGGGCCGCAGTTTGCCGCTGTGCCGGGTTTGTCGGGCGCAACACTACTCGGTGACGGCAGCGTGGTAGTGATTCTCGATCTGCTCGCTCTCGTGCGTGCCAATTTGGCGCATGAAGGCGCTTCTACTAGCTCTGCACAGAGCGTTGCACCGACGATGGAAGAAAACATCACGGTGATGGTGTGCGACGACTCGGTGACGGTGCGCAAAGTAACTTCGCGTTTACTGGAGCGGGAAGGGTTCAATGTGATGTTGGCAAAAGATGGTGCTGACGCGCTGCTGCAAATGCAGGATCGTCTGCCCGATGTGCTGCTGTTGGATATCGAAATGCCGCGCATGGACGGCTTTGAAGTGGCGAGTACGATGAAAAACAGCCACCGCATGCAAGATATCCCGATCATCATGATCACCTCGCGCACCGGTGAGAAGCACCGTGAACGCGCCGTGGCGATGGGCGTGGAGCGCTACATGGGCAAGCCCTATGTTGAAGAGGAGCTGCTGCTGAACATCAATGATTTGGTGGGAGAACGCTTGGCAAATCGCATGGCGCGTTACGAGCGCGACGGTAGCTGAGATTGCCGATGAATGTCCTGCGTATTGGTGTGATAGTCGATGACCCTGCGCAGGTGCCTACCTTGCGGGCGGCTGTGTCGTCCGCAGGGCAGGAAATCGCTGTAGCGCTGGAGTTTTCACGCAGCGCGGGCCGTGTGGCGGATGCCGGTGTAGACGCGTGGATTATCAATCTGGATGTAGAAGCCTTGGAGGCAGAACATCCAGAGCCGCTGGATGTGTTATTGGACAGTATCCGTGTGCCGATGATTTTGTGCGAAGGCAAAATACCCAATCATGTCAGCCCAGAGTTTGCCAATTGGCAGCGTCGTCTCAATGAAAAATTGAACGGTTTGACAGGGCTGATTAATCGCACGCGACAAGATGCACCGCGCCTGCCGCGCCGTGTGTGGGTGCTGGCGGGTTCCATTGGTGGCCCTGATGCAGTGAAGCAGTTTTTAGATGCCGTGCCACCTGATATCGGCGTAGCATTTATTTATGCCAATCATATTGAGCGTGATTTTCAAGGCTTACTTACGCAAGTGATGGGGCGCAACAGCCATTACGAAGCGTTCGCCGTGCGCCACGGTGATTTACTGCGCGAAAATTCCGTAGCGGTGATTTCTCCTGAGCACACCACCAATGTCACGCGCAACGGCAGTTTCCATGTGCGCAATAACGGCTGGGTGGGGCAGTATCAGCCTAATTTAGATCAGGTGGTTGCTTCCACAGCGATGCATTTTGGGCGCACAGGTGGCGTGATAGTATTCAGTGGCATGTGCGATGACGCGGCGGCAGCCAGTCGATTGATGAAACGCTGCGGCGGTCAAGTGTGGACACAAAGTCGAGACAGTTGTGTGAATTGGGCGATGCCAGAAGCGACAGAACGCGCATTAGGTAAAGCAGATTTTTCTGGAACACCGGCACAGTTAGCCGCGCGCTTAGCCACTTGGGTGCAAACCGACAGAAGACAATTACAAAGATAAAAAACACAAAATAGAAAAACAGGTACTGAAATGATGAATGCGACAGAGACGGAAACGAGCAATACACAAACAGCTAATGCACAGGCCGTGCGCGATATTCCTAGCATGTTGTTGCCTGTGCAGGATAAACAGTTATTGCTGCCCGGTGTGTCGGTGGCAGAAATTGTGAATTTCAGTTATCCCGAGTGTCCAGAAAATGCGCCCGCATGGTTTTTGGGATACATCCAGTGGCGGCAAATGGCTGTGCCTTTACTGTCATTTGAAATGCTCAATCAACAAACGCCAGAGCATTACAGTGGTGTGCGCCGTATCGCGGTGCTGAACAACACGGGGTTGGATGAAAGCATTCCGTTTATCGCGATTGTGTTGCAAGGCATTCCGCGGTTGTTACGCATCTTGCCGCAAGATCTCTCCGAAGTAACCGATATGGAATTGGGTGCTGCTGAAATGGCGGCCATGAATACTTCCATGGGAGAAACGGTGTTGTTGCCTGATATCAGTGTGCTGGAGCAGGCGTACAGTGATTATGTGCGTACGCGTTGAGAGTGCCGGTATCGTTGCCTAATAATGCAGTTGTCTCAAAAAGAAATACAGTGGCATTTGCCCGATGAGCAAGCTACTTTGCATGCAGGTGCAAAGTTAGCTGCTGTGTGCAAGCCGAGTGCAGTGATTTGGTTGCACGGCACATTAGGCGCGGGAAAAACTACACTGTCGCGTGGCTGGCTGCGTGCATTGGGACACCAAGGCGCGGTAAAAAGTCCGACTTACACCTTGGTAGAGCCGTACACTTTAGCGGGCAGTGTGTTGTATCACTTTGACCTCTACCGCGTGAATGATCCGGAAGAATTGGAATTGATGGGCATACGCGAATATTTTTCACCAGTTAGTATTTGCTTGATTGAATGGCCGGAAAAAGCCATCGATTTATTGCCAGCGCCAGATTTGTCCATCACGCTTGTACCAGATAATGAAGCAGGGCGCGTGATGACCATGCAGGCAGTGTCGGTGCGCGCACAGGAATGGTTACATGCGCTGCAATAAAAATATTCTGCTGCTTGTGTTATTGAGTATTTGCTCTGCTTGGGTGAGCGCAGCAAATATAGAAAATGTGCGCGTGTGGCGCGCGCCTGATAACACGCGCTTAGTGTTCGATC
The DNA here is from genome assembly GCA_016713115.1 of Cellvibrionales bacterium. Lineage (NCBI taxonomy): Bacteria > Pseudomonadati > Pseudomonadota > Gammaproteobacteria > Cellvibrionales > Cellvibrionales bacterium. The sequence continues at coordinate 899,961 of JADJPU010000001.1, read as the reverse complement.
TCTCCAGCGCTACCGAGCATAAACTGTTGAACATGCCAGGCGAGCAGGGTAATGCACAGCGAATTGTAGTAATTTTGCCCAAAGCACAATTTTCAGTTGATGAGAAAAAAATTAATTTAAAGAACACGCCTGTCTCTGCATTGCATGCAGAGAAAATGGGAGATGGCATTCAGCTGGTGTTGGACTTGTCTGCCAAAGTAAAGCCTAAAAGTTTTTTGCTGCCTGCAAATAATCAGTATGGCGATCGTTTGGTATTGGATTTGTTTGACGAGACTGCCGTTAGTGAAGTGAAAACAGTAAAGCCTGCCGCGAATGGTATGCGCGATATTGTGATTGCTGTGGATGCGGGTCACGGTGGTGAAGATCCTGGCGCGCGCAGTGCAAAGGGAATTTTTGAGAAAGATGTGACGCTGGCGATTGCGCGTGAGCTGGCAAATAAAATTAACAGCACACCTGGGTACTCCGCTATCCTCACCCGCTCTGGAGATTACTATGTCAGTTTGCGTGGGCGCACACAAATTGCGCGCAACAAAGGCGCTGATTTGTTTGTGGCAATTCATGCCGATGCTTTCAAAGATCCTAGCGCGCAAGGTGCTGGTGTATTTGCTTTGTCCCAGCGTGGTGCCACATCAGAGACCGCACGCTGGTTGGCACAAACAGAAAACGATGCTGACTTGGTGGGCGGCGTAAATTTGGCAGACAAAGATCCGGTATTGCAAGGCGTGCTATTGGATCTTTCGATGACAGCTACCGTGGCGACTAGTCTGGATATGGGCAGCAGTGTTCTAAAACAAATGAAAAAAATTGCCAAAATGCATCGCGGTTTTGTGGAGCAGGCTGGCTTTGTCGTGTTAAAAAATCCTGACATTCCATCGCTGTTGATAGAAACCGGATTTATCACCAATGCAGAAGAAGCGCGAAAATTATCTACGCCTGCGTATCGCTCACAAATGGCACAGGCTATTTTTTCCGGTGTCGACAGTCACTTTCGCGCCAAGCCCCCCATGGATACCGCTTTGGCTGCAGCGCGTGGAGGGAAAGTAAAGCGCGTGATAGACAAAACACCACTGCTAGACGCTGTTGGTAATGAAGAGAGTGAGGCTGCGCGTCAGGTTTCTGCTAAGTCGGTGCCAGCTTTCAGCGAGGGTAATCGCGCGAAGAAAAAACTTGAGCCACAAGCCGATGCAATGGCAGCGCTACTGGCTGAGAAAAAAGAGATTAAGAAAACAGTCGCTAAGAAAAAAATTGCCGTCCTAAAGGAATCAACAATAAAAACAAAGCCATCTGTAACGCATGTGGTTAAAAAAGGCGAGACACTGAGCGGTATCGCTGCGCGCTACAAAGTCAGTGCGAGTGCGGTAAGTGAAGCCAATAAACTACGCAACCAAAATGTTATGCTTGGCCAGAAACTGAAAATCCCCCAATAGTTTTTTAGCTAAGAATTAGAGACTCTCCGCCGTGCCGCGCATTCATCAACTCAGTCAACGCCTTGCTAACCAGATTGCTGCTGGCGAAGTGGTGGAGCGTCCAGCGTCCATAGTGAAAGAGCTGCTGGAAAATAGTATTGATGCCGGTGCAACACGCATTGATGTGGATGTTGAGCAGGGCGGTGTAAAAATTATTCGCGTGCGTGATGATGGTTGTGGCATAGAGCAGGAAGACATGCCCTTGGCGTTATCGCGCCATGCCACCAGCAAAATTATAGAGTTGGATGATTTGGAAGCGGTGGCAACACTGGGGTTTCGCGGCGAAGCCTTGGCGAGTATGGCTTCGGTATCGCGTTTGACACTGACTTCCAATACACAAAACGACAGCGCTGGATGGCAAGCGCAGGCGGAAGGACAGGAGATGATTGCCGCGGTATTGCCGGCGGCACATCAGTGTGGCACGACCGTGGAAGTGCGCGACTTGTTTTTTAATACACCAGCGCGTCGTAAATTTCTGCGCAGTGAGAAAACAGAATTTCAACGCATTGATGAGACGCTAAAAAAATTGGCGCTCTCGCGATTCGATGTGGCGTTTCACTGGCGACACAATCAACGCACGGTGCAACAATTGCGCGAGGCGCTGACACTGGCTGAGCAAGAACGGCGGGTGGCAACGCTGTGCGGTTCTGCGTTTATGCAACAGGCGTTTCGTGTGGATGTGCAGCACGACGATTTACATCTGTGTGGTTGGTTGGCGCAGCCAGCGTTTTCGCGCAGTCAGCCTGATTTGCAATACTTTTATGTCAATGGCCGCGCTATCCGCGACAAGTTGATTTCGCATGCCGTGCGTTTGGCGTTTCAAGATGTGTTGCATCACAGCCGTCACCCTGCGTATGTATTGTATTTGACGGTTGACCCTGCCTCTGTTGATGTCAATGTGCATCCGACCAAACATGAAGTGCGGTTTCGCGATTCGCGCCGCATACACGATTTTGTGTTTCGCTCGCTAGCGCGTGCGTTGGCAGAATTGCGCCCCGATAGCGAGCTGCGCGACCGCACAGCGACAGCAGATTTTTCATCCACTGCACAGCAACAGCCATTTCAAAACCGTATGCCATTGTTGGATGCCGCGCGCGATGTGCGCCAAAGTTTGCCGCAGTACGCCGCTTTGTATACGCCGCAAGCTGTGCCTGCTGCACAGTTGGATTCCGCAGCAGGTGTGTTGAAAACGCCGCCGAATTTTTTGCAAGCCAATACAGAAAATGCAGAGGAAGTGCCGCTGTTGGGTTATGCCATCGCGCAGCTAAAAGGTATTTATATTTTGGCGGAGAATGCACAAGGCTTGGTGTTGGTGGATACGCACGCTGCACACGAGCGCATCACTTATGAGCGCTTAAAAAATGCGTATGACGCACAGAAAATTGCCTGTCAGCCATTATTGGTGCCACAGCAGGTTTCAGTGAGTGAGCGCGAAGCTGATTGCGCCGAAGAGCAGCGTGCATTTTTTGCGGAACTGGGCGTACAAGTGGATCGTGTAGGGCCTGAGTCTTTGTTGATTCGACAAATTCCGGTGCTGTTGCTGCAGGGCAATAGTGAACAATTATTGCGCGATATTTTGTCAGATTTGCTGCAACACGGCACCACCACGCGTATTCGTGAATCGGTGAACGAAGTGCTGTCGACCATGGCCTGTCACGGCTCTGTGCGTGCGAATCGCCGTATGACGCTGCCAGAAATGAATGCCTTGTTGCGCGATATGGAAATCACCGAGCGCAGCGGCCAATGCAACCACGGCCGCCCAACATGGATACAAGTGAGTCTCGCTGAACTCGATAAATGGTTTATGCGCGGTCAGTGAATATCGGCTGAAATATGCTGCCACACATTGAGTGACTGCAATTTCTTTTTGATGTGTTCGCGCACGGCGGCATCTTCCCGCTGGGCTTGTGCCAGCGCAGCAGTTTGTTGTTGCAAATGTTGTGCGATGTTTTGTTGCGTGAGCATGGTGCCTATGTCTTGTTGCTGAGTAACAAAGACGCGCTGCTGCATTTCATCGCCAAAACTGGGTTTGACATGCGCAGGATCCCAAAACCAGTGCATGCCATTTTTCGGGGTCGTTAGGCGCGGATCTTCCGGCAGCCATTCGCGCGTCATGGCATTCACCACCGCAAAATCCCACAGCGGTCTGGGCGTTTGTTGATACTGCGCTGCCACTTCTTCATTGAGAGTGGTAATTTTTTGTTTCCACTGCAGATAGGCGGGCCATAAACCGATGCCATCCAAGCCAAACAACATGTATTCGTGCAGTGGCGGAATTACAAAACTGGCGGGAATATTGTTGCGGTACACAGTGTCGAGTAGGGCGCGGTAGTCATCGTAAGTGGAGTGACCATTTTTGCCTTCGGTGGTGAAGGTGGCATTGGGGCCGTTGAGCCAAAATCCGTTTTTACGAAAATAACTTTTCTCAAACGAATCGAACACTTTGTAGAGGTCGGCATTGTTTTTTACTGCGGCCGTGTGCGCGGCAATCGAAGTCATGCCATTGTCTTCATGGGACGGGGTAATACTCTTTTTGCTGTCTCTGATAGTTTTTTTACTTTTTGTTAATGCATCGGAAGACAGCAGAATATTGGTGTAGGTACGCAACACATAGAGATCAGATTTTTTCTTGTCGGTTTCGTCTACGGAAAAGTAGCTCTCTGAAAAGTCTCCCGCCGATTCCATAAACGCTGAGAACATAAAAAAATCGAGGCCGATCAACACTTGTTTCAGTGGTGTGATGGCGTTGGCGTGTTGCAGATTGCGCTGAATTTCATGGATAGAAGCGCCAGGCATGGCCATGTTGTAGGTTTGCATTTTTGGCCATGCGGCGGGCAGCGGGCGCATGCTCTCTTCAATGCGCGAACTGCCAAGCAAGAGGCCGTCAATTTTCTGGTTTTTGATCAAAAAGGTTTTATAGATACGCGTATTCTCAACAAAGCGCACATCGTTGTAACCCTTGATGCTCGGCATCGAGAAAACCCCAAAGGCATTGACGCTGTAATTGAATGCGGCCATGCCCAGTATCGTGATCAGAAAGAGACTGACAAAACAACGATTAAAAGTTTTTTCTTTGATGGCCAGCAGTGACATGTCAGCACCTAGATCGTAAGCAGCAAAAAAAATGTTTCAGAAGCGGAAATACAGGAATTCACTGAGTTCGGTCAGGCGTGAAAAACTGTAAATCAACACCAGTAACACCATCGCCAGTGTTGCCCAGTTGGGTCGAAAAGCAATGCGCGAAGTTTCTGTAATGGGTGTGGTGCAAACATCATAGTGCCGCAAGAGAACTTGCGAGTTGGGTAGTAACCAAATGATCAGCAATGCCCAAAAAATCTGGCCTAATTGTTTGCCACCTTTGAATAAACTGTCGTCAAACACCAAACCTTGTTGTGTCAGCCACACGCCCACTGCGCCCCAGTCGTCGGCGTATTTCAACGGCAGTGAAACGCCGTTTACACCGGCCATGCCTTGTAAGATTTGCCACGCGCCGTGTTCAGTTTCTGCGCGAAAAAATACCCAAGCCACAACGACAGCCAAAAATGTAATGCTGCCATAGAGTGCAGTGCGCAGTGGTGCTGGCAGTATTGGCGTGCGATTGCCGCACAGCGCACGCCACGCGTGGTTGATGCAGAGATACAGGCCGTGCAAGCCGCCCCAGATCACAAAAGTCCAACCTGCGCCGTGCCACAAACCGCCCAGCAACATGGTGAGCAATAAATTGATATAGCGTCGCGCTTTGCCTTTGCGGTTGCCGCCTAAACCAATGTAGAGATAATCGCGCAAAAAACGCGACAGCGTCATGTGCCAGCGTCGCCAGAAATCAATGATATTGGTGGCTTTATATGGCGAATCGAAATTGAGTGGCAGGCGTATGCCAAACAGCAACGAGATGCCGAGTGCCATATCGACATAGCCGCTGAAATCAAAATATAACTGAATGGTGTACGCCAACGCACCGCCCCACGCTTCAAAAAAGGTGAGCGTCGCGCCATTTTCTGCCGCAGAAAAAACAGGCGAGACATACACCATCACGCGATCGGCAATCAGAATTTTTTTCGCCATGCCAATCGTGAATAGCACTAAGCCAGCAGTGATATTGCGCGCGGTGATGGTCTCGGTGGCGGGTAATTTAAATTGCGGCATCATTTCTTTGTGATGAATGATGGGACCGGCAATTAAGTGCGGGAAATAAGTGACAAACAAAAAGTAATCCGTGATGCGGTACTCTTTCACTTCACCGCGATACACATCAACTAAATAGGCAATTTGCGTAAAAGTAAAAAAAGAAATACCGAGAGGGAGAATGATGTGGTGCAGCGCCCAAGCGGTTCCTGCGAATTCATTGATGTTGCTGATGAAAAAATCCGTGTATTTGTAATAGCACAACAGCAACAGGTTGAGAGCAACCCCGAGCGCGAGTGTGAGCCGCGAGCGGTAGCGGCTCGACAACGCCACCCCAAAGCCGTAGTTACACAGGATAGAGGCTGTCATCAAGCCGATATAAGCGGGGTTCCACCAGCCGTAAAAGAACATGGAGCACAGCGCCAGCCAAGTAATAGCGCTGTTTTGACCAAAGCTGCGGCTGATGGTGTAGTAGCCGCCGAGCGCAAGTGGGAGAAAAAGCAGCAGAAATTCGTAGGAGTTAAATAACACGCGATACCTTGTTTGCCTGCCAAATCAGAGCCGCATTATAGGGTATGGTCAAGGGCTAGAGTCGTTGTAAAGTGAAAACGCCCAAGGAGAAAAACAACTGATAAGAGGCGAATTTTATGAGCAAGAAGCAGCACGCAGACAGTCGGCGCAAAGGGGAAAATAGTGCGCCCCCAGAGCGCCGTTCACGCACTTTCTTTAGCGGGGACGGTTGGTATTTTATGACGCGCGAGCGTGTCGATGTCGGCCCGTTCGATACGCAGGAGTTGGCCGAAATTGGCGTACAAGACTACATTGGTTTTTCACAGGATGTCGATCATATGCCTGCTGAGCCTATGCTATCTGCACCCGATGAAAGTGAAGAGAGCGAAGAAAGCCTAGAGCAAGATGAGTTGCCTTGAGTGCTATCGCCTAGGTGAGCAGATGTAGTAGTTGCGAATAAAATCGCGCGGATCATTTTTATAAAAATGATCAATGGTCCAGCCACTTTCTATAATCATCTTTTCCATCAGTGTTTGAGAAAACACCGCCCGCAGCAGGGGTTGCTCTGGGATGCGGTCCACAAAGCCATCGACTGTGTTGTTGATGCGACAAGTAAAAATCAATTTTCCGTGAGAGGCGATGTGTTGGCGCAAAATGCGCAACATGGCTGCCGCATCATCTGGGTCTAAATGCGTAAAAACAGAAAACAGCCAAATCACATCAAACGATCCGGCAACAGGCAAATGCGTTTGCAATGACAGCGGCGCGCCTGCTGGGTTGTAAAGTGCGTTGCGAACCGGCCAGTGTGCATAATGAAAACGCGCATCAACAGGGCTTGCAGCTGTTTGCAAAAAATCAATAATTTCTTCGTCGACATCAATGCCGGTGTAGCTTTTGACAGGCACCTCGTTGTTGATCATGTAAGCAGAAAAACGCGTGCCGCAACCCACATCAAGAATATTCGTGTCGCGGAAGTCAGCAAGCCCTAAACGCTCAGCCATCAATGCAATAATTTCTTTGGCGGATTCATCGTAGCCAGCTTCTTTCACCATGTGTGAATTGCGGCGAAATTTTTGTGGGATTTGCAGGCGCATATTATTTGGGTGTCGTTGCGCAAATACGCTTTTCGGTATCTTGCCCGCGATCAAAGGCAGCACTGTTGTTGTCAGATAACAGTGCGTTAAAGAATTGTGGTTGTGATAACAAGCCCTGCCAAGCGTGTTGCCCTTGTGCATCGCGCCCTATCCAGGTGGGTTCAGAAAAATCGCCATCAATTTCTGCAGGATTTTCTTGCCGCCAATCCAAGAGTTTTTCGCCGCCGACATACAGTGCCATTTGTGCGCTGTTGTGTCCGGCGTGTAGGCGTGATCGTGTGTAAAAGCTGGTGAGTGAAATGGCGGTGCAGGTTTTATTGCGTGCGGCGTTTTTCCAAGGCTGACTTACAACGGTGTCGTTGCCAATGCGCACGGAAAATGTGTTGTCGCTGTTGTAGATTAAAGACCAAAGACCTTTTTGTTCGGCGATGGTTTGAGGTCCGTTAGGCGATGAAGGAGATAGCGTTGCTCCAATCACAAAACTGAATGCGCCGTAGCCAGGCGCACGGCGAAAGTCGTCACCTGTAATGCGCGCTTGGCCATTGTTAGCGAGTGCGTGGTACTGCAGTTGCAGCGGCGTTTTTTTATCGCGCCACTGACGGTAAATGTTATCTGCTGTGCCTAGCGCTCCATCGGCTTGGAGGATGCTGTGGTTAAACAAACCCAGACTGCCGATTTCAAAAACCAAGTTGCGCGGTTTGAGTTTTTGGTTGTCCAGCAACGGCTGCAGGTTTTCACCGTCCAGCGCGGTGGTGGGTGTAATGCCGGCTGCAGCGAGCACAGTGGGATAAATATCCTGTATTGCCACAATGTCGTCGATAGCTTTGCCTGCGCTGCGTTTGTCGGGCCAGCGAATTATCAATGGCGTGCGCAAACTGCCTTCTAAGAATTCACCTTTTACGCCAGCGTAAGGAAAATTGTTGTTCATCATTTGGTTGGTGCCGCCGTTGTCGGAAGCCAGCACAATCAAGGTGTTATCGAGTTGTTGTGTATCGCGCAGCGCTTGCAGCGCTTTACCAATTTCCGCATCGGCTTGCGCGAGCAATGCGCGGTATTTTCCTTCTGGTGTATCGGGAAATTTTTTTAAATATTCTTCAGAGGCTGTGCTGGGATGATGTGGTGCAAACAGCCAATAGTTGATAAACCACGGCGCGTTTTGTTTGCCTTTTTTAATTTGTGCGACCACGCGTTCAGCCAGAATATCTTCCAGGTGACCTCGGTATTGTTGTAAGGGTGTGTGATCGCTTTGCAGCCATGGATCGATCTAAGTGGGACGCTTGGTAAATTGACCTTCTGCATCTGGGCCTTTCAATTGAAATTGATTGAGAAAACCAAACCATTCGTCGAAGCCTTGTTGATCTGGCCATGCGCCACGCACGGCATCACCCAAATGCCATTTACCAATGTGCGCCGTGTGGTAGCCATTAGTTTTCAATGCATCTGCAAGAGTGACGATATCAGGAGACATGCCGCGAAAGTCTGGGCTCTGCGCCACGCGTGCGGATTCACGCCCCGTCAGCAGCGCCAAGCGCGCGGGTTTGCAAGTGCTGTCGGCATAGTGACGCGTAAAACGCACACCTTCCTGCGCGATGCTTTGAATATTGGGCGTAGGCGCATCGTTGCGCCCAAAACCGGCAACATCGCTGTAGCCGGCATCATCGAGCAAAATTAATAGCACATTCGGTTTTTGCAGCGTGGCAGCGTGCAAAAAGTTGCTCACCAACAACAGCGCAAAAAACACGCACCTACGCATCGTCATACTCTTGTGTTTTCCACTGCACAGCGCGTTGATACAACTCGCGTTTGGATGTGCCGGTGATTTGCGCCGTCAACGCAGACGCTTGTTTCACGGGCAACTCAGCTAACAGAATTTTTAAGATGCGATCGTCTTCGCCTTGGTCGTTATTTTTTTGCGTGTTGCCAGCCACGATCAACACGATTTCGCCGCGCTCCTCCACGCGCTTTTCATCCAGCGCTTGTGCCAGTTCGGCCAGCGTCGTCAGCCACAGGGTTTCATACTGCTTGGACAATTCGCGCGCCAAACAAATTTCGCGCGCGCCGCCAAATGTATCTGCCAAATCGCGCACGGTGTCGGCGAGGCGGTGCGGCGCTTCGTAAAAAATTAGCGTGGCGGATTCATCAGCCAGCACCTGCAAAGCCGTGCAACGCGCTTGCTGCTTGGCGGGCAGAAATCCACAAAATAAAAAACGGTCGGAAGGCAAGCCGGAACCAGCCAGCGCGGTGATGGCCGCGCAGGGCCCTGGCAGGCTCTCCACGCGCACGCCATTCTGATGTGCCAAACGCACCAAGCGGTAGCCGGGGTCGGCAATGGCGGGCGTACCGGCATCGGAAATCAGCGCCACGCGTTTGCCCTGCTGCAATAAATGCAGAATGCGCTCGGCGGCATCGCGCTCGTTGTGGTCGTGGTAGGGAATCAGCGGCTTGCTGATGTTGAAGTGCTGCAACAATTTGCCGCTGTGGCGCGAATCCTCCACCGCGATGGCATCAACGGATTGGAGAACCGCAAGGGCGCGGGGTACCATGTCGGCCAGATTGCCTATGGGCGTTGCGACCAGATACAGGGTTGCCGTGGACATGCCATAAACCGGAATTCAAAGATGTCTTTCATTCTACCTTGTCGTTTGCGCCTGCGCGGCGCAGCTGTCTTGATGTTGTTGATAAGTATGGGTTTGGCGAGCTGTGCTGCGCCCAAGCCAGATAGCGGTGCGATACCCGAGATCGCAGAGCAATCGTCTTCTTCTGAGGGCAGCGCCAAGCCGAAGGCGGTCAACACCAACTTGGTATTTGAATTGCTCAAGCGCGCAGAAGCCGCGCAATCGCCCGAGCGCGAAACCCTCTTTCTGCAAGCCTCGGCCTACTATCAACAAATGGGTGATTATGTGCGCATGGGGCGCGTGTTTGAGGTACTGCGTCCCGAGTCGCTTACGCCGCCACAGCGCATCGAGTACAGCCTGCAATACGGCGATTGGGCACTGTACCAGCGCCATGTAGACGATGCGGCGCGTGTGCTGCTTGCCCCTGAATTGAACCAAGGGCTGAGCGAGAGTCAGACGGCCACGCTGCACAGTCTGCGTGCGCGTTTGTTTGAGCGCCAAGGCAAAATGCTGGACGCACTGCATGAGCGCATTAGCCAGAGTGCGCACACGCCGGAGGCAGAGCAAGCGGAATTGTCGGCCAGCATTTGGCGGCTGTTGTTGGCGATGTCGATGGCGGATCTGCAATTCTTAGAGAACGCCGACAGCCGCAACTCTAAAGAAGATCAGCTATTAGCAGGATGGTTAGCACTTGCTCACATTCAGCGTGAAGACGCAGGCAACAGCGAGCGCATGGCCGCCGATGTGCAGAGCTGGCGCAACCGTTACGCCACACACCCTGCCAATCGCAGTATGCCCGCCGAGTTGGTGGTCGCTGCCAGTGAAACTTCCAACGGCGCTCGCCCACAACGCATCGCCTTGTTACTGCCCTTGACTGGCAAGTGGGGGGCGGCGGGGCAGGCATTCCGCGATGGCTTCATGAGCATGCACTACCAGCAGATGAGTGGCGGTGGCGGCGCGCCGCAGGTGGATTTGGTGGATACCAGCGCCTCGCCCGATATCCTCAATACTTACCAGCAAGCTGTGGCGCAGGGTGCGCAACTGGTGATCGGCCCGCTGGAAAAGAACAGGTACAAGTATTGGCCAATCAAGCCAATTTGCCGGTACCGACGCTGGCGTTGAACCACACCGCGCCGGAGCAGCGCAGCGCCGATGTTTTGTATCAATTCAGCCTCAACCCCGATGACGATGTGGCGCAGGTGGCAACCACAGCGGCCGCCAATCGCTACCGCCGTGCCTTGGTGATTGCACCGCAGGGCGAGCGCGGCGAACGCTTGGCACAGGCATTCACACAGGCTTGGCAGCGCACGGGTGGTGAAGCGGTGCAAATGCGCTACGCGGCTGGCACTGGCAATTACAGCGCGGCGATCGCCGATGCGCTCGGCGTGGATTTGGCGAGCGGGCAGATGCGCGCCGGCAAAACCCTGCCGGAGATGGTGTATTTCAGTGGCAACGGCGCAGATGCAGCAGCCGTGATGGATGCTCTGCAACGCAACGGCGGCAAAGATCTGCCGGTGTACGCGACGGCGGAAGTGTTGGACGGTCGCGTTGATGTGCGCACCAATGGTCTGCGCGTGTGCCTGTCGCCTTGGCAGGTGAGCAGCGGGCCGCTGCAAGAAGCCAAAATTCCCGTGCCGAATAATGCCAACGGACGCCTGTTCGCGATGGGTGCCGATGCCGAGCAACTGTTCTCACAACTGTCACCGCTGGCGGGCAACGCCTCGTTGCGTGTGTCGGGCAATACCGGCTACTTGAGCATGAGCAATCGTCGCGTGCAGCGCAGTTTGGTGTGGGCGGTGATGCAAGACGGCAAACCCATCGCTCAGCCCGCCACGGCTGACGGGCGTTTCTGATGCCTCGCGGTGCCGCTGCGCCGCGCGCACGGGGTGAAGTGGTAGAGCGCGCTGCAGAACACTATTTGCAGCAGCAAGGCCTGCAATCCATTGCGCAGAATTTTCAACGGCGCGGCGGTGAAATTGATTTGATTATGCGCGAAGGTGCAACACTGGTGTTTGTCGAAGTGCGCTTTCGCAAAAGTGATAACTTTGGTTCGCCGGTAGAAAGTGTGACGGCGAGTAAACAGCGCAAATTACTGCAAACCGCGCAGTTGTTTTTATTGGCGCATCCGCAGTGGCGCAATGCGCCGTGTCGCTTCGATATTGTCGCGGCAAGGCCGACAGAAAATAATGCACTGCAATTTGAGTGGATACAAAATGCTTTCGGTGCCTGAACGAAAACTTTCAATGAACACTTTTCAGCTGCAGCGTACGGTGTCGGTATTGCGCAGCGGCGGCGTGATTGCCTATCCCACGGAAGCGGTATGGGGTTTGGGTTGTGATCCGCACAATGAAGAAGCTGTTGCACAATTGCTTGCGCTAAAACAACGAAGCTGGCGCAAGGGCGTGATACTTATTGCAGCCGATGTTGAACAACTGATGCCCTACCTGCGCGGTTTGCCAGAAGAAAAACTGGCGCTGCTGCACGCAAGTTGGCCTGGCCCTAATACTTGGCTGGTGCCTAACAATGGCGCAGCGCCGGCGTGGATTACTGGCGGGCGCAGCACACTGGCGGTGCGCGTTACGGCGCACCCGTTAGCAGCTGCGTTGTGCAAACAGTTTGGTAGAGCTTTGGTGTCAACATCAGCAAATCGTGCGGGTAAAAAACCGGCGCGTACGGTGTTTGATGTGCGCTGCAATTTTGGCGACACCTTGGATGCTGTGCTGCCCGGTGCACTCGGCGGTTTGCAAAACCCCACGCAGATTCGCGATGTAATGACGGGCGACATCTGCCGCATGGCTTAATGAATTGGAGAGAGTGTGATGACTGTTGATGTAGCTGCGGTAAAAAATTATTTGTTGGATGTGCAAAATCGTATTTGCGCAGGTTTAGAAGCGGAAGATGGTCGTGCGAAATTTGTCGAAGACGCGTGGCAGCGCGAAGGGGGCGGCGGTGGCGGCATCACGCGCGTGATTACCAACGGCGCAGTATTTGAAAAAGGCGGCGTCAATTTCTCACATGTGCAAGGCGATTCCATGCCAGCTTCTGCCACCGCGCATCGCCCAGAATTGGCGGGGCGTGCCTTTGAAGCGATGGGCGTTTCTCTTGTTATCCATCCAGAAAATCCTTATGTGCCTACCTCGCATGCCAATGTGAGATTTTTTATCGCACGCAAAGACGGTGAGCCGGATGTGTGGTGGTTTGGCGGCGGTTACGATCTCACGCCTTATTACGGTTTTGATGAAGACTGTGTGCATTGGCACCGCACGGCAAAAAAAGCGTGTGAGCCATTTGGTGCCAATGTGTATGCCGATTACAAAAAATGGTGCGATGAGTATTTTTTTCTGAAGCATCGCAATGAGCAGCGCGGTATTGGCGGTTTGTTTTTTGATGATTTGAATGCTTGGGGTTTTGAAAAAAGTTTTGCATTTTTGCGAGCCGTAGGTGACAGCTATATTGAAGCGTATTGCCCTGTGGTGGCGCGTTGTAAAAACATGAAATACGGTGAGCGCGAACGCAATTTTCAGTTGTATCGTCGCGGGCGCTATGTGGAATACAACTTGGTGTACGATCGCGGCACGCTGTTCGGTCTGCAAACTGGCGGGCGCACCGAATCTATTTTGATGTCGTTGCCACCGCTGGTGAGCTGGCATTACAACTGGCAACCGGAAGCGGGTTCACCAGAAGCCAAACTCTACAGCGATTACATCGTGCGCCGCGAGTGGGTGTAAATCATTACAGGAAAAAACATGACTGATCGTTACGCGGTATTTGGCAACCCCATAGCACACAGCAAATCACCGCAGATTCACGCTGCGTTTGCCGCACAGACGCAGCAGGATTTGATCTACGATCGTCAATTGGTTGCCGCCGATCAATTTATTGCCACGGCAAAAAACTTTTTTGCCAGCGGCGGCAGCGGCCTCAATATCACCGTGCCGTTCAAGTTAGAAGCATTTGAACTGGCCGATGTGGTGAGCGAGCGCGCCGAAGCCGCCGGCGCGGTAAATACGCTGAAAAAAATGCCGGATGGAAAAATTTATGGTGATAACACCGACGGTGCCGGTTTGCTGCGCGACATCACACAAAACCTCGGCTGGACGATAAAAAACAAACGCGTGTTGTTGCTCGGTGCGGGCGGTGCGGTGCGCGGCGTGATTGCGCCTTTGTTGGCGGAGCAGCCCTCGCGCGTGGTCATTGCCAATCGCACCTTGGAAAAAGCAGAAGCACTGGTGAAAGATTTTTCTGTGGGCAAATCTGCACAAGAAATAAAATTACTGCGCGCCAGCAGTTTGCAAATTCACGCGCGCCCGTTTGACATCGTTATCAATGGCACCTCTGCCAGCTTGGGTGGCGAAATGCCCGATCTCGACCCCGCCATCCTCAACCCCAACGCCTGCTGTTACGACATGATGTACGGCACACAACTCACGCCATTTTTGCAGTGGGCGCAGCGCAACGGTGCGCAAGTCGCCGACGGTTTGGGTATGTTGGTAGAGCAAGCCGCCGAAAGTTTTTATTTGTGGCGCGGGGTAAGACCGGAGACAAAGACCGTGATGGAACGGTTGCGGGAGGAATCATTAGCCTGACTGCGCATTAAGCGCGAGTAGGTTTAAATTCGGCACGAATGATCATGTTTTTTATGCCAAACAATCCTTTCTGGAAAATGCGCTGAGCTGGACGTTCAAATAAGAAAAAGAGCGCTAGGCTCAAGATCACGCTGATACCCAAGTGGATGCACACAGCGTACTCTGGGTGCTCTGTCATATAGAACCATTCAAGTAGGGTATCGTTGTACCTCACCAATCGATGGCCAATCTGATACAGCTCTAGCTGATGGATCATGTAAAAAGCAAAGCTGGCTTCGCCGAGTATCAGCATGGGGCGATTGGATATCATTCTTGCAAAAACCCCATTGGAGTAAGCAAAAACAAAAATCAGAAAAGCCATGGGAGTGGCGTAGTAAAAATCGAAACGCAGAGTTTCATCGACGCTGGCATGGTGGGCATAAAATAAAACCAGTAAAACAATGGACGCTCCTTGCAGGAGACTAGCTAGCAGTGATGGGATTGTTTTGTAGGTAATCCATGCGCGGTAGAGAATAATGCCTGCTAGAAAGTCACCAATACGGAATGCAGGAAACCAGTAGGCATAATATTTCGTGAGATCGGTGAAGCGTGGTAGATGAAAAGGCGCGAAGGGCAGCGTTATCGGCAGCCAGGTGAGTATGCAGGTGATGAGTAGAATGAAAATGAGGATAAGTGCTTTGGTGTTGAGTCGGATAAGCAATGGAAACATGGCATAGAAGAACATTTCATCTGACAAGCTCCATGATACCAAGTTGTAGGAAAATGCCGTGCTTGTGTCGCTAAACCAAGCCTGTAATAAGAGTGCGTTGGTCAGAAAGCTGCTAGTGGAGAAAAAATCATAATTACCGTTGGATGTGCGCAATAAAAATATGGCTAGTAAAAGTGTTAGCCAGTGTAGTGGCATGATTCTCGCGATGCGATAAATAAAAAAATCTGCAGTGGTCGTTGTGCGGTTTGCCAGTCTATCTTGATACGAGTGAGCCAAGATAAATCCGGATAAAATGAAGAAAAAAGTTACGCCAGAATATCCCTCATAAAACCAGGTGTTATAGATGTCTTGGTATTTGTCTGGGTTTCCCGCTGTATCTGTGTGTATGCGCAGAAAATCAAGGTGACTAAAAAAAACCATCAGAGCGGCAAAGAAGCGTAGAGAAGTTAACGAATGCAACTGTATATTTTTCATGAGGCCCTGTTATTTATTAGATTATTTTTATTGAAATGTTTTCTCACCGCAAACCCAGTACCTGCCAGCCATTTTTTCTGCAAACACTTTAAGTTTGTCATCGGGATCAACCGCTACGGGCTTATCCACTTTTTGTAGCAGCGGCAAATCATTGTGCGAATCGCTGTAGAAAAAACTGCCGTGCAGGGTTTCATTATTGTTGTTTAGCCAAGCGTTGAGGCGCTCGACTTTGCCTTCGCGGTAGCAGGGTGTGCCGCTGATGTCGCCGGTGTAAACGCCGTTGCGTATCTCCGGCTCGGTGGCGAGCCAAATATCAATGCCTAAGCGCTGCGCGATAGGGGCAGTAATGAAAGCGTTGGTGGCGGTGATAATCATCAAAGTGTGATTTTGTGCGCGATGGCTTTCAATGAGGTCGACAGCTTTGGGCAGAATCATGCCGGCAATTTTGTCGCGCATAAATTGCGCATGCCAGCGCGATAATTCATCCATGCTTTTGCCCGCCAATACGCCCAGTACAAAACGCTGGTAGGCGTAGATATCCAATTCGCCGCGACAGTAATCGTCATAAAACGCGTCATTTTTTGCGCGGTATTCTGTTGCATCGACCACGCCGAGATCGGCAATAAATTCACCCCAAGCGTGATCGGAGTCACCGTTGAGCAGCGTGTTATCGAGATCAAAAATAGCGAGTGTCATAATGGGCTTTTATCAAAACATACCAGGAACTAACATGCTGGCACCGCCCATTAAGCCGGTGCTGGCTGCGGCGCTGTTGATCAACACGCGCGCGGCATTCAGTAATAAAAAAACAAAAATCGGTGAAATATCTAAACCGCCCAGTGAGGGAATAAAACGCTGGATAGGCGCACACAGCGGCCGCACCAATTGCACGCACAATACTGCAGCGGGGTGGCGTGTGTAGGGCGCAACCCAACTGAGGATGATCATCACGATCATGCAAATTAAATAAATGTAGACCACCATGGATGCGATGCCGATCAAACTCCACAGCAACACAATCAGTGGATTAAAAATACCCACCAATAAACAACTCAAAGTGACGGTGAGGTATTGCACGGCAATCGCCAAGACAACACAGGCGAGATCCAGGCCAAACAAGCCGGGAATGAGGCGGCGCAGCGGCATCAAAACAGGTGTAGTGATTTTTGCGATCGCTTGCGAGAGTGGATTGTAAAAATCGGCGCGGGCGGCCTGCAATAAAAAACGCAATACCACCGCCAGCAAATACAAACCGCCGATGGTTTGCAGGGTGAGGATGCCAATTTGTGCGAATGCATTCATGTGTGCGAACTCGATAGTTGTTTAGCTCAATTGTTGCGCCAGTTCTTGCGAGCGCGTGCTGGCCGCTTGCAAGGCATCATCAACAATCGTGCGCAAATGTTGTTGTTCAAAATGCGCAATGGCGCGTTCGGTGGTTCCGCCTGGCGAAGTGACGCGGCGCCGCAATTCGGCGGGATCAAACTCGCTGCTGCACGCCATCTGCGCGGCACCGAGTGCGGTTTGTAGCGTGAGCGCGCGAGCAGCTTCTGTGCTGAGCCCCAATTTTTCACCGGCGGCAATCATCGCTTCCATCAACAGAAAAAAGTACGCGGGGCCGCTGCCGGAAACGGCGGTCACGGCATCAATTTGTGTCTCGTTATCCAGCCACAACGCAATGCCGACAGCTTTCAGAATCGCTTCTGCTTGCTCGCGCTGCACGGCACTGACGCGCGCGTTGGCGACCAAGCCACTCGCGCCCTGCTGCACCAGCGCGGGGGTGTTGGGCATGCAGCGCACGATGGCGGGCGCGCCACCGAGCCACTGCTCCATGCTGGCCATGCTGATACCGGCGGCGATGGAGAGGATCAGGTGCTTGCTCTGCACAGATGGCGCGAGATCGGTCAACACCGCTTTCATCACCTGCGGCTTCACGGCCAGCACCAGAATATCGGCGCGTTGCGCGACCTCCGCATTGCTCGTGCAAGCGTGGATGCCGTGTTGTGCGGCGAGTGCCTGCAAGCCAGCGGCGTTGGGGTCTGCGGCGCAGAGTTGCTGTGGCGTAAAACCGCGCGCGACCAAGCCGCCGATCAAGCTGGCCGCCATATTGCCGGCGCCGATAAATCCAATAGTGGGTTGAGTCATGCCGTGCCTCCCAAAGAGCGCAGCATTATAAGCGAGCGCTAATTGCCCAGGTCAGTCATGTGACGGCGTTCACATCGCGCCCGCATTTCTGCGCGGTGTGTTGTATACGGTCGTGCACCTTGGCTATATTGGCAGCGATTGTCGTCATGGATGCAGGTGTTGTACCGGTGTCCCGTGGGTTAACTCTCAACACAAGGTTGTTTTCATTATGGATATTACTGAACTGCTGGCTTTCAGCGCAAAACAAGGCGCTTCGGATCTTCACTTGTCGGCCGGTTTGCCACCGATGATTCGTGTGGACGGCGATGTGCGCCGCATCAACTTGCCGGCGCTGGAGCACAAGCAAGTGCACGCGCTGATTTATGACATCATGAACGATAAGCAGCGCAAAGATTTCGAAGAGTTTTGGGAAACTGACTTCTCGTTTGAAGTGCCAGGTGTGGCGCGTTTCCGCGTCAACGCCTTCAACCAAAACCGCGGCGCCGGTGCGGTATTCAGAACCATTCCTTCCAAAGTATTGACGATGGAAGAGTTGGGCATGGGGCAAGTGTTTAAAGATTTGTGTCACATTCCGCGCGGTTTAATTTTGGTGACGGGACCAACCGGTTCGGGTAAATCCACCACGCTCGCGGCGATGATTGACTACATCAACGACAACAAATACGAACACATTTTGACCATCGAAGATCCAATCGAATTCGTACATCAAAGTAAAAAATGTTTGGTGAACCAGCGGGAAGTGCACCGCGACACTTTGGGCTTCGCCGAAGCATTGCGTTCAGCTTTGCGGGAAGATCCAGATATTATTCTCGTGGGTGAGATGCGTGACTTGGAAACCATTCGTTTGGCATTGACTGCTGCAGAAACCGGCCACTTGGTGTTCGGTACGCTGCACACCACTTCAGCCGCAAAAACGATCGACCGTGTGGTGGATGTATTCCCTGCGGAAGAAAAAGCCATGGTGCGTTCGATGTTGTCGGAATCACTGCAAGGCGTAATTTCACAAACGCTGTTGAAGAAAAATGGCGGCGGTCGTGTGGCGGCACACGAAATCATGCGCGGCACCGCGGCGATTCGTAACTTGATTCGTGAAGACAAAATTGCACAGATGTATTCCGCTATTCAAACGGGCGGTCAGTTGGGCATGCAGACGCTGGATCAGTGTTTGACGAACTTGGTGTCAAAAGGTTTGATTTCGCGCGATGCAGCGCGTGAAAAAGCGAAAATTCCAGAAAACTTTTAATCGATAACAAATCATTATTCTGGCAATAACCCTTATTCAGGTAAGAACAATATGGATATCAGCAAACTGTTGGCATTGATGGTAGAAAAAGGTGCTTCCGATCTTTTTCTCACCGCAGGCGTTCCACCTTCAATCAAGCTGAACGGCAAAGTGGTGCCAGTGACCAACACGCCGTTGACGCCGGAATTGACGCGTGAAGTCGTGCTCGGTTTGATGAACGAAAAGCAGCGCGAAGAGTTCATGCAGAATTTGGAGTTGAATTTTGCGGTATCGGCGCGCGGTATCGGTCGTTTTCGTGCCAATGCGTTTTATCAGCGCAACCTGGCGGGTGCGGTGTTGCGTCGTATCGAAACCAAGATTCCGCAAATTGACGATTTGATGTTGCCAGAAGTAATCAAAGAATTGGCGATGACCAAACGTGGTTTGATTATTTTTGTGGGCGCGACCGGCACAGGTAAATCCACTTCGTTGGCATCGATGATCGGCCATCGCAATCGCAATTCCAAAGGTCACATCATTACCATCGAAGATCCGATCGAATTTATTCACCAACACGCAGGCTGTATTGTTACGCAGCGCGAAGTGGGCATTGATACCGAGTCGTTTGAAGTGGCGCTGAAAAATACTTTGCGTCAAGCGCCCGATGTTATTTTGATCGGTGAGGTACGCTCACGCGAAACCATGGATCACGCGATTGCGTTTGCAGAAACCGGTCACTTGTGTTTGTGCACCCTGCACGCCAACAACGCTAACCAAGCCTTGGATCGTATCATTCACTTTTTCCCCGCCGATAGGCACTCGCAGTTGTGGATGGATTTGTCGCTGAACTTAAAAGCAATCATCGCGCAGCAATTGGTGCCGACACCGGATGGCAACGGTCGCCGTGCAGCTATCGAAGTGCTGCTCAATACGCCGCTTGCTTCCGACATGATTCGTAAAGGTGAAGTGCACGGCTTGAAAGAGTTGATGAAAAAATCCACGGAATTGGGTATGCAGACTTTCGACCAAGCGCTGTTCAATTTCTACGATGCCGGAGAGATCACTTACGAAGATGCACTGTTGCACGCGGATTCGCCCAACGATCTGCGCTTGATGATCAAACTGGCGCAAGAAAATTCGGGCGGTGGCGGTTTTGGTGGGCTGGCTGGTCTCAGCTTGGAACAGACTGAAGACGACAAGAAAAACAGCGGCGGCATTGTGCGACGCCGTTAAACAGCGTATTGGGAACTATTCTTATTGTTTCTTGTCCTAACGCTGCCAGTCGCTTGAAAAGCGCTCGGCAGCACCCATCTTCGGGTTACGCATCCACTTTGAGGTTTTCATGAAGCGCATTGTTTTATTTCTAGCGACCAACTTGGCCATTATGTTGGTGCTCGGCATCGTGTTGAGCGTGTTGCAGTCGTATCTGGGGCTGTCGCGCAACAGCATGGGCGGCCTGCTGTTGTTGGCTTTTGTGTTTGGTATGGGTGGCTCGGTTATCTCTTTAATGCTGTCCAAGTGGATGGCGCTGCGCACCACGGGGGCGCAAGTGATCGAGCAGCCGCGCACACAGGTAGAAACTTGGCTGCTAGAGACGGTGAAGCGTCAAGCACAGGCGGCAGGTATCGGCATGCCGGATGTGGCGATTTACGACTCACCCGATATCAATGCATTTGCCACCGGTATGAAGCGCGATAGCGCCTTGGTGGCTGTCTCCTCCGGTCTGCTGCACAACATGAGCCGTGAAGAAGCGGAAGCGGTGTTGGGGCATGAAGTTTCACACATCGCCAATGGCGACATGGTGACCCTGACTTTGATTCAAGGCGTGGTAAACACCTTTGTGATTTTCTTGGCGCGTGTCGTGGCGCAATTCATTGGTGATCGCGATCGCGGCGCTTTCGCCTACATGATGACCGTGTTCGTGTTGGAAATGGTGTTTGGCATAGTGGCCAGCACCATCGTGGCGTGGTTCTCCCGTCAGCGTGAATTCCGTGCCGATATTGGCGGTGCCAAGCTGGCAGGCAAAGAAAAAATGATTGCTGCCTTGGAACGCCTCAAGGTTTCACACGAGAGTACGCTGGATGGGCAATTGGTGGCCTTCGGCATCAACGGCAAAAGCAAAACTTTGGGCGAATTATTTATGAGCCACCCGCCGTTGGAAAAACGCATCGCGGCATTGCGCGAGAGTGCAAGCTTTTAATAGCTGTGTGTGGTGCAATAAAAAAAGCGGGCATGCCCGCTTTTTTTATGCTCGCAATTCTTACGGTAATCAGTAGACCATCCGCGTTTCGGATTCCTGATCGTATGCTACCCAGAACACGAGTGCAGCCAACAGCATGGCGCTAACAATGCCTGAGGGCGCAGCTAAGGTGGCGAAAAATAATGCGGGAATAATGGCTTTCATTGCTCGATCCTCTTTCTGATTACTACGCTGCGTATAATCGAAAAGAAAATTGGAATGCGCTAACTAATTTACAAAAAAACACAAAAAACTGCGGGAAATACGGTGTTTTTTGCCTAGCCTTTGGAGCCTAACCATGCGCCGCCGCAAGTGAGCAGCAAGCCCAGCACCAACAGCCACGAAAAAGGTTCGCCCAAAAAAACCACTGCGCCAATACCGGCAAAGGCAGGTACGGTTGCCATCACTGCGCCCAAGCGTGTGGGGCCGAGTTGTTCCATGGCTTTCATAAAAGTCAGCATGGCCACTACAACAACTAACACGCCTTGAAAAAATGCCTGCAGCAGAATGGCGCTCCACGCGGCATCGTGTATGCCTTTTCGGTAACAGCAACCAATAGCAGGGCAGATAAATAAGCGCGGATAACAAACCGACGCCGATGGTGATTTCCTTCGGCGTTTTGCCCCAGCGTTTGGCCAGCACACTGTAGATCGCCCACAAACAAGAGGATGCCAGCAACAATAAATCGCCGGGCCAACTGTTTTGTAAATCACCCAAGCTGTAAAACGCCAAACACAGCACGCCGCCGCCGATCACACTCAAAGCCAACCAGCGCTGCGCACTGGGTTTTTCGCCGAGTAATAACCACGCCACCAGCGTGACAAAAAAAGGCAGCACGCCCGACAGCAGCACCGCGCCGTGTGAGGCTGGTGCGAAATGAAACGCCGAGTAGGCACACAGCGCATAGCCAATGCCGCCGATCAGGGCTAGCAGCAAGGTTTGTAGTGTGAATAGCGGCACGCGCTGCCAGAACAGCCACGCGGGGAATAGCAGTAGTGACGCGGTGCCAAAGCGCAGGGCGGTCATATCAAAGCTGTTTAAACCGCTGGCCTGTGCCATACGCGATAACAGCACGAAGCCTGCCCACATACACACCGTAATAAAGCCGTACAAATAGCCTTTGCGCATGGAGGCGGAGGACATGAGAAACCTTGACTGAGTTTGCCTGTGCGGGCGGGAAGGGCGCGAATTATACGCCCCCCCAATTTTTTATTTTGGGCAAAAAAGCATAGACTGGAACACAAGAGATTTTTGTGGAAATTCACATGCTGCCACCTATTGCCGAACGCCAACTCACCGGTTTGGATCATTTGCTGGTTTCGGCGGATCGCGCCCTGCGCACGCTGACGGGTGACACGCGCCCCGCGCTGCGCGCCACGCCGGCCTTGCAAGTGGCGGAGTGCTCGCTGACTAAAGAAGAAACAGCGCGTTCGATTGGCTTGATGCGCGTTAATCACACCGGCGAAGTGTGTGCGCAGGCGCTGTATCAAGGTCAGGCGCTGACTGCCAAACTGCCTGTCGTGCGCGAGGAAATGGAACGCGCGGCCGATGAAGAAATTGATCACCTGGCGTGGTGTGAAGAGCGCGTCAAACAACTGGGCGGACACCTCTCGGTTTTGAATCCACTGTGGTATGGCATGTCGTTTGGTTTAGGTGCGGCAGCCGGTTTGATTGGCGATAAAACCAGTTTGGGTTTTGTGTCGGCGATTGAAGATCAAGTGTGCGAACACTTGGAAGAACATCTGCAAACGCTGCCACCTTGCGATGAAAAAAGTCGCGCCATTGTTGAAACGATGTTGGAAGACGAAGCACGCCACAGCCATGCGGCATTGGCGGCGGGCGGTACGCAATTTCCAGCACCGATTAAAAAAGGGATGACCTTGGTATCGCGTTTGATGACGCGCACCAGTCGCTATGTGTAAGTAAACGCAGTAGGAGAATGGCATGTTGTTTGGCAGGGATTTTGCCAAGTTGTTTGATCGTTTGATCAGCCCCGAGTATCTCAGCAACCATGAAGTGTTGTATCGCGCCCGCATTTTGGCGGGCATTGCCTCGTTGTATATTCTGCTGATTGCCTTGACATCGGTGTATGTCATTTTTTTGCGCCATTTTCTGAAAATAATATTGCTATCACGATAACCTTATTGATCTTTATGGTCTGCGGTTATTTATTGGTGCTGTACTGGTTGCGCAACGGTGAGCGCTATCAACACTGCGCAGAAATTACCGTGTTATGTACCTATGTGGGTGTGATTGTCGGTGTGGCAACTTCTGGCGGACCGCTGGAGTCGCCGGCCATGCCGCTGTTGGTCATTCCGATTGTATTGGCGTTCACCTTAGGCGAGAAATACAGCGGCTTGTTGTGGTCTAGTATCGTTTTTCTCAGCCACATTGCGATGATTGGAATAGATCGCTGGCTGTTTAAATTTCCCCAACTGCTCGATCTTTCTAAATTTCTGACGCTGCATTTGACGCATTGGTTGGTGAATTACTTCGCTATTATTTTTTTGATGTTGGTGTTTGAAGCGATTACGCAGCGCTTGAAGCAGGAGCGTGATGCCGAGCGTGATCGCTACGCATTTCTTGCGGCGCACGATCCTTTGACGGGCTTGGCTAACCGTTCGATGTTTGACAGCCAGCTCACGCGCGCACTCGCAAGCAGTGATCGCAATAAAAACATAGCCGGCTTAGTAATGATTGATTTGGACGGCTTTAAGCCCGTCAATGACACGCTTGGCCACGATATGGGCGATAAAATTTTGTGCGAGATTGCTGATCGCCTAACTAACTTATTGCGCAAAGCTGACACCATTGCGCGTGTCGGTGGCGATGAATTTGCGGTGATTTTAGAAAATGTGGCTTCGCCGCCGGGGATTGATATTGTGGCGCAGCGTATTGTCGATGAAATTGGCAAGCCGTATGACATCTTGCCCAAGGGCATGCAGGTAACGGCGAGTGTGGGTGTGGCGATGTATCCCGATCACACGCGCGACGACAATCAATTGCGCGTGTTTGCCGATCGCGCGATGTATGCAGCAAAAAGAGAACGCGGGGGCTACAAAATTTATTCGTCCGGCATGCATCAATAGAGCATTGATGCGGTGCTCAAGCGTCCAAATCCGGAATCAGTTTGCTTTCTACGCGCGTGATCGTATCTTTTAGCCACAGCTTGCGTTTTTTCAGGCGCTGCATCAGCAGTTGATCGAAGTACGGCCTCTCCAGCAGCACCAGAATTTCATCGTCCAGCATGCGATGTTCTTCGCGCAGGCGGTTTAAGGTGAGGAGAAGATCGTCTTCCATTACAAGTCTCCTCCGCTCATTTAGCCAATGCCCTGCCGGACAATATATCAATGTGACCGACATCCTTCAGTAGGACGGTCTTGCCCTTGGCGTTAGTGCCGAGTGCATCAGCACTGGGTGTGCCGATAATGATGTCAGCCACGCCATCGCCGTTGATGTCACCGCTGGCATCCAGCGCCGCGCCGTAGTTATCTTTGGCGACTGCGCCGGTGCGGTCGAACAACACTGCGCCATTGGCTCCGCTGTAACCGACCACTCGGCCGACATCTTTCAGCAGGATAGTCTTGCCCTTGGCATTGATGCTGGATTTGTCTGAACGCGGGCTGCCCACGACGAGATCGGCGCGGGTGTCGCCGTTCAGGTCACCGGGCAGTGCTACAACCGCACCAAACCAGTCGCCTGCGGCAGCGCCATCGCGGGTACGGATCGGTCCGCTGCCACTGCCGCTGTACAGGTAGGCGCGGCCAACATCCTTGCGTAGGGCAGATTTGCCATTGACCTCCATCACCACATCCACGCGCGGCGCGCCGATGGCGATGTCAGGTATACCATCGTTGTTGGCATCGTGTCCGCCGGATACCGATGTGCCGAAGCCGTCGCCTGTTTTTTCACCTTCCTCTATCAGCAGTGTGTCGCTGCCGCCAGTGTGCAGAACCTGCCCCGACAGCAGTTGTACATGCCCGACATCCTTGACCAGCTTGCCTAACACCTGCTTGTCTGCCAGTGGTGCGCCCACCAATAGGTCGTCTTTATCGTCGTTATTGATATCGCCTGCCGCTGCCACCGCACTGCCGAAGCGATCACCTTTTGCCAGCCCGAACCGCTCGGCAATCAGGTTGCCCCCGATACCGGTGTAAACACGAATGCTGCCGAGATCCTTGGTGATTACACCGGCCACATTGCGATCAGCAAAAGGAGCTCCGGCTGCAATATCGGGGATACTGTCATTGTTGATGTCACCCGCCAATGCCACAGCTGTGCCGAGGCGATCGCCGGCAAAGGCACCACACTCGGTATAGATCGGTGTGCCTGTAGCGCCGGACAGCACGGTCAGACTGCCAGCATCCTTACGCCCGCTACAGTCGGCGGTGGGTGCGCCAACGGCGATGTCGGGGATGTTGTCACCGTTGATGTCGCCGACGCCGGCCACACTGAAACCAAAACCATCACCCGGCAGCGTACCAGGCACATTCAGCGCTGGTATCAAGGTGCCGGTTTTGCCAGAAATGACGCGAATCGATCCTGCGCCTTTGCGAACAACCCCTGACACGACGGGGCTAGCTTTGTAGGAACCGACGACAACATCACCAAAGCCATCACCGTCCACATCACCCACATAGGCTACAGCATGGCCCAGCCCTAACTTGGCCACATCGCCGTCCCGCATGCTAATCAGCACGCCATCCAGCGGGTAAGGATCTTCTGCATCGGGAATGCCGTCACCGTCATCGTCGTCGTCTGCATTATTGCCAATGCCGTCGCCATCTGTGTCCACTGTTTCAGTCGGATCTTTGGGGAATGCATCGCGCTCGTCGGGGATGCCATCGTTGTCATCATCGGGATCGTCAAAGTCCATGATGCCATCGCCGTCTGTATCGCCGGCATCCTCACCTTGCGTGTAACGGATGTTGTCGAGCCATGCTGTGTCACCGCCAGCGCTGTTGGCTGCGTCCTTGGTATAGCTCCAGGTCAGTGTATGCACGCCAGGTGTCACGGTGGCAGACAGCGTTGCCCAGCCGAATGATCCCGATTTGCGTGTGGCATTCACGACCACTCCATCAACCGCGAGCGCGAAAATGTCCTTGTTCTGTTCGGATGACACTTTCACATCGAACTGCACTGGTCCACCAGCGAAGCTCTCGCGCCAGGTGATGGCAGCGGTCTGTCCATCGGTGATGGCAGCAGCGCGCAGGCTTTGCTGCAAATGCGATGCCTCATCCGTTGTTGACTGCCAGCCTGCTGGAATACCCGTCTCGAATGAAATCACTGCTGTTTGGCAGGCGTTGCCCACGCCGTCGCCATCGGTATCCGCTTGATAGGGGTTGGCAATGTAAGGACAGTTGTCAATCAAGTCGGGCACATTATCGTTGTCGTCATCGAGGTCAGTGTTGTCACCGATGCCGTCTTTGTCGAAGTCTGCATTTTCTGTGGGATCCAGTCGTACTGCACCCAATCCAGCCCTCACGCCATCGCCATCGGTATCGGGATTGCTTGGGTCGGTACCGGCTTCCAGTTCCTTCAGATTGCTCAGGCCGTCGCCGTCACTGTCCTGTGCCGGTGATTTACTGATGTCTCCGAAATGCTCTATCTCCCAGTTATCCGGTAGCCCGTCATTGTCAGCGTCCGATTCACTGAGGTACTTGCCGGTCATCGTCAGGGAGAAGTTCTTTGCATCTGCCGTCGGGTTTTTCACCAGAATGTAGTAAGAGGTACCGGCCAGCCACGGTGCGCGCAGGGCAATGGTCGCCGCTCGGTAGAACGACATGCTCATGCTGGCGCTGGTGCTGGTTACGGTGCTGGTGCTGCCGTTGGCGGCGATGGCTACATTGCCCGCCTTGCCGAAACCGTCCACTGAAGACCAGTCATTGAAGTCCTTGTTGGCGGTGTTGGCAGCCGGTGATACCGTGCCTTGTTGCACGAACATCTGTACACCGGATTCGTAGGTGGCGCTGTGTTGCCACTGGCCTGCCAGCGGCGGAACATCGACACGGAACAGGCGCTGGCTATTGGCCGGAATGCTAGTGTTGGCAGTGCCTGTAAAGAAATCCACCACGCCGTCGAGAACCAGCCGTGAGGCGGACAGCGATGAGGTAATCGTGAACGGATCACCCACCGGAATATCATCGGATGCCCTGACAGCCACATAGTAGGTCGCACCCGGTTTCAGTTCGGGAATCTGCAATACCCGTGTACCACTGCCGGTGTAGTAGTTGTGGGAAGTGCTGGCGGTCTGTTCGTTTTCATCGCGCCAGTCCTGCCAGTTGGCATCATCGGCGAGCGAGCCCACCGTCTTGTTGCGCATGCCGGGTGGTGCCGTGTCGCGCAGGCGTATACCCAGCGTATTTTTGCCCGACAGTGTGATCGTCCAGTTCAACGGTGTGCTGTTGGCATTGATCGTCGCTGCCGCTGGCAGTTTGAGTCGGTAATAGCGGACGTCGCCTTTTAGCAGTGTCTGGTTGGCGTGGGTTGTCGAGACTGACGGGCTTGCCGACAGATCCTGCACATAACCTGTTGCATCCGCCAGTGTGCCATCGTTGTTCTCGACAGCACCTGCAGACAAGCGCAGCCGGTAACGCACATTACCGTCCTTAGCAAAGATGCCTATCCACCACACGCCTGTCTCCAATTGCGTGCTCTCTCGCGCATCAACGGGCACCCAGTGGCCGTAACTGCTGTTGGCATCTTCGTCGGCCTTGTCATAAATAACTTTTGTCAGGGAAGTGTTGGAATCCCCGGCCAGATCATGATCCAGTGTCGGCATGCCGTTACGGCGGATGTACAACTGCGGGTTGCCGCTCAATGCCTGCAATTCGGTCTTCAGTAGACCAGCGTTTCCGGCAGGTACCGTCACGCGATAGAAGTGCATGCGTCCCACCTTGAGATCAGTACCCTGGTCCAGCGAGTTGGGGTTGATGATGGCTGAACCGTCTGCTGCAACACCGCTGTCGCCAAACATTGGTGAAGCCAATCCCGGATGGTTGAAATCAGCCGCCTGTGTCGGCAGAGTCCATTGGCGCTGTGCTCGACCAGGCACGCTGTTGACGGTGTAACTGGTGCCATCAGCCATTGCCTTCACTTCGACATACCAAATACCCGGTGTCAGCAAGGGTTGGGTAATCACGGCCTCGTTGTGCAGGCTTTTCACCACGGGTTTCGTGGTGGTGTCCGCTGGCGGCAGGAAGTCCTTGCGTACTCTCAGTTCAACACTGCCGCTCAACAAATCAGTGTTGACACGCCACGCAGGGACGGCAAGACCGTCCAGTGTTTCCGGCACTTCTACTCGGTAATAGCGCACTTGGTTCTTAACCAGCACTTGGCTGTCCTGACCGCCATCAAAGGCCAGTGGTATCGGTGCGTTGACCGATACAGTGATGTCACCGCCAGCAGGCAACGGGCTGGAGGCTGTATCGTTTGAACCCATGGCCAGCCAGTAATCGCCGGCGGGTGGGTAAGGAATGTTGATGACCTGTGTATCGGTGTAATCACGCTCGTAACCGCCATCAGCCGCCATGGCGTATAGCATTTCGTTGTCGATTTTTTCATTGGGATAACGGAAAGCATCCACTGCCGCACGCTCCAGCAGCATCGACGGTTTGCCAAAGCGGTTGCTCAGCGTCACTTCAATGGCCTGCGGCAAATTGGCTGGCAGGCGGAAGCGATAGAGATTCATGGCACCCGGTTGCACCGATTGGCTGGTCCAGTTGACGGGCGTGCCATCGTCAACAGGGGTGGAAGTCTTGTCACTGAACGGCATCTCACCATAGCTGGTCAGTGTGTATGAGGTAGTACCGGTACCCAGCTTATTTTCATTGGCAGGGTTCTGCCCTTCAGCCACCACCACCACATAATGTGTTCCCGGTGTGAGTGTCTGCCGGTCTTCCTGTGCCACTGGATCACGGCTGGCAAACTGATAGAAATACTCTTTGCCAGCCCGTTCGCGTGTAATGCCTTGCAGTTTCGTCAGATTTTCTACCAATCCTGCTGGACTACTATTGCCAGCCTTGATGTTTGGCAGCGACCCTCGGCGCACGGCTAGCATTGCTTCGTGCCCTGCATTGGGTGTCAGTTCAACACGCCAGCCGTGGACATTGGCTGGTACCGTAACCCGGTATACGGCGAGATCACGCACATCGTCCACGCTGTCGCTGTTGCCCTGAGGCACAGGTGCAATACTGCTGCTGACGGTATTGCTGCCGAGCGGATCACTGCCATCGAAGCCCAGCACCTGCACCGGAATTTGCCAAGGGTTACCTTCAGCATCGAGTTCTGTCGGTTCGCCGATGCCGCGACTTAGCAGGCGGTAGCTTGCCGGATTCTGTGTGCTGCTGTTGTAAACACCGATGTAGTAACTGCCGGGCTCCAGCGGCGCTCCCATGCCAACCGTGAAGAAACGCCCAGTGACAGCCTCACTGACTCCAGCCTCGGTATCGCCACCTGTGAAATCACTGCCCATCGCCCACTGTGCGCCGGAAGGCCAAGTGGTGGCACTGTCAGGTAGGCTGCCGGAAGATGTCACAGGTTTTGAATCACGGCGAACCACCAGTCTTGGCGTACCGCCACCAGAGACATTCACCAATCGCAGATCCCAGCCGGTGGCGTTGGCAGGTACTTCTATCCGGTACCAGTCAAAGAAAATACTGCCACCACCGGGTGACGGGCCAACGGCTGCATCAGCAAAACCACCATTGAATGAGATCTCAGGGATAGGGTCACAATCGAACCGGATGGTGTAGTTCACCGTAGACATGGGCGTACCATTCTCGCGCTGACCCACGGTCAGGAAATAGTCCGTATTCGCTTCAGGTGTGATGATGATGGCTGTGCCCGGTGGGTAGTAACCAATCCTGCCCGCCCCACCTTCTATCGTTTTTGCATAGGGCATCTCGTCATCGGCGTTGTCTCCGCCCAGCGCAACTGAATCTGCAGTCGCTTTCGACAGCACAAACCCTGCTCCGTAGCTGCCAATACACATCTGGCTCAGGCCATTCGGTACTGTGACGCGGTGTGTTTTCACTTCGGCGTAGCGCAGCGGGATGTTTGACCAAGGTACGGTGCCATCGGCGTATTCGGCAGAGGAGATATCCAGTGCTCCCTTGCTGGTGATTACATAATCTGCCACACCGATACCGGTGCGGTTTTCGGCTGCAGGCGATTGTCCTTCGCCGATCACCACGAGGTAGTAAGTGCCTGCGTCAATACTGTCATTGGCTGTCGTATGAAACTTGTAAAAGTACTCGTCGCCCACCTGCTCGCGCACGGTACCGCCCACAGTGCTGACACTGTTACCGCTCTCTGTGGCGCTGTTATTCGGCAATCGCCCCTTCGACACGGTCAACATCACTTCGCCATCAGGCACCGTATCCAGTGACACTTCCCAACTGGCCGTGTCAACAGGTACATCAACCTTGTAGACGGCGATGTCGCGCACATCCAAACTGCCCGAATGGTTGCCACCGGCAAAATCCAGCGACTGGATGGGAATGAGCCAATCATCGCCGTTGGCATCTTTTTCAGTCGGTTCACCGATACCCTGACTTTCGATGGTGTAGGCCATGGGGTCTGTACCGGACGGGTTGCTCACCCCGACGATATATGTTCCCGGCACCAGTGGCGCGTTCATGCCAACGGTAAAGTAACGCCCAGTCATATCCACATTGCCGGCGTCCTTGTCATTGGTGAAGTCTGAGCCGACGGCCACCTGCGACAAGCTCGGCCAGTTGGTTTGGGACAGTGACAGGGAACTGGGTACGGTAAAGCTGGTGGGTGATTGGTCGCGACGGATCACCATGCGCGGGTTGCCGGCTGTGACATCCCGCAGCCGGATATTCCAGCCCACGGCGTTGCTTGGTACGGTCACGCGGTAGTAGCGCCAGGTATTCGCATTTTGTGTCGCTTCTAAGGGTACCGTCAGGCTGCCACCGTTGAACGGCAGATCGGGAATGGCTTGGCCAGTGATATCGAGGTCATACTGGCCATCCACCTGCGAGGCTTCAGTTTGATCCTGATTGCCCACTAACACCCAGTAATCGCCGGTAGGCATCGGCACCGTCACTAGATCGGTATGGTAGAAATCGCGGCTATAGCCACTTTTGGTTCTGTCTTGACCTAGGGACAACTCGGCGCTCGTTTTGGCGTTGGGCAGGCGAAACTCACCTTCCTCAGCTCTTTCCACTAGCAGTATTGGCTTGCCTGTCTTGTTCTTTAAGCGAATGTCCATCGCCGCTAGACCGGGGCGACACGCACGCGGTACAGATGGTATTCACCGTAGGGCAGTGCCTGTGCCGTCCAACTGCGGGTTTCGCCCTCACCCAGTACATTGTCGGTAATATCGACATAGGGCATGGCTGCGCTAGTCAGCGTGAAGCTGGCCGACCCAGTTCCGAGGTGATCCAGTGGTGTGCGGCTGTTACCCTCACTTTGCACTACAGCGTAATAGGTTCCCGGTGTGAGGAACTGGCCGCTATCGGCAAAGCGGTAGAAGTAGTCGGTGCCGCTGCGCTCCCGTTTTATTCCCGTGTAGCGGTTGGTATCTGCCACAGAGGTGGTTTCG
This sequence comes from Cellvibrionales bacterium, assembly GCA_016713115.1. NCBI lineage: Bacteria > Pseudomonadati > Pseudomonadota > Gammaproteobacteria > Cellvibrionales > Cellvibrionales bacterium. The sequence goes on along the minus strand of JADJPU010000001.1, from coordinate 868,209 downwards.
GTGGCATCGATATTCGGAATACTGCCCTGCCGCACGGCCAGCATGGCTTCTTGTTCGGCATCGGGTGTCAGCTTCAGTATCCAGCCGGGCTGGGTGTCAGGTACTTCGATGCGATACACGGCAATCTCGCGTGCGGGCAGTGTGGCGGATACGCTGCCGTTGAAGGGCAGATCATGCACTTGGATGGCATAGGGTTTGTTGCCGCCGTCATTGCCAATACCGATAGCGCGGCTGGTAATGCTGTAACAGAAAGTGCCACTGGCTGGTGGGTTGGAAAGCCCCACGGCAATGTAGTAATTGCCCGGTTCGAGTGGGCTGCCCATACCGACGGTGAAAATCTGGCCACTGGCATCAGTGCCGTCAGCCTCTTTGTCGTCGGTGTAATCGCCAATCACCTTGAAGGAATTGCCGGATGCCCAAGCCGCGCTGTTATTGGCGCCGCTGCCGCCGCCAGACGACAGGCTGGCTGGCAGTAGGTCGCGGCGCACCATCATGACAGGCTTGCCGCCCGATATATTGCTCAACCGCACATCCCAGCCCAGTGCTCCTGCTGGCACCGTGACTTTGAAATAGCGAGTGGACATCACATCCTGCCCTGCCGTGCAATTGCCATCCACATCTGTCAGCCCAACATCCTGTGAAAAACCGTTGAAATCGAGATCGCTGCGCTGCGGCGCACGAGTTGTCAGTTCAAAGGCTCCCAGTGCGCTGGTTGGGTTGTAGACACCGATATACCAGACATCAGCTTCGTGATTGGGGTTTTGTAGCAGACCGTTGGTGCTCGACTGATGCGCTTGCATCGTGCTGGATTTCTTCTGACCTGTCTGACGGTAGTCGCTTTTGGCCGGAATGGCATTGCGACGGGTGGCCAGTGTTGTGTTGGCGGGCGCATTGGACAACAGCAATTCCCAGCCCATGTAATTGAGCTGTTCGGCAAGGTTGTCCACGCGGTAGTACATCCAGCCTCCGGTATTCTGGTTCGCGGGACCGTTGACGATCTGGTTTGGTGCTTCATTGATGTAGGGAACAGCCGTAACTTGTGGATCACCGCTGCGCAGGGTGAAGCTGAAATCAGCATCGTCCGGACTGTAGACCGTGATGTAGGAGGGACCAGTCCCCAGATCGGGTGGCACAATAACGGCGTTATCGGTGATCTGCTCATCCAGTTCAGACATCGCATTGTTGTCGTTGGGTGTGGCTGCAATGGCGTAACGCAGGTAGAGATTGGCGGTATCACCGGTGTTTGGTGTCATCTTCACTTGCCAGCCGAGGCCGTTGGCTGGCACATCAACCTTGTAGGTTACAAAGCGGAAGCCGGCGCGGTCGCCGGTGTTGACCGCAGTGCTGGATTGTCCGGTCAGGCTGAACTCGAAATTGTCGATACCTTCGTCCGTGTACTGTCCGCCCGGCAGCGTGGAGGGCGTGGTGATCAGATGTTTGAAAGCTTTGAGGTTGATGTTGGCTCCCGGGGTGCCAGCTACCCCGAGGTAGATGGAGCCAGAGGCCGAGCCGGGAGTGGCGATCATTTGTCCGGCGGTTTTTTCAATCTGATCGGCAACAGTAGTGGTGCTGAACGCCATCGGTGCCTTATCCAGCGACACATAAAGAGCTTTGGGTGTGACGCTGTTTTCCATCAGCCCCCAGGCAGGGGTTGTGGTCGGGTTTATCTGCGCTTTGAACCAAATCATGCCCTCAGGACCGATGGTGGCGGTGGATGTTTTGGTGTTGTCGTCAACCGAACCCCAGTCAGTGACTTCAATGTCGCCCGAACGCAGTGTCCATGTTGCTCCTGCTGTGGCGTTGACACGGATGTACCACGCTTCGCCTACGTTGTACTTCGAGCGATCAACCAACACTGCATCGTCACCTACCCGGGCGGAGGAGAGAACGCCTGATCCCGTGACGGTGGGGTCGCCTTTCTTGACATAGAGTTGTGCCTCACCGCTGGTTACAGTCAGCACTGTGCGCCAGACACCATGTTGTGCGTATTCTGGGCTGATCCAGAAGATGTAGTCGCCGCCATTTGTATCAGGCTGGCTCTGGATTTCCGAGCCGTCACCATCGTTGTTGTTGTCCCACAGCAACTGCGTGCCGGTCTGTGACCAAGCTGGTGCCCCGAACAGTAACGAGGCGAGCAGCAGGGCGGAACCAAACCAGCGTCTACGGATATTCACGGTGTACTCCTGACTCCACTCTGGGAGTGTCTTGTGTTTTTTTACAGGCGAGTTGTTCTTTATGTACGGGAGCCTAGCGAAATACCATATTCCGCCTTGCAATCAAGCCACAAGCTCTCCATTCTTTTGCGCAGATAAAAAATGAACAGGGGGTTTCAAGCATGATAGTTTCTCGCACGGTGCTGGTAACTGGCGCGTTTGGCAATTTAGGGCAGATGGTGCTGGCTGAGCTCAAGCGGCAGAATTTTCGTGTGCTGGCCATGGATCTCGACAACCCCGCCAACCGCAAGGTGGCGGCGCGTATAGAAACGCTGTACGACGAGTTGGTGTGGGGTGATTTACGCACCGTGGATTTCAAACCCTTGCTGCAAGGCTGTGTGGCGGTGATACACCTCGCAGCGGTACTGCCGCCGGTGACGGATCGCGCGCCTGAGCTCGCGCATGACATCAATGTCAACGCCACGCTGCGTTTGATTGCGGATATTGAACAGCGCGTTAAACAACCTCTGCTGATTTACCCCTCCTCTGTAACGGTATTTGGATTCCCTGAGCCAGCCACGCGTTTGATGCGGGCGGACGATGCTGTGGCGCCAAGCGACAACTACACGCGGCACAAAGTGGAGGTAGAGCAAGCGCTAGCGGCCAGTGCAATTCCGTGGTGTGTGCTGCGCGTGGGGGTGTCGGTAGATTCGCGCACCTTGGGTGCGGATCGTTCCATGATGCGTAAATTGTTTGCCGTATCGCCAGACAATCCCTTGCATTATGTGCATCCACAAGATGTTGCGCTGGCAATGGTCAATGCGATCAATAACGCGCGCGCCTTGCATAAGGTTTTGTTATTGGGAGGTGGTGAAGACAGCCGTGTCACGCAACACCAATTCTTAAGTGCGGCACTGAATGCCATGGGGATTACTCTGCCGCGAGATATGCTCGGCAGCGACCGCTACTACACCAGTTGGATGGATACCGCTGAGTCGCAAGACATTCTGCAATTTCAGCAGCACAGTTTTGCAGACTATCAAGCAGATTTGCGCCAGCGCTTGCGTTGGTCGCGGCTGATCATGAAGCCACTCGCGCCGCTGGTGCTGTGGAGTATGCGCAGAGTTTTGAAATGAAATTGCCTCCTGATACGGAAGTATTTATTCCCTCTGCGTTAAATAGTGAGGTGATTGCATCCAGTGTGGATTTTCAGTCGTTGCCTCGTTTGAAAGTTTTGTTGTTAAAACCCTATCAAAAAATTGTTGGAGCAGTGCAGTCTCCGCAGATGGGTATCCTCTATTTAACATCAGCTATTCGCGCGCGCTTTCAACAGCATGTTGATGTGAAAATTCTGGATATGAAGTTGGAGCAAATGCCAGCATCAGAGCTGTTGCCTCTGTTGCAGGAGTTTAAGCCGGATGTGGTGGGTATGTCGGCGTTAAACTTTGAAGCACAAGCAAGTTATCGCATTGCAAAAACTGTAAAACAGTTTGATGAATCCATTGTTACGGTGATTGGTGGGCCGTTTGCGCTCAACGCGTCTGAAAAGATTTTGCGTGAAGAAGAAAGCATTGATTGGGTTTTTGAGGGTCCTGCGGATAATGTATTTCCAGAAGCGTTGATGCGCTTAACTCTGAGTCAGGATTTGGGAATCGATTTGCCTGGTTTCTCAAGGCGACTGGCAGATGGGAAAATTCATGTAGCAAAAACAAGAGATTTTGTTCAAGACTTAGATACTTTGCCTATGCCTGCTTGGGATTTGGTAGATTTTGATCGCTATGCAAAACATCCCAATCATGCAGCTAACTTGAAAGGTAAGCGTTACTCGCCGCTGTTTACTTCAAGAGGGTGTCCTTATCTTTGCACCTATTGTCACGACATCTTTACAAAAAGATTTGTTTACCATAGTGCAGAGCGAGTGATTGCAGAGATTGAGTATTTATATAACAACTATGGTGTTGATGAATTTCATATAGAGGATGATATTTTTAATCTGCACAAGCCTAGGGTGCATGCAATCATGGGGGAAGTGGCTAGGCGATGGCCTGGGAAAATGAAATTTGCATTTCCTAATGGATTGCGCGGCGACATTATTGACCAAGAAATTGTGGATGTAATGTGTGAAGCAGGTGCTTATGCAGCTTCAATTGCCATTGAGACGGTAACTCCGCGGTTACAGCTTTTGGTTGAAAAGAATCTAGATGTTGATAAAGCAAACAATGCAATAAAAATGTTTACAGACAAAGGATTGCAAGTAACCGCTGCTTTTATGTTGGGGTTTCCAACGGAAACAAAAGAAGAAATCAAAGCCAGTATTGATTTCGCTTTAAAAAGTGATTTGACCTTGGCGTTTTTCTTTACGGTTATTCCACAGCCGGGAACGCCGCTCTTTGATTTGGCGCTGAGTGAACATGAATCAATAACGAGAGATGCAGCAAAAGTTGACAGTGGTAGCTACCGTGCGCATACATCTTGGTATGAAAGGGTTTACGGGTATCCATTGAGTAACGCTGTCCGCATGGCTAATTTGCGTTTTTATTCTAGCCCGCGGCGTGTGCTCAGAATTCTGCGTTTTTGGTCGCTCGGACGACTGTGGCAGACATTTAAAGTGTTTCTACAAATTTTGCTAAACGCACCGGCAAACGCCTAACTATTCAGATGTGATGTTGAAACAGTAGGGGCATTCAGGGATTCACCAAACCCTGCAACTGCGCACTGAGATCGCTCGCCAACAAGCCGCGCTCGCCCTGTTCTTCGGCGGCAGCATCCGCCGCTTCAGCGTGCAGGCAAACACCCAATTGCGCGGCGATTTCAGGCGCTATGTCTTGCGCGAGCAAGCTGCCGATGATGCCGGCTAGCACATCCCCCATGCCGCCGGAGGCCATGCCGGGGTTGCCGCTGCTGCAAACTCCAATCATGCCGCTCGCTCCGCACACCAAGCTGCCCGCGCCTTTCAACACGACAGTGCCGCCATAGCGTTGTTGCAGGGCGCGCACGGCCGCAAAACGGTCGCGCTGTACATCGGCGGTGCTGATACCCAGCAGGCGCGCGGCCTCGGCGGGGTGTGGGGTCAGCACCCAATCGCTGCGATGGGGTTCGCGCACCACGCGCCCCTCGGCCAGCATGTTGAGTGCGTCGGCATCCAGCACCAGTGGCAGCTCACTCAAGGTGGCCTGCTGCAACATCTGCTCGGACCACGCGCTGCGCCCCAAGCCAGGACCGACAACCAGCACCGTGGGTTTGGCGAGCAGCGGTTCCAGAGCCTGCCCAGAGTTCACACCATTCGCCATGATCTCCGGTCGGCGTGCCAACACAGCCGGCACATGTTCAGGTCGCGTGGCGGCGCTAACTAAGCCCGCGCCGCAGCGCGCAGCCGCTTCAGTGGCCAAGAGCACCGCGCCGCCCATGCCGCTGTCACCGCCTATCACCATCACATGCCCGAACAGACCTTTGTGTGCCGTGCGTTGGCGCGGCGGCAGTGCGTCTAGCAAGGTGCTGAGTTCCAGTCGCTCGCAGTCGTGATCGTCGGGCGCGTCTAGCTCCTCCGCACCCAAACCAGCGTATTCAATGAGGCCGGTGAAATCTGGTGCGTCGGCGGTCAATAAACCGCGTTTCAGTGCGACAAAAGTGATGGTGACATCCGCGGCCACCGCCACGCCTTCGGCACAGCCGGTGTCGGCGTCGATGCCAGAGGGCAAGTCCAGCGCCAGCACTGGCAGGCCGCTGTGGTTGATAGCATCAATCGCGGCGGCGTAAGCGTGGCGTGGTGCGCCGTAGCTGCCGGTGCCGAGTAGAGCATCAACCACGATGCCTTTGCTGGGTAAATCCATAGTGTTCTGCCACGGTGAAATCGTCACGCCGTTTTGCGTGGCGTAGGCGTGCGCTTGTAAAGTATCTGGCGTAAATTTTTCAGCCGCGCCGACCGCAATAATGTGTGCAGAAATATTTTTTTCTTGCGCGAGGGCTGCGAGCAAATAACCGTCGCCACCGTTGTTGCCGCTGCCGCAAAAAATGGTGATGCACGCAGGATTGGGCCAGTGTGCTAAGAGTGTTTCCAATGCTGCGCGCGCGGCTTTTTTCATTAGCACGATGCTGCTGATGCCGTTAGCAATGAGCGTCGCATCCAGTGCGCGCGTTTCTTCAGCGGTGTGCAAAGTGTCAGGGAGCATTTTATTTTTTCAGCCAAGGTAGAGGGTTGATCGGATTGCCGTTTTTGCGAATTTCAAAATACAAGGCGGATTCTTTTTCGCCGCCGCTGTTGCCGGCGCGTGCAATGATATCGCCTGGTTGCACCCATTCGCCGGCTTCACGCAACAGAGCATCATTGTGTGCGTACAAACTCATATAACCATCGCCGTGATCCAGCACGATTAACAAGCCTTGGCCGCGTAAAGTGTCGGCGTACATCACGCGCCCGCCGTGAATGGCGTGCACGGGCGTTCCGTTATCCGCTTGAATGCGTAAACCATCCCAAGTCACGCTGCCTTGGCGATTATCGCCAAATTGATGCAGCAGTTTTCCCTGCGTCGGCCACAGCATTTTTCCTTTGCGTTGTGTAAAAGATTGCTGGCGCAGGCGTTCGAGATCGGCAGCGCTATAGGTGGATGATGCATCATCTGTCGATGGTTCGGTTGCGGTTTTTGTTGCGAAAGTTTTCTCTTCCTGTTGCTGTATATTTTTCTGCTCCTCGCGCAAACGCTGTTCTTCCTTGGCTTTAGCAAGGGCGCGTTGCTGTTCGATGCGTGCGATTAATGTTTGTAATGCGGCGCGATCTTGGTTGAGCTTTTCCAATTCGCCGTCCTTGTTTTTTAGGTCTTGTTCGGCGTTGGTAATTAAGGTTTTTCTGGCATCGCGTTCGGCTTGCAGTTGCGTATTTTCAGTGATGAGAGTTTGTTGCAGCACTTGCAGTTCTTGAATGCTGTTAGCGAGTTCTTTTTCTATGACAACGATGCGTTGAATAGCATCGAGATACGCCTGCATTTTTTGCTGGCGAGCAGCAACCAAGTAATTATTGTATTGGAAGTTGCGGGTGAGGGTGCTGGCGTCGTCCTGTTCCAGCAGCAAGCGCAGTTGCGACTGCGCGCCTGCTGTGTACAGAGCGCGCAATTGCTGGCCGATCTGTTCCCGCTGATCGGCGATTGAACTGCTTACTGCTTTTTTTCTGCCGCTTGTGCGTTAGCAGCTTTTTGTTTCTCTGCGATTTTGGTGTTGATCTCTTCGATTTTTTTCATTTGCGCCGCAACATCTTTGTCGGACTGGTCCAGCTTGGCCTGCAATTCATTGCGTGTGGTCTGGATGGTTTGAATATCCGCTTTTAATTTGTCGATGGATTGCTGCATCTCGGCAATTTTTTGTTCAAGATTTTCTGTTGTTGCTGGTTCGGCAGCGGGTGCTTGCGCGGTGGCGGCTTCGGCAGGTGCTGCCGGTGCTGCGTCGTTAGCAAAAGCACTGCCAGCCAATGTGCCGATGAGGATAGCAGCCAATAGCGATTGATGAATTTTCATGTGTGCCTCTCCGTGCGTAGTGATAAAAAGTTTTATTTGTTGTGAATGGTGATGAGGTTGCGCCCTTGCATTTCTGCCGGTTGCGGCAAGTTCAGCAGCGCCAGCATGCTTGGGGCAACATCAGCCAGTGTACCACCATCATTGATAGTGACTGTGCGCTGACCGATATACAAAAACGGAACTTGTTCACAAGTGTGCTGTGTGTGTACTTGCTGCGCTTCGTAATCCTGCATTTGTTCGCAATTGCCGTGATCGGCGGTGATCAAACATTCACCACCGGCTGCCAATACCGCGTCGCGCACACGGCCTACACAAATATCTAGAGCCTCCACCGCTTTTACTGCGGCGCTGAAAATGCCGGTGTGCCCCACCATATCGCCGTTGGCGTAATTGCAAATAATCACATCGAACTGTTGGCTGCTTATCGCCTCCACCAATTTATCAGTGACTTCAAACGCGCTCATCTCCGGCTGCAAATCGTAAGTGGCAACCTTGGGTGAATCGACAAGAATGCGTGTTTCGCCTTCGTACAAGGCTTCGCGCCCGCCGCTGAAAAAGAAAGTGACATGCGCGTATTTTTCGGTTTCCGCAATGCGCAATTGCGTTTTGCCTAAACTGGCTAAATATTCGCCCAATGAGTTTTTCAGAGTGGATGGTGGATAGGCGCACAGCGCAGGAATATCGTCGGCGTATTCACTGGTCATCACAAAGGTGCCGAGTGTTGGAGTGCGTGCGCGCACAAAACCGTCAAACGCAGGATTGGTAAAGGCGCGCGTGATTTGCCGTGCGCGATCGGCGCGGAAATTCATAAACAACACCGCGTCGCCATCGTGTAATTGCACGGGTGCGCCGATCACGGTGGGTTTTACAAATTCGTCGTTTTCATCGCGCGCGTAAGCGTCGTGCAAACCTTCAAGAGCGGTGGCGGCGTGAAACTCGGCGCGACCATCAGTGAGTAAGTTGTAAGCTTTTTCGACGCGATCCCAGCGTTTATCGCGATCCATCGCGTAATAGCGACCGCACAGTGTGGCGATGCGGCCGGTGCCGAGTGCCTCCAGCGTGTCTTGTGTGATGCGCAGTGAATCTTCTGCACTGCGCGGCGGTGTGTCGCGCCCATCTAAAAACGCGTGCAAATAAACCTGCTCGGCACCGCGCTGCACAGCGAGTTGCAGGGCGGCGAGGATGTGATTTTCGTGGCTGTGTACGCCGCCATCGGAGAGCAAGCCCCAGATGTGTACGGCTTTGTTATTGGCGATGGCTTTATCGATGGCTGCGCAATAGGCAGGGTTTTCAAAGAAGGTGCCGTCGGCGATGTCTTTGTCGATGCGCGTCAACTGCTGCCACACCACGCGCCCTGCGCCCAGTGTCATGTGGCCGACTTCGCTGTTGCCGAACTGCCCTTCGGGCAAGCCCACATCTAAACCGGAGCCGGACACCAAGCTGCGCGGGTTGTCGCACCACAGCTGATCCCACACTGGCGTGTGCGCAGCGGCAATGGCGTTGTCTTTGGTCTCCTCGCGGTAGCCGAAGCCGTCGAGTATCAAGAGTACAAGAGGTTTGGGGGGAGTCGTCATAAAAACACAACCAGCAGAAAACAGAGCAGCTATCTTACGGAAGCTATGAGTTTTTTAGAACCTGCATCCCTGTTGTATCAATCGTCATCGCCCCACATATGCCCTAGCCAGAGCCCCATAGCAAATGGGAACATCCAATTGGCTTCTTTCTTGCGTGCGATTTTTGGTGGCGGTGGTGAAGGCATGTAATCCGTAGATGTCGTTTTATCTATGGGTAGTTGCGGCGGTGGTGCATAAGGGACTTTATCGCGAAGTCGCCACCAAATTTCTAATAAGGTGCTCGCGGTAGCCAAAAGCACTGATATTGCAACAGGGATTACATGCAGGCGCGTGATTCCGAAAATATAAAAAATCAGCAGCATCCACAGTGTGCTGCCGATAGTTAACGCAAGACTGTCGTTTGTTCCTGTTGACAGCATAATGAGTATTAAGCAGACCCACACCGTAAGAAATAGCATGACACACCAAAATGCCATGTGATCTACTAAGCGCATAGAGTAAAAGTCCTCCATTGGCATGCGCAATATTTTCTCTTGTTCGGCACGACTTTCCGCTTTTTGCCGTTGTGCGGCATCGTTTTTTTGGCGCATAGCTTCGTAGTCAACGGTTTTATTTTGTTGCTGACGAACGACAGTGCGTTTAGAAAAAAGAAAGGCGAGCCAATACACCGAGAGAATGGCGGCACCCACAATGCCTATGCCTATTGCGGTGTTGGCGCTGTCGTTAGGGAGAAATAACGCGCCGGTTACACAAAACGCGCCAAACGCTGCGCCGCTGCCAATGAATATCCCTAATAGATGAGAAACAAAGAGGTTTCCTCCTTGTTTGTTGCAGTGATCTACAACCACGAGCCACGCTAGCGCCCATGTCACGATCGTGCCGAATAACGATAAAGCAATGGCTATGTCTTCATTCATGGCGATGGCTCAATGTGGCGCAGAGTAGAGCCATGGTACAAGCAGAAAGGCTCACTGGGTGAGCCTGCCTTAAATGGCGATTTAAAAACCGAAGCCGGTTCCTGCGCCTAGCAAGGTCATCACGCCCAGCACGGCAAACACGCCAGCGGCGATGGAGTGCACCAGCTTCATCGGGATTTTGTTGGCCAACTTGTCGCCGACAAACACCGCTGGCACATCGGCAATCAACATGCCCAGCGTGGTGCCTATCACCACCAGCAGCGGTGCGGCGTAGTGCGCGGCCATGGCGATAGTGGCGACCTGCGTTTTGTCGCCCATTTCCGCCAGAAAAAAAGTCACCAAGGTGGCGCCGAACACGCCGAGTTTTTGCGCTATCAGCGATTCTTCTTCTTCAATTTTGTCGGGAATCAGCGTCCAGACTGCCATGCCGATAAAAGACAAGCCCAACACCCAGCGCAGCACTTCCGGGCTGACATTGGTGGTGATCCACGCGCCCAGCGCACCGGCCAATCCGTGGTTGACCAGAGTGGCCAGCAGAATGCCGAGAATGATGGGCAGCGGCTTTTTGAAACGCGCAGCGAGTAGGAAGGCGAGCAACTGGGTTTTGTCGCCGATTTCAGCGAGGGCGACCACGCCGGTGGACACGAGTAAAGATTCCATGCGGATACCTCCAACAGGGGGCGCGCATTGTAGTTTAAGTTGCAAAAAACTTGTCTAGACTCAATGCTTGATGCAATGAGTGTGGTAGTGTCTTCGGTATAAAGGAGAACGATATGAGTTACTTTCTCGACCGCTTGCAATTTTTTCGCCGTGTCTCAGAACCTTTTGCCAATGGGCATGGTGAGGCACGCACGGAGAACCGCGATTGGGAAGACAGCTATCGCGCGCGCTGGCAGTACGACAAGGTCGTGCGCTCAACGCACGGCGTGAATTGCACTGGCTCGTGCAGTTGGAAGATTTATGTGAAGAACGGTCTGGTGACTTGGGAAACGCAGCAGACCGACTACCCTCGCACCCGCCCCGACCTCCCCAATCACGAGCCGCGCGGCTGCCCGCGCGGGGCGAGCTACTCGTGGTATTTGTACAGTGCCAACCGTTTGAAATACCCCTTAGTACGCGGCGTGCTGTTGCGCTTGTGGCGCGAGGCGCGCAAAACGCTGAGCCCTGTGGAGGCGTGGGCGAGTATTGTTGAAGACGCAGAGCGCGCTAAATCCTACAAAAGCAAACGCGGCATGGGTGGTTTTGCGCGGGTGCAGTGGGAGGAGGCGAACGAAATGATTGCCGCCTCCAATTTGTATACTGTAAAAAAATATGGACCGGATCGCGTTATTGGTTTTTCTCCTATTCCCGCGATGTCGATGGTGTCTTATGCCGCCGGTGCGCGCTATTTATCATTATTGGGCGGCGCGTGTTTATCGTTTTACGACTGGTATTGCGATCTGCCGCCTTCCAGCCCACAGGTGTGGGGAGAGCAAACCGATGTGCCGGAATCTGCCGATTGGTACAACAGTCGCTACATCATCGCGTGGGGTTCTAATGTGCCGCAGACGCGCACACCCGACGCACATTTTTTTACCGAAGCGCGTTACAACGGCACAAAAACAGTGGCGATTACGCCCGATTATTCTGAAGTTGCCAAGCTCACCGATCACTGGCTGCACCCCAAGCAGGGCACGGATGCAGCGCTCGCGTTTGCGTTTGGTCATGTGATTTTGAAAGAGTTTCATGTCGACAAAACGGTGGATTATTTTTCCGATTACTGTCGCCAGTACACGGATATGCCGCTCTTGGTGCGTTTGGAGCAGCGCGCCGATGGGCGTTTGGTGCCAGAGCGTTTTTTACGCGCCAGTGATTTATCCGGTTTGGATGAAAGTAATAATCCTGAGTGGAAAACTTTAGCGTTTGATGAACGCAGCGATCAGCTCACGGTGCCGCGCGGTGCTATTGGATTTCGTTGGGGCGAAAAAGGCAAATGGAATATTGAAGAAAAAAACAGCGCAGGGATAGAAACGAAACTGCGTTTATCGCTGCAAGATTTTAACGATGGCGTGGCGGCGGTCAGCTATCCGTATTTTGGCGGCGTTGAACACGCACATTTTACGGCAGCAAAATTTCCTGACATTTTGGAACGCAATATTCCCGTTAAACAGCTCACGCTGGCCGATGGAAAAACTTGGGCAGTGGCAACAGTTTACGATTTGCTGCTCGCACAATACGGCGTAGATCGCGGTTTTGGCGGCGGAAATGTTGCCAAAAATTATGACGAAGATGTGCCGGGCACGCCGGCGTGGCAGGAAAAAATCACCGGTGTGCCACGCGCGGCTGTGATTGGCGTTGCGCGTGAGTTTGCAGAAACCGCCGCCAAAACACGCGGGCGTAGCATGATTATTGTTGGCGCTGGCATGAACCATTGGTTCCACAACGACATGAACTATCGCGGCTTAATCAATATGCTGGTGATGTGTGGCTGTGTAGGGCAAACCGGTGGCGGTTGGTCGCACTATGTTGGGCAGGAGAAATTGCGCCCGCAAACCGGTTGGCTGCCCTTGGCGTTTGGTTTGGATTGGAGCAAACCGCCGCGCCAAATGAATGGCACTTCGTTTTTCTATTTCAATTCCGATCAGTGGCGTTACGAAAAATTAGCGGTTGAAGAAATGTTGTCGCCACTCGCCGATGCCAGAAAATTTAGTGGTAGTCAGGCGGATTTGAATTTACAAGCGATTCGCATGGGTTGGTTGCCGAGTGCGCCACAGTTGAATCGCAATCCACTGCATATTGCGCAAGCGGCAGAAAAGGCTGGCGTATCGCCAGCTGATTTTGTTGTGCAGCAGATGAAAACAGGTGAGTTAGATTTTGCGTTTTCGGACCCAGACGCGCCGGAAAACTTTCCGCGCGCCATGTTTATTTGGCGCTCTAATTTGCTCGGTTCATCTGGCAAAGGGCACGAATACATGCTGCGCCATTTGCTCGGCACGCGTCACGGTTTGCAGGGCAAAGATTTGGGTGAGCGTGGCGCGGTGAAGCCGGAAGAAGTGCGCTGGCGCGATGAAGCACCAGAAGGAAAATTGGATTTATTGGTGACGCTGGATTTCCGCATGTGCACCACGGCCTTGTATTCCGACATCGTGTTGCCGACAGCTACTTGGTATGAAAAAGACGATCTCAATACCTCAGACATGCACCCATTTATTCATCCACTGTCAAAAGCGGTGGACCCTGCGTGGGAGTCGCGCAGTGATTGGGATATTTTCAAAGGTGTCGCAAAAACTGTCAGCGAAATGGCGGACGGTGTGTTGGGTGTAGAAAAGGATGTGGTATTAGTGCCGATATTGCACGACACGCCCAATGAATTGGCTATGCCATTTGGTGTTAGCGATTGGAAAAAAGGCGAGTGCGAACCGATACCGGGAAAAACTATGCCGACTATCGTGACCGTTGAGCGCGATTATCCCAATCTGTATAAAAAATTTACCGCGCTTGGGCCGTTGTTAGACAAACAAGGCAATGGCGGCAAAGGCATGAGCTGGAATACGCAGGATGAGGTGAAATTTTTAGGCGAACTCAATCATCGTGTGTTGGATGAAGGTGTGAGTTGCGGTCGTCCCGCTATTAACAGTGCGATTGACGCGGCAGAAGTCATTTTGCATCTCGCGCCGGAAACCAATGGCCATGTGGCGGTGAAAGCGTGGGAATCTTTGGGTGAATTTACTGGCCGCGATCACACGCATTTGGCGGTAGGTAAAGCGCATGAAGCGATTCGCTTTCGCGATATTCAAGCGCAGCCGCGCAAAATTATTTCTTCGCCGATTTGGTCTGGTTTGGAAGATGAACATGTCAGCTACAACGCCTGTTACACCAATGTGCACGAATTGATTCCGTGGCGCACACTCACCGGCAGGCAGCAGTTTTATCAAGATCACGCGTGGATGATTGCTTTTGGCGAAGGCTTTATGCAGTACCGCCCACCCGTGGATACCAAAACCATTGCGCCGCTGCTCAATAAGCGCGGCAACGGCAATAAAGAAATGGTGTTGAATTGGATTACGCCACACCAAAAATGGGGCATACACAGCACCTACAGCGATAATTTGTTGATGCAAACGCTGTCGCGCGGTGGGCCGATTGTGTGGCTCAGCGAAGATGATGCGCGCAGTGCGAATATCGAAGATAACGATTGGATTGAATTATTTAATGTCAACGGCGCGATTGCTGCGCGTGCGGTGGTGAGTCAGCGTGTGATGCCAGGCATGGCGATGATGTATCACGCACAGGAGCGCATTCTGAATACGCCAGGTTCCGAAATCACCGGCACGCGCGGCGGCATACACAATTCAGTGACGCGCATCGTGCAAAAGCCGACGCACATGATTGGCGGTTACGCGCAACTGTCTTACGGCTTTAATTACTACGGCACTTGCGGTACCAACCGTGATGAATTTGTCATCGTGCGCAAAATGAGCAAGGTGGATTGGTTGGAACAGGAGACAACACAACAGGAGGCAGCTCAATGAAAGTGCGCGCACAAATTGCCATGGTGTTGAATCTCGATAAATGTATCGGCTGCCACACCTGCTCTGTTACTTGCAAAAATGTGTGGACTAGCCGTGAAGGCGTGGAATACGCGTGGTTTAACAATGTGGAAACCAAACCAGGGATTGGTTATCCAAAAGAATGGGAAAACCAAGACAAATGGAATGGCGGATGGGTGCGTACAGCCAAAGGCAAACTGATGCCGCGCACGGGTGGACGCTGGCGTTTGTTGTCCAAGATTTTTGCCAATCCTGATTTGCCGCAGATAGACGACTACTACGAACCGTTCACTTTTGATTATCAGCATTTACATACCGCGCCAGACAGCGCGCATCAACCTACCGCGCGTCCGCGCTCACTGATTAGTGGCGAGCGTATGCAAAAAATTGAGTGGGGACCAAACTGGGAAGAGATTCTTGGTGGAGAGTTCGCCAAGCGCAGCCAAGATAAAAACTTTGACAATGTGCAAAAAGATATTTATGGACAGTTTGAAAAAACTTTCATGATGTATTTGCCGCGCTTGTGTGAGCACTGCCTCAACCCTGCCTGCGTGTCAGCCTGCCCATCGGGTGCGATTTACAAACGCGAAGAAGACGGCATTGTGTTGATCGACCAAGACAAATGTCGCGGTTGGCGTATGTGTGTGTCGGCTTGCCCGTACAAAAAAATTTATTACAACTGGAAGAGTGGCAAATCTGAAAAATGTATTTTCTGCTATCCGCGTATTGAAATGGGCGAGCCGACCGTGTGTTCGGAAACTTGCGTGGGGCGCATACGCTATTTAGGTGTGATGCTGTATGACGCCGATCGCATTGAGCAGGCGGCAGCCGTGCCGGCAGAAAAAGATTTGTATCAAGCGCATTTGGATATTTTTCTCGATCCGCATGGCCCGCAAGTGCAAGCCGCTGCGCGTGCAGAAGGTGTTCCTGAAAGCTGGTTAGAGGCGGCAAAAATATCGCCGGTTTATAAAATGGCGATTGATTGGAAATTGGCGCTGCCGCTGCATCCTGAATACCGCACGCTGCCGATGGTGTGGTATGTGCCGCCGCTATCACCGATTCAAGCCGCCGCAGAAAACGGGCAAATCGCCATGAACGGCAAATTGCCGGATGTGCATTCGCTGCGCATACCTGTGCGCTATTTAGCGAATTTATTAACAGCGGGTGATGAAGCGCCGGTGGTGCGCGCATTGGAGCGTATTTTGGCGATGCGCGCTTGGCGGCGTGCATTGAATGTGGACGGTGTGGAAGACCATGCGGCGTTGCAGCAAGTGGGTTTAACCGCCGCCCAAGCAGAAGATATGTACCGCTATTTGGCGATTGCTAATTACGAAGACCGTTTTGTGATTCCAACGGGGCATCGCGAATACGCCAACGATGCGTTTGGTGAGCGTGGCGGCTGCGGTTTTTCTTTCGGCAATGGTTGTCACGGCGATAGCGCGGCAGATTTATTTGGTCAGCGCAAAACCACCGGCTTTGTGGTGCAAGAGTATCGCCCTGCGTCACAGGAGGCGGCGCCATGAGTGTGTTAAAGCTGATCGGTGTGTTGTTGGATTATCCGCAAGACGAATTGTGGCAACACGGTGAAGAATTGTTGCTAGCCGTTGACGATGCCGGTTTGCCTACCGCGCGGCAAAAAGCCTTGACGCAATTTGTGCGTGATTTATTGACGCAGGACGCGTTGGATGCGCAGGACAATTGGTTGTCTTTGTTCGATCGCGGGCGCGCCATGAGTTTGTTGTTGTTTGAACACATACACGGTGAATCGCGCGATCGCGGACAGGCGATGGTCAATTTGCTGGAAGCCTACCGCAAGAATGGTTTTGAATTGGCAACACGCGAACTGCCCGATTATTTGCCCTTGGTGTTGGAATATCTCAGCCATCGCCCAATAGCAGAAGTAAAAGATTGGTTGCAAAACTTGCAGCGCATCATTGCGTTACTGGCAGCGCGTGCAGCGGAGCGCGAGAGTCCGTATGCCTTGTTGCTAACACTGTTAGTGGAGATGGCCGAAGGTCGTGTGAATCTTTCAGCTTTGCGGCAACAAGTGCAGCAAGAAGTGCGCGACGACACGCCGGAAGTGATGGATCGTCTGTGGGAAGAAGAAGTGGTGCGCTTCGGTGTTGACACGCCCGCGTGCGACAGCAGTACACAGACGCATCGTGCTGACGAAATAAAACCTCTCCGATTCACCAACGCGCAGCAGGTGCAACCGTGAACGCATGGAACCAATTTGCTTTTCAGATTTATCCCTATATCACTATGGCCGTTTTTTTTATCGGCAGTTGGGTGCGCTATGACAAAGCCATGTACACCTGGCGCACTGGCTCCAGCCAGATGTTGTCGGACAAAGGTATGCGCCTGGGCAGTAATTTATTTCATATCGGTGTGTTGATGGTGTTAGGCGGGCATTTAGTGGGATTGCTTACGCCGCATGCGGTGTATGAGCATGTGATTTCTACGCCGCATAAACAATTATTGGCGATGGTGGTCGGCGGCGTGTTTGGTGCGATGTGTTTGGTTGGTCTGTGCATTTTGTTATGGCGGCGTTTAACCAATCCGCGCATTCGTGCAACGGGTTCTTTTGCCGATACGCTGGTGTTGCTCTTGCTGCTTGCTCAGTTACTGCTGGGCTTATCCAGTATTTTTATTTCTGCGCAACATTTGGATGGCAGTGAAATGTTGTTGATGGCGGAATGGGCGCAACACATTGTCACATTGCGCTGGGGTGCAGCCGATTATATTTTAGGTGTGCATTGGATTTACAAAGCACACATTGTGTTGGGTATGACGCTATTTTTAGTCGCGCCCTTCACGCGTTTGGTGCATGTGTGGAGTATTCCTGTCGGCTATTTGTGGCGGCCTTATCAAGTGGTGCGTCGTCGTCAGGCATCTATTGTTAATCAACCGCCGCGCGTGTGAGATGAACACTATGTCCTCATCATCGCAGCGCATTGACGCTGTGCAAATTGAAGAAGCGCTGCAAGAAGAAAAACGCAGTTTTGGTCAACCTGCACCGTGTTTGTTGTTTGTGGGTGAAACAGCTATCAGCGAGGCGGATGTTGCGCGCGAAATGCAGTTTCATCCAGCAACAAAGCCGGAACAGTCGCGCACGGAAGCGGCGCGTGCTTTGCTAGTGCGCGAGTTACTGCGCTTGGAATGTGAACGCTTAAATCTTGCGGTAGACACTGTTTTGCAAGAAAACGAATCGCAAGAAGAGGCGTGTATTCGTGTGTTGCTGGAGCGTGAAATAAAAGCGCAAGCGCCTACGCAGGATGATTGCTTGCGTTATTTCGAGCAGAACCGCGAACGCTTTCGCATGCCGGATCAAATGCGCGTTCATCACATTCTGTTAAGTGCCGCGCCAGACGATGCCGAAAATCGTATCCGCGCCCGCACGCAAGCCGAGCAGTTGCTTGCGGAATTGCAGCAGCATCCAGAGCGCTTTACGGATTTTGCATTGCGTTACTCCGCGTGCCCGTCAAAAGAACAGGGCGGTGATTTGGGCAGCTTGCAGCGCGGGCAGACCACACCGGAGTTTGATCGCCAGTTATTTCGTTTGTCGGAAGGTTTGGCCTCTTTTCCCTTGGAATCGCGCTGGGGTTATCACATCGTGCAGGTGAACGCGGTGAGCAGGGGCGAGTCTTTGTCTTTTGAAATGGCGCAGCCACAGATTGCCGAATACTTGGAACTGCAAGGGCAGCAAATGGAAATCCAGCACTATTTGAGCGAATTGCAAACACGCTACGGCGTACGAGGATGGGAACACTACGATGCTTGATGCAACGCCGATTTCGCCCGCGCAGCGCCAGCGCGCCCTGTGGCTCGCCATTTACGCCCTGACAGTGTGTGTTGCTACTTGGGTGATTTTTGCCATTGTGGGATTAAAGCTACAAGGTGAGCTTGCACTGACTAACACGCAGTACGGTCTGCTGGTAGCCGTGCCAATTCTGACCGGCTCACTCAGCCGTTTGCCCTTGGGTATCGTGGCTGAAATCTACGGCGCCCGCCGCGTGATGGCGGTATTGATGCTGGTGGTAGCAGGGTTCGCTTTCGTGCTGCCTGTGGCGAAATCCTACGCCGTGTTGTTGTTGCTCGGTCTGGGGTTGGGCTTGGCAGGCGGTGCATTTGCCGTGGGCGTGGTGTATGTCTCGGCGTGGTTTCCACCGGAGAAGCAGGGCACAGCGCTGGGCTTGTTCGGCATGGGCAATGTCGGCACGGCGGTCACCAGTTTGGCTGCACCTTGGTTGCTGGCATCGATGGACTGGCAATCGGTGGTTGGCGTGTACGCCAAGGTGATGTTGGCTTCGGCGGTGCTGTTTTATCTGTGTACGCAGCCGGAGCCATCACCCAAAAAAACAGCGCACACGAACTGGGCGGGGCATTTGGAACCACTGCGCAGTTTTCAGGTGTGGAGCTTTTCCGTGTACTACTTCTTGGTGTTCGGTGGTTTTGTTGCCTTGGCATCGTGGCTGCCGCGTTTTTATATTGGGGTGTATGAGGTGGACATTCGCACCGCTGGTTTGTTGGCGGCGAGCTTCCTGATTCCCGCCACCTTGTTTCGCTCCGTGGGCGGTTATTTGTCCGACCGTTACGGCGCGCGTCGCATGATGTATATCTCGTTTTCTACTTGCGCGGTGGGTCTGTTCTTTTTGTCCTACCCCAACACGCATTATGTGGTGGAAGGCATCAACGGCCCTATCCCGTTCAGCATCGTGCCGCCTATGGGCGTGCGTGCCGCCGTGCTCGCCGTGATGGGTATGACCATGTCGCTCGGCATGGCGGCGGTGTTCAAACACATCCCCGAGTATTACCCCAAGCATGTCGGTGCCGTGGGTGGTGTGGTGAGTATGATCGGCAGCTTAGGTGGTTTTGTGTTGCCGATTGCCTTTGGTGTGATGAACGATTGGGTGGGTATCTGGACCAGCTGCTTCATGCTGATGTTTTTTGTCGCCGCCACCAATTTGCTGTGGATGCACTTCTCGATTCTGTACATGAACCGTCAACGCTTCCCAGAAATTCGCAAAGACAAAGATTTGCCAGAGCTGATGCGTGCTGCATTGCGGCGTGCGAAAGCTGAGTCTGACGCGGCGGAACTCTAGAACGCCGCGTGCCGATAACGACCAGCAGCGGTGCGATGCAGCAGGGTATGGGCTGTTGGCAGCACGCAGTGTGGCGTTTATGCTGACCGGATGAAATTACACACTGAAAACCTCACCGTTCTGTTTGTCGATATTGTCGGCTACACCGCAGCAACCAGCCGCCATTCGCGCACGGAAAATGCGGATTTGCTCAAGTCGTTCAATGAAACCTTGGTGCCTATCGTGCACCACTTTCGCGGCAAAAAAATCAAAAGCATCGGCGATGCCATGTTGCTTACTTTCCGCTCGCCCACCGACGCCATGTTGTGCAGCATGGCGATGCAGGATGCAATGCATCAACGCAATTTGCAGGCGCCGGGCAGCGATCCGATTCACATCCGCGTAGCGGCGAACCTCGGCGAAGTGCGCGTTACGCGCAACGATATTTTTGGCGAGCCGGTGAACATTGCCTCGCGTATTGAGGGTGTGGCACCGGCCGACGAAATCTACCTCAGTGAAGCCGTGTACATGGCGATGAACAAAGCCGAAGTGCCGGCGGCCGAGGTGGGGCAATTTGCGCTGAAGGGCATGGAACAGCCGGTGAAGCTGTACAACATTCCGCGCTTTGCCACGCACCGTTTGGTGCCACAAAACGCGCATCCCGCTGAAAGCGGCAGCGAATTGCTGTTCCCTTACGGCGGCATGCACTTGGGCAGTAACGATACTCCTGCCGCTACCCGCACGGCGTTGTTTGCCGGCGCTGCTGTGCTCGCGGCCGTGATGTTGGGGACGGGTGCTTGGTGGTGGTTGCGCCCAGCGCCTGCTGCTGTGGCCGTCAGTGCGCCAGCGGTTCCCGCAGCGGTGCCTGCGCCCGCCACACCGACTCCCGCTGAACAACCGCCAGCAGCCACCACTCCAGCAGCAACCACAACAGCAGCCGCCACTCCAGAACCACAGCCTGCTGAAAAAGCAGCGCAAGAAACGCCGGAAAAAGAACCGGAAACAACAGTGGCCAAACCAGCCGCTAAACCGGCGGCAAAACCAGCCAAGCCGCGGTCTGCGCCCATGCCTAGCAATATTGCGGCGGCCAAGCGCGCCTACCGCGACCGACGCATCAGCCGAGAACAGTATCGCGCCGTCGTCAACCGGCTGGAAAGCGATTACGACCAGCGCGTGCGTGCACTGAAGGTTGAGTACCGCGCCCGCCGCATGAGTCGTGAGCAATACGGCCTGCGGGTTGATGCGTTGAAGCGACAGTATTACGGGGAGTGAGAGATGGTATTTTGTGTCGATGTTTTTAGTTTTTATCGACACATCTCGTTGACATGTCGATATCATCTAAATAAGCTTAGGATATGTAGATAAAAGAAAACAATTTAAACATGACACCGGCGCTCGCATGGAAGCCCGATCAACCTTGGAATAACTTGCCTCCGCTGCCACCCATAGGCGAGCTGGAGACAAAAATCGTTTTAAAACAGTGTGTTATAGCAAGGACGGCATTGGCAGAGTTGAAGCAAGCTGCCGAACTGATTCCCAATCAAACAATGTTGATTAACATCATCCCCCTGTTGGAAGCGCAGGACAGCTCTGAAATTGAAAACATTGTGACCACGACGGATCACCTGTTTCAGTTTGCTCAAGCCGACCAGCACGCAGATGCCAGTACCAAAGAAGCGCTTAGGTACAGAACGGCGCTGTACAACGGTTATCAGTCGTTACGCCACCGCCCGCTCTGTACAGCGACAGCCGTCGAGGTGTGCCGTACGATCAAAGCGAGCGATATTGATATTCGCAAAATACCCGGTACGGCGTTAGCGAACGACAAAGATGGCCGCGTCATTTATACCCCGCCCGAAGGAGAGGCGGCACTGAGGGATTTACTCGCCAACTGGGAACGATTTTTACACAACGAGCGCGACCTTGATCCGCTGGTGCGTATGGCGGTCGGCCATTATCAGTTTGAGGCTATCCACCCCTTCAGTGATGGCAATGGTCGCACAGGGCGCATACTCAATATTCTGTTTCTGATTCAAGAAGAACTGCTCTCGTTGCCGATTCTTTACCTGAGTCGCTACATCATTGGCAATAAAACGGATTACTACCGTTTGTTGCTAGAAGTCACCAGTCAAGCTGCTTGGGAGCCGTGGTTGCTCTATATGCTGAAAGCGGTAGCAGAAACCGCGCGTTGGACAGTCAATAAAATTGCAGCTATTCGCGCACTAGCTGACCATACCAGTGAATATGTGCGCGAAAAATTGCCTAAAATTTACAGTCGTGAGTTGGTGGATATTATTTTCGAGCAACCGTACTGCCGCATTGGTAATTTGGTTGAGCGCGACATTGTTCAGCGGCAATCCGCTTCGCGTTATTTGAAAGAATTGGTTGCCATTGGCGTGCTGACTGAAATGAGCGCCGGCAAAGAAAAACTATTTGTTCATCCTAAATTAATGCAGTTGTTGACTCGCGATGGCAATGATTTTGCTCGATATCCTGTCAATCTACACTGACATTACTAGACATCATGAATCGCCCTGAGCTATTACGATTTCTCAAAATGCACTTCGCCCTTGACTGGCGTGGCGTTCACGGTGCACCACATTGGGCTCGGGTTCGGCACAACGGCCTCAGGCTTGCCGCTAGCACGGGCGCGAACCTGCGGGTGGTCGAGGCCTTTGCCTTCTTGCACGATAGCTGCCGACAGGACGACTACAGCGACCCAGATCACGGCTTCCGCGCTGCAGAGCTTGCAACGAAGATCAACGATACTTTTCTTTATCTCGATGAAACGGAGCTGAGTTTGTTGGTCTATGCCTGCGAGGGTCACAGCACTGGGCGGCTTGAAGGTGATGTCACCGTACAGACCTGTTGGGATGCGGATCGCTTAGATCTTGGCCGTGTCGGAATTCGTCCTGTCGCTGCGAAGCTTTGCACGGCAGCTGCACGAGATCCATCTTTTATCGCTTGGGCCTACGCGCGGAGCTTCGCAAATGAGCCTTAGCTGCTTGTGGTGCGCAGCCAGAATCCTTGTTTCAGTCGCGCTGCCGGTTGGCCCACTCAGCGAAGGAGATTCGTTCTCGCGGCTTGGGCGGTGGTATTGGTTCTCGCGGCAACAGAAAACCTGCAGCAACCAATTTTTCTCGGTTGGCTTCGCTGGCTTCTCGCTCTAGTGCTTTCTTGTGCATCAAGCCGAGAATATTGCTGCAGCCTTCCAGCCACGCAGGCGGTTCACGGCAAATGCCAGATTCTGGCTTGTTCAATTTACGATGCGCCATAGCAAACGCCTCTGCCTGTGTTCCAGCTCATCGTCACACAGTCTGGGCTCACTAGGTGAGCTCATGTCATGTGCCTCCATTTATGCCCCCTGATGGTGATAGATGCCCCCAATTCCGGCAGGCATATATGGGCAGTAATAAACAAAAAACCCAGCATTTACGCTGGGTTTTAGGTGAATTGGTGGAGCCGAGGGGAGTTGAACCCCTGTCCGTCAGTCCGCTACTGCGAGATCTACATGCTTAGTTCCGTCGATTGATTTAACTGCTCACAGCCCGGCGGGCAGGACGTGAACAGCGAGCCTGTAAGTTTTAGGGGATTGGCGCCAGGCGCACCGCTCCACGATTCTGTTCTATATGACAGTCAGTAGCGCGGTACAGACACCTTGCTAGCAACCGCTAGCTGCGATTAAGCAGCTAGAGCGTAGTTGTCGTCGTTGGCAACTAATAGTTTGCAACTTTGATTTACGAGATTGGTTGCCATCTCGGCATGCCCCCGAAGCTTTGTAACCGGCGTCGAATCCAAATCGGCCCCAATTCTTCTGCTTGAAGAGTGTTCCCAGTATATGGGGATGCTTCACGAAATCACAACATCAAAACATCTATCGTCATCATCAGAAAAATAACTTTTACAAACAATGGATTTGGGTTCACTCTGCCACAGCAGTCACTCATCACAGCATAGGAAGGGAAAAGCCATGAAAAATGACGACAGTAAAAAATGCCCCGTTACCCATCTCACTACTAATTTTGGCGCGCCGGTGCCGAATAATCGCGACAGCCTCAACGCCGGTGCGCGCGGTCCACTGCTGGCGCAAGATGTGTGGTTGAACGAAAAACTCGCCAATTTTGTGCGCGAAGTGATACCTGAGCGCCGCATGCACGCCAAAGGCTCAGGTGCGTTTGGCACCTTTACGGTGACCAAAGACATCACAAAATACACGCGCGCCAAATTGTTTGAAAAAATTGGCAAAAAAACGGAAATGTTTGCTCGCTTTACCACGGTGGCTGGCGAGCGCGGCGCGGCCGATGCCGAGCGCGATATTCGTGGTTTTGCACTCAAGTTTTATACCGAAGAAGGCAATTGGGACATGGTGGGTAACAACACGCCCGTATTTTTTATTCGCGATCCGCGCCAGTTTCCCGATTTGAACAAAGCAGTGAAGCGCGACCCGAAAACCAATCTGCGCAGCGCCACCCACAACTGGGATTACTGGACGCTGCTGCCGGAAGCCCTACATCAAATTACGATTGTGATGAGTGATCGCGGCATTCCCGCTAGCTATCGTCACATGCACGGTTTTGGTTCACACACTTACAGTTTCTGGAATGCAAAAAACGAACGGTTCTGGGTGAAATTTCATTTTAAAACGCAGCAGGGCATCAAAAACCTGAACGATGCGGAATCCGAAGCCATGATCGGCAAAGACCGTGAAAGTCATCAACGCGATTTGTATGAGGCGATTGCGCGCGGTAATTTTCCAAAGTGGACAATGTTCGTGCAGGTGATGCCAGAACAGGATGCGGAAAAAGTGCCTTATCACCCCTTCGATTTAACAAAAGTTTGGCCGCACGGTGATTACCCGCTGATCGAAGTGGGTGAGTTTGAACTGAATAAAAATCCAGAAAACTTTTTTGCCGATGTGGAGCAGAGCGCTTTCGCGCCGAGCAATTTAGTGCCGGGAATTGGTGTGAGCCCCGATCGCATGTTGCAGGCGCGTTTGTTTAATTATGCCGATGCACAGCGCTACCGCTTAGGCGTGAATCACCAACAGATTCCGGTGAATGCTGCGCGTTGCCCCGTGCATAGCAATCATCGCGATGGTACTGGGCGTGCCGATGGCAACTACGGCGGCACGCTGCACTACGAGCCGAACAGTTTTGGTCAGTGGCAGGCGCAAGCCGAGTTTGCCGAGCCGCCCTTAAAAATTAACGGCGATGCGCAGCACTGGAGTTTCCATAATGACGACAGCAATTATTTTGAGCAGCCGCGCAAACTGTTTCAGTTGATGAGCGCCGCACAAAAAGAAGTGTTGTTTGGCAACACCGCACGCGGCATGGGTGATGCAGCGGAGTTCGTGAAGTTTCGCCACATCCGCAACTGCCATGCTGCGGACCCTGCTTACGCGGCGGGCGTGGCGAAAGCCTTGGGTGTGGATTTACAAAAGCACTGGCTTCGCAAAAAGACGATCCGATGTATGGCAATCCTTTGGTCGCACTGCCGGTTTGAACAAAACCGGCGGGCAACTGCCGTACAATGACGAACCGTTTTTTTGAGCGCAAGTCATGAGTGGGCAACGAGAAAAATATCAACAACTGATTCGCCTGTGCCAGCGTTTGGAACCGCTGGCCACAGCGGTGGCGCATCCCTGTGATGAAGTCTCGCTGCAAAGCGTGGTGGAGGCAGCCAAGCTGGGACTGATTGCTCCATTTTTGGTGGGTCCGCGCGCCAAAATTACAGCAGCAGCGCAAGCGGCGCAGTTGGATATCAGTGCGTTTGAGTTGATCGACGCGCCGCACAGCCATGCCTCTGCCGAGTGTGCAGTGAGTTTGGTGCGCGCAGGCAAGGCGCAAATGTTGATGAAGGGCAGTCTGCACACTGATGAATTGATGAGCGCGGTGGTGGATAAAGAAAAAGGTTTGCGCACCGATCGCCGCGTGAGTCACGCTTTTGTGATGGATGTGCCGAGTTTGGATCATCCGATTATCGTCACCGACGGCGCGATCAATATTTTTCCCACGCTAAAAGACAAAATGCATATTTTGCAAAACGCGATTGATCTCGCGCATTCGCTGGGCATCAAAGAACCGAAAGCGGCAATTTTGTCGGCGATGGAAACAGTGAATCCCGATGTGCCCTCCACCATCGAAGCGGCGGCGCTGTGCAAAATGGCGGAGCGCGGACAAATCACCGGCGCGTTATTGGATGGCCCCTTGGCTTTAGATAACGCGATTGATTTGCAAGCAGCACAAATCAAAAAAATTCATTCGCCTGTGGCGGGCAAGGCCGATATTTTGTTAGTGCCAGATTTAGAAGCGGGCAATATGTTGGCAAAAAGTTTGACCTTTATGGCGGATGCGGAAGCGGCGGGCATTGTGCTCGGCGCGCGCGTGCCCATTGTGTTGACCAGCCGTGCGGATTCGCTCACCTCGCGTCTCGCTTCTTGTGCGGTAGCGACTTTGATGGTGGCAGAGAAAAGGAAAGCATTGCAGGCGGAACACGCCGCGTGAGTGATGCCATTCTGGTTTTGAATGCTGGATCTTCCAGCATTAAATTTTCACTGTTTGCTTTTTCTGGCGCGGTAGAGTCGCTGAGTTTTTTGTTGGGCGGGCAGGTGCAGGGTTTGCAGTCCACGCCGCAGTTCAAAGCCAAAGATGCCGCTGGAAAAATTCTTGCGGAAAAACAGTGGTCGGAAAGTGAGCCATTAGGTCACGACGGTGCCATCGCATATTTGAATGCTTTTTTGCGCGAGCATGCGGCGCAGTATTCCATTAAAGCGGTGGGGCATCGCATCGTGCACGGTGGCGCAGAATTTTTTGCGCCCATTAAAATGAGCCACGCGGTGTTGGATAAATTGGATGATTTGATCCCTTTAGCGCCGCTGCATCAACCGCACAATCTCAAGTTGGTGGAATTGTTGTTGGAAAGCCAGCCAAATTTGCCGCAAGTGGCGTGTTTTGATACCGCGTTCCATCACACGCAAACGGCTGTGGCGCGCGCCTACGCACTGCCGCCAGCTATCACTGAAAAAGGCGTGTATCGCTACGGTTTTCACGGTCTGTCTTACGAATACATTGCTTCAGTGTTGCCGCAGCTTGCACCAGAGATCGCCGAAAAAAAAGTGATCGTGCTGCACATGGGCAACGGCGTGAGTTTATGTGCGCTGCAGGCGGGAAAAAGTGTCGCTACCACCATGGGTTTTTCCGCGCTGGACGGCGTGCCGATGAGTTCGCGCTGCGGCAGTTTGGATCCGGGCGTGGTGCTGTATTTGCTAGATGAATTGAAACTGTCAGCGAAAGAGCTGGCCGATTTGTTGTACAAGAAATCGGGCTTTCTCGGTGTGTCGGGTGTGTCTAGCGATATGCGTGAGTTGTTGGAATCCGATTTGCCCGCTGCGCAATTTGCAGTGGATTTGTTCGTGTACCGCGTGGCGCGTGAAATTGGTTCGCTGGCGGCGGCGCTGGGCGGCTTGGACGCGCTGGTATTTACGGCTGGCATTGGTGAACACTCTGCAATTATTCGTGAAAAAATTTGCGCCGCGTGTGCGTGGTTGGGCGTGGAGATAAATGCAGCGGCCAATGCGGAACACGCCTTGTGTATCAGTAAAGTACAGAGTCGCGCTTCGGCATGGGTCATTCCTACGAATGAAGAATTGATGATCGCGCAGCACACTGTGCAATGTTGTCTGAATGAAATGTAAGGGAAAGTTGTGGATTTATTGTTGCTGATAAAAGCAGTCGTAATGGGTTTGGTGGAAGGGCTGACGGAATTCTTACCCGTCTCCAGCACCGGTCATTTAATTCTTGCCGGCGAAGCGCTGCATTTTCTTGATCACGATCGGCGTGCAGTCTTTGAAATTGTGATTCAACTTGGTGCGATTCTGGCGGTGTGTTGGGTGTATCGTGAACGCTTGTTGTCGGTGGTGCGCGCTTGGCGCTCGACATCATCGCAAAAGTTTGCAGTTAACCTTGTATTGGCTTTTTTGCCGGCGGCTGTTTTGGGCGTGTTGTTTATCGAGGTAATCAAACAATATTTGTTTAACGCGCAGGCGGTGGCTTGTGCGTTGCTAGTAGGTGGTGTTTTGATTTTGTGGGTGGAGAAACGCAAACACATTGTGCGCGTGCAGTCGGTTGAAGAAATGTCATGGCGCGATGCGCTGAAAATAGGGGCCGCACAGGCGTTGTCTTTGATGCCGGGGATGTCGCGATCGGGAGCAACTATTATCGGCGGCTTGTTTTTTGGGTTGTCGCGCCAAGCCGCGACGGAGTTTTCTTTTTTTCTGGCGATTCCTGTAATGTTTTTGGCAACGCTGTACGAGGTTTTAAAAAATCGAGCGCTGTTGACCGTGGACGATACAGGGATATTCGTGGTTGGCTTTGTTAGCTCTTTTGTTTTTGCGCTGCTCGCTGTGCACGGTTTGTTGCGCTTTATCCAGCAGCATACTTTTACGGTCTTTGCTTGGTACCGCATCGTGTTTGGCGTGCTGATTTTGACAGGTAGCCATTTGGGATGGCTACATTGGGGAGGCTGAAGGATATGTCGCTACCGTTTATTGTTGAAGCGGAAGAGCTGCAAAAACACTTGGCAGATAAGTCTCTGCTGCTGGTGGATTTATGCAGTGCAGAGAAATACCGCGAAGGTCATATCGCCGGTGCTGTGCATCTGGATGTGGCGCTGTTGATGGGTGGAGAAAAACCGGCAGTAGGTTTGTTGCCGACGGTTGAAAAATTATCGACAGTGTTTGCCAGTATTGGCTTAACACCAGACAAGCAAGTGGTGTGTTATGACGAAGGCGATGGCGTCAGCGCAGGGCGTTTGATCTGGACGCTGGATGTGATTGGTCACACACAAGCTTCGTTTCTCAATGGCGGAAAAACCGCGTGGCTGGCAGAAGGTTTTTCTCTGGAATTGCAGGAAAATATTCCGCTGCCTGCGACATTGCGTGCGCTCACGGTGGATGCGCGCTATTTAGCAACTGCACAGGATATTCTCACGCATCAATTTGATGCCGATTTTTTGGTGTGGGATGCGCGCTCACACGATGAATATACGGGCGCGAAGATGGTGTCGGCGCGCGGTGGACATATTCCAGGCGCGATACACTGCGAGGGTAAAGATGTTCTTGATGCGGGGAATGGTAGTCGTTTGCGTAAAGACCTTGCCGATTTTCTGCAAAGCAAAGGCATCACGCCAGACAAAAATATTGTCATGCACTGCCAAACTCATCGCCGCTCTGCACTGGCCTATGTGGCAGCAAAAAGCTTGGGCTATCCGCGCATTGCTGCTTACGCCGGCTCGTGGTCCGAGTGGGGTAATAGTGAAAACATGCCTATTCATACAGGAGAAAATCCCTAATGTCTTTGTTTCAGTTTTCTGAAGATGCCAGTTTTTCCAATAAAGTGTTTGTGGTGTTGCAATACTTGTTGCCGCAACATCTGTTGTCGCGTGCCGTTGGGTGGCTGGCAGAAAATGAAACGCCATGGTTGAAGAATTTTTTGATAGAAAAATTCATTCGTCAGTTTGGCGTAAATATGAATGAAGCAGCGGAGCCGGATTACAAGCGCTACCGCAGCTTCAATCAATTTTTTACGCGTGCACTGGCTGATGGTGCGCGCCAAATTTGTGATGACGATGTTTGCTGCCCGGCAGACGGACAAGTCAGCCAAGCGGGAATCATTGAGCACGGTCGTATTTTTCAAGCGAAAGGACACAGCTTTACTGTGCAGGAATTGTTGGGCGGCGATGAGCAATTGGCGGCTTTGTTTGACGGCGGTTTGTTCGCCACAGTCTATCTCTCGCCGCGCGATTATCACCGTGTGCACATGCCGGTGGCGGGGCGTTTGCTGCGCAGTATTTATATCCCCGGCGATTTGTTTTCCGTCAACACCACCACTGCAGAAAATGTGCCGAATTTGTTTGCGCGCAACGAAAGGTTGGTGGCGATTTTTGATACCGAGTACGGCGAAATGGCCGTGGTGTTGGTTGGCGCCATGATTGTGGCTGGCATCGAAACGGTGTGGGCAGGGCAGGTCGCGCCGCGCTTGCGCAAAATCGAAACGCAAGATTTTGTAAACGCACCTGCCCCCGTCCACCTTAAGAAAGGCGAAGAAATGGGGCGCTTTAAATTGGGATCTACGGCAATCGTTTTATTTCGTAAATCCAGCGATTTGGAATGGGAAGTAAAAGCGGGCGATGCCGTAAAAATGGGGCAGGAGTTTGCGGATTGATTGTTATAAAGATGTGGTGGGGATGCGCGGCGTGACTGGGTGTTCCGCCACCCATTGATCGGGGTCGAAGCGACCAGGACGCATGCGTTTTAGATAGCCGGAATTATCTTGATGTGTGGCGAGTGTGATTGGGTGTCGCCACTCCATATCAAAATCTTTCCAGTATTTTTTTCCGACTGTGTTGCACTCTTGAATATAAGCGCGGTTAATTTCATTCTGTGTCCATTGCTTACCCATAAATAATGATGCGCTGAAATGTGGGCGTTGTTGATCCAACACTTCTTCAAAATCATCTCCGAGTTCGATGGGCTGAAAAAAAACTTTGATGCCTTTGGGGAATAGGGATAGCAGGCGGTCGGTGTCGGTAATGCCTGGAATCCAAGGAGCCATTAGCACGCAAGCATTGATGCCCGCTGCGTGGAGTTGGTGCAGTGCTTTCATTCTTAATTCAGGAGAGGGGGCTTGCGGCTCTACTTTATTAGCAAGCTCGGTTGTCGATGCAGTAAAAGAGAGGATAATTTTGCAGCGCTCAGGTGACATGCGTTTGAAAAGATCGATATCGCGTGTAATCAGCGGGCTTTTTGTCGTGATTGAAATGCGGCGATCGCGACGGGTGAGTTCGTCAATAACCCATCGGGTGTAGCCCCACTTTTCTTCAATATCGTTGTAGGAATCCGTTGCTAGGCTGACGCCGAATAAAAAACGGTCATCAGGGAAATCCTGCAATTCGGCTAAGAATCGTTGCTGAAACTTCTCCAGATCAGGCTCAATAGGCTGTGTTTGGCCTTGGCTATCCGTGATGCAATAAAAACAGCGAAAGCCACATTTTAGGTACGGCTCTACACCGACGATCGTCAAGTTGTCGGCATAGCGTCGTTCGTGCTTGATGATCTTGTACTGCTCGCCTGTGCGATCAAGAACTTTCATGGGAAAAGTCGGTGTGTTAGAAGTCGTCTTCAATATGCCCCATCAACAGCGTTTTGCCTAGCTTTTACATGGACACCCATCCCCCCCTTCCCGTACAATACGCCCTCAGGTAGCAACCTGAAGACGAGAGGCCGCAGTGGCGCAATAACAGTTTGCAAAGAAACGGGATGAGCGAGAGTTCAGCCCGTTTTTTTTAAGCCGCTCTCCAGTTATCTTCAATAATTTCAATGAGTTACCTTGCGTGAGGGGTGGCTCGTTGCGCCTGAGAAACCGAAAGGGGAATGTGTGTGATAGGTCTCAAGAGAAAACCCGCTCTGCTGGCACTGGCTGACGGCAGCATTTTTCGCGGCACCAGTATTGGTGCGGAAGGCGTTTCCACCGGCGAGGTGGTGTTTAACACAGCGCTGACCGGCTATCAGGAAATCCTGACCGACCCCTCCTACTGCGAACAGATCGTTACCCTGACCTACCCGCACATCGGCAATGTTGGCTGTAATCCGGAAGATGAAGAGTCGGATCGTGTGTGGTGCCGCGGCCTGATCATCCGCGATCTGCCCCTGCTCGCCAGCAATTTCCGCAGCGCAGAAGATTTATCCTGCTACTTGCAGCGCCACAATGTTGTTGGCTTGGCCGACATCGACACTCGCCGCCTCACGCGCGTACTGCGTGAAAAAGGCGCGCAAAACGGCTGTTTAATGGCGGGCGACAACATCGACGAAGCCAAGGCACTGGAATTGGCGCGCGCTTGGCCCGGCATCAAGGGCATGGATTTGGCGAAAGTGGTCAGCACCAAAACCCGCTATTCGTTCAACGAAGGCGCTTGGCAGTTGGGCGCAGGCTTCAACACAACCACTGAACGCAAGTACAAAGTGGTGGCCTACGATTTCGGCGTGAAGCGCAATATTTTGCGCCTGTTGGCAGAGCGCGGCTGTGATGTGACGGTAGTGCCGGCGCAGACACCGGCCGGCGAGGTGTTGGCAATGAAGCCGGACGGCATTTTTTTATCCAACGGCCCCGGCGATCCAGAGCCTTGCGATTACGCCATCACCGCGATTCAGGCATTTTTAGCAGCTAAAACCCCAATCTTTGGCATCTGCCTTGGTCACCAACTGCTCGCGCTCGCCTCAGGTGCCAAAACACTAAAGATGAAGTTCGGTCACCACGGTGCCAACCATCCCGTGCAAGATTTGGATTCAGGGCAGGTGTTGATTACCAGCCAGAACCACGGCTTTGCCGCCGATGAGGCGACTTTGCCCGCCAACTTGCGCACCACGCACAAATCGCTGTTCGACGGCAGTTTGCAGGGTATAGAGCGCACCGATACCCCCGCGTTTAGCTTCCAAGGTCACCCAGAGGCCAGTCCAGGGCCGCACGAGGCGGCCGATTTGTTTGATCGATTCATTGCGATGATGGCGGAGAGCCGTAGCGCAGGAGAAAAAAATGCCTAAGCGTACCGATATCCAATCCATCCTGATTCTCGGCTCGGGTCCCATTATCATCGGCCAAGCCTGCGAGTTTGATTACTCCGGCGCGCAGGCGTGCAAGGCGCTGCGTGAAGAGGGCTATCGCGTCATCCTCGTCAATTCGAACCCCGCGACGATCATGACCGACCCCGCCATGGCCGATGCCACTTACATCGAGCCGGTGGAATGGCGCACGGTGGCAAAAATTATCGAGCAGGAAAAACCAGATGCCCTGCTGCCCACCATGGGCGGTCAAACCGCGCTCAATTGCGCATTGGATTTAGCGCGCGAAGGCGTGCTGAAACAATTTAATGTCGAAATGATTGGTGCGACAGCCGATGCCATCGACAAAGCGGAAGACCGCGATCGTTTTGATAAGGCGATGAAAGCGATTGGTTTGGATACTGCGCGCTCTGGCATTGCACATTCTTTAGAAGAAGCGCTACAAATTCTCGACCGTTTTGGTTTTCCGGTGGTGATTCGTCCGTCATTTACCATGGGCGGCTCCGGCGGTGGTATTGCGTACAACCGTGAAGAGTTTGTCGAAATTTGCGAGCGCGGTTTGGATCTTTCACCCACCAGCGAATTGTTGATCGACGAATCGCTGCTCGGTTGGAAAGAATACGAAATGGAAGTGGTGCGCGATAAAAAAGACAACTGCATTATCGTGTGCTCCATCGAAAACTTTGATGCGATGGGCGTACATACCGGCGACTCCATTACTGTTGCGCCCGCGCAAACCCTGACCGATCGCGAATACCAAATCATGCGCAATGCCTCGCTGGCGGTGTTGCGTGAAATTGGCGTAGAAACCGGCGGCTCCAATGTGCAGTTTGCGGTAAACCCCGATACCGGTCGCATGATTGTTATCGAAATGAATCCGCGCGTGTCGCGTTCCTCTGCGCTGGCTTCGAAAGCAACAGGATTTCCGATTGCCAAAGTGGCTGCAAAATTGGCGATTGGTTTTACACTCGATGAACTGAAAAACGAAATCACTGGCGGCAAAACACCAGCATCTTTTGAGCCATCGATTGATTATGTGGTTACGAAAATACCTCGTTTTACTTTTGAAAAATTTCCTACCGCCGATGCGCGTTTAACTACGCAGATGAAATCGGTGGGCGAAGTAATGGCGATAGGCTGCAACTTTCAAGAGTCGCTGCAAAAAGCCATGCGCGGTTTGGAAGTGGGTTCAGCGGGTTTTGAATCGCGTTTGCCACAGTTGGAAGAGGGCGAAGAAGATGCGCTGGATGTCGTGCGCCGCGAATTGAAAGTCGTTGGCGCTGAACGCCTGTGGTACATCGCCGATGCGTTTCGTCTCGGCATGAGTGTAGACGATGTGTTTGCTGCCACCAGTATCGACCGCTGGTTCTTGGTGCAAATTGAAGAATTGGTGCGTTATGAACAAGCGGTGCAGGAAGCGTCGATCGAAGATATGAACGCGGAATATTTGCGCCTGCTAAAGCGCAAAGGGTTTTCCGATGCGCGCCTCGCTACATTGTTAAATGAAAAAGAAGCGACAATTCGTGAGCTGCGCCATTCCTTAAATGTGCGTCCGGTATACAAACGCGTCGATACTTGCGCGGCAGAGTTTGCGACCGACACCGCGTACATGTATTCCACTTATCAAGAAGAGTGCGAAGCGAACCCAAGTACACGCGACAAAATCATGGTGTTGGGTGGTGGCCCCAATCGCATTGGGCAGGGCATTGAGTTTGATTACTGCTGTGTGCACGCGGCATTGGCAATGCGCGAAGATGGTTATGAAACCATCATGGTCAACTGCAACCCAGAAACCGTTTCTACCGATTACGACACTTCCGATCGCCTGTATTTCGAACCGGTGACGCTGGAAGATGTGTTGGAAATTGTGGCGAAAGAAAATCCTAAAGGCGTGATCGTGCAATTCGGTGGACAAACGCCGCTGAAATTGGCGCGCGCATTGGCGGCAGCGGGTGTGCCTATCGTTGGCACCACGCCGGAAGCGATTGATCGCGCGGAAGATCGCGAATTGTTTCAACAGATGATCGAAAAATTAAAATTGACGCAGCCGCGCAATGCCACCGTGCGTTCGGCGGAAGAAGCGGTACAGAAAGCCACAGAAATTGGTTATCCGTTGGTGGTGCGCCCTTCGTATGTGCTCGGTGGTCGCGCGATGGAAATCGTGTACAAAGAATCCGAATTGCGCACCTATATGCGCGATGCGGTACAAGTATCAAACGATGCGCCGGTATTGTTGGATAGATTTTTGAATGCGGCGATCGAAGTGGATATCGACGCAGTGTCCGATGGCAAGGAAGTGGTGATCGGCGCCATCATGCAGCACATTGAACAAGCTGGCGTGCATTCAGGTGATTCTGCCTGTTCGCTGCCGCCGTATTCGTTGCCGGCAGCCGTGCAAGACGAGATGCGTGAAATCGTCAAAAAAATGGCGCGCGAATTAAATGTTGTCGGCTTGATGAATGTGCAGTTGGCGTATCAAGATGACACAATTTATGTGATCGAAGTGAATCCACGCGCTTCGCGCACCGTGCCCTTTGTGTCGAAGTGTATCGGTGTGTCGCTAGCGAAAGTCGCGGCGCGCTGCATGGTGGGTAAATCTCTTGCAGAGCAGAAATTTACTAAAGAAATCGTGCCGACTTATTTCAGCGTGAAAGAGGCGGTATTCCCATTTAATAAGTTTCCTTCAGTTGACCCAATTCTCGGCCCTGAAATGAAATCCACCGGCGAAGTGATGGGCACGGGCATCACTTTTGCTGAAGCCTACGGTAAAGCACAGTTGGGCGCGGGCGAAAAATTGCCGCGCAACGGTGGCAATGCGTTTATCAGTGTGCGTGAAGTGGATAAAGCGGGCATTGTTTCTGTAGCAAAACGCTTGCATGAAAACGGATTTCGCTTAATTGCCACACGCGGCACGGCAAAAGAATTGCAAGCGGCGGGCTTGGAAGTGGAAATTATCAACAAAGTGACGGAAGGTCGTCCGCATATTGTCGATATGATTAAAAACGGCAAAATTCAGTTAATTATTAATACAACGGAAGGCAGACAGGCGATTGCAGATTCTTCAACAATTCGTCGTTCCGCACTGCAACACAAGGTGTACTACAACACCACGCTGGCGGGTGGCGAAGCGTCTTCTATGGCGCTTGCCATGCAAGCAGATACTGTGGTGCGGCGTTTACAGTCACTGCACGCAAACGCGCAATGATTTTTATCGTCGAATGAGGCGAGGTGTGAAATGACAAAATTTCCGATGACCGTGGAAGGCGCAGAAGCATTGCGCGCCGAACTGGATAGATTGAAAAAAGAAAAACCGTTGGTGTCGCAAGCTATTGCCGAAGCGCGCGAACACGGCGATTTGAAAGAAAATGCGGAGTACCACGCCGCGCGCGAGCAGATGGGTTTTCTCGAAGGTCGCATTCAGGATCTCGAAGGCCGTTTAGCGAATGCGCAAATTATCGATATTCGTAGTATTCCATTAAGTGTGCGAGTAATTTTTGGCGTAACGGTTACGATCATCCATTGTGAAACTGAAACAAGTGTCACCTATAAGATTGTGGGTGAGTACG
The DNA here is from genome assembly GCA_016713115.1 of Cellvibrionales bacterium. Classification (NCBI taxonomy): domain Bacteria; kingdom Pseudomonadati; phylum Pseudomonadota; class Gammaproteobacteria; order Cellvibrionales; species Cellvibrionales bacterium. Next base: position 832,272 of record JADJPU010000001.1, on the reverse strand, counting down.
AGGCAGATGTGAGTATTGGTTTGATCTCACTGACATCACCAATCGCGCGCCTTGATAGGTAAAGAGGTGGGTGATGTGGTGCTGGTAAAAACACCGGCTGGTGAAGTGGAGTACGAAATTGACAATGTGCAGCATCTCTAACAGCTAGAACGCATTGCGATGAAACCTTCGGTATGGGATCGCAGAAGGATTTTCACAGCCGTTTTTTTTGCGCTGCTGTCTTTGTTTGCACTGACGCGTCTCGAACCATTTTATCGTCAGGCCTTTAGTGGTTTTGCTTGGGATTTTGCCATCAACCGCACGGCGGCGCATGGGTTGCTGGCGGAGGTTTCGCCGTATGATCGCGCTGCATTGCATCAGCTGGCCATCGCGCAAATCCCTGATCAAAATAGTGAAAAACTGTTTAACGGGCGTTTTACCTCGTTTGTCGGCTTGCCGAGTACCGCAATGTTCCATCTGCCGTTTACGGCAATGTCTTTTGACAGCAGTGTGCTCTGGTATCGCGTCAGCGCATTGCTGGCCATGCTGCTGAGTGTTTTTTTGGTGGGATGTGCAGTGCACAAAACACAGCGCGCCGCCGCGTGGCTAACTGGCTTGTTGTGTTTGTTGTTGTGGCATGCGGTTTCTTTTTCGCTGCGCCTTGGGCAGGTGGACGCTTGGGTGCTATTGAGTTTGGCAACAACAATTTTTGCACTCAGCCGCAAACAGTGGGCGTGGGCTGGCGTGGCACTCAGTTTCGCGGTGATACTGAAAATTAGTCCCGTGTGGTTGTTGTTGTATTGCGTCCTAAAAAAACAGTGGCGGGTGCTGGGAGGATTTAGTATCGCCGCTGCACTGTTCTTGGCGCTAATTCTGCCGACTCACCGCAGCGATTTTTATCAGTTTTTTGCTACCGTGCTGCCATCCTTGGGCGATAGCCCTATCCATCCCCAAAATCAATCACTCGCCGCCGCTTTGGCGCGCTTGTCGTCTGCGGATAGCAATCTGTTGTCATTTGCTGTTGGCGTGGGCTGGTGGAAATTTGTAGGTGTAGTCTTTGCGGCTGTATTGTTGTTGCTGCGCTGTGTGTGTGAGCGCGGTAATCAGTCAATAACATTAGCGGGCAGCGGCGTGACCGTGCTCTGCGCGCTGATTGCAGGGCCACTAACATGGGATCACTATCTTGTTTGGTCAATAATTCCGGTGATGTTATTGGCCGCGCGCATACAGAGTTGGCAATATGTATTCTTGCTGCTGATATTGCTGCCACTGTATTTTGCAGTGCCGTATCCCAAGCCGGATGAAGTGGCAGCACACGCGGTGTGGCGCGTGTTGACGATGGCTCAGGTGATGTCGATAACAGGGGTGGCTGTGTGGCTGACAGCATTGTCGAGAGTAGATACTGTAATAACAGAAATAACTGAATAAATTTCAAATAAGGATATTGCATGCAAGACAGCAAAACCTCAGCAGACAATTGGCATGCCTATTGGCTGATTGTGATTCTCGCCTTGGCTGCCAGTGTGCGGTTTTATGCGTTGGGAGATAACAATCTCAGCGCAGAAGGGCTGTTTAATGCCTCCTTCTGTAACATAGAGGGCTGGTTTGCGATGACGGAACAATACACCGGAGAAACGGGCCTGCCATTTTTGTATCCCACCCTGTTGTGTCAGTTTTCTGATTTCACAGCGGCAGTTGATTTTTTTATCCGCGCCTTGTCAGTAGTGTTGGGTATTGGCGTGGTGTTCATGGTGTATTTATTTGGCGCGCGTTTTTTTTCGCCGATCACCGGCTTGCTGGCCGCTTTGCTAATGGCAGTTGATTCTCAAAGTATTTTGATTGATCGCTCGGTAACCCCATACAGCTTATTTGCCTTGCTGTGTTTAGCGCATCTGTATGTGTATTGCTGCTTGCTTTGGGATGCGGCGCGCAGGCCGGCGCCATTGGACATAGGTGCAGATCACCAGATGTTTCAGTGGAAATTGCGCTGGGCGCCGAATTGCCCCTGTCATGCCGGCGTACTACTGCTGTTTTGGTTGAGTGGTTTTCTGGTGTGCTACACCAACCCAACGGCACTCATTGTTTTTGTGGTCGAGGCAATAGGGATTGTATTCTTTGTCGATAAAGAAAATAGAAAATTAATGTTGGGTTGGTTGTTGTTGCCGATTTTAGTTTGTGCAGCGCCTTATTTGCTGACACTGACAGATAGAGTTGGCTGGGCGCTAAAGAATGACTTATTTGGATTTTTTTCTTTAAACAAAAATAGCTTTTTCAAGTTGCCATTGCTAGCGTCGTTTAGTCTTGTAGGTTTGTTTGTTTCTTTGTCGGTTGTTTCTGCACTGCTGTTCTTGAAGCGATACAGCGCAATCAGCGCACGGGTATTGGTATTGATAGCTATGTTGGTCATGGCTTCTATTTTTTCATTGTTGTTTATCAAGCTACTAGATCCGCGCTCCTTTTTGTTTTGCGCGGCATTATTATCACTGGTGATAGTGGAAGGATTTTCTAGGGGTATTGTTGCTATAAAACAGAGCGCTATAAAAAAATTCGTATTTGCGGTTATTGTCATCGTGTTGGCGGTGTTTCAGATTCAGGCCAATACACAAGGCAGTATATATAGACGCAGTGTTGATATGGGGTTTGAATGGGCCGCACAGATTATTGCCAACGATGGTGTGACGAAAGTTGATAGCGGGAAAAGAATGGTGTTGATGAATAGTAGGCTGTTTCAGTTGTATTTTGATCGCTACGGCATTACGCAAAAAAACACAGTTCGACTAAAAGAAAAGGATTATGTGTCCGGTATGTCGCCGACAAGCACAGATTTTTATTATGTAGAGTATGTGCCGAATGACGCAGGATTTACGGCGGGATACCCTGTGTATGAAGATTTTTCTAGAAGGTACAAGAAACTGTGTCAGGCCAACAAAAAGCGGTTTCGTATTACGCGCTTCTCCGTAGCATCAGGTCCTGTCGTAGTGCCGGTAGCGAATTGCAGTGACTATCTAAAAGTAGAAGGGGAAGTGCTGTGAGTGCTGCGGTTGGAAAGGAGATGTATAGACAGTGGTGGTTTTTCATTGCCGCACTGCTGTTCATCGTGGCCGTAGTTGAGCGTGTGTACGGCATTGATCGTCAGAGTTTGTGGAGTGATGAGCTGTACGCGGTCATTGCAAGTTATAAACCGTTCGCAGGCGCTTGGAAGATGATGGTGGATGATTCGCACCCGCCTGGCTATCTCAGTTTTATGTACGCAACACTGCCTATAACCGGCTATTCCGATTTCGGCGTGCGATTGCATGCGTTGTTGTTTGGTTTGCTGTGGACGCCATTGGTATTTTGGTTGACGCGTCGTTGGTTTTCTATGCAAGCAGCTCTGTTGGCGTCAGCGGTTATTGCCAGCGCGTATAACGCGGTTTATTACAGTCAGGAAGCACGCGCCTACAGCATGCTGATGGTTTTCAATATCCTGAACATTTTTTGTTTCTTGGAGATTTTATTCTCTGAGAAAGCCTGTAAATGGCATAGGGTAGGCTTTATTCTCTCTGCCGCAGCGATGCTGTATCTGCATTATTCTGGTTTTGTGTTTATTGCGGCAGAAATGCTGTTGTGCGGTTTGATGTGGCTTGCGCGCTTCCGCTTAAACATAAAAGAGCTGTGTGTTATTTTTTCTGTGCCGCTGTTGTTGTATTCGCCGTGGTTGGGCGTGATGTACAACAACTTAGTGGATGCACCGCGCAATTGGGCGACATCTGCTGTGCCGACGGCGCAAGAGACCTACTATGTTTTACAGCGGCTATTGGCGCCTGATGATGGGCATATGAAGTTTCATTGCTGTGCGTTGGCAGCGATTGTGCTGTGTGCGGCGTGGCAACATTGGCGGCAAGGCTTGTCGCAACAGTTGCGTATCGTTTATTGCTTGATTTTTTTGATGATTGTGCCGGTGCTGGCATTTTATGTGGAGTCACTCGTTGCCACGCCGCTGTTTGAAAAGCGCTATTTCTTGGTGTCAATAATGATCGAAGCAGTGTTGGTCGGTTGGGTTGGCATGCGCTTCTTCATGCTGTGCAGTGAAGCATTGGCAAACTTACTGACCATAGCGGCCGTCTTTATCTACACCGTATGGACAATCAACGCCAATGTGGCCTTTGGTTTATACAGCAATTTAGATAAAGACCCTGTGCGTGAAGCTGTGGCTATTATTAAAAATGATTTGCGCGCTAGTGCTAAGCGGCAACCGTATTCTGTAATTATGACGCACGATTGGTTTGAACATTATCTCAGACAGGATGGCATTGAATTTGATAAAGACTGGCCAGCTCGGAGTTATTATGTGGCGCAAAACTTTTGGGGTGTGTCGCAGTATTTTGAGCAACACAAAGACAAAGAAATTTTGTATTACCTTGCCTTGCGTGAGCCAAATGCGGAAACAGCACTGGTGCCTTTGAAAATGAAGTATCGATTGTTATCAAAAGCTGCAGCGAGTATTGAGGCTGGCTCGCTCGATGTTTACAAGTTTGCTTTGCATGAGAGACCCGATGCTGAGCAGTTGCAAGCGGTGGGCAGCAATCGCAGCAACGATCTTGTGCGCAGCGTGGCTGACGATATCGGCGCAAAAGATCCTACTACTTATCACATTCTGACAACGCACAACATGATTCGTCCGTACTTGGACTATAACAACATTGTTGTGCCGCAAAATTGGGATGGCAGTTATGTCATCAATGCACAGGCGGATAGCGTCTATCGCTATGTGCAACAGCATCCCAGCATAGACACACTGTATTACTTTGCGCTGCAAGAACCCAACGCAGAGGGCGCGGAGTTGATGTTGCAAATGCGTTATCGATTGCTGAGTGAAGCCTCGGTAGAGACAGCTGTGGGCAAGTTATCTGTACTGAAATACAGTGTTAAAGAACCGCCGGTTATTGATGATAGTGCCAAGCAGCGCGCACAAGCGGGGCCGACGCACCAAGCCGTCGAGTGGCTGCAGCAGGATATTGGTCAAGCGGCTGCGGGCACGGTTGCTGTCGCAACGGCCAATGATTGGGTGGAAACTTATCTCAAATTAGGCGGTATTCCGATAGACGAAGCGTGGGTGGGGCGGCGCTATACGGCAGAGAATGAAAAGTCGCGTGTCTTGGATTACATACTGCAGCATCCTGCGGTGAGCGATCTTTATTATGTGGCTCTGCGCCAACCGACCACTGAGCAGGCCGCCGCTGCATTACAAAAAACTTACGCGTTGAAGACGCAGGCAGTTATCACCGTGCCGGTGGGTGAAATTGTGATCTACAAATTCAGTACCAAAGAGAAGCCGATGGTTGAGTCGGCAGCGAGCGGCACCTGATGTCGTTATACTCGCAAGATAATGATGAATAACGCACTGGGAGTGCCGATGCCCGTATACAAGCCATACTTGTTGACCGTTCTTGCGTGCCCGCGCTGTGGGGATGGCTGCATCAAATCTGTTACCAATGAAGAATTGCAGTGCCAATCGTGCAATGAAAAATATACGGTTGTAGATGGCATTCCTCAATTGTTAAAAGATCCTTCAGCGTTTACTTTTTTGGAGGCAATAGATTACGACGATCACCACAATATTGATGATGTGCGTCGCGAAAAAGTGGCGCGTGATTGGAGGCAAGTCTTTGATCAAACGAAGCCGGTGTATGGCGATGTATTGGAGATTGGTTCCGGCACAGGGCAGTTAACTTGGGGCTTGGCGCATCGTTTTCCCTTTATGTCGGTAAGTGCCTGCGATATTTCTACCAAGTTTTTGCAAAAAGCCGCTGGCGTGGTGGGCGAGAGTAAAGTGCCTGTGCGCTATCACGCTTGCGATGCCAATTTTTTACCTTTCCGTGATGGGAGCTTTGATTTGGTGGTGGGGCATAGCGTACTCCATCATTTCATCGACTATAAAAAAATCATTCATCGATTGAGTAAATTACTTCGCCCTGGTGGGCAGGCTATTTTTTATGAGCCTGTGCTGCAGGGGAAAATGATTATTGCTTTTGTGGGTGACTTAATGCGGCGCATTGAGCGCAGAACAGAATGGGGTGTTCTGAGTGAGGCGGATGATAAGCGCATCAATCACATGACGCGCCACATTATGAAAGCCAAATGGATAGGCGGTGATCGTGAACGATTAGAGAAAATTGAAGATAAATATATTTTTGATATCCATGAAATGCGTGAGCTGGCAAGAGAGGCTGGTTTTTCAGGCATGGAACATTGCAATGTTGAAATGACAGAGAAGGGGTATCGCCACTATGTCAATCAGCATTTATTGATGGAAGGGCTCGCGCCAGAAACCATTCAGCAGTTCGCATTTATTGCCAACTCTTACATGAGTACGATAGGTGAAATGACGCCGAAAGATATGATTACCCCAATGGGTTATTTTATTTTTAAAAAATAACAAACAAAAAATATAGAGAGTTTTAAACATGAGTATCGATAAAATTAACGACCTTTCATTGCACAACAGCGCTATTGCAGAAGGTTTGCATAAGGCAGCAGCTCGCGTGATTGACAGCGGCTGGTATGCCATGGGGCCAGAAGTGGCTGCTTTTGAAAAGGCGTTTGCGGCGTACTGCGGCGTAACGGATGCTATCGGCGTGGCTAACGGCACAGAAGCTATTGAATTAGCCTTGCGCGCGCTGGATATCAATGTAGGCGATGAAGTGATCACTGTTGCCAATGCAGGTTTTTATTCCAGCACGGCGATTCGCGCTATCGGCGCTGTGCCGGTGTATGTCGATATTCAAGAAAGTAATTTGCTGATGGATGTTGCGTGTGCGGAAAAAGCCATCACGCCAAAAACCAAAGCGATCATCATTACGCATTTGTTTGGTCAGTTAGCAGATATGCAGCCTTTATGTGCCTTGGCAAAAAAACACGGTATTGCGCTGGTGGAAGATTGCGCGCAGTCACATGGCGCTACAGCCAATGGCAAACGCGCGGGAAGTTTTGGCGATATTGCAGCCTTTAGTTTTTTTCCGACTAAAAATCTCGGCGCGCTCGGCGATGGTGGCGCAGTGGCGACATCTGATGCGGCTTTGGCGGCGCGTGTGCGCAGTTTGCGTCAATACGGCTGGACAACGAAATACACGGTGGCGGATGGCGGTGCGCGCAACAGCCGTTTGGATGAAATGCAGGCAGCGCTGTTGTCAGTGAAATTGCCATTGTTGGATGGCTGGAATGAAAAACGCCGTCAAATTGCCAAGCATTATGCTGAAAAAATTACAAATTCTGCCGTGCGTGTACCCAATATTACAGGCGCAGATCATGTGGCGCATTTGTATGTCATTCGTTGCACCCAGCGCGATGCGCTGAAAAAACATTTGCACGCTCATGGCATCGCCAGTGATATTCACTACCCTGTTTTGGATACGCAGCAACCGGTCACTGGCGGCCAATACGCTGCACTTGCGCTGCCCGTGAGTGAAAAAGTGCGCGGTGAAATTCTCACCTTGCCTTGTTACCCAGAGTTGACGCTGGATGAAGTGGATGTGGTAGCAAACTGCATTAACAATTGGGTGGCTTGATGTATTCGCTCATCATTCCAGTTTACAAAAATGAAGAGTCGCTGCCCGATTTATTGGCAGTGCTGGCGGATATGAATGAGAAGCTGTCCGGCAAATTGGAAGTGGTGATTGTGGTGGACGGCAGCCCTGACAATTCCTACAGCATTTTGCGTCAGCGTTTACCGGAAATGCCTTTTGCTTCACAGCTGCTGCTGCACTCACGCAATTATGGTTCCTTTGCTGCGATTCGCGCCGGAATGCAAGTGGCGAGCGGCTCTTTTTTTGCGGTGATGGCGGCCGATTTGCAGGAACCGCCGGAGTTGGCGTTGGAGTTCTTTCGGTTGCTAGAGGCTGATGAAGCCGATGTGGTGGTTGGCACGCGCGATGCACGCAATGATCCATGGCGCAGCCGTTGGTCCTCAGAAATTTTCTGGTGGGTGTATCGCAAATTTATTATTAAAGAGGTGCCGGCGGGCGGTGTGGATATGTTTGGCTGCAACCGCCAATTTCGTAATGAATTGCTGTCGCTGGATGAATCGCACAGTTCCTTGATTGGCTTATTGTTTTGGTTGGGCTTTCGTCGCAAAACCGTGGCCTATCAGCGCCGCGAGCGACAACATGGCGTGAGTGCGTGGACGCTGAAAAAGAAAATCAATTATCTGATGGACAGTATCTTTTCATTTTCCGATCTGCCATTGAAGTTGCTGATTTCTTTTGGCGGCATTGGCGTTCTGTTTTCTATTTTATTTGGCTTGATGGTGCTGGTATTTAAGGTGACGGGTTGGGTGGAAGTGCCTGGCTATGCGGCCACTATTTTGACGGTGTTGTTTTTTGGTGCATTGAATACGGCGGGCATTGGTCTATTGGGTGCCTATGTGTGGCGAGCCTATGCCAACACGCAAGGCCGACCTGTTTCTGTGGTAATGCGCGCAGAATCATTCCTTGGAAAAACTGAAAATAAAAACCCTTAAGAGTAAAGAGAGATGGATTATTTCGTTCATGCACAAGGCATTTGTGATAGTAAAAACATAGGCAAAAATTCGCGCATTTGGGCATTTGCGCATGTGTTGCCTGGTGCCGTACTCGGCAGCGACTGCAATATTTGCGATCATGTTTTTATTGAGAACGATGTGGTGCTGGGTGATCGTGTGACGGTGAAGTGCGGCGTGCAATTGTGGGATGGCATTACCGTGGAAGATGATGTATTCATCGGCCCCAATGCCACTTTTACCAACGATCCTTTTCCGCGCAGTAAACAGTACCCAGAAAAATTTCCGCGCACGGTGATTGGGCGCGGTGCGTCCATCGGCGCTAATGCCACAATTCTCCCAGGGCTTACTATCGGCTAGCAGGCTATGATTGGTGCGGGTGCCGTGGTTACGCGTTCCGTGCCGGCCAATGCGATTGTGGTGGGCAACCCAGCGCGCATTGTCGGTTATGCCGATGAAGACAATAAGCAAAATAAAGTGAGTGTCGGTTCTGCGTTTGTAGATACCGATAAGCCTGGCGTGCGCGCTACGAATGTTAAGGGTGTCACTCTGCACACCATGCCTTTAGTGACAGATTTGCGCGGTAATTTAACCGTAGGAGAGTTTGAGCAGCATATTCCTTTCCCTGTGCGCCGTTACTTCATGGTGTTTGATGTGCCGAGTGCGGAAACGCGCGGTGAGCATGCGCATAAAGTCTGCCATCAGTTTCTGATTTGTGCGAAAGGCAGTGTCAGTGTGGTGGCAGATGATGGCAAAACGCGACAAGAGTTTTTGTTGCAACAGCCCAATCAAGGTGTTTTCTTGCCGGCCGGCACTTGGGGCATTCAGTATAAATATTCAGCGGATGCGGTGTTGTTGGTGTTTGCCTCGGAGCATTACAGCGCAGAAGACTATATTCGCAATTACGATGATTTTTTGGCGTATATACAACAGCGAAGCTAATGGCTGTGCCAGAAAAAAGAATGGAGCTAAGACATGTCTGATTTACGCACAACCATGCGTCAACTCGATCAAGATTGGTGGCGAGTCATTGGCTTGGAAAAGCTACAGCAAGTATTGAATAAGAATAGAGCGCTGCTGATCTACTTGTTGGTAGTCGGCGTGTTGGCTTTTGGTGTCGATATTTTTAGTTTTTCATTAAATATCGACTCTGAAAATCACGCGTACTATTTTGGTGCTCAAGGCGGTTGGGTGGCACAGGGGCGCTGGGGTATGTATGTACTCAGCCTGCTGTTGTTGCCAGATGTGGTGATGCCTTGGGTGCCGATACTGATTGCGGTTGTGGGAGCGGTTATCGGCGCAGCTTTTCTTGTACACACCTTATCGCCTGTGCGCAGTGCAGCTGATTATATTGCCGCGCCGATTGCAATTGCTTGCCCAGTTATTTATTTCGCTTTTTATTTCACTACACTCGGATACGGCGTCGGTGTGGCTTTTGCCGTCACAGGTTTGGGTATTTATTGCTTGTCGCGCGGTAAATGGTTGACGGCCATGGTGGCTGCACTGTGTTTTTGTTTTGGTATTGCAGTGTATCAAGCGGTACTGCCAATGATCGCTGTGTTATTTGGTTTGTATGTTGTGTCGTATGTTATCGAGCGTCCAGATTTTACATTTGCACATGTGTTGAAGCACATGGCGCTGTTTGTCGTTTCGCTATTGCTAGCGTACGCCCTGTATACGACGATCAGTAAATTGCTGCTGCATTACATGGAGATCACCTTCGACTCTGGCTACATGTCTAACTTCATGTCTTATCAACTGACGACAGATTATTTTTGGCAAACCATGAAAAAAACATGGCCGATTGCCGTGAATTATTACATGGGCGGCAAAGACTATTACCTTTATAATCTCCTCAGCCTGCGCTTGCTGTTTGCGTTCGCTTTGGCAGTTACCCTGTTTCGCATTGCGTGTGCGCCCGCTAGCGGTTGGGTGCGAGTAGTAGCGGTATTGCTGTTGCTGGCGGTATTGATAGCGCCCATGGTGATGCACTTATTGAATAGCGGCTATATGCCGCCGCGCACTGTGATGGGTGTGCCGCAAGTGCTGGCGGGTTTGGTGTTTTTTGCGATGGGTAGTCGCAGTAAGATCGTGCAGTCCATCACGGCTGTTTTGGCGATTGCGTGCCTATATAACTTCTGCGTGGCTAACAATCGGTATGCTTTTTCAAACTACATGGTATGGCAGGCGGATCGTGAGTTGTCAGTAAAAATTCAGGATCGCATCGGAGCCGTACTGCCAAAAATTGCTCCAGTGAGTAATCCTCATGAGGTGTACCCCATGGAGATTGTGGGTTGGATTGAATACCCAGAAACATCAATCTTTACACAGCGCGAAGTCATCGGCGCGTCATTTTATAAATGGGCAGCGGGTGATGTAGAGCGTGTTGAGCGTTTGTTTAGAACCATGGGAGTTTCGCGCTACCGCGCCGCCACGCGTGAAGAAAGATTGTCTGTGATTGAGAAAGCGCAAGCGATGCCCGCGTGGCCATATGAAGGTTCGGTGGATGTTATCAACGGCATCATTGTGATCAAATTCCGTGAATACAATCCAAATCAGTTGATGGTGATTTGTCAGCCGCCATTGGATGTGACGGAAACTTGTAAAAAATATGCACCACAGTAGCCATGGTAACTGCTTGGATAAAGCACTGGTGATTCTATGAAAACACTGTTTGATATTTCGCCGCAATGCTGTGATGCAGGTAGTTATATGCAGTACGGCTCTGAGTGCGCGAAGGATATTACTGCGTGCTACGGCGATTTGCGCCCTATTGGGGATTATTTGTGGTTTAGTATTCCAGAGCGTTTAGGTTTGGCGCCAGAAAATATTGTGGTGGTGAATTGCATAACGGCTTTGCTTGGCGCATTGTTTTGGGCATTTGTATTGAAAAGAATTCTCTCTGTTTGGGGAGGGGTATTTGTAAATAAAGTAGTTTTTTCACTATTGCTTTTTATTAGCCTTGCTGCCCATGCATTTTTTCTGCGCCCGACTATTTTTAATTCATTATCCGACCCCCCTGCTACAGCAATGTTATTGTTGGGCGTTGGTTGCCTAGTACTATCTAGTATTCATGGAGGTAAACCCATTGTTAAGGCGGCGCAGATTTTTTTTGCAGGTATTTTTCTCGGTTCTGCAGCATGGTTGAGGGCTTTCTATCTTTATCCTGCGTTGGCTTGTGTTTTCGTCTACTTGCTGCTTTGGGTTGCTGGAAGTAATAGGCAGTGGAAGGAGCTCTTGGTTTTAGCTGCCTTGTTGCCAATAGGAATACAATTTTCAGTGATGTATCGTGCGTATGGCACTATTGGTTATCTGCAGCAGGATATGCAGAGTTCTTGGACGCAAACGCATCTCAATGCCCCGTTCACTGGATTTGATACTGTGATGCCTCGCAATGGCCATTTTTGGTCTCCGCAGCACTGTGAGGCTAGCGTCGGCATACTGAATGGGCTCGCCCAACAAGATTACAAAAGCGTAGCGTGTGTTGTTATTGAGCGATTGCGTTTTTATTTTGGCACGTATGAAATCGAAAACTATATTTTTTCTGATGCCAAGAATTACTTGGTTAGACAAAATGCAGAGAATATTGGTGATATTAATGCAGAATGGTTCTCTCAAAATCTTAGATGGGAAAAAGACGTTGCTGCTGCACCGAGTGGACAGAAGACAGCGGACCGATTGACTGTAGTCGCTCCTGCAGTTGGAGGCACTGGTGATACGGTGCAGTGGGTAGAGTTGCCAGCAGAGACAGCGTTTACGTTTAGCGTGTGGCTGTGGTCACCGAAACCCAAGACCATTAACCTGTTGTTTGGTTCGCATAGTGATAGCACTATTGCTGCAAGACGCCAATTCACTCTGGCGGCTTTTCCCGTGCGCTATTCAATTACCGGTGAGACGCGCAAGGCAGGGCTATACGATGTAGGTATCGGCCGATTGTCCTCCTTGGATGATCCCATCTCTTTTGGCACGGAGGAAGGCGATGCGCTTTACGTTTGGGGAGCGCAATTAGAAAAAGGCAATGTGGCAACGGCGTATGACGGTGCTGTTAAAATCAGTCCGGAAAGTATAAGAGTATGGCGTCAGCCATTATTAATGCTCAATGTTTTGGCGCTGTTGCTGTTTTTTATCGCGATATACCAACAGAGGGCGTTGTGGGTAAAAAGTAGAACTGGCATAGCGATTATTTCGTTATTTACTGTTGTGTTAGCGGAATGTGTTGCCATCATTCCTGAGCAACGCTTTGCTATTGGTTTGATGGTGATTATTTGGACTATTGCCTTAGCGGGCTTGGCGGGCTTTTTCTGGCGTAAGCCAATTGGGTTGCCGCAGGTTGTTGGTTAATCTTTTGTTTTGAGTGTTGTTGATAGAAAAAGCAGTGTGGCAAGAGAAACTGCAAAATACAGGTGCAAACTTTTTCCCGCGCCAACCGCGCCGCCTTGCAGAACAACGCAAACAAGAATGACTGCCTGCACGGTAACCAGCAATAATAAATAAAGGCATTTTTCGCTGAATGTGCCGCTTCGATGGTGATTGATAACTAGTAGTGCAAAAGCGGCTAGAGTTATAACGAGTGGCAGTGAGACTAGTGCGCTGTTGGGTAGTTGTTGTAGAGGGCTATTGATCGTGCGTTGGTAGTGGCTCGCAGGCTCGTTGCGGCCGCGCTCCACTTGCCCGTACATATCAAACACCCAGTTTTTTTGCTGTAACAAGGCGTTGGATGCCATGCGTGCCAGCAGTGCAGGGTGCTTGATTAGAGCATACGCTGCCGTTGAAGTGTTTAATGTGTCTACTTCAGGGCAGGCGTGCGTTTTTTGTAGGACTGCATCATAGCCATTGCGCCCTGCTAGTACGTTACAAGATGCAGGCAACCCTAGATCCGCCAATACTTTTTCTGGGGCGTGGGAAATGCCCAGCATGGATCCCGCGAGGTTGATGTTGTCGGCGCGGATCATGGATTCATTGCGCGGCACATACCATCCTCCAAGTTGCAAAATAAACGGCAGAGCTGCACAGAACAGCATTGCTGGTACTGTTCCCCATTGTTTTTTAGTGACGATGTAAATTGAAAGCAGTGTTGCAATACAGAAGGCGAGTGGCGCGTGTTGTGGTTTGGAAAAGCTTAAGCCCACCAAGCCGATTAGCAATACCCAAGAAGATATCAATCGCCAATGGTTTTTTGCCAACACCACCACACCTATCAAGGTAAGGTATAAAAAATACACCGCAGAAAATTCAGTGTAGAAGGTGTTCATATACAGCGTGACACCTGGATCAGATAACACCAGCAGCGAGACCAGTGCATTGGCTAGTAGTGCGGAATACATCGCACGGCGATAGAAAAAAAGGCTCGCCAATAAAATAGTTATCACAAGAAAGAGCGCTTTGACTGCGCCAATCGTTTTTATTGAAATCAATTCCTCGCCGGTCACTTTGTTTTTTAATTTTCCTAATTCAATGCCGATAGTGGTGAACAATAGTTCAGAGCTGGGGAAGCAGGGCGTATCGACATGTTTTTCTAGCGTGTAGCGGCGTAACGGTGCGGTAGGCGTGCCGGTGGTGATATTGACGAACCTATCTGCCGGCCAAATTTGATGGCAGGCTTGCAGGCGAATCATGTCGTAGTTGTTGGCGTAGCCGAGTACGGGGCTGTGGGTGACTAGGCTGAATATGCGACCAATACCCATAAACAGAAACAAACACGCAATCAGTGTGAGGCAGCGTTGCGTAGTGGTGAGCGCTTTAGGCGTGTTCATTCGGTGTCCTTGCCGTGATAAGTGTAGTCGTCAAAGTCGGCGCCTTTTCCTGTTGCCCACGGGTCGCCAGTCTGCTGCATTTCTTGTAGCAAGCGCTGCTTTAACGAGGCTTTTATGGCATCAAATTCAGGATTGTTTGCAAGATTTTTGAGTTGATAAGGATCGCGGTCGATGGCGTACAGTTCTTCTGCTGGGCGTTTGTCGGCGGCTAACTTCCAAAACTTTTCAAAATGTTCTCGGTCGGCAATCGTCATTTTACTTGGCGAGCCGTCATCAATATCCGCGAGATTGGGCGGGCGACCTGCAGGCCAGCGGTCTGGTGCCAAGTTTGCGATATAAAGATATTTGTCGGCATGAATAGCGCGCGAGGGTAGCCGCGATTTTCTAAGCGTGCGCCGCCGATGTGGCGCTCAAAGCCGGAAAAAACACTGTCGCGGTTTTTGTCGATGCGTCCAGATTGTTCGGCAAATAATTGTTGGCGAAAGCTGTGCCCTGTCATGGCGGCAGGTGGTGTGATGCCTGCCAGTTCCAGAAATGTTGGTGCAATATCTGTCAGGCTGATAAAGTCAGTAATATCACGGTGTTCGCTAATCGCGTTGCCCCAGCGCACAGCAAAGGGTAGGTGGGTTCCATATTCGTAGTTGGTGCTTTTGGCGCGTGGAAACGCCATGCCATTGTCAGATGTGTAGACAATGACTGTGTTGTCCAATTCGCCGCGCGCTTCCAGTAGCTGCAAAATATCGCCCAGTTGTTTATCAAAATATTGAATTTCGTACAGATAGTCGGCGATATCATTGCGCACCGTAGGAACATCGGGCAAAAAAGGCGGCACGATAATTTTGTTGGCATCAATAGCGCCACTCGTTACACCAATATTGGTTTGAAATGCACGATGCGGTTCGGTAGGTGAAACCCAGAATGAAAAAGGTTGATTGGGTTTTTTCTCATCCAGAAATTGTTGGAAATTAGCCAACATATCAAACTGCGTGTATTCAGGAGGGGCGTTACTTTTGATCTGGTTGTAGGCAGGGCCAGCGGGGTTGCCCAATAAAGCTTTGCCTGGTCCCCAGCCTTTGCCGGTGTAACCAATTTTGTAACCATTTTTTTCTAAAATCTGCTGATAGGTGGTGAGTGAGTTGGGGAACTCTCCCCACAGCTGACCGGCAGAACCCAAGCGCCAGAAATGTTGCCCCGTCAAAATAGCGGAGCGCGATGCCGTGCAGGTAGGCGCGCTGGTATAGGCGTTGCGAAAATAGACACCTTCGCTGGCGAGGCGATCAAAGTTGGGTGTTTTAACGGCGGGATAGCCAGCAAAGGATGTGTGTTTCCAAGACTGATCGTCAGTAATCACCAATAAAAAATTGGGGCGTTCAATCGGTTTGGGTGGCGGTGTTTTACTAAAAAGCACATTGCCAGTAAGCAAACCTAGTACAGCAGTGGCAAGCAGCAAGAACCTGAATCGTGTTTGCGTGGACAAAATGCTTCTCCCTTTATACGAACGCAAGGTATTAAAAGATGCAGCAGTGTAACCACTCGCATGCGCAGCGTCAGTAGCTTCCTGTTTTGCGGTGACGAGCTGCTAGAATCGTCCCATCTTCCAAGGGAATCTTGTAATGCATCTTCATTTTTTAGGTATTTGCGGCACCTTCATGGGGAGTCTCGCGATGCTGGCGCGCGAGTTGGGCCACACCGTCACCGGTTCGGATGCCAATGTCTATCCACCGATGAGCACGCAGCTGCAGCAGCAGGGCATTGTGATCACCGAGGGTTACGATCCGGCACAGCTACAACCGGCACCGGATTTGGTGATTGTCGGCAACGCCATGAGCCGCGGCAACCCTGCGGTGGAATACCTGCTGGATGCCGGACTGCCCTACACCTCCGGCCCGCAGTGGCTGTGTGAGCATGTGCTGCAGGGGCGCTGGGTGTTGGCGGTGGCCGGCACGCACGGCAAGACCACCACTTCGAGCATGCTGGCGTGGATACTGGATTACGCAGGCATGGCGCCTGGATTTCTGATCGGCGGTGTGCCGCAATGTTTTCCAGTGTCGGCGCGTTTGGGCGGTAGCGATTTTTTTGTGATCGAAGCGGATGAATACGACTGCGCTTTTTTTGACAAACGCAGCAAGTTTGTGCATTACCGCCCGCGCACCGCAATTCTGAACAATTTGGAATTTGATCACGCGGATATTTTTGACGATCTCGCCGCGATACAAAAACAATTTCACCATTTGGTGCGTACGATTCCGCAAAACGGTTTAGTGATTTCGCCCGCCGATTGCGCGGCGCTGGATGAAGTGTTGGCGATGGGTTGTTGGACGCCTACACAAAAGATAGGCGCTGATGGCGCATGGGCTGCGCAAAAAATTACAGCAGACGGCTCGCATTTTTCTGTGCAGTTTGAGGCAGAGAAAGCTGGTGAAGTGCGGTGGGCGCACAGCGGTGATCACAATGTTAACAACGCACTAGCGGCAATAGCAGCAGCGCGCCATGTCGGTGTTGCGCCAGATATTGCTTGTGCTGCCCTGAGTGCTTTTTCTGGTGTGAAAAGACGCTTGGAATTGTTGTGCGATGTGAATGGCGTGCGCGTCTATGACGATTTTGCGCATCATCCCACCGCGATAGCCACTACCGTGAGTGGATTGCGCAAACGCATCGGCGGCGAAAAACTGATTGCGGTGCTGGAGCCGCGCTCGAACACCATGCGCATGGGTGTGTTTCGCGAACAAATTGCTCCCGCCTTGGTAGAGGCTGACGAAGTGATTTTTTATCAACCAGCGAATGTGGATTGGGCGTTGACGGATGTCGCAGCGCAATGTCGTGTGTCAGCGCGCGTGGTCAATGATATTGATCAGTTGGTGAGGGAATTGTCTACCAGCACGGGCAATACGCATATTTTAATTATGAGCAATGGCGGTTTTGGTGGGTTGCATCAGAAATTAGTGGCAGAACTGAATGCAGGGTGATGCGGCTTCTCGTATGAGATGCATTTTGCCGCAATTGTTTTTTGTGGGTGTCGTACTGTGGTTGGCGTTAGCGGGGATATACAGAGCCTGCTTTATCTGGCTGACACCCATGCGCGAAGAAGTCAGTCTTCTACATTACATTGCGTGGCTAATTGACCAAAAAAACTACATCCCGTATCAAGATATATTTGAAACGGCGTTCCCAGGTACATTTATTTTTCATCAGTTTATCGGCCGCTTCTTAGGGTATGGCGATATCGCCTTCCATGTATTTGATTGGTTGTGGTTATCAGGATTGTTGTTTGTTACTTGGCACATACTTAAAGTCTTTTCTAGACGCGTAGCATGGGTGGGGGCGACGGCTTTTTTTGCGTTGTATTTTGCGCAAGGTTCAGCCATGACATTGCAGCGCGATTATGTTGGTGTAATGCCCGTAGCCCTCTCATTATTGCTAACGATGCAGAAAGAGATTTCTTTGTATTGGCGTAGTGCAGCTGTTGGTTTTTTTATGGCAACAGCTGTCTGGATGAAGCCGCATGTATTGATTGCTGCGCCGGTGATGGCTCTGATGTTGTTGCGGTCAGATGGATCTATGCGTGCGCAAGTTGTCCGTAACAATATCGCAGTTGTTTTTGTCGGCATTGTTGGAGCGTGCGTCTGTAGTGCGTTTGTTTTTTTGTGGTTGTATAGCACAGGAGGGCTTGAGCCATTTTGGCAGATGCTGTCGAAATACTTACCTGTGTATATGGGTGATGAAGGTATACGCAGTGCCACATGGATGTACATGAGAATGATAGAGTCAATGGCTGCTTGGGTTTATCAATATATTCCCGCTGATTTGGGTGGAAAACGCCAGATCAGTGGCGGGATATATTGGCAACTGGTTAATGTAGCGGGACATTTACTGGAAAATTTTTTCGCATGGATTTTGTTGGTGTTGACTGGTGTGTGGCGTGGCTTTTCTCAGACGCAGCCGCGCACACCGCAACGCCAATTGGTGGTGGCTTTATTGGCCTTATGCTTTCTGTTTTTGCTGTATCCAGTTTTTGCTAACAAATACTGGAACTACCACTGGATGCCGTATCGTTATTTTGCATTGATGTGCGGTAGTTTATTGTTCCTACCATCAAGAAATAATAGTGCTGTATCAAATGTATTCACGGCAATTTCCTGTGTGTGGTTTGTTTGGCTTTTTTCAGGAAAGCTACCACCACCAAATGGGGAGACTATTCAGCAAACACTAACCATGTGGCGAGAGCAGGGTTTCAAGCCGCAGCGCTACCCTGAGGAGGATTTAGCTGCATATCTAATATCGCATTTGCATGAAGAAGATACAGTGCAGATCATTGATGAAGGAGGGTTTGCGCCGCGCGCACTGTTGTTAGCACAAGCACTGCCAGCAACACGGTATCTCACCTATAGGCAGTTGTTAGTGAACGCTGATCAGCCGGTGGTGCAGCAAATGCGAGAAGATTTTATTCGCGATCTGCAGTCTGCTCCCCCTCGTTTTATTGTGGATACGCATTCGGCGCCGCCTGCAACATTTTTAGGAATCCCATATCAATTTTATGAGATGGATGGTTTACTAAAACAGCGCTATCACAAGGTGATAGACCAATGTAATGAAAATCGCTGTTTTCTGACAGTATGGGAGCGCGCAGCGCTTTGAGCGTGTTTTGAAAAGTGAGTAATGTATGAAATCTATTGCATTAACTGAACGCATTCGCAACAACAGCAAACAAATGCGAAAATCCGAAGGGAAAGTGGCGGATTATGTGTTGGCGCATTTGAGTGCGGTAATCAATATGCGTATTGTCGACTTGGCAGCGCGAGCGGATGTGAGTGAGCCAACTGTGGTGCGTTTTTGTCGCGCGGTTGGCTGTGACGGTTTTCAGGAATTCAAATTGGCATTGGCACAAGAGTTGGCTGTCAGTCAGGGTTTTGGCCGTGTGGCAGTTACGGATTCTGACTCTGTGGCAGATTTTAGCCGCAAAATTTTTGATGCGACGATTGATACTTTGCTGAAAGTGCGTGACGGTTTGAATGCTACGCATTTACACAAAGCGATTGCGGCTTTAACACAAGCAAATCGGGTTGAGTTTTATGGTCACGGCGCATCAGCGGCGGTGGCAGCGGATGCACAACACCGTTTTTTTCGCTTGCAATTGGCGTCAGCAGCGTATGCGGATACGCATATCCAAACCATGTCTGCGCTGTCTTTGCAAAAAGGTGATGTGGTGGTGGCAATTTCACAAAGCGGCCGCACGCGTTCGTTGTTGGATGTCATCGAATTGGTGAAAGATGTGGGCGGCATCGTAATCGGCATGGCGCCATCGGGTACCCCGGTGGCAGAGGCGGCAACGATTCCTTTGTGTATTGATGTTGATGAAGAGTTTGAAATTTATACGCCGCTATCATCGCGCATTGCGCACTTGGCAGTGATCGATGTGTTGGCTGTGGGTGTGGCGCAGCGCAAAGGTTCGCTCTTGCAAGGTCATTTGTATCGCTTGCGTTCTGGTATGCAGTCGTTGCGCGTGCCAGATGTGGAGTAATGTGACGAAATGAAAACAGCGGATGTCATCATTCCTGTGTATAACGAGCGTGAAAATCTTCCGCTGTTATTGCGGCGTTTGCAAACATTGCCGATCTTCAAAAATCTCAATTTAATTTTTGTCGACAATGCATCCACCGATGGTAGCGTGGAATATCTTGCAGCGCTGCCAGAAGTTTTACTGATCAAACACGAGAGTAATTTTGGCTATGGCGCTTCCCTGCGCAGTGGTTTGCAGGCAGCACAGTGCGATCGTGTAATCATCATTGATGCGGACTGCGAATATCCGCCGGAATGTATTCCAGAATTGTTGCAAGCGTTGCAACAGCAGCCTGTTGTTTATGCTAGTCGTCTGCTCGAAAAAACCTTTGCAACAGCGGGTATGCCGCTGTTGAAATGGATTGGCAATACAATTATTTCCTCGCTCTATAATTTTTTGTTCCAACAGCGTGTCTCTGATCTGTATACGGGTTGTAAAGCCCTGCGGCGAGAATGTTTACGCGATGTGGTATTACAGCGCGAAGGTTTTGAGCAAGTGTTGGAATTGGCGGTTGCATTGGCGCAGTGCGGTATCAAAATTGCGGAAATCCCCATCGTATTTTCGCCTAGGCAACATGGCGCATCCAAAATGTCACATATCACAGAAACAGCAAAATATTTTTTCTGGTTGCTGCGTTATCGTTTGTGGCTGCCAAAATCCAGTTCATGCAGGGATAGTCGTCATGAGTGAAGTGCAGCAAGTTTTATGGGGCTTGATTCCTGCTGCAGGCAAGGGATCGCGCGCGGTTCCCTATACAGAGAACCAACACAAAGCCTTGTTAAATATCAACGGTGTGCCCAATATTGAACGGATCATTACCATCATGCGTGATGATTTGGCGATCACGGATATTGTGATTGTAATCGGCCATCTCGGCGAACAAATTCAGCGACAGTTGGGTGATGGCGAGAGGCTGCGCGTGCGTCTGCACTATGTTGTCAACGATGCGCTGGAGAAAGGTTGGGCGTGGTCAGTGTTACTGGCAAAAAAATATATCAGCACTTACTTTTGTGTGATGCTGTGCGATGAAAGTTACCTAAGCTCTAATCATGCGGGACTATTGCGTGTGCCGTGGTAGGATGCGCTGTTTATTTGTGTAGGGCTTAAAGTGGATGATGAAAATTTAATTAAGAGAAATTATGCCATCACAGAAAAAGATGGTTATTTGCAGTCGTTGATAGAAAAGCCCAATACTATTGTTAACGATATTATGGGCAGCGGCACTTTTCTTTGCTCGCCGAAAATTTTTGCTTTTATTGAGCTGGCATTCGAGCGACATAAGGCGGCGATTGATTTTGTCAGTCTACTCAATGATTTGTTGCAGGCGGGTGAGCGCGGGCGTTTTTTTCAACTTGCTGGTACCTATGTCAACATCAACGACCGTGATTCGCTGGCCTTGGCGCGCTATCACGATCGCGATCTGCATTTTGCAAACAACAGGAAGGCACTGTTGATTTATGCAGAGGGTGATGAAGAAAGTATCGCCTTCACCCTAGAGCGTTATCGTGAAACGGCGTTGTTTGATGAGATTTTTGTGGTGTTGCCAGACAGTAGCGTCATCCAGCGGCGCGCTAGTGATGCCGGTGCGCAGTTGATTGTTTGTCCGGCGGGTTGTGTGCTGTACGGCGAAAAATTGCGATACGCTTTGCAAAGGATTCAAGCAGACATCGTGGTGCTAACTGAAGCGGACTATTCATTTTCCGCGCGCGATGTCGCCAAGCTGTTTGCCTATCTGCGCGACGCCGATATGGTGATAGGTACGCGCACCACGCGCCAATTGATCGAACAAGGTTCTACTATGCGCGGCGCAGTGCGTATCGCACATACTGCATTGGGAAAGTTGGTGGAAATGTTGTGGTGGGATCGCGAAGCACGCTTTACAGATACTGGCTGTACCTTGCGCGCGTTTTGGCGCAGCACATGGGATGCTATTGCACCTGACCTCAATGCCAAGGGCCCCGCATTTTCTGTTGAAATGATGATTGCCTGTTTGGATACACGCTTGCGGGTACTGGAAATCCCTGTGAATTATTTCAATCGCAGTACTTCGCAAATTCGCGCCTATCGCAATCCCAAAGCGTTTTGGGAGTTTCTGCTATTGATTTTTAAAAAGCGGTTTAAGGCGTTCGACAGATAGTGCTTTGAGTTTCAGTGTGTCGGCGGTTGTATCTGCGTCAATATATCTTTGATGAAATCACCCAAAATTGGCACAAACTGAATTTGTGACAACAGATAGATAATCAACGACAACACAATCCCTGCGCCAGCCACGCTGCCCAAGCCAAATGCGGCACCTTTGAGAAATTGCAGCAACAATTCGCGCGCCGTGGTGGGCGGTTTGACGATGAGCGGGTGGCTGCTGATTTTTTGTAACTGCTGCTCGATAGCGCGAACGCTTTGTATGATTTCGCGCTCAGGTTCGGTTGGCGTGTTGTTGGGCTGGCTCATCGAAACTCCTTGTACGGTGCGGCTCTCGTTGAAGGTTACGAGAGTCTGACCTTGCGGTAAACTGTGCCGCCTTCCAGCCACGGTCATAGGCGATGAACGCGAATACTCCTCTTGTCGGTGTCATCATGGGTTCCAGTAGCGACTGGGATACGCTGCAACACACGGCAGAAACGCTCAAAGAGCTAGGCATTCCCCACGAAGTGGAAGTGGTGTCGGCGCATCGCACGCCAGACAAATTATTCAGCTACGCCGCTTCAGCCGCCGAGCGCGGTTTGGCTGTCATCATTGCCGGTGCGGGCGGTGCCGCGCATCTGCCCGGTATGGCCGCCTCAAAAACCGCGCTGCCGGTGCTGGGCGTGCCGGTGCAATCCAAAACGCTGAATGGTGTGGACTCACTGCTGTCTATCGTGCAAATGCCGGCGGGCGTGCCAGTCGGCACCATGGCCATCGGCAAAGCCGGTGCAGTGAACGCTGCGCTACTCGCCTGCGCCATGTTGGGCAATCACTATCCTGAATATCGCGCTGCTTACGAGCGCTACCGCCAACAGCAAACCGACAAAGTGTTGAGCCATCCAGATCCACGGAACCCCGCATGAAAATAGGTGTGTTGGGCGGCGGTCAGCTTGGCCGCATGTTGGGTGTGGCTGGCTTGCCCTTGGCTTTGGAGCCGGTGTTCTGGGAGCCAGAGCGCAGTGCTTGTGCAAATATCGTCGGCGAACATGTGTGTGCGCCGTACGACGATGAAACGGCGTTGGCGCAGTTTGTTAACACCGTCGATGTCTGTACATATGAATTTGAAAATGTACCCAGCGCCGCCTTGAAAAAATTGGCGGCACAGGTGCCGGTATATCCGCCACTGCGCGCCTTGGAAGTTAGCCAAGATCGCTTGATTGAAAAACAATATCTTGCTGATTTAGGTATACGCACCGCGCCGTATGCGGCGGTGGATTCTGAGCAAGATTTGCGCGCTGCAGTCACACAACTTGGCTTGCCCGCGATTTTGAAAACGCGCCGCTTTGGTTACGACGGCAAAGGGCAGTTTGTATTGCGCAGTGAAGAAGATGTTGCGACAGCGTGGAAAGCTTTGGGTGGCAGTGCGTTAATTTTGGAAGGTTTCGTGCCGTTTCAGCGCGAAGTGTCCATCATCGCTGCACGCGGGCGTGATGGCGAAGCTGTTTTTTATCCGCTGTCAGAAAATGTGCATCGTGATGGCATTTTGTTTACTTCGCGCGCTTTGCTAGATGATGAGTTGCAAAAGCCTGCCGAGGTGATAGTGAAGCGTCTGCTCGATGCTTTAGATTATGTCGGCGTGTTGTGTTTGGAGTTGTTTGATGTCAACGGCGAGTTGGTGGCGAATGAGTTTGCACCGCGCGTACACAACTCCGGTCATTGGACGATTGAAGGCTCAGAAACTTCCCAGTTTGAAAACCATTTGCGCGCCGTGGCGGGTTTGCCTTTGGGGAGTACCGCATGCGTTGGTTTTCCGGCGATGGTGAATATTGTGGGCGTACACCCTGATTTGCCATCACTGCTGAAACTGCCACAAGTGCATGTGCATTATTACGCCAAAACAGAAAAACCAGCGAGAAAATTAGGGCATATCACGGTGCGCGCCAACAGCGCCGCGCTGCGTGAAGAAAAAATTGCACAAGTGCTGCATGTGCTAGGAGAATGAACTCGTGAAACTGTTGCCAAATCTGTTTGAAAATAACCGCCAGTGGGCAGAGTCGATTAAAAAAATCCACCCCGATTTTTTTCGTGAGCTGTCAGAGCAACAGTCACCAGAATATTTGTGGATAGGCTGTTCCGATTCGCGCGTGCCGGCTAATGAAATTGTCGGTTTGATGCCTGGGGAAGTGTTTGTGCATCGCAATGTTGCCAATGTGGTGGTGCACACGGATTTGAATTGCTTATCTGTTTTGCAATACGCAGTGGAAGTGCTCAAGGTTAAACATGTGATGGTGGTGGGGCATTACGGTTGCGGCGGCGTGCGTGCGGCGATGAGCAATCAAAAATACGGTTTGATTGATAACTGGCTGCGCAATATCAAAGATATTTATCGTCAACATCATGAAAAATTGGAAGCGATTGCCGATGAAGAGCAGCGCGTGAATTTGCTGTGTGAATTGAATGTGGTGGAGCAGGTGAATAATGTGTGCTCCACCACTATCGTGCAGGATGCTTGGGATCGTGGACAGGAATTGGCGGTGCACGGCTGGATTTACTCCCTGCGCAACGGTTGGCTGAAAGACTTGAATGTGTGCATCACGGGAAAAGAACAGTTGGATGACATCTACCGCGTCGGCTCCGAACTGGGTGGTGAGCAGCCCAGTTGAGCCAGTTTGGTGCGTAAAAAAGGCTTTACATCTAAAGTCAACTGCATACACTGGAGCCACTGAAAACTAGTTACCACCAGAAATACCGATGGCCCTTTAAGTAGTACCGCTTGGTTCTTCCCGAGTAAGTGCTGGATTTTCAGATAAACCGTCCGCTCTGCGGGCAATTTCCATTTATCTGGGTTACACCCGGGAGTTAAGAAAATGTCTAACCAAGCTACTGGCAAGGTCAAATGGTTCAACGAAAGCAAAGGCTTCGGCTTTATCGAGCAAGACAATGGCAAAGATGTATTCGTACATTTCAGCGCCATCCAAGGCTCAGGCTTCAAAACACTCGCTGAAGGTCAGCGCGTTAGCTTTGAAGTGACTCAAGGTCAAAAAGGCCCACAGGCCAGCAACGTACAAGCGATCTAATCGCTCCGCCGTTGTAAAAGAGCCGCCCTCGCAGGCGGCTTTTTTTATGCCTGTATATAATGCAGCACCTGAAAAACTGTATTGGATACCGTTGTTGTGAGCACCGCGAAACCAGATGTCTCCACCTTCCAAGGGCTGATTCTCGCCCTGCAACAATACTGGGCCAGCTGTGGCTGTGTCGTGCTGCAGCCACTGGACATGGAGGTGGGCGCTGGCACTTTTCATCCTGCCACTTTTTTGCGCGCCATCGGCCCGGAAACATGGAATGCCGCGTATGTGCAGCCCTGCCGCCGTCCAGCGGATGGCCGCTACGGCGAAAACCCGAATCGCCTTCAGCACTATTATCAATTTCAAGTGGTGTTAAAGCCGTCGCCGGACAATATCCAACAGCTGTATCTCGACTCCTTAAATATGTTGGGCATCGATACCACAGTGCACGATGTGCGCTTTGTGGAGGACAACTGGGAATCACCTACGCTGGGCGCGTGGGGGCTTGGCTGGGAAGTGTGGTTGAACGGCATGGAAGTCACGCAGTTCACTTATTTTCAACAAGTGGGCGGTTTGGAATGTTTCCCTGTGACTGGCGAAATCACTTACGGCTTGGAACGCATTGCGATGTATCTGCAAGGCGTGGATTCCATTTTTGATTTGGTGTGGACGATAGATCCGCAGGGCAAGCCGGTCACTTACGGTGATGTGTTTCATCAAAATGAAGTGGAAATGTCGCACTTCAATTTTGAACAGGCCAATGTGGATTTTCTGTTTCAGTGTTTTGATGTGTACGAAGCAGAGTCGCAGCGCTTGATGGCGGAAAAACTGCCATTACCGGCGTATGAAATGGTTATGAAAGCCTCGCATGCGTTTAATTTATTGGATGCGCGCCATGCGATTTCGGTGACAGAAAGGCAGCGTTATATTTTGCGTGTGCGCACGCTCGCAAGGGCAGTCGCGCAGGCGTATTTTGATGCGCGTTTGGCGCTGCAATTTCCTTTGGCACCCAGTGCCTTGCGCGACGAAGTGTTGGCGCGCGTTGCCAGCCAGCAAAAAACAGGAGAGCAGTAATGTCCAATCATCCTCCTGTAAATGATTTTTTGGTTGAAATTGGCACGGAAGAATTGCCACCCAAAGCGTTGAAACATTTGTTGAAAAGTTTTTCCAGCACGCTGTATCGCGAGTTAGATGCCGCTGGTTTAGCGCATAACCGAGCAGAGGCGCGCATTTATGCCAGCCCGCGCCGTTTGGCGGTGCTGCTCTCAGATTTAGTGGCTGCACAAGCTGACCGCGCGGTGGAAAAGCAAGGGCCGTTTGTAGCGCAGGCATTTGCTGCGGATGGCACGCCTTCACCCGCTGCACAGGGTTTTGCCAAAAGCAATGGCGTGACGCTAGAACAATTAGAGCGCGCGCCTTCTGAGAAAGGCGAACGCTTGGTATTTCGCGCCACAGAAAAAGGTCGCAGTGCGGTGGAATTGCTGCCGGCGCTGGTAGAAAAAGCGCTGCAAGAATTGCCGATACCGAAACGCATGCGCTGGGGTGCGCGCCGCGCAGAGTTTGTGCGGCCTGTGCATTGGCTGGTGATGTTGTACGGCAGTGAAGTAGTTGATTGTGAAATCCTAGAGCAAAAAGCGGGGCGCAATACGCGCGGTCATCGCTTTCACGCGGCAGGTGAATTGACACTTGCTAAACCATCTGACTATTCCGCCGTGCTGCGCAACCATTTTGTTGAACCCTGTTTCAAAGTACGGCGCGACAAGATTGTTGCGCAAGTCGAAAAACTGGCTGAATCTTTGGGTGGCAAAGCGGTGATTGAGCGCGACTTGCTCGATGAAGTCACCGCTTTAGTGGAATGGCCTGTGGCGCTAGCTGGGAAATTCGAGCAGCGTTTTTTGCAAGTGCCGCAAGAGGCGCTGATCTCCTCCATGAGCGAACACCAAAAATATTTTCATGTGGTGGATGCGAATGGAAAATTGCTGCCGCACTTCATTACGGTGTCGAATATTGAAAGCACGGCGCCAGAAAAAGTGATAGACGGCAACGAGCGTGTGATACGCCCGCGCTTATCTGATGCCGCTTTCTTTTTTAATACCGATTTGAAAACACCGCTGGCAGGTCGCCGCGAAAAACTAAAAACGATCGTGTTTCAGGCGGAACTGGGCACGCTGTTTGATAAAAGCGAGCGCGTTGCCAAACTCGCCGCCTATATTGCGGAAAAAATTGGCGGCAATGAGGTGTGGGCGCAGCGCGCCGGTGCATTGAGCAAATGCGATTTGGTGTCCAACATGGTGCAAGAGTTCGACACCATGCAAGGCATCGCCGGTAGTTATTACGCGCAGCACGATGGCGAACCCGCCGAAGTGGCGGCCGCTATGCAAGAGCAGTATCTGCCCAAGTTTGCCGGTGATGCCGTGCCGCAAACACTGACAGGCTGCGCGCTGGCGCTGGCTGATCGCTTGGATACCTTGGTGGGTATTTTTGGCATCGGACAAATTCCCTCCGGCTCGAAAGACCCGTTTGCGCTGCGCCGCGCCAGTATCGGCGTGTTGCAAATTCTGTTGCAGCGCGGCTTAAATATTGATTTGCGCGATGTGATTGCCGCTGCGCACAGCAACTTTTCTGTGTCGCTAAAAAATGCCGATGTGCAAAATCAAGTGCTGGATTACATCATTGAGCGTATGCGCGCTCTTTGTCTCGATGACAAGATCAGTGCCGAAACTTTTAATGCAGTAGCCGCGAAACAATTATCTGTGCCGCTGGATATTCAGCAGCGCGTACTGGCCGTGCATCACTTCACCCAGTTGCCGGAAGCGGCGAGTTTGGCGGCGGCGAACAAGCGTGTATCGAATATTCTCAATAAGTCTGCAGCCGATGTAGCTGTGTCTTCTACGGTTGATACTGCGTTGTTGCAAGAAGCTGCGGAAAAAACTTTGGCCGCTGCGTTGGCAGAAAAACAGCAGCAAGTCGCCCCCCTGTTTGCGCAGCGCGATTACAGCGGCACGCTGTCCGCCTTGGCGAGTTTGCGCGAGCCAGTGGATGCATTTTTTGATGGCGTGATGGTGATGGCGGATGATGCGGCGCTGCGCAATAATCGCTTGGCTCTGCTCGCACAATTGCGCGCACTGTTTTTACAAGTGGCCGATATTTCTCAGTTGGTGCCGGATAAAAAATGAAACTGGTGATACTCGATCGCGATGGCGTAATCAACGAAGATTCCGATGCCTTTGTCAAAACACTGGATGAGTGGATTCCGATAGACGGCAGCATCGACGCAATAGCGCGCCTGTGTGAGCACGGTTTTACGGTGGCGATTGCGACCAATCAATCCGGCATCGGTCGCGGTTTGATTACAGAAGACGCGCTGGGTGCCATGCACGAGCATTTATTGGGATTGGTGCAGGAAGCGGGCGGCGATATTGCGACGATAGCTTGGTGTCCGCACAAGCCGGAAGATTTGTGCGATTGCCGCAAACCGCAGTCAGGCCTGTTCGATCAAATTGCCAACACACTCGGCTGTGATTTGGACGGTTCATTCGTGGTGGGCGATAGCTTGCGCGATTTACAAGCGGGTATGGCGCGCGGCTGTATTCCGGTGTTGGTGCGCACGGGCAAAGGCGAAAAAACAGAAAAGAAAATGCTCGACGATGACAGCGGTGAATTTGACGGCGTAGAAGTGTTCGACAATCTGAGCGAAGCGGCGAGCTATTTAATTGCGCAAACTCCGCGCGACATCGTGCAGGAGTGGCTCGATGACGAATACTAAAAGTGCAGCTTTTCGTGTGCTCTGCGCGGCGCGTTCGGTATTTTTTTATCTCGGTTACGCCGTGCTCACGCTGTTTTTTGGTATCACTACGCCGCTGTTCGTAAGGTGGTTGGGCTATCGCGCTTGCGTGTTTTATATCAATGTGTGGAATCGCAGCGTGATTGTGTGGCTGCGCCTCACTTGTGGTGTGCGCTATCGCGTGGAAGGGTTGGAAAATATTCCTGCGCGCCCTTATGTGATCGTGGCAAAACACCAAAGCGAATGGGAAACTTTTTTTCTGCAATTGCCGTTTGCGCCGGTGTGCACAATTTTAAAACAAGAGTTGTTGCAAATTCCGCTGTTCGGTTGGGGCTTGGCGACGGTGAAACCCATTGCGATTAATCGCAGCGCGCAGCGCGAAGCGTTGAAATACATTATCGAAGCAGGGCGTTCGCGTTTGGCGGAAGGTATTTGCGTGTTGATTTTCCCTGAAGGTACGCGCACCGCCGTGGGCAAAGTGGGGCGCTATGCGCGCAGCGGTGCCGATCTCGCGCTGAAAGCCGGCGTGCCACTGCTGCCGGTGGCACACAACGCCGGTGAGTGTTGGCCGAGTAAACAATTTATCAAATATCCGGGCTTGATTACCGTGGTGATCGGCGCGCCGCTGCCAGCAGAAAACACAGATAGCAAAACTCTAATGACGCGCGCCGAGCAGTGGATAGAAGCGGAAGTGCAGCGCGTATCGCAGCGCTGAGTCGGCCTTACTGCGTCAATAAACTCTCACACGCAGTTACCAGTGCGCTAAACACGCCTTCCGGCACTTTGCGTTTTGGCCACTGACCGATCAAACGATTATCGACAAAGCCGCGCATGGCAGCGAAGAAAATCTGCCGCGCCGCGGCGCTGCCGGCGTGATCGATCGGAAACTCGGGAAAAATGCTCTGCCATAAAGCGCCCACGCGCGCCGACCAGCGTTTGACATAAGGGTTGGTGTTCAGCGCGAGTTCGGGGTCGCGGTTGAGGTTAAGCAGCAGCTCCATGGTGGCGAGGTAGGCGGGATGGTTGAGCAACTGCCAGGCGCGCTTAGTCAGCAGTTGCAGGCGCTCGTGCACGCTTTTTCCGGCGCCGCTCTGAGCCAGTTGATCTAATTCGGTGATGTAGGCGGCGATGATGCTGTCCAGCACCGCGCGGTAAATGCCGGCGCGATCGCCAAAATGGTACTGAATCACCCCCCAACTCAAACCGGCTTGGCGCGCGATGCGGTTGCTGGTGGCGCGGTGGTAGCCCTCGCTGGCGAGGCAGTGGATGGCGGCGTCGAGCACCGTCTGGCGCGTTTTTTCACTGGTGCGTGAAACGGCTTTATCGGTCATTCCTCGTAGTCCTGTCGGGTGTGTGCTGCGTTGACAATAAAATTATAGCGCGTACTATAATTTTACTTCCACAGGAGAGAGCTATGACTTATTCGCGCGCAGAATTGGAAAAAACCATGGACATCTGGCTGCAAGCCAATGAGAAGGCAGAAGCCACGGGCGATTGGCGCTGCTTGGCGGATTGCTACACCGAAGATTGCTACTACGCTTGGGATATTCCCAGCGGCCTGTACGAAGCGCGCGGTCGTGAAAACATTCGCGCCACTTGCGTGGGCGACGCGATGGATCCTTACGCGGGCTGGACATATCCGTACGAGAAAATTGTCATCGACGAGAAAAAAGGCGAAGCATTTTGCTGGTGGTGGCAAACGCCGCCCAAAGATGGCAGTGGCAAGGCATTAAAAAATGCAGATGGTTCACCGATGCGCGTAATTGGTGCATCGTGGTTCAAATACGGCGGCAACCATCAATGGTGTGAGCAGCGCGATTTTTACGATTTTGGCAAAACCATGGAGTTTATTGATCAATGCGCAGACAAAGGTGCGTTGAGTGATTTGGCAATGGAGCGCAGACAAGAGCGCAACAAAATGATGATAATAATGTTGGAAGCGCGTTTGGCGTATTTGAAAAAAAGCGTTGGTGAAGCGTAATTTTTTGGAGAATGCGCGATGAGTAAACCGATTCCAAGACTCAGTGGTGCGAAACCTGAAACTGGTCACTACGACGAGTACCAAATTAATCAACCCAAATTTTTGATGCGCGTGCGGCAAGAATGCGGCGATGTCGGTGAATACAATTTGATGGGGCAGCCGCATGTGTTGATGAGCGGGCCAGATGCGCAGGAAGCTTGGTGTCGCGCGCCGGATGAAGTGTTGGGGCAATCTGCCGCTTACAAAGGCATGGTGCCGGTATTTGGCAAAGATGTGTTGTTTGATACGCCGCTGGAGCGCTTGAAGCAGCAATTAAAAATTCAAGTGGACGCGTTGCGCTATCAAAACATGAAAGCCTACGCGCAAGTGATTGCCGATGAAGTGCGCGACTTCACGAATAAGTGGGGTGAAAGCGGCGAGTTGGATATGGTGGACGAATTTGTACGCCTCACTTTGTACACCTCTACCAGTTGTTTGCTCGGCGTAGAGTTTCGCCGCGACATGACCGATGAATTCAGCGCGCTGTACCGCGATTTAGAACATGCGGTCATTGCGATTGCGTTTATTGATCCGTATTTGCCGCTGCCGGAGTTTGCCGCGCGCGATAAAGCGCGTGCGCGTTTGGGCGAAATGGTGGAAGAAATTGTCGCCAAGCGCCGCGCATCCGACAAGGAATACACCGATGCGTTACATACTTTTATGACGGCGACTTATACCGACGGCTCAACCATGTCGCCGCATGAAATTACCGGTTTGTTAATCGCCACGATGTTTGCCGGTCACCACACCAGTTCCGGCACGGCAACATGGACATTGGTCGAATTTTTACGGAATCCACAATTTATGGAGGAAGTGAAGCAGGAATTGGCCGCAGTATTTGCGGAGGGCGGCGAAGTGTCGCATCACGCCATGCGCGGCATGCCAAAAATGGAAGCCTTTATTCGCGAAGTGCTGCGCGTGCATCCGCCGCTGTCAACGCTGATTCGCGTGGTGGAGCAGGATTTCGCCTACAAAGATTTTGTGATTCCGAAAGGTTATCGCGTGGTGATGTCGCCGGGTGTGGCGCACAAAATTGCCGAAGTGTTTCCAGAGCCAGAAAAATTCGACATGCATCGCCCAGAACCGGAGCATTTGTTTGCGTGGATGGCGTTTGGTGGCGGGCGACACAAATGTGCGGGCAATGCCTTTGCGATTTTGCAGTTGAAGGCGATTTTCGCCACGCTGTTGCTGGATTTTGATTTTGAATTATCGCATTCCAAAGATTCTTATGTGGATGACCACAGCGGCATGACGGTAAAACCCTTGGCACCGATGACGGTGCGCTATAAAAGAAAAACAAAATAGGCGATTACCATGCGTGTAAAAGTTGATCTCGATTTGTGCCAAGGCCACAGCGTGTGCATGGAAGAATGCCCAGAGGTATTTTCTGTGCGCGATACCGAGAGCGGCTACCCGCAAGTGGTGGTGTTGCAGGAAGAGCCAGATGAATCGCTGCGCACAAAAGTAACGAATGCTGCGCGCGGTTGCCCGAATCGTGTGATTCGCGTAGAAGATTAAAGATAGAGGAGTAAATCATGCGCGTGCTGGTCACAGGCAGTACCGGTTTTGTCGGCTTGCACACGGTGCGCGCACTAAAACACAAAGGACATGAAGTAGTGGCCTTGGTGCGCAGCGCAGAAAAAGCGCAGCGATTATTTGCGCAATACGGCGTGGTGGTTGATCGAATTACTGTAGGTTCTATCACGGATGAAAATGCGGTGCGCGATGCACTGCAAGGCTGTAATGCGGTAGTGCATGCGGCAGCGGTAACGCCTATGCAAGTGGCGAGTGAAAAAGAATTGTTGGCAACCAATGTGGACGGTGTAAAAAATGTGCTCGGTGCCGCCTGCGATCTCGGCGCGCAAAACTGTGTGTATGTGTCCAGCATCACCGCAATTTTTAACACAAACTCCTCACGCATGAATGCAGATGCGCCAATTGCAAAATCAAAACATATTTATGGACAGAGCAAGGCGCAAGCCGAAGCCTATGTGCGCAGCCTGCAAGCACAAGGCAAGGGCGTAAAAACAGTCTACCCCGGCGGCATTATTGGGCCTGATGATCCGGGGCGCTCGGCAACCTTGCAGTCACTACTGTATCGCATGACGCAAGGTTTTCGCATTACCAGCGGCGGCACGCAACAAATTGATGTGCGCGATCTCGCAGCTTTTATGGTGGCGCTGTTAGAAAAAAATGATGGGCAGCCAGCGCGCTATCTCACGGCCGGTCATTACATGGCGTGGGAAACATTTGCCGATTTGCTCGACGACATTAGCGGAAAAAAATTACCGCGCAGTGAAATAGCAGGCTGGAAGCTGCGTTTGTTTGGTCAGATCACGGATATCAAACGCTTATTCAAACCGGATACTTCACCAATTTCTGCCGAGACCATGCGCTACGCTACGCAGTGGCCGCCTGTCAAAAATGCGGATGAAATGCAGCAGCTAGGCATTGTATTGCGCGAACCGCGTGCAACGTTTACCGATACGCTGCGCTGGCTGGGTGAAACAGGATTGTTAGATAAAGCGATATTGCCAAAACTATTTCAGGAAAAATAATCATCTCAGGAGAAAAGCGCATGAAATTTTGGCAGTCGTTAGCGTTTTGTGAATTGGATCAGGTTGTTGAGCTGGCGAAATTCTCAGAAGAACTGGGCTTTTATGGCGTATCTTTTGGCGATCATCTCATCACCACCAAAACACAGGTCGATGAATATCTGTACACGCAAAACGGGCAGGTATTTTGGCATCCAGAAACGCACTGGCCTGATCCATGGGTCATTGCAGCAGCGATAGCACAGCAAACAAAAAATCTGCAATTTTTAACTACGATTTATGTGCTGCCGATGCGTGACAGTTTTAATGCGGCAAAAGCGATTTCTACGGCGGCGTATTTATCCAATAACCGCATCATCATGGGCGTGGGTATCGGTTGGCAGAAAACAGAATTTGATCTGACCGGACACGATTTTCATACACGCGGCAAACGCACGGATGAACAACTGGAAGTGATGGCAAAACTGATGTCGGGCGCGATGGTCGAGCATCACGGTGCATTCCATGATTTCGCGCCGCTGCAAATGTCGCCTGGCACAACAAAACCAGTTCCGGTTTTTATTGGTGGTGATAGCGATGCCGCGTTTCGTCGTGCCGCGCAACATGATGGCTGGCTGGGTTTGCGCTACACCGAAGAGCAATTGCCAGCGGTGTTGCAAAAAGTGCAGGCGGCGCGTGAAGAAGCAGGAACACAGAGCAAGCCATTTGATGTCTGGACGGCGGTATTACAGCCGCAGGATGGAACCTTCAAGCGCGTGGAAGCCATGGGTGTGACCATGACTAACGGTGCTAACTTTATGGTGGATGGCAAGATTGTCCCCAGCGATATCGACTTTAAGAAAAAACGCATCGAGGCATTTGCAAAACAATTTATTCATGTATCCTAAAGGCAGATGTGTCGAGCATCAGATAAAAACAATAAGCATCGAATAACAACAAACATCTGGAGACAGGAATATGCGTAAAACCAAACTCCATTGGTTAGCAGGTTGCGGTTTGTTATTGATGGCATCACACAGTTGGAGTGTGGTCTCACAGGCAGAAGCCGATAAGTTGGGTACTACGCTTACGCCAATGGGCGCAAACCCAGCAGGTAATGCCGAAGGAACCATTCCAAAATGGACAGGGAGCATTCTCGGTGTGCCACGCGGTGTAAATTACAAAGGTACAGGTACGCATTACCCCACGCCGTATCCCGATGAAAAGCAGCCTATGTTTGTTATCACCGGAAAAAATTATACGCAGTATTTAAAAAATTTGACCGATGGCCAGATCGCTTTATTCAAAAAATATCCTGATACATTTCAGATGCCGATTTATCCTTCGCATCGCGATGTGCGTTACAGCGATCGCGTACACGAGAATACCAAGTTAAACGCGTTGTATACCGGCCTGGGCGCAGATGGCAACAGCGCCACCGATGTGTATTTTGGCGTCCCATTTCCAATTCCTAAAAATGCCGCCGAAGTGTTGTGGAATCACATGGCTTCGCCGATGTTGGGTGCAACCGAAGGCACGGTAGATGCCGCTGCTGTATACAATAACGGTGAAGTAAATATGCGGCAGTCCATTGAAAATCGCCATGTGCAGTATTACTCGAAAAATATTACGCGTGAAAAATTTAATGAATCGAATATTGCAGCGATGGTGATGGTGCAATTGATTTCTCCGCCGCGTGAAAAGGGCACAATAGTGTTGGTACACGAATACAAAAATGTGAGTGATACATCGCGCGATGCTTGGGTGTACTTACCCAGTGTGCGTCGTGTACGCCGTTCGCCAAGTATCGCTTACGATTTCCCAGACAGTGCTGGCGGTTTGCGCACCGTGGATGATGCGATGTTGTTCAACGGCGCCAACTCGCGCTACACATGGAAGTTGGAGGGCATGCGTGAAATATTTATCCCGTACAACAACAATGAATTGGACAACCCAGAAGTCACCTACAAGGAATTGTTGACAAAAAATCACCTCAACCCGAAATACATGCGCTACGAGTTGCACCGCGTACATGTGGTTGTGGCTGAGCTGCGCGAAGGCAAACGCCATATTTATGCCAAACGCAGGCTCTACACCGATGAAGATACTTGGGCAGCGGTGTTGGCTGATAACTATGACGGCCAAGGTAATTTGTGGCGCACTAACTTCCGCAGCATGGTCGATCAATACGACTTGCCTGGGATGGGTGCACGGATGGAGGTGTATCACGATCTAGAAAAAGGCGCGTACTTGGCTAATTATTTAGTGAATGAACAGAAAGGTCCGCCGCGCTATGTGGATCCGCCACTGCCAGACAGTTATTTCACACCGATCATGGTGCGGCAGATGGGTAAATAAATACGCTGTGTATTCAACTCGCTGGATCTACATCCAGCGACCAGCGCATTCCACGCGGTAATTTCTGATTCTCAGCCCACGCACAAAATTGCGCCAGTGTTTTTTGCAGTGCACTGCGCCGTGCACTTTTGAGTTGCACATCAAAACGATAAAAATTAGCGCGTTTTTCCATGGCCGCTGGCCAAGGGCCCGCCAGTTGCACGCCGAGTTCACACTGTATTTGTAGCTGTTTCATCCACGCGCGCAGTAGTTGTAATGCCGCATTGGGATCGGTGTGTTCGACGCGCAGCAGTGCTAAATAGGTATAAGGCGGCAGCGCGGCAGCTTGACGCTCCGCCAGCAATAAACGCGCTAAATGTTGATAGCCTTCTTTCAGCAGTGCTTGCAGCAGAGGATGTTGTGCGTAGCGACTTTGTATCATCACATGTCCTGATTTTTCTGCGCGTCCTGCGCGTCCTGCCACTTGTTCTAGCAACTGCCCCATTTTTTCCGGCGCGCGAAAATCAGCAGAAAATAAACCGCTGTCGATATCCAAAATTGCTACCAGCGTGACATGCGGAAAGTGATGTCCTTTGGCTAACATCTGCGTGCCGACCAGTACGCAGGGCTTGCCGTGTTGAATTTTTTCTAAGGTATCGTGCAGTGCGTTTTTGCGCGCCATGCTGTCGCGATCAATGCGCAACACCGGATACTCTGCAAACTGCTCGCAGAGATACTGCTCCGTGCGCTGTGTGCCTACGCCGATAGCATCCAAGCGCGTGCTGGCGCATTGCGGACAACTGTGCGGCAAACGCTCTACAGCATCGCAGTGATGGCAGCGCAGTTGTTGTGTTTTTTTATGCACCGTGAGTTTGGCAGAGCAGTGCGCACAAATCGCTGGCCAGTTGCAATCGGCGCAGAGTAGTGCAGGTGCGTAGCCGCGCCGATTTAAAAACACCAACACCTGATTGCCTTTGTCCAGTGTGTCGCGCATGGCTTGCAATAGCGGCACGCTGATGCCTTCCGTGAGCGTTATGCGTTGCGTATCAATAATTTCTACAGTGGGTGCTTTGGCATTGCCGGCGCGCTGCGTTAAACGCCAGTGTTGATAATTGCCTTGCATGGCGTTGTATAAAGTTTCTAGCGATGGTGTGGCGCTGCCGAGCAATACTGGAATATTTTCGCGCTGCGCGCGCAACACCGCGAGATCGCGTGCGGAGTAGCGAAACCCTTCTTGCTGTTTGAATGAGCTGTCGTGCTCTTCATCCACAATAATGATGCCGAGCTGCATCATGGGTGTGAATAATGCCGAGCGCGTGCCAATCACAATGCCCGCTTCACCGCGCTGCGCGCGCCGCCAAGCGCGATAGCGTTCGCCGTCAGCTAAACCTGAATGCAGCGCGAGTACGGGGCAGTGAAAACGGCGGCGAAACCGCGACACAGTTTGCGGCGTTAAACCAATTTCCGGCACCAACACCAAAGCCTGTTCGCCGCGCGCTAAAACTTTTTCAATCAACTGCAAATACACTTCGGTTTTGCCGCTGCCCGTTACACCTTCTAAAAGCGTGGCGGAAAACTTGCCTGCGCTGACACCCGCTACCGCAACGCGCTGTTCTTCGTTGAGTGACAAATGTTGTTCGGCTAATAAATTTGCTGCATCAAAAACGCTGGGTTCTGCCGTATAGCATTCCAACAAACTGCGCTCGTGCAGTGTTTTGATCTGTGCGCTGGAATAGCCGGCGGCAAAAATATCTTCACGCGCGGCGCTGTCTTGCAACAGCCATTGATACAGTGCAAGTAATTTGCTGTTGGCGCGCAAGGTGTGTGTTGTGGATGGAATAGCGCGCCAGTGTTGCTCGTGTGCGAGTTGATTATTTTTTCCTTCGCGCAGCGTGTGCGGCAACAAACTGTAAAACACTTCACCGAGCGGATATTGATAGTAGCGCGCCGCCCACTGTGCGATTTCAAATAACACGGGTGTTAGAGGTGGCGTATCATCCAAGATTGCTTGCGCGGGCTTTAATTTTTGCAATGGAATGTCGCTATGATCGGCCAGCGCAACCAACACGCCGATTAACTGCTGCCGCCCAAAACTGACACGCACGCGCAGGCCGAGTTGCAGTTGTTCTGCGGCGATGTTTTCTGGTGGTAAGTAATCGAACAGCCGCCGCAATGGAACCGGCAGTGCGATGCGCAAAATTACCAAGTTATTCGCAGGCAATATGTTCGACCACTTCGAGGTCGTAACCGGAGAGGGCGCGATAGCGCAGCGGCTGCCCAAGCACACGCATTTTTCCCACACCTAACTCGCGCAAAATTTGCCCGCCGACACCCACGGTTTTATGAATGTTGGGGCTGGCAGCGGTATTTTGCAGCGGTTTTTTCCCGAGCATAGTGAGTGCGCTATCGTGCAATTCTTCTACGCTTTCGCACTGGTGAATCAACACCAATACGCCTTTGCCTTCGGCGGCAATTTTTTCCATACAGCGCCGAATATTCCAGATTTTTGTATCCGGCGGTTGCGCGCAAAACAAATCGCGCATCGCGGTAGCTAAATGCACGCGCACCAAGGTTGGCTCTGCCGCGCTGATGTCGCCTTTCACCAAGGCGTAGTGATATTCCTTGTCTACTTTGTTAATAAACGAAACCAATTCAAATTCGCCGTAATCAGTTTGTATCGGCGCGCGCTGTGAAATTTCTACCGTGCGCTCGTGTACAAGGCGATGGTGAATCAAATCGGCAATCGTGCCGATTTTTAGTTGGTGTTCTTTGGCGAAAATTTCTAAATCTGGGCGGCGCGACATGGTGCCGTCGTCGTTCATGATTTCGCAAATGACACCGGCGGATTCCAAACCCGCCAAGCGCGCCAAGTCGCAAGCCGCTTCGGTGTGGCCAGTGCGCGCCAACACGCCGCCGGGTTCGGCCATCAATGGAAAAATGTGACCGGGTTGTACAATGTCAGCCGCTTGCGCATTTTTTGCCGCTGCCACTTGCACCGTGCGTGCGCGATCCGCCGCTGAAATGCCGGTGGTGACACCGGTAGCTGCTTCTATCGACAGCGTAAATTTTGTGCCAAACCCCGACGCATTTTTTTGCACCATCAAGGGCAAACCCAAGCGCTCGCAGCGTTCGCGCGACATCGGCATGCAAATCAAACCGCGCGCGTATTTCGCCATGAAGTTGATGTGTTCCGCGCCGCAATGCTCGGCGGCCATGATGATATCGCCTTCGTTTTCGCGGTCTTCGTCATCCATCAAGATAACCATTTTTCCCGCGCGAATATCGGCGATCAATTCTTCAGTGGTATTTAATTGCATGTGCCTGCCTCAGGATTTTTGTCCTAGGATTTTGTGCCGTAGCGCGCCAATTCTGTCGCGAGATCCAAACGCTCTACCGTGCCGCCGTGCTCCCATTCGCCCCAATCGTGGCGTGGAATGGTGAAAGTAATTTCAATTTCATTGCCGTCGGGATCTACACCATACACCGATTTCGTCGCGCCGTGGCTGGAAGCGCCAGTCAGCGCATTGGCTTGTTGTAGCGCATGCAAGGCGGCGGCCAAATCTTCGATCGCCGTTACTTTCCATGCGATGTGATAAAGCCCCGCCGCGCCGCGCGGTGTGCGCGTGGCATGCGTATCGGCTTGAAATAAACCGAGATCGTGGTGCTGATCGCTACTCGGTGCGCGTAGTAGGCAGGCGCCGCGCTCGTCTACAACCTCCTGCAAACCGAGCACGCGCGTATAAAAATCTTTCGATTGTTGTACATCGCGCACCCAATACACGGCGTGGTCGATACGGCTGACGGCAAAGCTCATCGCGCAGCGAGCTAAGGATTAAAACACTTCAAACAAACCGGCTGCGCCTTGTCCGCCGCCGATGCACATGGTGACAACCACATATTTCACGTTGCGGCGTTTGCCTTCCAGCAGCGCGTGGCCAACCATGCGCGCGCCGCTCATGCCGAATGGGTGGCCGATAGCAATCGCGCCGCCATTCACATTCATGATGTCGTTGGAAATGCCCAAAGTGTCGCGGCAGTAAATCACTTGCGAAGCAAAGGCTTCGTTCAATTCCCACAGGCCGATGTCACTCGACCTTGAGTCCGTGGCGTGCGAGCAATTTCGGCACAGCGAACACCGGGCCGATGCCCATTTCATCGGAATTGCAGCCTGCCACTGCCAAACCGCGAT
Organism: Cellvibrionales bacterium; assembly: GCA_016713115.1. Classification (NCBI taxonomy): domain Bacteria; kingdom Pseudomonadati; phylum Pseudomonadota; class Gammaproteobacteria; order Cellvibrionales; species Cellvibrionales bacterium. The sequence goes on along the minus strand of JADJPU010000001.1, from coordinate 792,418 downwards.
ACGCGCCCAAAGGCTGCAAACCTTTTTGTGAAGCGAGTTTGCTGTCCATCAACAAACAGGCAGATGCGCCGTCAGATAACTGCGAAGAATTGCCGGCGGTGACGAACTTGCCTTCTTTCACCCACTGGCCGTCTTTCCACACCGGCTCCAATTTTGCTAAACCTTCCAGTGTGGTATCGGCACGGTTGCAATCGTCGCGATCAACTACCGTTTCTTTGAAAGTGGTCTCTTTGGTTTCTTTATTAAATACCGACATCGTGGTTTTCATTGCCACGATTTCATTGTCAAAAATACCATTTTTTTGCGCGGCTGCTGTGCGCATTTGGCTGTGGTAGGAATATTCGTCCTGCGCTTCGCGCGAGATGTTGTAACGCGCGGCGACCACTTCGCCGGTTTCCAGCATAGGAATATACGCGGCGGGATCCAGCGCTTTCACAGCATCGGATTGCGAACGAAAAGTATTTTTGTGTTTGTTTTGTGTCAGAGAAATAGATTCCACACCACCTGCAACCGCGATGTCGATTTCATTGCACATGATGGATTTTGCAGCCGTGGCAATCGTCATCAAGCCGGACGCGCACTGCCGTTCCATCGCCATGCCGGCAACCGTGGGCGGCAGACCACCGGCAATCGCTGCGAGGCGACCCAAGCAATACGCTTGCGTGCCTTGTTGTGCAGCAGCACCAAACAACACATCGTCAACCGAAGCGGGATCAATGCCGGCGCGCTTCACCACTTCGCGCACCACATGGCCGGCCATGGCCGGTGCTTCGGTTTCATTAAAACCGCCGCGAAATGATTTGGCTAAACCGGTGCGAGCGGTGGATACGATGACTGCTTCTCTCATGGCGATTACCTGTTATGCGATGTTCAATGAGTTGATATTAAAAAAAGAAAATTTATTCGGGGAAATAGCGCGAAATGGTGTCCACTACGCACGCGGGTTTATCCGAGCCTTCGATTTCAACCGTGACGCGAATTACCGCTTGCACGCCGCCTTTTTCTTCACTGGCCTCTACCAATTCACCGCTGCCGCGCACGCGAGAACCGACTTTTACCGGCATCGGGAAACGAATTTTTCCGCAACCGACATTCACGCCCATTTTGATGCCTTGCACATCCACAATTTGCGGCAGAAATAAATTCACCAGCGACAGCGTGAGATAGCCGTGCGCAATGCAGGCGCCGAAGGGGCCGTCTTTGGCTTTCACAGGATCGACATGTATCCATTGGTGATCGCCGGTGGCATCGGCAAATAAATTGATGCGATCTTGGTCGATCAACAACCATTCACTGTGACCGAGCTGCGCGCCGACCGATTGCAGTAATTCGTTGGGGTGTTTGAAAATTGTCGTCATAAAAAACCTTAAGCGCGCTGTGCAGACACGGCGAGAATTTCACCGGTCATGTAAGAAGAATAATCGGAAGCCAAGAACATCATCACATTCGCCACTTCCCACACTTCCGCGCCGCGCCCGTAAGCTTCTTTGCCTTCCAATTCTTTTAGCAATTCTTCCGGTGCGGATTTTTTCAACATCGGGTGCACGGCCAGTGACGGCGCTACCGCGTTAATGCGCACACCGATTTCCGCGCCTTCCACGGCGGCGCAGCGCGTGAGTGCCATCACGCCCGCTTTGGCTGCTGCGTAATGCGCTTGCTCTTTTTGTGCGCGCCAGCCGAGCACGGACGCGTTGTTGACGATTACGCCGCCGGTGCCGCGCGCTTTCATCACTTGCATCATGTAGCGTGTCATGCGCATGGTGCCGTTCAGCGTGACATCAATCACTTTGAACCACTCGGCATCTTCCATATCCACCAATTGTTTGGAGGTGCCAAGGCCGGCGTTGTTAATCAAAATATCAATGCCATTCAGTTCTTTTTCCGCGAAGTCAACCAATGCGCGCACTTCATCTTCTACGGCAACATTGCAGGTTTTCCCCCACACGCTTTGCAAACCGGTTTCTTCTTTTAATTTATCGACAGAGGCTTGCAAGCGGCCTTCGTGTATGTCGCTGATGACAATCGCGCGGCAACCTTCTTCCACTGCTTTTTTCGCGGCGGCAAAACCGATACCGACACCAGCCGCCGCCGTCACTAAAACTGACTTGCCTTTTAATAAACCGTGACCGGGAACATATTCGGGGTTGTTAACAAAATCCATGGTGCTGACCTCTGTAATAATCGCTAAAAAATTATCTGCCTTTGGCTTCTTTGGGCATGCCCAAGCCGCGCTCGGCGATGATGTTGCGTTGAATTTGGTTGGTGCCACCGTAAATGGTGTCGGAGCGCGTGAACAAATACATGGATTGCAAACGCGTTAAGTTGTACGGCGCGCTTTCGATCATTTCCGCTTCGGGGCCGAGTATATCCATCGCCAGCACGCCGAGGTTGCGGTGCCAGCTCGCCCAGTGCAATTTGTACACCAGCGAAGATTTATCCAGCGCGCCATCGTCACCAGCCGACAACATGCGCATGGCGTTGTAACGCATCAAACGCAAACCGGTGTGCGCTTCCGCAATGCGCTGGCGCAATATCGGATCTTTTGCCGCGCCGTTTTCTTTAGCGATGCGCACGATTTCATCCAATTCATTTTGGAACAACATTTGTTGGCCGAGTGTGGACACGCCGCGCTCAAAACCGAGCAAGCCCATGGCGACTTTCCAGCCGTCGCCCGGATTGCCGACGATGTCTTCCGCCACTGCGTCATCAAAAAACACTTCGTTGAATTCCGAGGTGCCGGTCAGTTGTTCGATGGGGCGCACGGTGACGCCAGTTTGGTGCATAGGTACGAGGAAAAAGCCCAAGCCTTTGTGCGCGACAGAATCGGGATCGGTGCGCGCAATCACAAAACACCAATCGGATTCGTGCGCCAGCGAGGTCCACACTTTTTGCCCGCTGATAATCCATTTGCCTTTGCTTTCATCAAAACGCGCTTTGGTTTTGACATTCGCCAAATCCGAACCTGCGCCCGGTTCAGAATAACCTTGGCACCACAATTCTGTGCCAGACACGATGCCTGGCAGATATTTTTTCTTTTGTTCTTCTGAGCCAAATGCAATGAGGGTAGGGCCAGCTAGCCCTTCACCGATATGCCCCACGCGGCCAGGTGCGCCTGCGCGCGCGTATTCTTCAAAATAAATTACTTGCTGTTCGATAGTTGCACCGCGACCACCGTGTTCTTTCGGCCAGCCGACGCAAGTCCAACCGCCTTCAGCGAGTTTTTGTTCCCACTGTTTTCGTTCGTGCGGGAACATGTGTTCGTCGCCGGGGCCGCCGCGAAATTTGAGTTGCTCAAAATCACCCACCAGATTGGCTTTTAACCACGCGGCAATTTCTGCGCGAAATTGTTCATCGGCTTTGCTGAAAGTTAATTTCATAATTGGCTACTCTTTATACAACCGCTTCACATCGGCAGACACGCTGTAAATACATCCGTGTACGCTCGATGCCCGTTCCTGCGGGCAACGGTCTGCTTATGTGAAGCTGCTGTAAGTTCATTTCATGCGTCCAGCAACATCTGTGCCACCAACTCGCGTTGGTAGGCGCTGTTGCCTAAAAACAATTCCGTATTTTTGGCGCGTTTGAAATACAAGTGCACATCGTATTCCCAAGTGAAACCCACGCCGCCGTACAACTGAATGGCTGAACCGGCGTTGAAAAAGAAGCTGTCGGAGCAATAGCCTTTTGCCATCGCCGCCGCTTCGTGCAATTCTGCAGCCAGCGTTTTATCTCCATCCACTTGCAGAGCTTCTTGCGCCACACAAGCGGCGTAATACACTGCGGAGCGCGACACCTCGCATTTCAGCATCATGTCGGCTGCTTTGTGTTTGATCGCTTGGAAGCTGGCAATGCTGCGCCCAAATTGCACGCGCTCTTGCATAAACGCAACGGTGCGATCGAGAATTTCTTGCGCGCCGCCCATCTGTTCTGCCGCGACAGCAATTTTTGCCAAGCTGATGATTTTGTGCAGCGACGACCACGCTGTGCCTTCGTTGTTCATCAAGGCAGAAGTTGGCACGCTGACATTATTCAAAATAACATCCGCTTGATGGCGGGTTTGATCCATGGTCGGCGTCCAACGGCACGCAACGCCCGCTGTATTCGCTGGCACGGCAAACAATGCAATGCCGTTTTCACCCTGCGAGTTTTCGGCGCGCGCCGCGATGATTAACAAATCTGCTGTGTGACCGTCGATCACATAGCGCAGCGTGCCGTTTAAAACAAAGTTGTCACCAGATTTATTGTAAGTGGCCGTGACGGCATTTGCGCCCCAATCACCGCCGTGTTTGGCAGCGGCTGCGCCGGTGTAGGCGAGTGTGGCTGTTAATGAACCTTCAACAATTTGCGGCAAGTATTCTGCTTGTTGCGCTTCTGTTCCCGCGATCAACAATGCATTCACACCAAGACAAACAGTGGAATAAAACGGAGCACACAACAACACGCGCCCCATTTGTTCCAGCACCGCCGCGAGTTCGACATAACCCAAACCCATGCCGCCGTGCTGCTCAGGAATGGTGATCGCTTGAAAGCACAATTCCGTGCAAATGCGCTGCCACAGTTCTGTGTCGTAACCCGTATCGGTCGCCATGGCTTTGCGCACGGCTTCGGAAGTGGAGACATCTTGCAAAAAACTTTCCGCCGTTTCGCGGATCATTTTTTGTTCGTCGGTGAATCGAAATTCCATTATTTAGGTTCCGTAAACTTTTTGTGCGGGCACTTCTTTCGCCAGCAATTCTTTCATCGCAGTGCCCACTTCTTTTGGCGCCCAATGCGCGCCTTTGTCTACACCGGCGGTGGTGCGCCAGCCGTCGGCGATGGAAATTTTTCCACCTTCCGCTTCAAACACGCGACCCGTGACTTGCGCCGCTTCTGCGGAAGCCAACCATGCGAGCACGGAGGACACATTTTCTGGCGCCCAGTAATCGAAGCTGCCGTCCGTGGGTGCTGCCATGCGTGTGGCCATAGCTTCCACGGCGGTGGTCATGCCGGTGCGCGCTGCGGGTGCGATGGCATTGGCGGTGATGCCGTAGCGGCCGAGTTCTGCGGCTTGGTTCAAGGTGAGTGCAGCAATGCCGGCTTTGGCCGCCGCGTAATTGGATTGACCGATAGAACCCTGCAAGCCTGCGCCGGAGGTGGTGTTGATGATGCGCGCATCGACTTTTTTTCCGGCTTTTGATTCGTCGCGCCAGTAGTGCACCGCGTGCGAAGCAATGCAGAAGTGGCCTTTCAAATGCACAGACATGATGGCGTCCCACTCCGCTTCGCTCATGGAAGCAAACATGCGATCGCGGTTGATGCCGGCGTTGTTCAATACAATGTGCAAATCACCAAAAGCGGCGATCGCTTCTTTCACAGCGTTTTCGCTGTCGGCGTAGTTGGTGATGTCGGAGGTGTTGACGATGGCTTTGCCGCCCGCTGCTTTAATCTCATCCACGACTTTTTGCGCGGCATCTTTGTTGATGTCGTTCACTACTACCGCACAACCTTCAGCGGCAAACACTTTGGCGTGCGCTGCGCCCAAACCGCCGCCGGCACCGGTGATGATGGCAACGCGATTATCTAAAATACCCATAATCAAATCCTCACAAAATATTTTAAAAAAATTACAGTCTTTCGCTATTTATAGACGCTCAATAATGGTGACATTGGCCTGACCACCGCCTTCGCACATGGTTTGCAAACCGTAGCGGCCGTTGGTGCGTTCCAGTTCGTGCAACAGCGTGGTCATCAGGCGTGTGCCAGTAGCACCCAGCGGATGACCGAGGGCAATCGCGCCGCCGTTGACATTGGTTTTGGCGTGGTCGTAACCGGTTTCTTTTAACCAAGCCATCACCACGGAAGCGAAAGCTTCGTTGATTTCAACCACATCAATATCGGACATTTTCATGCCCGCTTTTTTCAGTGCGTACTGCGTGGCAGAAATCGGCGCGGTCAACATCCAGATCGGGTCTTCCGCCCGCACACTCATGTGGTGGATGCGCGCGCGCGGCTTCAAGTTGTATCGTTTCAGTGCGGTTTCCGAAACAATCAACATCGCGGATGAGGCATCGCAAGTTTGTGATGAAACGGCGGCGGTGACTTTGTCACAACCGAACAAGAAATCCAGCTCCGCCATTTTTTCTAGTGAAGACTGACGCGGTGTTTCGTCATTTTCTACGCCGGCCAGCGGAAGAATTTCGCGTTTAAAACGACCTTCAGCGATGGCTTTTAATGCACGCGTGTGCGACTCGAGAGAAAAAATTTCCAAATCTTTGCGCGACAGATTCCATTTATCCGCAATCATCTGCGCAGATTTGAATTGTGTGGGCGGTTCTGCGCCGTAGCGCGCTACCCAGCCGGTTGAACCGCTGAACGGGTCTTTGAAACCCATCGGCTCGACGGCAGTCATCGCTGAAGAAATCGGAATTTGCGTCATGGTTTGCACGCCGCCCGCGACGATGACATCCATCGTGCCGCTCATCACCGCTTGCGCAGCAAAATGCACAGCTTGTTGCGAAGAACCGCACTGGCGATCAATCGTTGTGCCTGGCACTTCTTGCGACAAACCGGCAGCGAGCCACGCGGTGCGCGCGATGTCGCCAGCCAGCGGGCCGATGGTATCGACGCAACCAAAAATCACATCGTCGTATTCGTTATCGGGAATGCCGTTGCGCTCCACAATGGCTTTCAACACATGCGCGCCAAGATCCGCGCCGTGAATGTGTGCAAGGCCACCTTTGCGGCGGCCGGTAGGTGAACGAACTGCGTCAACAATATAGGCTTCTGGCATTGTCTCATTCCTCTTTAAAACGTATTTCCCGCGCCAATTTTTGCGCCATCTACCAACACAAAATCCGCCACGCGATTTTTATGAAACGCGACATCGCCCCAAGTGTTGTTCAGCGCCCAGGCTTTTTTCATAAAGATGTGCATGTCCACTTCCCAGGTGTAGCCCATCGCGCCGTGCACTTGGATGCCATTTTTTGCGCCGAGCAGTGACGCTTCGCTGGCGGCGAGTTTGGCGTGCGACACATGCAGTGCTGCATCGGGGTGATTGTTGGCAATGGAGTACGCCGCGCGATGCACAACTGCTTTCGCGTATTCCAGCGGCACAGCGACATTCGCCAAGCGATGTTTGACCGCTTGGAAAGAGCCGATGGCTTTGCCGAACTGCGTGCGATCCGTGGTGTATTTCACCGAAATTTCGATCATGCGTTGCGTCAAACCCAAGGCTTGCGCCGCTGCACCGAGTGCGCCGGCGTTTACCGCATCCGCAATCAATTTTTTCGCTTCGTCACCGCGTGCAACACAAGTGGCGGTGGAAGGTTCCCACTGCACGCTGAACAATTTGCGCGAAGGGTCGATGCTTTCATTGTGCGTCAGTTGCACCATGCTTTTGGTGACGGCGTGAATTTCATCGCCGTGTTGCAGTAGCAGTAAATCGGCGATGTGCGCATCCGCCACCAACAAGTTTTGCGCTAAACCCACGGCGACTTTCGCTTCGCCAGAGGCAATGCGCGGCAGCCACGCAAATTTTGCCGCGTCCACACTGAGCGCATTGATGAGCGGCACGGCGACCAACACCGTTTCCACTAATGGCTCAGGCAGCGCGACAAAACCGCAGGCTTCGGCGAGCAGCACAAAATCCACTGCGTTCATGCCCATGCCGCCGAATTCTTCCGGTACGGTCAAACCGGTTAAACCTATGCCCGCCATCGCTTGCCACAAATCATCACTGCGGCCGCTTTCTGTTTCCCACAGGGCGCGAATTTTTTCTGGCGTGACTTCGTTCACCAGAAATTTTTTCACTTCTTCTTGGAACAATAATTGGTCATCGCTAAAGGTAAAGTCCATCGTCGTCGCCTCCCTTAGCGCGGCATACCGAGCATGCGCTCGGCAATGATGTTGCGTTGAATTTCGTTGGTGCCGGCGTAGATAGGGCCGGACTGCGCGAACAGGAAGCCGTCCAACCAAGTGCCCACGCCAGCCGCAGCGGGTGCGTGCGGCAGCAATTCGGCGCGCGCCGACAAAATGCTCATCGCGGTTTCGTGCATGCGCTGATCGAGTTCTGACCAGAAGATTTTGTTGGTGGAGGATTCAGGGCCGATCTTGCCGCCTTTGTTCAAACGGCAGGCCGTTTGGTAGGTGGTCAGGGTGTAGGCTTCGGCGTCCAAGTAGGCGCGGGTCACCGCATCGCGCACGGTGGGGTCGCGGTCGGCCGACTCACGGTTGGCTTTGTACAACTCCATCAAACGGCGCGCAGTGTTCTGGAAGCGGGCGGGCGAGCGCAACATCAGGCCGCGCTCGAAACCGGCGGTAGCCATCGCCACTTGCCAGCCTTCGCCCTCTTTGCCGAGGCGGCGTTCCACCGGCACTTTCACATTGTCGAAGAAGATTTCCGCAAAACCGGGCAGGCCGTCCAACTGCGGGATAGGGCGCACGGTGATGCCAGGGAGATTGAGCGGCACGAGGATGAAGGTCAGGCCGTGGTGGCGGCTGGAGTTGGGGTCGGTGCGAAACATGCCGAAGCATTGGTCGGCCCACACCGCGCGCGTGGACCAGGTTTTTTGCCCGTTGACGATGTAGTGCTGCCCGTCTTCGGTCAGCTCGGCTTTGGAGCGGATGGCCGCCATGTCGGAGCCCGCGCCCGGCTCAGACCAGCCCTGCGCCCACACCTCGGTGCCGGTCGCCATCTTCGGCAGGAAGTCTTCTTCTGCTCGGCCGTGCCGTATTCCATCAGCGTGGGGCCGAGCAGGAAGATGCCGTTCTGGTTCACGCGCAGCGGTGCGCCCGCGCGCCAGTATTCCTCTTCAAAAATCAGCCATTCGATCAAATCGCAACCGCGCCCGCCGAGGGCTTCCGGCCAAGTCACCATGCCCCAGCGACCGCTGTTGAGCTTGGCCTCCCATGCGCGGTGTTGTTTGAAACCTTCAGCGGTATCAAAGGATTGCAGGGGTTCTTGCGGCACATTGGCGGCTAGCCACGCGCGCACTTCAGCGCGAAAGGCTTTTTGTTGGTCGGTGTAGGCTAAATCCATGGGCAATCTCGCAAAAATGGACAGCGGGCATCAGCCAAGATGGGCTGAAAAACGGGCGGCGATGATACCACGGGGCGGGTGGTCTGATACGCGCTCAGCCAGCGGGACGGCAGCGCACCAACATCTTCGGCGTGAGTTCCATCACCAGTTCATCGCGCTGGTTAAACATTAAGTTTTTACAGGTGACGATGCCGTGATCGGGGCGAGATTTCGACGGTCGCGCCTCCAGCACGCGAATCTCCAGCCGCAGCACATCGCCCGCGCAGACAGGCAGCAGCAAGTTCATGTGCTCCACGCCGAGGCCGGCGGAGTAGGCGGGGCAGCGGTCGAGGTTGTTCACCAGCCACGAGCGCGCGCAGATGATGAGCGTGCCAGGGGCGACCAACTGCCCGAACACGGAATCTTTGGCCGCGATGGGGTCGGTGTGGAAAGGCTGCGGATCAAAACGGCGACCGAATTCGAGGATTTCTGCCTCGGTGACGAGATAGCCGCCGGCGCGGGCGACGAAATCGGGTGTCATATCCTCAAAGTAGGCCAGAGGCCCCGGATGAAAGCCGGCAACAGACATAGTGGTTGCATCCACAAAAAGGGCGCTCAGTTTATCCTGAGCCGGTGCCGCCGTTACACTGCACATTTCCGCAACGCTGCCGTATTTCACACAGGAGAATTGTTATGGCTGTTACCCTCGCAAAAGAAGCGCTCGATGTCGGCATCATCACCAACAACGGCGAAAAAATGCTCGCGTTTTATCGCGATGTGTTGGGTTTAGTGCAAGAGCCGTCGATTCCGTTTCCGGGCTTAGGCACCATTCACCGCCTCGTTTGTGGCAACAGCATTTTGCGCATCGTCGCGGCAGATAACGCGATTGAACAAGTGGCAGGCGGCGCGTTTGCCTCGCGCAATGGCATTCGCTATTTGACCATCAACATCAGCAATCTCGATGAAGTGGTTGCGGATTGCAAAGCCTTCGGCAGCCCGATAGCGGTGGATATTCGCGAACTGCGCCCCGGCGTGCGTTGCTGTCAGTTGCAAGATCCCGATGGCAACTATGTTGAATTTATTTGTGCGGGTTGAGAGGAAATAGCATGGAACTTTACGGCAGTTTTACCTCACCCTATGTGCGCCACATTCGTATTGCTTTGTTGGAAAGTGGTTTGCCTTGTGCGTTTGTCGAAACGGATGCTGCCGCCAGCGCCACGCTGTCGCCCACGCAAAAAGTACCGTTTTTGAAATACACGGAAAACGAGCAGGAAAAACATCTGAGCGATTCCAGTGCTATTTTGAAATATATCCGCGAAAAATCCGGCAAAACTTTTTTCGGAGATGCAAAAAATACGCTGGCAGATTTCGATAATTTTTGCATGGCCAATACATTGTTGGATGCGTCGATCAATTTGTTTTATCTGGAAAAAGACGGCGTAACCCCACAGAGCAGTGTGTACATGGCACGCCAGCAGTCGCGCTTGCAAACGGGTTTGGCTGAGTTAAACAAGTTGCACTTTTCTTCGTCGGCACCTTTTAGTGAAGCTGAATTGCGCATCGCCTGTTTTCTCGATTGGGCACTGTACAGAAAACGCTTATCGCTGGAGGGTTTTCCAGCATTGCAGAAGTTATTGGCAGATTTGCGCGGCTATCCGCACTTTGTTGATACAGCGCCGCCTACTGCTTAAATTTTCGCGCGGAAAATTCTGTGTCTACTGCTGTTGAAAAAGCTCTGAGTGCCGCTTGGGCGCGCCGCGCGGCCTGCGCTGCTTTGCAAGATAGCAATGCGCTGCGCGTATTTCACGGCGCGGGCGAGGTATTGCATGACGGTTCCCAAGAGAGTGCTTTATTGAAAAGCCTCTCAGTTGATCGCTTTGGTGAGCACGCTTGGGTGACGCTGTGGGAAGTGCACGACACTGATCGTCAACAATTTGAAAAACTGCTGCAAAAGCCGCTGTGTGATTTTTTTCGCCAGCATTTTGCTTCGGCGGTGTTGCAGATCAGACCACGCAAAGGCACGATTCACGATCCTGTGGTTTTGTTTGGTGAGCCGCCAGCAGCGCATTGCACAGTGCATGAAGGCTCGGCGCAGTATCGCGTGCAGATGCACGGCGTAAAACATCCGGGCTTATTTTTAGATCACGCGCCGCTGCGTGCTTGGTTAATTGGCAACAGTAAAAACCTGCGCGTGCTGAATACTTTTGCCTACACCGGCAGTTTGTCGGTGGCGGCGGCACTGGGTGGTGCGGCGCATGTCACTACGCTGGATTTATCAAAAGCGACAATGCGTTGGGCGCAAGAAAATGGCGAATTAAATGGTTTGTGCGATGACAGAGCGCGCTGGATAGCTGGCGATGTATTCGAGTGGTTGCCGCGTTTGAAACGCGAGATCGCGCAGGGCAAACAGCCGGCATTTGATATGGTGATTGCGGATCCGCCTTCGTTTTCGCGCGGTGAAAAAGGCGTGTTTTCCACAGCCAAAGATTTAACAGCACTACATGTGTTGCTGTTGGGTGTGTTGGCACCGAACGGATTATTGGTGACATCCATTAACTCCGCACAAATTTCGTGGGCGCAGTATGAAAAAGATTTGCTGCAAGCTGCGCAGCAGCGTCAGTGCCATTTGCAGGTCTTACAGCGTTTGGAGCAGCCCTCCAGCTTTCCCAACTGGTTGGACGAGCAGGCCGATGAGCGTTATTTGAAAGGCTTCATTTTGCGTGCAATGAAAGTGTAAGAGTTACTCGGAAATGTATCCCGCTTCACGCTGGTGTCGGATGGAAAGAATCAACACAGCATCTTCGTTTTGTTCGTAGCTATACAGTGCTAGATAGCCGGACTTTCCGCGCGAAATGACGAGTTCTCTGAGTTCTGATTCTGCTGTGCGTCCGATGAGCGGGTGATTCTCCAGTATCTGCACTGCCTCGGTGATAAGGGCAATGGTTTCTGCGGCGGCGACCGGTTCGGCTTGCAGGAGAAAGTCGGTCAATCGGTCGAGATCAGTCAGTGCTCGCTCGGCATAAATCAGACGCGCCAAGATTTGCTCCTTGGTTTCGCGGCGGGTTTGCCTTGCGCGCGCGTTTGCAGGTAAGCATGAACCTCGTCTGCCGTGTATCCCTTGCCGGATTTAATAGCCTCTTTTCTGGATGCGATGGCATCGGCAACAAACTGCGCGCGCTTTTCAGCGTGGGTGGCCGCGGTGCGAATGGCATCTACCATAAACGCATGCGGCGTGATGCCCTGCAGCTTTGCGGCGGCGGTGGCGAGTTGTTTGATGTCTTCGGGTAGCTTGAGAGATGTTGTAGACATAGCGGCTTCACTCCCCGTGAACTGGTGACACCATGGTAACACTGAGCCAGCCGTGTATACTGCCGCTCCCTGAAAAAATGCCCCTCATCGAACCATGACCCAATTTCTTATTTTTCTTGGTCAGCAGTGGATGCTGGTCTCTCTGTTACTGGCACTGCTTGGCTTTTTCATGTGGAACGAAAACCGCCGCGCGGGGAGTAGCCTGTCCGTGCATCAGCTCACGCATCAGGTGAACAACGCCAACGCCCTCGTGGTGGATTTGCGCGAGCCGAAAGAGTTTCGCGAAGGGCATGTGGTGGATGCGCTGAACATTCCCTACGCCAAGCTCGCTGAGCGCATGGCGGATTTGGATAAAACGCGCCCGCTGGTGCTGGTGGATAAAATGGGTCAGCACAGCGCCGCGGCCGGTCGCACTCTGATGCAGGCGGGCTACCAAGTGTCGCGCTTGAACGGCGGCATGAGCGAGTGGACGGCATCCAACTTGCCCGTGGTTAAAGGCGGTTGAACATGGCTGGCGTGACGATTTATTCCTCCGATTACTGCCCTTACTGCCGCCGCGCCAAGGCGCTGCTGGCGAGCAAAGGCGTGGTGTTTGATGAAATCTGCGTCGATGGACACAGCGAGTTGCGCGCCGAGATGGCCGCCCGTGCAGGGCGCAACACCGTGCCGCAGATCTGGATAGGCGAGCGCCATATCGGCGGCTGCGACGATTTACATGCACTGGAGAATGCTGGCGAGCTAGATGGCTTGTTGGCACTCACTCACTGATAAACGCAAGCTGGGATTATTTATGGCAGACGAAGCACAACAACAGTTCGGTATTCAGCGCATCTATGTGAAGGATGTGTCTTTCGAATCACCACAGGGCGTGGCGCTGTTCAATAAACAGATCAAGCCGTCTATCGAACAAGAGCTGTCCACAGCTGTAACCACGGTGGCAGAGGATCACTACGAAGTGGTATTGACCGTCACCGTCACGGCGAAAGAGGCGGAGCAAGTTTTGTTCTTGGTGGAAGTGCAACAGGCCGGTATTTTTGGTGCACGCGGCTTCAGCGAAGAGCAGCTGCGCAAGGTCACGACGGTCAATTGCCCGACCATCCTGTTCCCGTATGCGCGCCAGTTGATCGACAGTTTGTTGCAACAAGCTTCGCTGCCGCCGCTGTTATTGCCGCCGGTCAATTTTGATGTACTGCTGCAGCAATCCGCACAGGACGCTGTCACTACCCACTGAGTTTCCACATCGCGCACGAGGCTATATCAAAAAACTTTGATATAGCTGGAGGCTCTGCTAGTATCGTCGCCCCGATCAATTCTGAACCGGCAAAACGCTACAGCCATGTTGCCTCGCTCCACTCCTCCAACTTCTGATGCCAGCAGCGAAAGCCTGCATCTGGCCAGCTACTTGAAAGCCGCCGCCGACCCGCTGCGGCTGCTGGTGTTGCGCCTGTTGAAGCAGGATTCCTTCGCCGTGCAAGAGTTATGTGCGCTGTTGGCTGTGAAGCAGTCCGGTATGAGTCACCATCTAAAAATTTTGCTGCAATCTGGTTTAGTAGTGACGCGGCGCGAAGGCAACACCATTTTTTATCGCCGCAGCACAGCAGCTGAGTGCGACAGCGCCGCGCACGAACGCGTAGACATGCAGCAGGCGCTGTTTGCCTATGTGGATAACTGGTTGCTGGATGCCGACATCGCACAACGTCTAGTGCAAGTGCAAAAAGAGCGCATCGTCAGCTCGCGACAATTTTTTGCGGAAAACGCCGCGCTGTTTCGCGAACAGCAGGAACAAATTGCAGATTACGAATTGTACGGTTCAGCCGTGGCGGCATTGTTAGATCGCCTACCTCTGCCATCGCGCAAACAGGCCTTGGAAATTGGCCCCGGCAACGGACAATTTTTGCGCGAACTCGCGGCGCGTTTTGATGCAGTGCTCGCGTTGGACAACAACCCACCGATGCTGGCGCAGGCCGCAGAGTATGTGCAGGCGCAGCAGTTAAAAAATGTGGCACTGCGCTGTGGTGAAATTGCAGAGCTGCCAGCAGATTTTCACCCCGATTGCGTGGTGCTGAATATGGTGTTGCACCACACGCCCTCGCCAGCGGAAGTGATTGCGGAAGTCAGTCGCGTATTGCCCGCGCAAGCGGTGTTGTTAGTGTGCGAGCTGTCACACCACCAACAGAGTTGGGTGCGCGAATCTTGCGGTGATATTTGGCTGGGTTTTGAGCCGAGTGAATTAACCACTTGGTTGGCGCAATCCGGTTTTGCTTGCGAGCACAGCCAATATTTGGCGTTGCGCAATGGTTTTCAAATTCAAATTCATGCGGCGCGCAAGTTGCCGGTTTCCATCCACTCCATTTAATTTTTTTGTTTCGTCACAGGAGCGTTGTTTATGTCTGAATATTCCGTTTTTACTTCTGAGTCTGTTTCCGAAGGGCATCCAGACAAAATGGCTGACCAAGTGTCTGACGCGATTCTCGATGCGATTCTCGATCAAGATCAATACGCGCGTGTGGCCTGTGAAACGCTGGTAAAAACCGGTGTGGCGATGGTGGCGGGTGAAATCACCACCACAGCAGTCGTTGATTACGAAAAAATTATTCGCGGCGTGATTAACGACATCGGCTATAACAGTTCGGATGTGTATTTCGATGGCAGCACTTGCGGTGTATTAAATTTACTCGGTCAGCAATCGCCCGATATTGCGCAAGGTGTGGATCGCGCCAAGCCAGAAGATCAAGGCGCGGGCGACCAAGGTTTGATGTTTGGTTACGCGGCGAATGAAACCGATGTGTTAATGCCAGCGCCGATTCAATACGCGCACCGTTTGATGGAGCGCCAAGCCGAAGCGCGCAAATCCGGCTTGCTGCCGTGGTTGCGCCCCGATGCGAAATCGCAAGTCACTTTCCGCTATGAAAATGGCAAACCTGTTGCGGTGGATGCGATTGTGTTGTCTACACAGCACGCAGCCGATGTCAGCGATCGCGATATTCACGACGGCGTGATGGATTTGGTGATCAAACACGTCATCCCTGCGCAGTGGATGTCGAAAGAAACCAAAATCTACATCAACCCTACCGGTCGTTTTGAAATTGGCGGGCCGATGGGCGATTGTGGTTTGACCGGCAGAAAAATTATTGTCGATTCTTACGGCGGCATGGCGCGCCATGGCGGCGGCGCCTTCTCCGGCAAAGACCCATCGAAAGTGGATCGCTCGGCGGCGTATGCCGGCCGTTATGTGGCAAAAAATATTGTCGCCGCTGGTTTGGCAGATCGCTGTGAAATTCAAGTGTCTTACGCGATTGGTGTGGCAGAACCGACATCGGTTTCCATTAACACTTTTGGCACCGGCAAAGTGTCGGATGAAAAAATTGTGCAATTAGTGCGCGAGTTTTTTGATCTGCGCCCTTACGGTTTAACCAAGCAGTTGGATTTGTTGCACCCGATTTATCGTCCTACCGCTTCTTATGGACACTTCGGTCGCGAGTCGGTGGAAATTGTGTACAACGGCAAGCAGCACACCGCGTTCACTTGGGAAAAAACCGACAAGGCGGATGCGTTGCGCGATGCGGCGGGTTTGAAATAAGTCAGTTGTTTCTTGCGGTAGCGCAACAAGACCTGCGAGGCTTCAGATCTTGTTGCGCTGTGCAGCGTGCCGATAGGGGCGAGATTATTTTCCTATCGTCATCGCTTGTGCTCCTGATATAACAGCCATTTTTCCCACATCTCTCACCATTTTGAACGTGGCAGGGTCGCGTTTATCCGCTGGGGGAGATGAGGCAATCATGTCGGCGTAACCATCGCCATCAATGTCACCAATGCTGGCCAGTGCTTGTCCGAAATAATCTTTGGGCGATTGACCGGCAATGACGAACAGTTTTTTTCCGGTTTCATCCAAGCCATAAACAGCGCCGACATCGCGCAGCCATTTGCCCGTCAAGGGATTGATTTTGTCGCGGCGATAGGCGCCAGCAATCAGATCTGCATGGCCGGAGTGATCGAGATCACCGCCCGCGGCAACGCTGTAGCCAAACATATCGCCAGCGGCTTCGCCATTAATTTTGAACAGGCGACTGCCATCAAGACCGGAGTAAGCGTAAACCGCGCCCGCATTTTTCATTTTTTTGTTGGTCAGTGCATTGGCGGGATCGTGGCGATAAGCGCCCACGGCTACGTCGGCTTTTCCATCGCCGTTGAGATCACCAGCGCCGGTGATGGCGGAGCCAAACAGATCGCCTGCCGCTTCTCCTGCCATAGAGAACAATACACTGCCATCAGCGCCGGAGTAGACGGCAGCCGTGCCCGCCGCTTTCATGGATTTGGCGGTGAGCGAATTGGGTGCGCTGTTTCTAGGCGCTCCGACGATGACATCATCGTGTCCATCCGCGTTGGTATCGCCTGCTCCCTGAACGGCGCTGCCGAGTAGGCCGCCTTTCATACTGCCGTTGATGTGAAATAACTCGCTGCCTGTGGCGCCTGAACGCACAACGGCGATGCCCGCGTGGCTGAGCCCATTGGGGCTGGCTTTGGGTGCACCGTAGATCACATCTGTATCGCCATCGGCATCCACATCGCCGGCGTTGGCCACGGCGTAGCCGAGGTTATCGCCTGCTGCTGTGCCGCTAAACGTACGGAGCAGGCTGCCGTCCAAGCCGGAATAAACATAGACAGCGCCTGTGTCTTTCATGCGTTTGTGTGTGGCGCTATCGACTAGATCAATACGGGGGGCGCCTACCACAATGTCGGCGTAACCATCGCCGTTAATATCCGCGCCCGCGACGCTGTAGCCGAACCAGTCACCAGCATTCGTGCCTTTGAAGGTGTACAGCGTGGAGCCGTCTAAACCCGAGTAGACGTACACCTTGCCCACATCTTTTAGCGTTTTTTTCTGTGTGGCTGATTTGACGATGTCCCAGCGATAAGCGCCGATCACAATATCGTCGTACCCGTCATGGTTGACATCACCGGCATTGGCGACAGCAAAGCCGTAAGTGTCGCGCTGCATTTCGCCCCATGCGCTCATGAGAACGCCGGGGGTATTGGGCATGCCGTCGCAGGCATCACCTACGCCATCGCCGTCGCTGTCCATCTGATTGGTATTGGCTACCAGCGGGCAGTTGTCGATGACATCCGGCACGATGTCGCCATCGTCATCGAGGTCACAGGCATCGCCAATGCCGTCATGGTCGGTATCGGTTTGTGATGCATTGGCGATCAGCGGGCAGTTGTCGCTGTTGTTGTCTACACCGTCATTGTCGCTGTCGGTATCGCAGGCATCGCCCGTGCCGTCGCTGTCGGTATCCAGTTGCGCCGAGTTGGCAATCAGCGGGCAGTTGTCGCTGTTATTGCCTACACCGTCGTTGTCGCTGTCTGTATCGCAGGCATCGCCCATGCCATCGCCGTCGGTATCCAGTTGATCGGCATTGCTCACCAATGGGCAGTTGTCGGTGCCGTCATCAATGCCATCGCCATCGCCGTCAGTGTTGGCATCACAGGCGTTGCCGATGCCGTCGCCGTCGGTATCCAGTTGATCGGCATTACTCACCAATGGGCAGTTGTCGGTGCCGTCATCGGTGCCATCGCCATCATCGTCGTTGTCGCAGGCATTGCCGTCGCCGTCATGGTCGGTATCCAGTTGATCGGCATTGGCGACTGCGGGGCAGTTGTCCGAAGCATCTATTACGCCGTCGCCATCGGTATCAGGAAGCAGCGTGCCGCGCAAAAATAGGCCGTGCAGGGCGGAGTCCACTGGGTCGCATTCAATATCGGCACCTTGGTTGGCGTGACCGCCTTCCCAGCAGACTGAGCCCGGCAATAACAGCGCGCCTGTGGTGTAGGCATCAATATCGTAAGCGACGGTGAATTCAATGGTGGCATCGCCGCTGCCAGAAATAACGCCGCTGTTATTTTGATCGACGTTGATCGTACCGTTTGTGCTTAAAGTGCCGGCAGTCGGCAGGGTCAAATTGCCACTGCTCAGTGTTGCGCCGCTCAGTGCAGTGGATACGCTGCCCACGGTAATTTGTGTGGTTTGGCTGGCTTGTGGAATCACTTGCATGGTGCCTTTGCGCAGCAGAGACATATTTAGCGTCCAATTTCCCGCTCCTGTAATTTTCAGTGTGACGGTGTATTTCGGATGGTAGTGCAAATAATTAGATGCCACGGTTAGCAATGCGGATAGCAGTTCTGCGCTGGAGCGCAATTGATTGGCGTAATGCGTTTCAAATTCAGTAGTGGAAAAATTTTGCGTGGTGGAGGATGCCCACTCGTTTCTGCCATTGGGGCGAGATAGCAACAGATTGTCATGGATTGTTACGTCGACGCAGAGCCCAAGAGTTTGACAGTTCAGTAAACCGTTGCTCCAAGTGCCGGCGCTGTTGTCGGTAACCGTGACACTTGTAATGGCTGGCGTTGCAAACACAGAAGCCGTCACAATCATAGAAAGCGACATAAACAGCAAATACGCCAGAAATTTCTTTGTGGATTTTTTTAAAAATGGTTTCATGATTAATCTCCTTTTACACCACTGATAACAATTTTTTAAAAAACGACTGATTTATTTGTTGATAAATATTCCTTATGCGTTTTGAGAGTGGGAATTCCCAGTGCGTAGCACAAACGTATACCTGACTTTTCTGGTTTGCTACTACCCGCCAAGGTGGTTTGTGGTTTTTTCTGTCAAAAAATTAAATTTTTTATAGATGGGAAATCCATTTCCCTTTTGTTTTTTGTAGCTATGCGGTTCGCACAACGGCAATTTCCTTGACCAATCCGAAGTCCATCGACTGCAACATCAAGTTTTTTGCTGCGCTGACAAACTGCTGATCCAGCGCCATGGTGGTGACGAGAATGTCGCCGTCGCGCTCGGTGTTGTGGCGGTGTGAAGCGGCGTATACATCGGTTTGCCGCTTGTTGAGCCAGGCTTCACTTTTGGCGGCAATCACGCGGATGAGTTGTTGAAAACCGTGTTCTTGCGCCAGTTGATGGAGTTGCAACATGAGCAGTGCGGTGGAGAGTGCACCCTCATACGTTCGGCTGCTTTTACCCACCCAACGGCTGCCTTCCACAACATCTGCTGCTTTGGGTAGCGTGAGGTTCTGGGTGAGATAGCCCCACGATGGCTGCTCTAAATCGTAATCTTCTACCGTGGGAATGAGTCGAATCGCGCTGACCAATTGTTTGGGGCGCTTGGGCTGTTTGCTGGTGACTAACACATGCAGTGTTGTGGGGCGCGTATCAAAATGATCCAACTCGGTTTTGTCTTGATGGTTCATCTGAACGTAGGGATCGTCCTGCGCGAAGCAGGCGTAGCGCAAACGGCCGAATTGTTTGAGCAGCGCGGCGGGGATTTGCGTGCCGGTGTAAGTGTCGATAGTAAAAACAGAATGGTTCAACATGGTGGTGCCTCCAAGATAAGGAAACCGTCGGAAGTGACGGCTGGCTTAGTTATGGGCGAGAGGCGTGCAGTTGACAGCTACTTAGGTGGGTAGTATTTCGAAAGGCGAAGGTGCGGAGCGGGTTCCCATTTGGCAGTAACTCGTGGATACTCGATGCAGGGAAGATAACAAGAAGCATTCACAGTGCGAGTGAAGAGGTTTGTATGCTTGAGTTAGAAAATTTTGTGACGAACCTGCCTTTGGTGTGCGAAAAACCGATGGGCGCGACAAATATGTTGCCCTGTATCGCCAAGTTGGAGCGCTCGCTTTACGATGCCGCACGCATCATGGGATTTGAATATGTGCGCTTCACCTGTTGGCACAAAGAAGTGGCCGATCACGGCGAATTTCCTCTGTCATTCAGCATCAATTTTAGTAATTTTCCTAAAGCGTGGGAGATGCTGTACGAAGCAAAGCGCTATTACCTGCATGACCCTGTAGTGAGAGTGATTGAGGAAGCGGATCAAAATAAAGTGGTGTTTGGTACTTGGCAGCAGGCTTGGCGAGAGGTAGCCGCCAGAGAGACGGCTTTTTATTTGGAGCGTATGCAAGCGCTGTCTAAAGATGCCGAGCAGCACGATATTCAAGGTGGTTTTTACATGATGTTGGTGATGGGGCTCAATCGCTTTGTTATCAGCTTGGGAACCAGCAGAAATCCAGAGACAGTAGAAGCGCAAGCCGCCAAAATTTTGCCGCAGCAAGTTTTTTCCTTGGTGGCGCTGTTAAGTCAGGCGATGAATTTGACACACGGCTGCAACAGTTGCGGCAAATCTTTTCGTATACAAGGTGGCGAATCTATCCAGCTCACCAAAAAACAAAATCAAATTTTGACGGTATTTGCAGAGCATGCAAGCGCTTCGAATGTAGACGTGGCGCGCATCAATCATGTCACGGTTGAAACCGTGGCGTTTCACTTAAAAGCGATCCGAAAGAAATTCAATCAGCCCAATGCATCGGGGCACGCTTTATCCAATATCGCCATGATGCATGGCTTGATTTGAAAAAAGCGCCGGCAATTATTGCTGACGATTCGCCACCAAACTCGCCACTACGGATGGATCCGCTAGCGTGGAGGTATCGCCCAAGTTTTCGATGTCGTTTTCAGCAATCTTGCGCAAAATACGGCGCATAATTTTTCCTGAGCGCGTTTTGGGCAGTGCGGGGGCCCACTGTATTTTGTCGGGCTTGGCTATCGCGCCAATTTCTTTCGTGCAGTACTGCGTGAGTTCAGCCGCGAGTGCGGCATCGCTGTTTTCGTCGTGCATTAAAGTCACAAAACAATAAATACCCTGACCTTTGATGTCGTGCGGGTAGCCCACCACGGCCGCTTCCGCGACTTTCGGGTGCAACACCAGTGCCGATTCAATTTCCGCTGTGCCCAAACGGTGACCGGAGACATTCAATACATCGTCCACGCGGCCGGTGATCCAGTAATAGCCATCGGCGTCGCGGCGCGCGCCATCGCCAGTGAAGTAGTAGCCGGCGTACTGCGCAAAATAATTGTCGAGCAGGCGTTGGTGGTTGCCGTACACGGTGCGAATTTGCGCAGGCCATGAGGCTTTGATCGCCAACATGCCTTCACCCGCGCCTGCGATTTCTTTTCCGGCTTGATCGAGCAAGACGGGCTGCACGCCGAACATGGGCAGGGTGGCGGAGCCGGGTTTGGTGGGGATGGCCTGCGGCAGCGGAGTAATCATGTGTACGCCGGTTTCGGTCTGCCACCAGGTATCGACGATCGGGCAGCGCCCACCGCCCACCACGCGCTGATACCACGCCCACGCTTCGGGGTTGATCGGCTCACCCACGGTGCCGAGCAGGCGCAGGCTGGCGCGAGAAGTGCGAGTGACAAACTCGTCGCCCTGCGCCATCAGTGCGCGAATGGCGGTGGGGGCGGTGTAGAGAATATTGACGCGGTGTTTGTCGCACACCTGCCAAAAGCGCGAGGCATCAGGGTAGGTGGGCACACCCTCAAACAGCAGGGTGGTGGCGCCATTGGCGAGCGGACCGTACAGGGTGTAGGAGTGTCCCGTCACCCAACCCACATCGGCCGTGCACCAGAAAATCTCGCCGTCTTGGTAATCAAAGGTGTAGCGAAAAGTCATTGCCGTCATCAACAAATAACCGGCGGTGGTGTGCAACACGCCCTTGGGTTTTCCGGTGGAGCCGGAGGTGTAGAGGATGAACAGCGGGTCTTCCGCGCCCATCCATTCCGGCGCGCAGTCGGTGGCTTGGGCGTTCACTAGCTCGTGATACCAGAAATCGCGCTCGCCCTGCCAAGCAATGTCACCACCAGTGCGTTTGACGGTCAGCACCGTGTGCACGTTCGGGCAGTGTTGCAGGGCGGCATCCACGCTGTTTTTGAGGGGGATGGCTTTGCCGCCGCGCACGCCTTCGTCGGCGGTGATGACCACGCGGCAATCGGCATCGAGGATGCGGTCTTTGAGCGCCTCGGCTGAGAAACCACCGAACACCACCGAATGCACCGCGCCGATACGGGCGCAAGCGAGCATCGCGTAAGCCGCTTCAGGAATCATCGGCAGGTAAATGCACACGCGATCGCCGCGCTGTACGCCGCGTGCTTTGAGCGCATTGGCGAGTTGGCAGACCTGGCGATGCAGTTCGCGGTAGCTGATGTGTTTGGTCGCGTTGGGTTCGTCGCCTTCCCAAATCAACGCGGTTTGATCGCCGCGCGTGGCGAGGTGGCGGTCTATGCAATTCACGCTCACATTCAACTGCGCACCTTCAAACCAGCGCGCCTGTCCTTTGGTCATATCGCAATCGCTCACGCGATCCCACAGGCGCTGAAAATCCAAAAATTCGCGGGCGCGTTCCGCCCAAAAAACATCGGGCTGTTCAAGCGATTGTTTGTACATCGCGTTGTAGCGCGCGCGGTTGATGTGCTGCGCGAACGCGAAAGTGGCGGGAGCGGGGCAGGCGTAGGCGGTGGAGGGCATGAGCAATTCCTTGCAGCGATGTCGTGCTCCTATCCTACCTGCCTCGCGTGCAACTTGAACAGTCAGCGCAAGTTGTGGTGTGATGGTCGAGTACTACACCAACCAGCAACAAGGAGCACCACATGGAACACTTCACGGCAGCGGTTCAGCAATATGTGAACTTTGAAGGGCGCAACACGCGCACGCAGTATTGGATGTTCATACTGTTTTATATGATTTTTTATATGGTGTGCGCCGTGGTCGATGGCGTATTGGGCATGCAACTACTCTCCATTCTTTTTTCACTCGCCCTGTTGTTACCTAGCATTGCAGCGGCAACGCGCCGTTTGCATGACACTGGCCGCAGCGGTTGGTGGCAGTTGATTGTGTTAATTCCTCTGTTGGGTGCGATTGTGTTGATCGTGTTTCTTGCGCAAGACACCACGCCTAGCGATAACCAGTACGGCCCCAACCCCAAAGCGGGGCAGGATGTCGCCAGCGTTTGATGCTGTAGAAAATACAGCAACAGAAAATAAAAAAAGCCGCAGTGTGAGCTGCGGCTTTTTTGTGCGTGCGGGTTGCGTTAAACATTAAAGCGAAAGTGCATCACATCGCCATCTTTCACAACATAGTCTTTGCCTTCCAAGCGCCACTTGCCTGCTTCTTTCGCGCCAGCTTCGCCGTTGTACTGCACAAAATCGTCATAGCCGATGGTTTCTGCGCGAATAAATCCTTTTTCAAAATCGGTGTGGATCACGCCAGCCGCTTGCGGTGCAGTTGCGCCAATTTTAATTGTCCATGCGCGCACTTCTTTCACGCCCGCCGTGAAATAGGTGTGCAAGTTAAGCAGTTGATAACCGGCGCGTATCACGCGGTTCAGTCCTGGCTCTTCCATGCCTAGCGTTTCCAAAAACTCGGCTTTATCGGCTTCATCCAGTTCGGCAATTTCCGCTTCAATTTTATTGCAGATGGGAACCACAACCGCATTTTCTTCTGCCGCGAGTTGTTTAACCGCGTCGAGGTGTGGGTTGTTGTCAAAACCGTCTTCCGCCACATTGGCGATGTACATGGTGGGTTTGGTGGTAATCAAACACAGTGGCTTCAGCAGCGCGAGTTCATCGGTATCCAATTTCACGATGCTGGCGCGTTTTCCTTCCGCTAACACGGGCTGAATTTTATCCAGCACAGCTTTGAGTTGTTGCGCGTCTTTGTCGCCGCTTTTGGCTTGTTTAGCGCAGCGCAATAAAGTTTTTTCTACAGTATCGAGATCGGCCAACGCCAATTCCATGTTGATGATTTCAATGTCGTCGAGCGGATTGATGCGGTTGGCGACATGAATCACATTGTCGTCTTCAAAGCAGCGCACCACATGCGCAATGGCATCGGTTTCGCGAATATTGGCGAGAAATTTATTGCCCAAGCCTTCGCCTTTGGATGCGCCAGCCACGAGGCCGGCGATATCGACAAACTCCATCGTGGTGGGCAGCACGCGCTCCGGTGTAACAATGGCGGCGAGTGCGTCGAGACGCGCATCGGGCATCGGCACAATACCGGTGTTGGGTTCGATGGTGCAGAACGGAAAGTTTTGCGCTTCGATGCCCGCCTTGGTCAGCGCATTGAACAGCGTAGATTTTCCTACATTGGGCAGGCCGACGATGCCGCAATTAAATCCCATGATGGTGTCCTCGAAAAATTAGTTATTGTCTGAATGCAGTTGCAACATGGCTTTATCCATATTGCCGCTCACAACATCGGGCAATACGCGCAGTGCGCGCGCCATGCTGTCTGCCGCTAATTCAAATTCAGTGATGGGTGCGCGTTTTAACACGAAATCCGACACCATTTTGGCGTTGCCAGGATGACCGATGCCGATACGCAGCCGCGCAAAAGTATTTTGATTGCCCAGCGCGGCAATGGTATCGCGCAAGCCGTTGTGACCGCCGTGACCGCCGCCGATTTTCAAACGCGCAACGCCCGGCGCAAGATCAAGTTCGTCGTGCGCAATGAGAATATTTTCCGGTGCAATTTTATAAAAATTGGCGATCGTGCCGACCGCTTGCCCGCTGCGATTCATAAAGGTTTGCGGCAGCAGTAAGCGCACGGTTTGAGCGCCGATCAACACTTGCGTTGTGAGGCTGGAGAATTTTTTTTCTTCCTGCCAGTTCGCACGGTATTCGTCGCCGAGCAGGCTGACAAAATCCGCACCCGCGTTGTGGCGCGTGTGTGCGTATTCGCGCCCGGGATTGCCGAGACCAACAATTAATTGAATTTTTTCGCTCATCTCAATGCTCGCGTACTAAAAAAAAGGCCAGCAACGCGCTGGCCTTTTTCTCTACAGCAGAGGATTACTCCTCGCTGCTGCCGCCTTTGATCGCGTGTACCGCGACAACCGGCAAGTCGTGATCTGCGCCGTGTGACAGTGCTACAGACTCAACGCCTTTCGGTAGTTTCAAATCAGAGATGTGTACGATTTGGTCAACCACAACGGCAGCCAAATCCACTTCGATAAACTCTGGCAAATCGGCTGCCAAGCAGCTCACTTCCAATTCGTTCATGCTGTGGTTGATGGCACCGCCTTGTTGCTTCACGCCTGCGCAAATATCTTCGTTGATGAAGTGCAAAGGTACGCGCATGTGGATTTTTTTGGTGCCTGATACGCGCTGGAAATCCGCGTGCAGAATGCGCGGTGCAGCAGGGTGGCGTTGCAAATCGCGCAGCAGCACTTTTTGCGCTTGACCGTCAACGGTGAGCGTGATGATGCTGCTGTAAAACGCCTCAGACTCTAAGCATTTCGCCAAATCTTTGTGCGGTACGCTGAGCATAGCGGGTGCTTTGTCATCGCCGTACAAAATGGCTGGCACTTCGTTGTTCAGACGACGCAGGCGGCGGCTCGCACCTTTCCCCTTGTCGGCTCGTGTTTGAGCTTGCAGAGTAAAACTGGACATGGTTATTACCTCATTTTGCGGCAGAGCCGCGTGGTTATTCGCTGCATTTGCGACCAATGCAGCGCGTGGGCCGTTGTGCTCGGTTAGTTAAACATTGCACTGACGGATTCTTCATTGTTGACGCGGCGAATTGCCTCCGCCAACAAATGCGCCATGGACAACTGGCGAATTTTGGAGCAATTTTTCATTTCTGCACTGAGAGGAATGGTGTCGGTGACGACCAATTCATCCAAGCTGGAGTTGTTCAAATTGTGCAGTGCATTGCCAGACAACACGGGGTGTGTGCAGTAGGCGATCACTTTGCCTGCGCCATGCTCTTTTAGCGCGTCGGCGGCTTTGCACAGTGTGCCGGCGGTATCGACGATGTCATCCACCAACACGCAAGTGCGGCCTTCTACTTCGCCGATGATGTTCATCACTTCACTGACATTCGCTTTGGGGCGGCGTTTGTCGATGATCGCCAAATCGCAGTGCATTTCTTTTGCCACTGCGCGGGCGCGCACCACACCGCCGATGTCGGGCGATACCACCAGCAAGTCGTCATATTTTTGGGCGCGGATATCGCTCAGCAACACGGGCGAACCGTAGACATTGTCTACTGGCACATCAAAAAAACCTTGAATCTGTTCGGCGTGCAAATCCACCGTCAGTACGCGATCGACACCGGCGCCGGTCATCATGTCGGCACACACTTTGGCGCTGATAGGCACACGGGCGGAGCGCACGCGGCGATCTTGGCGCGCGTAACCGAAATACGGAACAACGGCGGTGATGCGCGCAGCGGAGGCGCGACGCAGGGCGTCGGTGATGAACAACAATTCCATCAAATTGCGATTGGGTGGCGCGCAAGTGGGCTGCACGATGAACACATCACCGCCGCGCACATTTTCATTAATTTCTACGGAAATTTCGCCGTCGGAAAACGATTTGACATCGGCGTCGCCGAGTCGCATGCCGAGTCGTTGTGCAATGCGCTCTGCCAATTCGCGGTTGGCGTTGCCGGAAAAAACCATAAAGTTGGACATGAGCGGCACTCGAAATCTGTCAGCACAAACGGTGGATGAACGGCATCAGTCAAACAAGAAAATGGCAGGGGTAGAAGGATTCGAACCTCCGAGTGGCAGGATCAAAACCTGCTGCCTTACCGCTTGGCGATACCCCTGTAATCTGCCCCTAGATGCGACAACTGGCAGTGCGCAGGAGAAACATCGACTCCCTTTGCCACGAACCCTGATACATCGCTGGGCTTTTGTGCCAATACCGTTTCAGCGGCGGCTTGCGTGGGAAACGCAGCAAACACACTGGCACCGGTACCGGTCATTCTGCTGGGTGCAAAAATGGCAAGCCATGACAGCGCGTTTTTAACGGCTGGATAGGCTTTTTCCACTACATCTTGGCAGTCGTTGCGCGTGGCAACGGGGCTACCCCCCCGCAGAAAGGCGGCTATTGTGATGGCGGCGGTGTTGCGTGTCAATTCGGGCGCGTAGAAGATTTCTGCGGTGCTGACGCTGCAAGCGGGCGTCAATACCACGAACCATTGTGCAGGCAGGGACAGTGGTGTGAGCACATCGCCCACGCCTTCGGCCCAACTGCTGTGGCCGCGCACAAATACAGGTACATCCGCGCCCAGTTGCCCGCCCAGTTGCGCCAAGCGGTCGATATCCAACTGCAACTGCCATAGATGATTGAGGCCGAGCAGGGTGGTGGCGGCGTCCGAGCTACCGCCGCCCAAACCGCCGCCCATCGGCAGGCGCTTGTTGAGTGTGATCTCCGCGCCCAGTGCGCAAGCGCTGTGTTGTTGCAACAAACGCGCGGCGCG
The DNA here is from genome assembly GCA_016713115.1 of Cellvibrionales bacterium. Classification (NCBI taxonomy): domain Bacteria; kingdom Pseudomonadati; phylum Pseudomonadota; class Gammaproteobacteria; order Cellvibrionales; species Cellvibrionales bacterium. The sequence goes on along the minus strand of JADJPU010000001.1, from coordinate 764,987 downwards.
CACGATAAGGTTTTGCTCCGCCGGTACACCTTGCAATGTGCCGTGCAGGTGAATTTCGCCATCGTTGCGTGGCACAAATGTCAGTTCGTCGCCGACATCAAGTAATTGAAAAACCGTTTGCAGTTCGTGATAGCCGTCAGCGCGCCGCCCAGTAATGTGTAGGAATAAATTGAGTTTGGCGGGTGCGCAGAGTGTGAAGTGGCCAGTCATCAATCGAGCTGCCAAGTTTTGATGATCAGGGTGATGCGTGTGTCGTCGCGCGTGGCTTCGATGCGACTGGGCAGTGTGATATCCGAGCGCGGTTGCTGCGGCTCGCTGAAATGAATATTCCAACCGTCTTGCGACAGTGCGGCCAACCAGCCTTCCGGTGCGTAGCTTGTGCGCTGCGGCGTGCTGTCGGGCGCAGGCAGACCGCGCAGCCACCAAGTGAGTTTGTCGGCGGGCAGTGGCCATCCTATCAATTGTTGTGACAGTTCTTCGATGGAGTTGGCGTGCAGTGTTTGTTCGCCCTGCTCAAAGCGCACATCGTTGGGTGTGCCGTGTATGCGCGTGGCTTTTAAGCCAGCGGGGCCAGATAAATGAATATCAAAACGCACGCCGTTTTGCTGCCACTGTATGCGCGCGGATTCTGATGCGGCGGTTGAACGCACAGCGAGTTTGCCGTTGATATTCCAGTGCTGTAGTGCGGCCAGTTTTTGCTGCAAAGCAGTATCCGGTTTGCCCTGCGTGGTAACGGGTGCAACCGTGGCGCAACCGACCAGCGCAATGCTGACCAACAACAAACAGAATGCGCGAAAAAAGAAGCGTGATGTCTGTCCTTGCATGAAGGATTTCCGGTGGCGCACAAGGGGTGCTTACCTTACCCTACAATGCAGCGTGGGGTGAACAGTAGAGGGCTCGCGGCGTGAATAAGAAAGATGCAGTGCCGGCAAATTCCAACGGAATGATTGTGGATTGCGCAGGTTATGAAAATGGCAAACGCATTTGCACCTTGGGCATACAAGAAGTACAGGAATGGATGACACGGCCCGATCGTTTTGTTTGGGTGGGTTTGTATGAGCCAGATAATGAACTGCTGAACGAGGTGCAGAAACAATTTGGCTTGCATGATTTGGTGGTGGAAGATGCTGTCAATGCGCACCAGCGTACGAAATTAGAGTTTTACGGGGATTCGGTTTTTCTGGTGCTGCATACCGCGCAGCGAAAAAATGGCGTGATCGAATTTGGCGAAACGCATATTTTTGCCGGGCGTGGTTATGTGGTTGCTGTGCGTCACGGCGCCTCACATTCTTACAAAGAACTGCGTGCGCGCTGTGAGCGCATCCCCGCCATGCTCGCCAAAGGTGCGGATTTTGTGGTGTATTCCCTGGTGGACTTTGTGGTCGACAACTATATGCCCATCATTGATGAAATGGGCGCGGAAGCAGAGGGGATAGAAGAAAAGATTTTAGAGGGGCGCATTGATAAAAAAATGGTACAGCGCGTGCATAATTTGCGCAGGCATTTACGCATTTTACAAAACATGGCTTCGCCGTTAATTGACACTTGTGAGCGGATTTCTTTATTTGAGTCTGGATTTGTTGATGAAGACATGCGGCCGTATTTTCGCGATGTGCGTGACCATTTGATTCGCATTGATAAGCGCATCAGTGCGCTGCGCGATTTGCTCACTTCTGCGCTGGAGGCCAACATCATGCTCGCTTCGGTTGAGCAAAATGAGGTGATGAAAAAACTGGCAGCTTATGCAGCGATGTTGGCAGTGCCGACAGCTATCGCAGAAATTTACGGCATGAATTTTGAGTTTATGCCGGAATTGAAGTGGAAGTACGGCTACGCGTTTGCGCTGGGGATTATGGTGGGCGCTTGCGGTTATTTGTACCGCCGTTTTGTGAAGGCCGGCTGGTTGTAATGCTGTTGGTGGAGCCTCTGTTCGGTAACGCTGTGCATGTGTGGTTGCAGCCTATCCCTGCGGTTTTGTCTTCGCATTTATTTTTATACATCACACCAGAAGAAAAAGATTATTTAGCTGCGATGCGCAACGAGCATCGACAAAAAGAATGGTTGGCTGCACGCGCACTGTTGCGCGCTTGTTTGGCACACTACACAGGGGTTGATGCCTTGATGCTGGCATTTGAGAAAACGCCAGCAGGTAAGCCGGTATTGATCAATCCAAAATCTGCGCTGGCATTTAATGTGAGCCACGGGCCGCGCTGGGTTGCTTGTGCGGTTTCGCTAGCACAAGCCGTAGGCGTGGATGTCGATTGTGAAAGGCGCAAGAATCGTATCGATGAAATTGCTGAGAAATATTTTCACTCGCAAGAAAAGAAAGCGTTAGCGTCGATATCTGATACTGCATTGCGCCGCCGCGAATTTTTTCGCTGCTGGACGCTAAAAGAGGCGTTTATCAAGGCGCAGGGCAACACAATTGCAGGCACGGCGTTGCATGAAATCGCTTTCGCGTCTTCCGCAGCCGGAAAACAAACGGCGCTCTTTTCCTTGCCTTCTGCCGGCTGGCATTTTATGCACGGAAGGTTTGATGATGATCATCATTTGGCGCTGGCTATTGAGCAATCGGACTGCGACACTGATGCCGAGATTATTGAGCCGGCCTATCGTTTTCTGCAGTGGGAGCCTGCTTCAAATGCTTTGCAATCCGTGGCTATGCATGAGTCGTGATGTTTATGTCTGAACAAACGCTAGTGATTACACCGCAGCAAAAAAATCGTTTCGATCTTTTTGGTTATTTGGTGTTTCCGAGCTTGCTGATAGACCGTGTGCAAGAACTGCGCGCTGCGTTTGATGATGTGTTTGCTGAAGCGGCGGCAGAGATTATTCCGTGGGAGCATGTGGTGCACCACAATCGCCCGCGTCAAATCATGCCGGCGATTGTCGACAAGCATCCGCTGCTGCACGCGTTGGCGCATGACAGTGTGGTGTCATCCATTATCGGCAGTTTGCTCGGTGAGCCGTTTCGCCTATTGGGCAGCGACGGCAATATTTATGATTGCGGTACGCGCTGGCATACAGATATTACAGGCTTGCCTTACAACTGCCGCAACGCCAAAGCGATTGTGTATTTTGATGAAATGCACGCGGGTGAAGATGCATTTCGCGCTATCCCTGGCAGCCATCATCACACCGATCGTTTTGCAAAATTATTAAAGAAAAGTATTAAAACGCCAGAAGAAACGGTTGGGCTTTCTATCACAGAAATTCCTTGCGATGAGATACCTACGCGACCGGGTGATCTCATCGTGTTTGATGCGCGCATCTGGCATGCCGTGCCTTACGCGGGTAAGCGCAGGCACATGATGTCGTTTTTATACGTTGATAAAGATTACCAAGAGCAGCAAGCGCCAGTCAGCGATGACTACCGCTGAGCGGTCGTTTTTTGTGCGGCAGTTGCGCGCTGCTCCGTCAGTATTTTTCTATCGTGCTCGTTCAGTGCTTCATACGATTGGCGCGCTTTGAGTATGCCAACCCAGCGCGGTTTGGCAACAAAATCTGCACTAAAAACACTGTCAGCACTGTTGCACTCTTTGTATTGAATAGCGGCCAGCGTACACCAGCCGTTCATAAATAAAGACAAGGATGATGGGCGGTGTACGGTATTTTCCAGTGCTTTCATATCGTGTTGTGCTGCCCAGCGCGGTGCAGGCCACACAATAAAAGGCACATCGTACATGTCGATGGTGGGTTTGCTCATGTCGCGGCCATTAAAGTCACGCACATCAAACACTTCTTCGCCATGATCTGCAAAATACAGCAGAAAACCGTAAGGGTCTTTAGCGCGATAGCTGTCAATCAGTTGGCGCACGACGTTGTCGTTGTAGCGCACGGCGTTGTCATAGTCGTTGTACATCTGGACAGGTTCTTCGCCGGTTGCAAACGACGATAGCGGTTGTTGGTTGCTGAAAATATTGAACACATCTGGGTAGCGGTATTCATAAGCAAAGTGAGTGCCGATGAGGTGAACCACAATCAGTTTGCGCTTTGCGTTATCCGATAATGCATCTGCAAACGGTTTGAGTACCACTTCGTCATAGCTGTTGGCGCTTTGACGGCGGTTGTTGTTCAAAAAAGTGGGTTCGTCGGTCAGTTTGGCAAAAGCCGTCAGCATGGTGTTGCGGTGTGTCAGTGTCTGCTGGTTGGTAATCCAGAAAGTTTTGAAGCCCGCTTTTTTCATCATCGTGATGACATTCATGGCGCGGTAGGCTTCGTTGTATTTTTCTGGTGGCGTAAAAGTGAGTGTGCTGGATAGTGATTCAATGGTGTAGGGAATATTGGCGACGACATCGTTGTAGACCAATAATTCATGGCGAATTTCTTGTAGACGCGGATTGGTGTCGCGCGGATAACCGTACAGTGACAACCGGTTGCGGTTGGTGGATTCGCCAATCACCAACACATACGTTTGCGCGTCTGTGGCATCGGTGCTGTGTATCGTTGCATTTTTGGCAACGGCTTCCATGTTGGATTGCAGGCGATCCGATTCGCGCAAATTTTGTAAATAGCTGATGTAACTTTGTGTTGTAGCCCAAGGTTCAGTGGTGGAAAATTTGTCGCCTAAACGATTGCGCGTGTCTTGATTGAAACCATCGGGAATGAAAGGTTTGATGATGAGGGCGCAAGCCAATGCGATATAGATATATCGCGCGTTGGCACGGATCGGCGCAGTTTTCATGCTGCGGCGATATGCCCACCACGCGGGCGCACAAAACGCGATGCCAGCGGGGATCATCCACCAACGAAAAAATTGCAGCATGAACTCTTTGGATTCTTCCGGCGGGCTTTCTAGAATCGATACAAAGACACTTTGCGACATCTCTTGTTGAAACATCAGGAAGTAGCCCACTTTCATCAATGCACACACGCCCATTGCGATGGCGAGCGCGCCGAACACTATTCCCCAGCTGCGACGCGGCAATAGCGCGGGCAGTAGCAGCCAAGTCAGACTGTGCAGGATGGCGTCGCGCGGTCCTGCCCAACCTGTGGTGCCAGTGGCGAGTAGCAGCAACTGTGGTGCCACAGAAAACCACGCAAAAAATAAGTAAAAAGTGAGAGCGGTGTACATAAAAGACTTCGGATTCAGCATTAAAAAGAGGCGCGCACTCTAGCGGTGCATCTGTAAAAAAAGTGTTAAGGATAATGGCAGTTACGGATGACCTTGGCGCAGCCTTCGCGTGGGGGTGACGCTCACACCCTCGGCCGAGCATTCAATGCGGCTGTCAATGCCGTAAACCGTGCGCAGGTTGTCTTGCGTGAGTACGGTGGCGGGTGAGCCGCTGCAGAAAACGCTGCCGTGAGTGAGCAAATACAGGCGGTCGCAGTAGCGGGCGGCGAGGCTTAAATCGTGTAATACCACTACGCCTGCATTATTGCCATGGGCGTGGGCGCGCAGCAGTTCCATCACATGCAGTTGGTGATAGGGGTCGAGTGCGGCGACGGGCTCATCGGCAAAAATCAGCTGTGGCTGAGTGGCAAAAATGCGCGCCAGCATCACCAGTGTCTGCTCGCCACCCGACAGCGTGGTGGCGATGCGCTGGCGGTAGGCGACCACTTCCGCCATCTGTAGCGCTTGCTCAATAGCGGCTTGGTCAGCGGCGCTGTCTTTATGCCACAGGCTGCGGTGCGGTAAACGCCCCAGCGCCACCACGCGCTCCACCGATACCGGCCACTGCGCACGCGCGCCCTGTGCCAAATAGCCGATATGCCGCGCACGCGCCTCCAGTGACAGCGAGTTGAGCGTGCTGCCCTGCCAGAACACTTCGCCCTGCGTGGCGGATTCGATACCGCACAGCAGGCGCAGCAGGGTGCTTTTGCCTGCGCCGTTGGGGCCGATCAAGCCCACCAATTCGCCGCTGCGCACTTGCAGGTGGATGTCACGCACGATGTCGATGCCGTCGATGGCAAACGCCAATGACTGACCTGCCAGCAGAGGCACGCTGCTCATGACCAATAGCTCCGCGTGCGCAGAATTAAGTAGAGGAAGAAGGGGCCGCCGACCAGCGCCGTGACCACGCCCAGCTTCATCTCGCCGCCGTGGGAGAGCAGTTGTACGGTGATGTCGGCCAGCAGCAGCAAGATGGCGCCGCCCCAGAAGCTCACACCCAGCAGGCGCTTGGGTGAGTAGCCAACCAAAGGCCGCAATACATGCGGCACTACCAAACCGACGAAGCCGATATTGCCACTGACGGAAACAGCTGCACCGATACCTGCCGCCACCCCGCCGACCAAGATCCATCGCAGCCGGCGCACATTGAAACCTAGCGATTGCGCGGTGTCTTCGCCCAAGGTGAGCGCGTCGAGAAAGCTGCCGCAGCGCAGCATCATTAGCCAGCCTGTGGCCATGAAGGGCAGGGCGATGGCCACATCGTGCAGGCTGCGGTTGGTCACCGAGCCGAGCAGCCAGTAGACAATTTCCTGCATGGCGTAGGGGCTGGGGGCAAAGTTGAGCGCGAGGGCGATCAGTGCGCTGCCGATGGCGTTGATGGCGATACCGGCGAGGATCAGCGTCAACACATTGCTGTTATGCGGCACCAGCAACACCAAACACAGCACCGCGACGCAGGCGCCGAGCAGGCCGCCCAGCGGCAGTAAAAACCAGCCGAGGCTGGCAAAACCAAAATAAAACATCACCACTGCGCCCAGTGCGGCGCCGTTAGAGACGCCGATAATGCCGGGCTCTGCCAAGGGGTTGCGCAACATGCCCTGCAGTGCCGCGCCCGCCATGCCCAGTGTGCCGCCGATAAACAGCGCCAGCAGTGCGCGCGGCAGGCGCAATTCCATCACGATCAGCGACTCCATACTGGTCGCATGGTGAAGCGCATCGGCAACGCCTTTGCCCACGGACACATCCGCAGAGCCTGTGCACAGCGACAGCAAAAAACACAGCAGGGTTGCCGAGATCAGCAACAGATTTAATGTGGCGGGTGATGTGTGCAAGAGTTTCATCGGCGATCGGCCAACCAAGCAATTTCTTCTGCCACTTGTGGCCCCGCGCAGTCGCGTAGTTGCGAAGGAACGAACATGCGGTTTTCCAAGGGAATCATCTGACGCACCACCGGATGATTGATGTAACTGTAAGCGAGCGAATTGGGATTGTACGCGTAGTTGTCGATCAGAATTCTGTCCGGCTTGGTGGTAACCAAAGTTTCCAGTGATATTTGTTGAAAATGCTGTACGCCCATCTCGGCGGCGAGATTGCGATAGCCCGCTTTTTGCAAAATATCGTTCTCTACCGTGTTGCTGCCTATGGTGTAACCGTTAGGTGAATAAATAATCGCGCGTGGTGAAGGTTTGTGCTGATTGCGCGCTTGTGCGTCAGTAATTTTTTTATCCATTTCTGCAATTAAAGTTTTGGCTTTTTCTGTTTCTCCAAACCATTGCCCAACGAGCAGCAGCATCTCGCGTATACCTTCTATAGAGGTTGGCAGCGGCATCAGCTCCACGCGATAGCCCAGTTTTTTCAAAATGCGCACGGTATCCGGCGAACCGAAATTGGTGCTGATCACTAAATCAGGATGCAGTGGAATAATTTCTTCGGCGGAGCCGTAGTTGAGTGGGATATTGCCTGCGGCTTTGGCCATGTAAGAGGCAACGGGATCAATCGCTTGATGATTGATGGTTGCGATGCGCGAGGCATCTACCATCATCAATAAAATTTGATCGGTACACAGGCCGAGAGAGGCAATGCGCTGCGGTTTTTTTTCATTCTCTGTATCAGCATCAGCGCTGTGAGCAACGCCGATCATTAGCAGAAAAACAAAAAGTGAGCGCAGAAAAAACATCAGGGTTTGAATACGGCGATGCGTTGAAAGCGCTGGGTATACAGAAACTGCGCTTGCAATTGGCTCATCACCCCGCGCTCGCAGTACAGCAGATAGTGCTGTTGTGGATCCAGTTCGCTGTAGCGTTTGTGCAGCTGATAAAAAGGCAGGGTTTGCACGGTAATGCCAGTGATACACAGCGGTTTTTTCTGCTCTTCATCGGGGTGGCGAATATCTAGCACAATGCTGCCTGCCGGTGCGTCGCGCAGCACGGGGATGTCGTGAGCGATGTTATCTGTCTGCGCGATCTCATCAATATTGGCGGCAACACTGTCGGCAATAGCCTGCTGCAACACTTCAAAATTAAAAAAGTCTTCTTCGCGCGCAATGCGCTCTGCCTTGGCACGCGTGGTGGGTTTTTGCGAAATTACACCGCAGTATTCTGGAATGTTTTTAGCGAACACTTCGGTGCCAATTTTACGCGATAAATCAATGATGTCTGGTTTGTCCATCATCGCCAGTGGACGCAGCACTAGCATATCGGTAGCTTGGTCAATAACCGATAGATTGGGCAGTGTTTGGCTGGAAACTTGCGCCACCGCTTCGCCTGTCACCAGTGCTTGTATGTCCAGTTTTCTGGCAATCTCGCTGGCGGCGCGCAGCATCATGCGTTTCAAAATCACACCCATTTGTGAATGATGGATGCGTTCCTGCATTTCACGCACCACATCGACAAACGGCACGCTGATAAATTTCACGCGGTGCGAAGCGCCGTATTTCATCCACAAATACACGGCAATTTCTTTCACGGCGATTTCATGCGCATCGCCACCGAGATTAAAAAAGCAGAAATGCGTGAGCAAGCCGCGCTTCATGCTGAAATAAGTGGAAATAGTGGAATCAAAACCACCGGAGATGAGCGATAGCACGGAGTCTTGTGAAGCCATCGGGAAACCGCCCAGCCCTGCGTAATCTTGCTCGACCACATAGAAACGCTCGTCGCGAATTTCTACGGATACATCAATGTCAAAATTTTTCAGTTTGACGCCACCGGTGGCGCAGTGTTGGTGCAAGCCGCCGCCGATATAGCGTTCGACATCCGCAGAAATAAAATTGTGTTGACCGTGACGGCGGCAGCTCACGCGAAAAGTTTTCCCAGCCAGCAGCGGTTCATACAGTTGGCGCGTGTGTTGGTAGATGCCATCCCAATCGACCGTGGGCGCAGCGTTCTCATCTGCTGTAGGCAAATACAAAGGAAATTCATGCACGCGCTGAAAGTAGCTGATGCCCGGCGTGCGTTGCAGCAGGTCGACAATCTGCGCCTGCGTGGCAGCGTCGGCTTGGCTGTGAATGCTGAGATGATCCCAGTGGCGCACGATGTCGGCGTTGGGGTCGAGAGGCTTTAGCAGAGTGCGCAGGTTGTCGCGCAGCATGCGCACCAAGCGCTGACGCACCGGCCTGCTTTTGATAGTGATTTCAGCGAACAGCTTGATGGTGTACTGCATGGCAGCTATCCGAGTGGGCGGAGCGGCATTATATAGGGCAGCCGATCAGCCGGCGTTGATGTTTGTGTTGCACTAATGTGGTGCGATTTGCGTGTGGCTGCCCATTTTTGGGGCGATTTAAGAGTGTGGCGCACATTTTTGTGGCAAAACCCAACGCAATCTCGCGCTTTCTTTGTGAGGCGCAAATGGCATATATTTTGCACCCCGTTGTTTGCTTCAAATAATTAGCACCAACCACTCTGTTTTTACACCCCGTCTATCGACGGTCATTCGGAGAAAACCATGTCAGAGAAAACCCTGAAACTGATCAAAGATCATGATGTGAAGTGGATTGATTTCCGTTTCACAGACACCAAAGGCAAAGAACAGCATGTGACTTATCCTGCCAAGGGTGAGGATGCCAGCCTGTTTACCAACGGCAAAATGTTCGACGGCTCTTCTATCGCCGGCTGGAAAGGCATCAACGAATCCGACATGATTTTGATGCCAGACGACAGCACAGCGGTGCTGGACCCTTTCTTTGAAGAGCCTACCGTTATCTTGCGCTGCTCGATTGTTGAGCCAGCCACTATGCAGGGCTACAACCGCGATCCACGCTCGGTCGCGCAACGCGCTGAAGATTATTTGAAGACCATCTATGGTGCGGACTCATTCGCGACGATGGGCCCAGAGCCAGAGTTCTTTGTATTTGACGATGTGAAGTGGAAAGTCGATATGTCCGGCTGCAGCGTCAAAATCGGCTCGGAAGAAGCCGCTTGGTCTTCTGATCACAGCTTCGAAAGCGGCAACATCGGCCACCGCCCAGGTGTGAAAGGCGGTTATTTCCCCGTGCCACCGGTTGATTCTTTGCACGAAGTGCGCGGCGCCATGTGCAACGCCATGGAGCAAATGGGCTTGGTGCTGGAAGTGCATCACCACGAAGTAGCCACTGCCGGTCAGTGCGAAATCGGCGTCGGCGGCAACACGCTGGTGAAAAAAGCGGACGAAGTGCAAATCCTGAAGTACTGCGTACACAATGTGGCGCACGCTTACGGCAAAACAGCCACTTTCATGCCTAAGCCTATCGTGGGCGACAACGGTTCCGGTATGCATGTGCACCAGTCCATCACTGCCAAAGGCAAAAACATCTTTGCTGGCGATGCCTATGCCGGCTTGAGCGAAACGGCACTGTTCTATGTGGGCGGTATCATCAAGCACGCTAAAGCCTTGAATGCGTTCTGTAACCCTGGCACCAACTCGTACAAACGACTGGTTCCCGGCTTTGAAGCGCCAGTTATGTTGGCCTACTCTGCGCGCAACCGTTCTGCTTCTATCCGTATCCCCTGGGTAAACAGCGAAAAAGCGCGCCGTATCGAAACGCGCTTCCCAGACCCAACTGCCAACCCATACCTGTGCTTTGCAGCACTGTTGATGGCGGGCTTGGATGGCATCAAAAACAAAATCCATCCTGGTGATGCGGCGGACAAAGATTTGTACGACTTGGAGCCAGAAGAAGCGGCAGAAATCCCAACCGTGTGCTCTAGCCTCGAAATGGCGTTGGAGTCACTCGATAAGGATCGCGAGTTCTTGACGGCTGGCGGCGTATTCGATAACGACATGATCGACGCGTATATCGCGCTGAAAATGGAAGAAGTCACCAAGCTGCGTATGACCACGCACCCTGTTGAGTTCGAGATGTATTACAGTTGTTAAGAACGGCTGCTAAAAACAACTGCTAATCGCAGTTGGTTCAAGAAAAAAGCCCAGTCAGCGCACTGGGCTTTTTTTTGTCTCACGGATACGAGTAAAGTGTTCTCGCTGTCGCCACATAAAATTCACGGCTGGAGGCTGAAGCCATGTCGCACTCTCTATCGCACTTACTAAATAAAGGGCTGTTGTTTGGTTGCTTGTTGTTGCCGCTTGCGGCGCAAGCGCAAGATCAGCAAGTCGGTGATGCTGCTGCAACGACGGAAGTCGGCGCTGAGCAACCTGCACCACTCCCTGCTGCTGGCACACTGGTTTACAAAAGTGTCGATAAAAACGGCAAAACCGTGTTTACCGATACACCACCTGTGGATAGACCGTCAGATGTGGTGACGGTGAAACCATCGAACCGAATTTCGCTGCCCAGCGGAGAGCGGGGTGAGACGGGGGAAGGAGAAAAGGCCGGCATTAAATACACCGATGTGACCGTTACCAGCCCCCAAGCCGACGAGTATTTTGGGCAAGAGACGATGGCTGTTACTTTGAGTGCGTCGGTGCAGCCAGGTATGCAGGAAGGGCATACGGCACAGCTGTATTACGACGGCAAACTCGTGGGTGATGGCAGTTTTTTTTACACCGTGAATGAGCCTGAGCGCGGTACACATACGGTTGTAGCCAAAGTAGTTGACGAGCGCGGCAAGGTGCTCATTGAATCAAAACCGGTGCAGTTTCATGTGCGCCGTATTTCAGTTCTTGATCCTAACCATCCGAAAAGAGAGGATGTTGACAAGAAAAGAAAGGACAGCATCAGTCCCAGTGGCAATACAGGTGGAGCCAATACAACGGCGGATCCACCGCCGATAAGTGGTTTTAGCAGTTCCAAAGGTTTTGGTAACTCTGGCGGTGCCGGTGGTGGTAAAGCTGCCGGTGGTGCGGGCGGAGCAGGTGGTGCGAGCGGCACTCGCGGAGCAGGTGGCGCAGCACCTCGACCGGGGCGGTGAGTTTGTCTTCCGAGTTATCGCCGGAGTCACCGTTTGCTTCACTGATACTGGATCATCTATCTGGCGCGGTGGTGCTGCTAGACCGTGATTTGATCGTGTTGCACTGTAACCAAGCGGCAGAAGGCTTGCTGGCCGTGAGTCGGCAGCATGCTGTGGGGCAGCGGTTTTCTGATCTGACGCGCGATGCGGATGATCTCGTGACCGCTTTTCAGCAAGCATTGGATACAGCTACCCCGTTTACCCAGCGGCAAACGCACCTCACTTTGCACGCCACGCACCAAAATGTCTCGGTGGACATCACCGCCACGCCCCTGCCCGATCGCTGTTTGCTATTGGAAATACAAACCGTGGATCGCCTGTTGCGCATCAGTCGTGAAGAGGCTGTGGTGTCCTCGCAGCAAACCAGTCGCCACTTGGCGCGCGGTTTGGCGCATGAAATCAAAAATCCTTTGGGTGGCATACGCGGCGCGGCACAATTATTGGCGCGCACCTTGCCGGAGTCGGAAAAGAATACACGCGCATCATCATCGAAGAGGCGGATCGTCTGCGCGATTTGGTCGATCGCATGCTGGGCTCGCAAGAGCCGCCGGTGTTGTCGCCGATCAATGTGCATGAAGTGCTGGAGCGCGCGCTGAGTTTGTTGCGTGTGGAGTGCGGTGAAGTGGTGCGCTTTGAGCGCGATTACGACCCCAGTGTGCCGGATGTATTGGGCGATCGCGATCAGCTGTTACAAGTGGTGTTGAATGTGTTGCGCAATGCTGCGCAAGTATTGCAAGAAAGTGGTACGGATTTTGCTCGGGTTATTTTGCGCACCCGAGTCCAAAGGCAATTCACTATCGGCAAACATCAGCACAAACTGGTGTGTCGTGTGGATGTGATCGACAACGGCCCTGGTATCCCCGCGGATATTCAGGACACGATTTTCTTTCCGATGATTTCCGGGCGCGCAGAGGGGACGGGTTTGGGTTTGGCGATTGCACAATCCATCATGGCGCAACACCGCGGCATGATCGAATGTGACAGTGTGCCAGGCAGCACCCGTTTTTCGCTGTACCTACCGCTGGATGTTTAAAAAGTGACTACCGATGCTGCCGTTTGGCTTGTTGATGATGACCGTTCTATTCGTTGGGTAATTGAAAAAGCGCTGGAACAGGCGAGTATTCCTTGTCGCAGTTTTGAAACTGGCGATGCCGTGCAGCGCGAATTGGCGCGCAAACAACCTGCCGTATTGATTAGCGATATTCGTATGCCAGGCACGGACGGCCTGACGCTACTGCGCGCGATCAATCGCGATTACCCTGCGATGCAAGTCATCATCATGACTGCGCATTCGGATCTCGACAGTGCGGTAGCTTCTTATCAAGGCGGCGCATTTGAATACCTGCCAAAACCGTTTGATGTTGACGATGTGGTGGATGTGGTAAGGCGCGCGCTGTCGCAAGTACAACAAGCTGCGCCAGACGAGAAAATTATTGAACCGTTGCCGACCGAAATCATCGGTGAAGCGCCGGCGATGCAAGAAGTGTTTCGCGCTATCGGTCGTTTGTCTCACTCCAATATCACGGTGCTGATCAACGGCGAATCTGGCACGGGCAAAGAATTGGTGGCGCAGGCACTGCATCGTCACAGTCCGCGCAGTAAAAAACCGTTTATTGCTTTGAATATGGCGGCGGTGCCGAAAGATTTGATGGAATCGGAATTGTTCGGCCATGAAAAAGGCGCATTTACCGGTGCGGTGACGCAGCGGCAGGGGCGTTTTGAACAGGCCGATGGCGGCACTTTATTTTTAGATGAAATTGGCGATATGCCGCATGACACACAAACGCGCTTGTTGCGCGTGTTGGCGGATGGCATGTTTTATCGCGTCGGTGGACACACGCCGGTAAAAGTGGATGTACGCATCATTGCCGCCACGCATCAAGATCTTGCTAAGTTGGTGCAAGAACATCGCTTTCGCGAAGATTTATTTCATCGCTTGAATGTGATTCGCATTCAGTTGCCGCGATTGGCGGAACGCAGCCAAGATATTCCTGCCTTGGCGCGTTTCTTTCTTGATAAAGCAGCGCGTGAACTGGGCGTGGAAGCCAAGCGTTTATTGCCAGAAGCAGAAGCGTTCATCAGTCAATTGGATTGGCCTGGTAATGTGCGGCAATTGGAAAACACTTGCCGCTGGTTGACGGTCATGGCGCCAGGGCGTGATGTGCATACTGCCGATTTTCCACCGGATATCCTGCAGCAAGCTGAGCAGCAACAAGCGGCGGCTCTCGCACAAAGCAATAGTTGGGAACAAGTGCTGCAACAGTGGGCAGAGAAGGCGCTGGCCAGTGGGCGCGAACGCTTGTTGGAAGAGGCCACGCCAGTGTTTGAGCGCATCATGATCGAAGCAGCGTTGAAGCAAACGGCAGGTCGTCGCCGCGAAGCATCCGAGTTGCTGGGCTGGGGGCGCAATACCTTGACGCGAAAAATCAAAGAATTGGGTTTGGTGACAGAAGGCGAAGACGACGAAGAATAGGCGCGCCACTCATCGTGTCTTGCACGCAGTAGAATGGCTCTCCATTTTTGGTTTGAGAAATACTATGGCAGGCAGCAGCCTTCTTGCATTGATTGATGATATCGCCAGCGTGTTGGACGATGTGGCGCTATTAACGAAAGTTGCCGCGAAAAAAACATCCGGCGTATTGGGTGATGATTTGGCATTGAATGCCGAGCAGGTGTCTGGCGTGCGCGCCGAGCGCGAGTTGCCGGTAGTGTGGGCTGTGGCCAAAGGTTCGTTCAAAAACAAATTAATTTTAGTGCCGGCGGCGCTGCTGATCAGTGCGTTTGTACCGTGGTTGGTCACGCCGCTGTTGATGATAGGTGGAGCCTTTCTTTGTTATGAAGGCTTTGAAAAATTGGCGCACAAATTTTTGCACAGTGCTGCAGAAGATGTGGCAGAACATGAGGCAGAACATGAGGCGATCACACAGGCCTTGCTCAATCCCGATGTGGATCTGGTGGCGTTTGAGCAGGAAAAAATTAAAGGCGCGATTCGTACGGATTTTATTTTGTCGGCAGAAATTATTGTGATTTCACTCGGCACGGTGAAAGACGCCGTTTTCGCTATGCAAGTGTCGGTGGTGTGCGGCATCGCGCTGCTAATGACGGTGGGCGTTTACGGTTTGGTGGCAGGTATTGTGAAACTGGATGATGCCGGTTTGTATTTGGTCAAACACGCCGGCACCAAGGTATTGGGAAAAATAAAATATGGTTTGGGTAAGGCTCTGTTGTTGTTTGCGCCGAAGCTGATGAAGTCGCTATCTGTGATTGGCACAGCGGCCATGTTCTTGGTCGGCGGTGGCATTTTGTTGCACGGTATACCGGCGGCGCACGGCATCGTCCACGCCTTGGAGGTAGCCTTGCAAGCCGTGCCGTTGCTGGGCATCTGGCTGGCAGCCTTGGCGCCTACTCTGGCGAATCTCCTGGGTGGTATTGCGGTGGGCGGCTTGGTGTTGGCAGCGGTCAGCGTTGGCACGCGTATTTTTACCGCAGCGACACAGCGCCCGTGATGCCATTGCACTGACGCCGCCAGTCGCTACACTGCCGGCCTTTTCGCGCTAGGGTTCTGCCGTGATCGCCACCAGCAATCTCACCATCCAGTTCGGGGTCAAACCCCTGTTTGAAAATGTGTCCGTTAAGTTCGGCAATGGCAATCGCTATGGCTTGATCGGTGCTAACGGCTGCGGCAAATCGACCTTCATGAAGCTGCTCGGTGGAGATCTGGAGCCTACAGCGGGCAATGTGATGCGCCCCGCCGATGTGCGCTTGGGCAAGTTGCGGCAGGATCAGTTTGCCTACGAGCAATTCACGGTGCTGGACACCGTCATCATGGGGCATGAAGCGTTGTGGCAGGTGAAGGCAGAGCGCGACCGCATTTACAGCCTGCCGGAAATGAGCGAAGACGACGGCATGGCGGTGGCGGAACTGGAAGTGCAGTTCGCCGAATACGACGGCTACACCGCTGAATCGCGTGCCGGCGAGTTGTTGCTCGGTTTGGGTATTCCCATCGAACAACACAACGGACCGATGAGCGAAGTGGCGCCGGGTTGGAAGTTGCGCGTGCTGCTGGCGCAGGCGCTATTTTCAGATCCAGATGTGCTGCTGCTCGACGAACCGACTAACCACCTCGACATCAATACGATTCGTTGGTTGGAAGATGTGCTGAGCGCGCGCACCAGCACCATGATTATCATTTCGCACGATCGCCATTTTTTGAACAGTGTGTGCACGCATATGGCTGATTTAGATTATGGCGCGCTGAAAATATTTCCCGGCAACTACGACGAGTACATGTTAGCGGCCACACAGGCGCGTGAATTGCTGCAAAATGAAAATGCAAAAAAGAAAGCGCAGATTGCGGAATTGCAAAGTTTTGTCAGTCGCTTCTCGGCCAATGCCTCGAAAGCAAAACAGGCAACTTCGCGCGCCAAGCAGATCGAAAAAATTGAGCTGGCTGAAATCAAACCGTCCAGTCGCCAAAATCCGTATATTCGTTTTGAGCAGCAGCAGAAATTGCATCGACAGGCGCTGACTTTAATCAAAGCGACAAAAAGTTTTGATGAATTGCAGTTATTTCGCGATGTGAGCTTGCAAGTGGAGGCCGGCGAACGCATTGCTATTATCGGGCCCAATGGCGCAGGCAAAACCACGCTGTTGCGCTGCTTAATGAACGAGTTGGTATTGGATAGCGGTGAAATTAAATGGGCAGAAATGGCGAACATTGCTTATTTTGCGCAGGACCATGCCGCCGATTTTGCCGAAGATATGACGCTGTTCGATTGGATGAAACAGTGGACAAAAGGCGATGAGCAATTGGTGCGCGCTACGCTGGGGCGTTTGTTGTTTTCGCAAGATGATATTGGCAAATCGGTGAAAGTAATTTCCGGCGGTGAGCAAGGCCGCATGCTGTTCGGGCGTTTGATGTTGCAGAAGGGCAATGTGATGGTGCTGGACGAACCGACCAATCACTTGGATATGTAGTCGATCGAATCCTTGAATCTCGCGTTGGAAAACTACCCTGGCACGCTGCTGTTTGTCAGCCATGATCGCGAGTTTGTGTCTTCGCTGGCGAATCGCATTTTGGAATTTACACCCAAGGGTATTGTCGATTTCAGCGGCAGCTACGACGAGTATCTGCGCAGTCAGCAGTTGAGTCAGTGAAATAATCTAGCGAAAACCCAGTCGTCGTTTAAAAATCAACCACAACATTTTTGTGCCGGTTTTTAGTATCGCCAGCTTGCTGCCGGAGTGTTTCGATACATCGCCGATGCGCGGACGATAAGTGACAGGGATCTCGATAATTTTTCTTTCAGCGCGCAAAACTTCCACCATCATTTCGGGAGAAAAGGCGGGGCCGACAGCGGATAAATTGTCGCGAATAGTGAGATAAGTGTCGCGCCAAATTGCGCGATAAGTGCAGCCGAGATCGGTGAAGCGCGGCTCTTGGCGTATCCATAAAAATTGCAACACTTTTGCTGCCAGCACATTGCCCCAGCGCAAAAACGCATCCATGTTCGCGCCTTGCTCAATCATTTGTTTGGTGGTGCGCGTGCCTATCACCATGTCGGCATCGCGCATATACGCGAGAATTTTTGGTAAATCATCGGCGGTGAAAGAAGCGTCGCCTTCCATCAACACCAAAATATCGCCAGTAGCTGCTTGCAGTGCGCAGCGCAGTGCTTCGCCGTAACCGGCTAGTGGTTTTGAAATCACGGTCGCACCTTTGGCACGGGCGATGTCGGCGGTGCCGTCTGGTGATTGATTGTCGGCGACAATAATTTCGTCCACTTTGTCGCGGAAATCTTCAATCACATCGCCGATGGCAGCGGATTCGTTGTAGGTTGGGATCACCAAACTTACGCGGTACTGTGAAAAATTCAGCTTGCGATATAAGTTCATCGCGCTGATGTAATCTTCGGGATAATTGATGTTGCGGTAGCTGCCTTTTAAAACGGCGGCGCGCACATCAGCACCTTGCTGCGCCCAGCGATCGATCACTTCTGTTAATTCCACGCGTCCTGTTTTTGTTGATGCGGGCGTGTTTTCGATAGCGTCAAAAATAGCGGGTGAAAAAATATAAGTGCCGCAGCCGAGGTAGTGATTTTTAATGACTTCGGGTTTTTCTTCTAGGGAAGTGATGCGATCGCCTTGCAAAGTGACGGCGTAGTTTTTGCGAATTAAAGTGGTATCGCCGGTGGTTTTAATGCCGCACACCACATCGGCAGGCTCGGCGGCGTAGCGCAGCAGCTGTGCGTGGTTGCTGTCGAGGTACAACTCGTCGCCGAGTATCACAGGAAAGTGGCTGTGGATGTGGTCGCGCAATAGCAGCAGTCCGCACGCGAGGCCGGCACTGATGTCGCTGCATGCTAGGTATTCAATCTGCACGCCGAGGTTGGCGCCGTCGCCAATTGCCGCGCGAATGCGCTCGCCTTGGTGACCGATAATCAGGAAGATTTTTTTTACGCCCAGTTGATCGCGCAGAATGGCGATATTGTTCAGCAACAGCGATTGGCCGCCGACTTCCAGCAGTGTTTTGGGGGTGGATTCTGTGTAGGGGTAGAGGCGCAGCCCAGCGCCCGCTACGGGGATGACTCCAATTTCAAACATACGCAGTCTCGTTTACAGCTTTCTTATTCTATAATGTGCGGCTTGTTTTACTGCCCTCTAAACCCTTCTCAGCCTGCGTATTGCGATGAAACAGCCACTGGCGGAATTGATTCAAACAGCCTTGCTCAACTTGCAAACCGAGGGCGTGTTGCCAGCGGATAGCGCGCCGCCTAGCGTACAGATTGACAACACGCGTGACAAATCACACGGCGATCTCGCCAGCAATATTGCGATGGTGTTGGCGAAAAAAGCGGGCAAAGCCCCGCGCGATTTGGCGGCGGCAATCTTGGCGGCGCTGCCAGAAAACAGCTTGATCGCCAAAGCGGAAATTGCCGGCCCCGGCTTTATCAATTTTTTTCTGGCGAGCGATGCGCAAGCGGCCGTGGTGGCGCGCATTTTGGCGGAGCGAGAAAACTTTGGCCGCAGCAACACGGGCGCGGGTCGTAAAGTGCAAGTGGAGTTTGTGTCAGCCAACCCGACTGGGCCGCTGCATGTGGGTCACGGTCGCGGTGCAGCGATTGGTGATTGCCTGTGCCGTTTGCTGGCGGCTACCGGCTGGGATGTGACGCGCGAGTTTTATTACAACGATGCTGGCGCACAGATCAATAATCTTGCGCTGTCGGTGCAAGCGCGCGCCACTGGTTTAACGCCGGATGATGCTGCGTGGCCAGCAGACGGTTATCGCGGCGATTACATCACTGATGTGGCGGAAGCCTACTTGGCCGGTAAAAAAATTGATGCAAAAGACCCGCACAATACCGATGCGATTCGTCAATTCGCGGTAGCGTATTTGCGCCGCGAACAAGATTTGGATTTGCAAGCGTTTGATGTGCGCTTTGATGTGTTTTATCTCGAATCCTCGCTCTACAGTGAAGGCAAAGTAGAAGCTGCGGTACAGCAAATGATTGCGCAGGGGCACACTTACGAAAAAGACGGCGCGTTGTGGTTAAAGACCACGGATTTTGGCGATGACAAAGATCGCGTGATGCGCAAAACGGAAGGCGGTTACACCTATTTTGTGCCGGATGTCGCGTATCACTTGAACAAATGGCAGCGCGGTTTTACGCGTGTGATTAACGAACAGGGCGCCGATCACCATTCCACCATCACGCGTGTGCGCGCCGGTTTGCAGGCTTTGAATGTGGGGATTCCTACCGCTTGGCCTGATTATGTGCTGCACCAGATGGTGACGGTAATGCGCGGCGGCGAAGAAGTAAAAATTTCCAAGCGCGCCGGTTCTTATGTCACCTTGCGCGATTTAATCGAATGGTGTGGACGCGATGCCACGCGTTATTTCTTGGTGTCGCGCGCCGCTACCTCGCAATTGGTGTTTGATGTGGATTTGGCTGTTGCCAAAAGCAACGACAATCCCGTGTATTACATTCAGTACGCCCACGCACGCATTTGCAGCGTGTTGAAGCAAGCACAAGAAAAAAGTTTGCTTTGGGATCCAGAGCAAGGCTTGGCGCATTTGGATTGCCTTGCCGCATCTCATGAGTCCGATTTGCTGAATACCTTGGCGCGCTATCCAGATGTGGTGGCATCCGCAGCACAAGATTTGTCGCCGCACAGCATTGCGCAGTATTTGCGCGAACTGGCCGCTGGCTTGCATACTTGGTACAACGCTGCGCAGTTCTTGGTGGAAGATGCCGCGTTACGCAACGCACGCTTAACGCTGGCCGTGGCCACGCAGCAAGTATTGCGCAATGGTTTACAGCTGTTGGGTGTCAGCGCGCCGGAGTCTATGTAATGGTTTTGTTAAAACACAGTGGAGCAGTGAGCGCGCAATGAGCCACGATTTTGCCAGAAGCCAGCGCATCCGAAAGGAAGCCCCTCGCGCACCCAAACGCAAAAAAAGTAAAGGCATACCCTCTTGGTTGTGGGTATTGGTTGGCACCCTAGTCGGTTGTCTGATCATGTTTTTGGTGTATTTGTCGGGTGTGCGTCCGCCGCTGCCGGCGCCTGTTCTTGCTCCGCAGCATCCAGCCACTAGCAGTGAGACTCCTGCTGCCGAGCAGCCTCCTGCACCACCTAAACGCGTCAGCCCTGTATTTGAGTTCTACACCAAGCTGCCGGAGGGCGGTCAGCCAGTGACGGATATCGCGCCTGCCGAGCAGCCGACTATGCCGCCGCCGACTACGCCAACGACCGACACTGCAGGGCAGCCCGTTGCAGCAACAGCCACAGCGGGTGCTACTCCAGCCCCAGCTACAGTTACAGCTACCGCGCCAACAGCTGCTGTGGCCGCAACTACTACGGTGGAGCCGCCCGTCGCACCCGTGCCAGAAACTAAAACAGCAGCGGTAAAAGTCCAACCGGAAGAAGAGCTGGACCCTATGCAGCAATTGCTGGCGCAAAAAGAGCAAGAGCGGAAATTGAAGGCGCAAGAAAAAGCACCTAAAGAAAAGTCGTCTGTGGTGGCTGCAAAAACTGCAGCATCAGCAAGTACAAGCGGCGCGCGCTACCTGCAAGCCGGCGTGTTCCGCAACAAGGCGGAGGCGGAAAAACTGCGCAGTAAAATGTCGCGCTTGGGTGTTGGTGCTTCTATTCGTGCCGCCAGTGATGCGAATGGTGCGAGCTTGCAGAAGGTTTTAGCTGGACCATTTCATACCAGTGCCGAAGCGGATAACGCGCGCCTCATGCTGAATGGCAATGGTATCAATACCATTCCGATGAAATAGCCCATACCTTGAAACTGCAACCTGCAGCCCATAGATAGCCAGTTCACTCCGCTGTCAGGATATCCCCTTGGAACAGTATCACGGCACCACCATTCTCTCTGTGCGCCGCCACGGGCGCGTTGTTATCGGCGGCGATGGCCAAGTCTCCCTTGGCAACACCATCATGAAGGGCAATGCGCGCAAAGTGCGCCGCCTGTATCACGACAAAGTGCTCGCGGGTTTTGCCGGCGGCACCGCCGATGCCTTTACCTTGTTCGAGCGTTTTGAAGCGAAGTTAGAAAAATATCAAGGTCACTTGGTGCGTGCCGCCGTGGAATTGGCAAAAGATTGGCGCACCGATCGCGCGCTGCGTCGTTTGGAAGCGCTATTAATTGTGGCGGATAAAACCAGCTCGCTGATTATCACCGGCAATGGCGATGTGATTGAGCAAGAAGATGATTTGTTGGCTATCGGCTCCGGCGGCTCGTTTGCACAGGCGGCGGCCATCGCGTTGTTGCACAACTCTGAATTGTCGGCGAGAGATATTGTGGAAAAAAGTTTAGCGATTGCAGCGGATATTTGTATTTACACCAATCACAGCCGCACGATTGAAGAAATGGAGTGCGAGCATGTCTAATATGACACCGCGAGAAACTGTCAGCGAACTCGATAAATACATTATTGGCCAAAACGATGCCAAACGCGCAGTGGCGATTGCTCTGCGCAACCGCTGGCGGCGCATGCAGTTGCCTGAAGATTTGCGCGCAGAAATCACGCCAAAAAATATTTTGATGATCGGGCCTACCGGCGTTGGCAAAACAGAAATTGCGCGCCGTTTAGCAAAACTGGCCGATGCGCCGTTTATCAAAGTGGAAGCGACCAAGTTTACCGAAGTGGGCTATGTTGGGCGCGATGTGGAATCTATCGTGCGCGACCTGCTGGAAATGTCGATCAAATTATTTCGCCAGCGCGCGATGGAGTCTGTGCAGGTGCGCGCACAAGATGCGGCAGAAGATCGCGTGTTGGACGCGCTGTTGCCCGCTGCACGAGGTGTAGATGCGCAAGAAAAAGAAACCGGCACGCGGCAAGTATTTCGCAAAAAACTGCGCGAAGGCGAGCTGGATGATAAAGAGATAGAAATTGAAGTGGCGGCGGCATCCGTGGGTGTGGAAATCATGGCGCCTCCCGGCATGGAAGAAATGACCAGCCAGTTGCAAAACATGTTTTCCAACATGAACAGCGACAGAAAACGGTTGCGCAAAATGACGGTGCGCTCGGCGATGAAGCAGTTGCAAGATGAAGAAGCGGCGCGCCTAGTGAATGATGAGGAAATTAAAACGCAGGCGATCAACGCAGCCGAGCAAAATGGCATTGTGTTTATCGACGAGATCGACAAAGTGTGTCGCCGTGGAGAAACCAGCGGCGCCGATGTGTCGCGTGAAGGCGTACAGCGCGATTTGTTGCCACTCATTGAAGGCTGCACGGTATCGACCAAGTACGGCATGATCCGCACCGACCATATTTTGTTTATTGCCTCTGGCGCGTTTCATTTGGCCAAGCCATCCGATTTAATTCCAGAGCTGCAAGGGCGTTTGCCTATCCGCGTGGAATTGAATGCGCTGACCCCCGATGATTTTGCGCGTATCTTGCAGGAGCCAGATGCCTCGCTCACTGAGCAGTATCAGGCTTTGATGCAGACGGAAGGTTTGAAAATTGTCTTCAGTCCAGACGGCATTCGTCGCTTGGCAGAAATTGCTTGGCAAGTGAATGACCGTACCGAAAATATTGGTGCGCGCCGTTTGCATACCGTGATGGAGCGTCTGTTGGAAAGCGTATCGTTTTCCGCTGGCGATTTAGCGGCGGAAGGTAAAACGGTAACAATTGATGCGGCTTATGTGGATCAATCGTTGGGTGAGTTGTCGCAAGACGAAGATTTGAGTCGGTTCATCCTCTGAGCCGACTCCAGTTTTCCAAAAAATAAAAATTATTTTTTGCTGGCTGCTGCCATGGTGCTGTTGAAATCCCAGTAGGCGCGTAAGTTGGTGACTTTGCCTTCGGCGTTGACATGATAAATAAATACGCCTTTGGCTTCGATTTTCATATCGCCCATGGTGTTGAGGATGGAGCCGACATTGGCGCAGGCAATGTCGCTCACCGGATACGATTCGCGAATGTTGAAATCGACACTGCCGGTGGCGATGCACATATCCCAAAACGCCGCGATGGCCGCCTTGCCGCGATGGCCGTTGCCCGTCGCATCCAGTGGTGATTTCCCCACTGGATCTTCAATACAGGCATCGTCGGCAAAGTTTGCCACCCAAGCTTCTTTGTTTTTAGCGCGCACGGCATCAATAGAGGCGCTGTGCAGCCGCTTGCGCGGCGTTGGTGATGGTGAAATCGCTCATGGTTTTTATCTCCTGATGGTGGTGTTTATGGCTGTTCGGGTAAAGGGAGTGGTGCGCTGGCTTTGCCGCTGACTACGCGCCACCACAATTTTTTTGCTAGTGGCCAACTGAATAAGGTGTTGATGGTCATGGCGCATTCGTAACTGCATTTGCATTTTTCAGCGACGATTTTTTTGCGCAAGGCTTGCGCAGCGCTGCTGGCAACAATATTACGGAAATTGTTGGCGGGCTGGTTGCCAATAATATTGCCGACGGTGTCGGGCAGCATTTCACAGGCATTCACGCGGCCGTCTTCCCAGATCACATAGGTCAAATCGCCGGCGGTGCAGGGCGTAACAAACTCGTTAAAACGCATCACACGGTAGATCAATTCTTTTTGTACGGATTCTTTGGCGCGCACAATCATGCCGCCGAGATAACCAAAAGCGGTTAGAGTTTTGTGCTGGATGTGCCATTCGTAGCGCTCCACCGCTGCTTTATAGGTGTCCAGTAATTGTGCGGCAGCGTGTGGATTTTCTATATCGCGTATCAAATTGATACTGATCTGGTTGGGCTGAAAAGTGTCAGTGATTTCGTCAATAAAATTAGGATACTCATGCGCATTGGCTTCGTTGACCACGGTAATAATGCCCAGCGATAGCCGTGGATACACGCGTTGAATTTCTTTTAATTTCTTCCAGGTTTTGAGCAAGTGCTGCCAAGAATCTTTGCCGCGTATGGCATCGTGTATGGCTTTGGGGCCATCGACAGAGATTTGTACGGTCAGCGCACCGTGTTGCATGGCTTGCAGCATGGCGAGTGTGCTGAGGTAAGTTTTGTCAGTGTACCAGCCGTTGGTGGGAATGCTCACCATCATGGGCTGGCAGTTCTGCATGATGATGCGATGAATATCCGGCAGGTCGCTGCGAATAAACGGCTCGCCGCCACCGAGGGCGTACCACAATACCGAGCCAATTTCCTGCGTGGTTTTTTGTAATTGCCTCAAAGATTGCTCGCCCGGATCTTTGGCATCCAGCGTTTCTTTGTAGAAGCAGTGTTCACAGCGCAAATTGCAGCGCGCAGTGATGAAGTGAATGATGCTGACCGGCATGCCGCGCCGAAACAGCACGCGCTTCGCCAGCTCAAATAGTGTAGGCACTCTGCGCATGGCTTGTGTCAGCACAATATAAACATGCTGCGATTTTGCCAACATCACGCCGGCACAAATCGTCGCGCCCATGAAAGGCCACAGCAGTAGCCCTGTGAGTTTTTCTCGCCATTTGGCCGCGGTAAATACTTCATGCGCTGTGAATAGCGGAGAAAGAAATAGTGCTATCAGTAAGAGCAGTGCTATGGTGTTGGGCAGCGCGTGGGTTGCGGTGAGCAACAACAACAAAATGGGCGAAACGCAGGAGGCGATCAAGCTGACTTTGAAGCGTGTGCTGAGCTGGTTTTCAACGCGACTAAAAATAGCGGGGTGTTGGTGCAGCGTCTCCTGCGCCAAATAAGCTTTGTGTCCGTGATCCAGCATCAAATCATAAAAAGAAAAAATCTTGATGTGGTCGGCTAAAAAATCGGGATAGACGTTGATCTCGGTGCCGGCGTTGATAGCGCGTATACAAATTTCTTTGTCTTCGTGCATGCGCAAATGCGGATTAAAAAAACCAATTTTTTTGTAAATGTCGCGCCGTACGAGTAAGTGCGAAGATTGTCCGTAACGATAGTGGTTGCGTGCAAACTCACTCTCAAAGCGGTGGTGCTGTATGTTGACGATAAAACGGCTGATGCTGTTGTAGTCTGGGCAATCCAGCGTGTACAAACCAAACGCCATGTCGTGTGCATTGGCTGCCATATGGCGTCGCACAAATTGCCTGCCTTCTTCGGCTAGCACCACATCGGCATCCACAAACAACACATAGTCTCCCTGCGCTTGCTGCCAGCCGGCGTTGCGCGCTGCGCCAGGAAAAGCGCGCTGGCTCAAATGCAGTAAACGCACCGCAGAATGTGCCGGTAGAACAGTGGGTTGTGGGCTGGAATCGCACACCAGAATTTCTAGCGGTTCCAGTGGCAGCAATGCTTGCAGCACACGGTCAGCCTGCCACGCGCCGTACACCGGTATCACGATGGATAGTGTGGCGGATGAGGCGATGGTTGTAGTGGAATCCGAGGCGTCTTGCATGGTGTTGTTGTTTATTTGCAGGTGACCATTTAACCATGCGAATGCAGGGGCGTCATCTAGCTGCTTGGCGTAGCATGTCTTCTGTAGAAGAAGTGTTGAGGAAGGCAGAATGGTAATGGATACACAGCAAGCGTGGGCAATCTTCCCTGTTGCAAATGCGTTTTGCGGTATTGCGTGGTGTGAGCGAGGCGTAACGCATTTTTTGTTGCCGGAGACAACGATAGCGCGCATGCAAAAAGAATTGCAGCTTGTGACAGCGCAGCGCGAACCCGCTCAAAAAATGCCGGCATGGATTGCGCGGCTGATTCGACAAATTGCTGTGCATCTCAAAGGTAAATCACAAGATTTTTCTGCGATTCCTGTTTTTATCGAAAAAGCCTCACCGTTTATGCACGCTGTGTATGACGCGGCGCGGCGCATTCCTGCAGGCGAAGTGGTCAGCTATGCCGAGTTGGCGCGGCGCATTAAAAAACCGGGAGCCGTGCGCGCGGTGGGAACGGCGCTGGGGAAAAACCCTGTGCCGCTGATTATTCCCTGCCATCGCATCATTGCTGCATCAGGAAAATTGGGTGGTTTTTCTGCGCAAGGCGGTCTGGATGCCAAGAAAATGTTATTACATTGCGAAGGTGTGAGCGTTGAAAAACCGCAATTGATGGCGAGTGCCGCGCAGTGGCAATCTGGCGTGCGGTTTTTGTTGCAAGACAAACAATTTCGCCAGTTGCACAAACAGGTGGGAGAGTTTGCTTTTCAACCGCAGCACAATGCTGAGCCTTTGGATGTCTTTATTCAGGCAATCGTCAGTCAACAACTTTCCACCAAAGTGGCGACGACGATTTTTGAGCGCGTTAATCAACTGGTGTCTAAACGCGGAAAACCCTGCGCAAAAACATTGTTGTCTTTGCCGGATGCCACGCTGCGCGGTGCAGGTTTGTCTGGCATGAAGGTGGCGTATTTGAAAGATTTGGCACAGCACGCTCTGCGTGGAGAGCTGCCTTCGCTGGCAGAAGCGAAGGCAATGAGCGATGAACAACTGGTGCGCTGTTTTACCGCCATCAAAGGCATAGGGCGCTGGTCCGTGGAAATGTATTTGATTTTTGATTTGGGTCGCGCTGATATTTTTCCTGTCGATGACTACGGTATTCGCAAAGCAGTAGCACAGTTGTATGAATTAGATGGTTTGCCGCTGGCAAAAGCCATGGTGCAGTACGGCGAGGCGTGGCGGCCGTATCGCAGTATTGCGTCCTTGTATCTGTGGCGGCTGTTGGATAACGCTTAGAGTGCGACGATAACCATCAATACCCAGAGTTCGGCGAGCTGCTGTGCGCCGCCCAAACAATCGCCGGTGTAGCCGCCAATGCGTTTGCGGTAATACCACGCTGCCCAATAGCGCAGGGCGAGCAAGCCGAGCAGCAACGGTAGCCACGCGCGCATAGGGAGTAGCAACAGTGCGAGTGCGGCAGTGGCAACGGTAAACCACAGCGAAGTGAGGGTAAATTCAGCGGGAGGGGTTTTGGCTATACCGTCCTCTGTGTCGCGTACATAGGGGAGGTCCAGCAGTAGCGATGTCGCAGCGGTGCGACTGAGAACATGGCCTGCTATCAAGGCGCACAGAGCATTGGTCAGCGGCAAGCTACATAACAGACTGATTTTACTGGATAGCATCAGCCCCAAGCCCAGCGTGCCATAGGTGCCGAGGCGGGAGTCTTTCATGATGCGCAGCACCTGTTCCTTCTCCCAGCCGCCACCAAAGGCATCGCACATATCGGCAAAACCATCCTCGTGGAAGGCGCCGGTGAGCAAAATAGCGAGAGCGGTTGCGAGGATAGCGGCCGGCACCCAAGGCAAGAGGTTGGAGCACAGCCACAGCAGCAGGGCGGCAAGCCCGCCCACCAGCCAGCCCACGGCGGGAAACCAGCGTGCCATGCCGAGCTGAAGCGCCGCGTCGTGCTGCACCCAGCGGGCAATGGGTAGACGCGTGAGAAACATCGTCGCCATGAGAAATTGTTGCCAGTATTGTCGAGGAGTCATTGCGGTCTATCCGGTGGTTTTTTGTAAAATCTGCTGTTGATGCACTGTGCTTGTGCGGGTTTTTGCAGGAAGCACTGTGATGGTGCCTCCTCTAGCAAAATACTGCGATTTTGATCGGTAAATTTACGGAAATTTCGCCAAATAGCGGACACAAAACGCGGGCAGTTTACTGTAGAATGCCGCGCCAACTGCAGTTCTGCTGCCGGGGAGCCCGCGGTGAAATCTACCAATATCCAAGATCCAGAATATTTCCACAAAGTCGTCGATTGTCAGTACGCCTGCCCGTCGCATACGCCTGTGCCTGAGTACATCCGTCTAATCGCGCAAGAGCGCTATGCGGAAGCGTACATGGTCAACTGGGAGTCGAATGTTTTTCCAGGTGTGCTCGGTCGCACCTGTGACCGCCCTTGCGAGCCAGCGTGTCGTCGCGGTCGCGTGGAAGACAAGCCTGTTGCTATTTGCCGCTTGAAGCGCGTTGCCGCCGATAACAAAGGCGATGTGTTGGCGATGATGCCGAAAATCCCGCAGCAGAAAAATGGCAAAAAAATTGCTTTGATCGGCGGCGGTCCTGCTTCTCTGACAGTGGCGCGCGATTTAATGCCGCTGGGTTACGAGATCGATTTGTACGATAACCAATCGTCGGGCGGCGGTTTTATGCGCAGCCAGATTCCATCTTTCCGCTTGCCAGCGGAAGTGTTGGATCAAGAAGTTAATTTCATTACTGACATGGGTGTGGTGACGCACTACAACACGCATGTCGATAGTTTGAACAGCGTGCTGGCAAAAAATTATGACGCGGTGTTTGTCGGCACTGGTGCGCCGCGCGGTCGCGATTTGAAGTTGCCCGGTCGCGAAGAAGCGGATGCCAATATTCAGATTGGTATTAATTTTTTAGCCAGCGTTGCATTCGGTCATACCACTAAAGTTGGCAAGCGTGTATTGGTCATCGGCGGCGGCAACACCGCGATGGATTGCTGTCGTACGGCGCGTCGTCTCGGTGGTGAAGATGTAAGAATTGTGGTGCGCAGCCCCTTTGAAGACATGAAAGCTTCACCGTGGGAAATTGAAGACGCACAACACGAAGGTATTCCATTTTTTAACAATCATGTGCCGAAAGAATATGTCGTTAAAGACGGTAAATTGGCGGGCATGAATTTTGAAAAAGTAGAAGTTTCTCATGATGCCGATGGCAAGCGCGTGATGAAGTCTTCTGGCGAGTTCGTGTTTTTTGAATGCGACGATGTGTTGATGGCGGTCGGCCAAGAAAACGCCTTTCCGTGGATAGAAGCGGAGAGCGGTGTGGCGTTTGATAAATGGGGCATGCCAGTGTTGGATGCGGTTACCTATCAAGCAAGTAACCCGAAAGTGTTTTTCGGTGGTGATGCCGCGTTCGGTCCAAAGAATGTCATCACGGCGGTCGCACAAGGTCATCAGGCGGCGATTTCGATTGATTTGTTCTGCCAAGGCGGCGATGTGCAAAATCGCCCCGCGCCTGGCACGAATTTGATCGGTCAGAAAATGGGTATCCACGAGTGGAGCTACGACAGTGTGGTTTCGCATGAATTGCGCCACGCTGTGCCACATGCGCCGACAGAAAAAGCGCTGTCTGATCGCATGTTGGAAGTGGAGTTGGGCTTTGATCGCGCAGTCGGTTACGAAGAAACACAGCGCTGTTTGAACTGTGATGTACAGACGGTGTTTACATCGAGCAAGTGTATTGAGTGTGATGCCTGCGTCGATATTTGCCCCACGCGCTGCATCACTTTTACTCATCCGCAGGAAAATGAAGAAACCTTGCGCGAACATTTGAGTGCGCCCGCGGTGAATCACGAGCAGGCTTTATATATCGCAGACGGCTTGAGCACTGGGCGTGTGATGGTGAAGGACGAAGATGTTTGTTTGCACTGTGGTTTGTGTGCTGAACGCTGCCCAACCTCAGCATGGGATATGCAGAAATATCTTTACAGTGTCACGAAGGCTGGCCAGCGCGGTTCTGGCGAGTCGTGTGCGGCTTAAGCCGAGGTGTGGTCGTGAAAAAACTTGAAACAATCAATGACTGTGTAATCAAATTTGCCAATGTCAATGGCACGGGTTCTTCCAGTGCCAATGCCTTGTTGGTGAAAGCTGTTTTTCGCATGGGCATTCCTGTTAGCCCGCGCAATATTTTTCCATCCAATATTCAGGGCTTGCCCACTTGGTATGAAGTGCGTGTCTCGGAAAAAGGTTACACCGGTCGTCGCGGTGGTGGTTGTGATGTGATGGTGGCGGTCAATCCGCAGTCGATAGAGCGTGATTTCCACGATGTCACGCCTGGTGGTTATTTTATTTACGACTCCACCAAGCCGCTTGATAAAAAATTGGTGCGCAGTGATATTCATATTCTGCCGATTCCGCTGATGGAATTGTCCATGCGCGAGTACACCGATGCGCGTCAACGGCAGTTGTTCAAAATATTATTTATATTGGTGCATTGGCTGCGTTGCTGGATATTGAATTCAATGTGCTGACCGGTTTGATTGGCGATCAGTTCAAAGGTAAAGAAAAATTGATTGCGCCTAATGTGCGCGCCTTGGAATTGGGTTTTCAGTATGCCAACGAACATTTCACTTGCCCGTTAGGTGTGCGTTTAAAACGCTGTGACAGCGTGGGTGATCGCATCTTGGTTGATGGCAACACGGCTTGCGGTCTCGGTGCAGTTTATGGTGGTGCGACGGTAGTGGCGTGGTATCCGATTACGCCTAGCACTTCCGTTGTGGATGCCTACGAAAAATATGCCAAGCGTTTGCGTGTAGATCCTGATACCGGTGAAAAAAACTTTGCCATTATGCAGGCGGAAGATGAACTGGCCGCGATAGGGATGGTGATCGGCGCTAACTGGAATGGTGCGCGTTCGTTTACGGCAACCTCCGGCCCAGGCGTATCGTTGATGAGCGAATTCCTCGGTTTGGCCTATTTTGCCGAAATTCCGACGGTGTTGATTGATGTGCAGCGTGCAGGGCCGTCTACCGGTATGCCGACACGCACACAGCAGTCTGACATTCTTGCGGCGGCGTATGCGTCACACGGCGATACCAAGCATGTGCTGCTGTTCCCGTCGACGCCGAAAGAGTGTTTTGACATGACGGCTGATGCCTTTGATTTGGCAGAGCAGCTACAAACACCGATCATCATGTTGACCGATCTCGATTTAGGTATGAACGATTACATGTCGCCACCGTTGGTGTGGGACGATGCGCGTACTTATCAGCGCGGCAAAGTGCTCAATGCCGAGCAACTCGATAAAATTGAAAAATTTGGCCGTTATTTGGATGTGGATGGCGATGGTATTTGCTACCGCACCATTCCCGGCACGCATCCATCCAAAGGCGCGTTTTTCACGCGCGGCACTTCGCGCGATACTTACGCTGTCTATACAGAAGACGGCGATAAATATGTAGAAAACATGAATCGCCTGCTGCACAAATTTGAAACGGCAAAACAGTATGTGCCAGCGCCAGAACAGTTTTCGGAGCAAGCAAGCGCGCGTTATGGCGTGATTTTCTTCGGCACCTCTGCCGCGCCGACAATGGAAGCACTGGATTTGTTGGCAGAAGATGGCGTGCAATTGAACGCCCTGCGCATTCGTGCGTTTCCGTTTAATAAGACAGTGGATGATTTTATTGCGCGCCACGACAAAGTATTTGTTGTCGAACAGAATCGCGATGCACAGTTACGCACGCTGCTGATGGCCGAAAACGATGTGTCGCCGCAACAAATGGTTTCTGTGCTCAATTTTGATGGCATGCCTATCACTGCAGAATTTATTCGCAGCAAGATACAGAATTACTTGCAGCTAGCCCCCGTTATTCCACTTCACAAAAGCGTCTAGGTGAATTGCCATGACTTATGTGCGTAGCCGGTTTCAGCACCCATCCGCTAGCCCCAATAGCTTGGGTTACACCTTGCGCGATTACGAAGGTTCTTTGTCGACACTGTGTGCCGGTTGCGGACATGATTCTGTTTCAGCGGCGATTGTGCGCGCGTGCTACGAGTTGTCTATTGAGCCGCACCGCGTAGCAAAATTGTCAGGCATTGGTTGCTCATCGAAAACACCTACTTATTTTCTCGGTCAGTCGCACGGTTTTAACTCGGTGCACGGTCGCATGCCGTCGATTGCTACAGGCGCGAATTTGGCGAACCGCGATTTGCTGTACATCGGCGTGTCTGGCGATGGTGATACCGCATCAATTGGTATGGGGCAGTTTGCGCATGTTACGCGCCGCGCGTTGAACATGGTGTATATCGTCGAAAACAACGGCTGTTACGGTCTGACAAAAGGTCAGGATTCCGCCACAGCGGATGTCGGTTCCATGAATAAAAAAGGCAGCGCTAACCAATATCAACCGA
Source organism: Cellvibrionales bacterium (assembly GCA_016713115.1). NCBI lineage: Bacteria > Pseudomonadati > Pseudomonadota > Gammaproteobacteria > Cellvibrionales > Cellvibrionales bacterium. The sequence goes on along the minus strand of JADJPU010000001.1, from coordinate 732,750 downwards.
TGGATTTGGTGAGTTTGGCGCTGAAATTGGGTGCAACTTTTGTGGCGCGCAGTTTCTCCGGCGACAAAGAGCAATTGGTGCCCCTGCTGAAGGCGGCAATGTCGCACAATGGCTTTGCGTTTATTGATGTTATTTCGCCTTGCGTGACTTTCAATAACCACAAAGGTTCTACCAAAAGTTACGAGTATGTGCGTGAGCATTTGGAAGCCACGGGCGCCGTGGATTTTGTGCCTATGCACGAAGAAATTGTGACCAGCTATTTGGAAGGCACCACACAGGAAGTGACCCTGCATGATGGCTCGGTGGTTCGTTTGCAGAAAACCGGCAGCGACCACGACCCACGCGACCGCAACGCAGCTTTGGCGGCACAGATGAAAGCACTGCACGAGGGTGAAATTCTCACTGGCTTGCTGTACATCGACCCTGAAGCAGAAGAAACCCACGACTTCCTGCACACCAGCACTAGACCACTCAACACCATGGTGGAGAAAGATCTGTGTCCAGGTGGGGCGATGCTGGACCTTATTAACGCTAGCTTTCGTTAAGCGAAAGCCTTGACGGCATAAGGGTTTTCTCTCAAACTTACTCGCGAGTAAGTTTCTTTCGTGTGAGTAAGTTGCATGTTTAATCGTGTCTGGACGCGAAGCCGCCTCTATCGAGTGCTGTTCGGCTTTGAAGAATGGTTCAAAAAGCGAGTATTTGGCTGCCACAGTTGCGGGCAGTGTGTGCTGCGCTCTACTTCGTTGGTCTGCCCGCAAACTTGCCCGAAGCAAATGCGCAACGGCCCTTGTGGCGGTTCGATGTTTGGCAAATGCGAAGTTTTTCCCGATCGCGATTGCGTGTGGACAAAAATTCACGAGCGTGCGGATATGAACGCGATGCAAGTGTTCGATATGAGCGAAAAAATTGTGCGCATTCAGCCAGCCGTGGATTGGTCCTTGGTTGGCACTTCGGCTGTCGGCAGTATTTTGGAAGGGAAAACGGATAGTGATGGCGGCATTTTGTCGCCGCATCCTGTGCCAGACGCACAGCTTGTTTCTCTTGTCGCCAACAGCAAGGCGTAACTCATGACCTCACTCAACGAAACCAGCAATCTGTATAAAAAAATCAAAAACGGTGAGTTTGTGGTGACCGCAGAATTGTCGCCACCCAAAGTGCCGGATTTGTCGCGGTTGGATAAACACCTCGCGCATTATCGTCGTGGTGTGGATGCAATCAATGTGCTCGATATGCCGTCTGCTACTCTGCGCATGTCATCCATCGGCACGGCGATTTATGTGAAGCAACAAGGTTTGGAACCGGTGATGCAAATGACTTGCCGCGACCGTTCCAAATTAGGAATGCAAGCGGATTTAATTTCTGCTTACGCACATGGTATTCGCAATATTTTGTGCTTGACCGGTGATTATGTAACTTTCGGTGATCATCCGATGTCAAAGCCGGTGTATGACATGGATTCCACTAACGCGATCATGATGGTCAATCAATTGCGTAAAGTAGGCAAATCTTACGGCGGCGGTGCGATTGCCGACAGCGCAAAAGAAGATCCGTTCAAAATGCAGTGGTGTATCGGCGGCGCGGCGAATCCTGCGGGTAATAAACCGGAGCATCTCGCGCGCGTTATGGCAAAAAAAGCGGCTGCCGGTGTGGATTTTTTGCAGACACAGCCGGTGTACGATTTAGAGGCTTTTGATAAATGGTGGAAGGCGCTAGAGCGCGAAGGTGTGACAAAAAAAGTTGCTATTCTTCCTGGTATTTTGCCGCCGCGATCACACAAAGGTCTCGCGTTTATGATGCAGCATGTGCCGGGGATCTGGGTGCCGCCGCATGTTGAAAAACGCATCCGTGAGGCAGAAGATCAAAAACAAGAGGCGCTAGATTTTTCATTGGAAACCATGCGCACATTGAAAGAGCGCTATCCCATTGCAGGGTTTCATATTTACCCCTTGGCATGGACAGAAAATGTGCCGTACCTTTTGGGAGAATTGGGCCTGTTGCCGCCAGAAGGCATTGCCGCTTAACAATCAGTCAACTGTACATCACAGTGAGAGTGAGATGAGAACAGCGCGCATTGATGCTATTCAGTATTTACGCGGTATTGCGGCGCTGGCGGTTGTCATTGCTCACATCGCTAGCATGCAACACAGTGTGGCGCCAGAGTTGCCAGCCGTGTTGCCTGAGTTCAACGGTTTCTGGGGTGTGGATATATTTTTTATTATCAGTAGTTTCATCATTGTATACATCACCCGCAGCGCGGCGGCTGGCGGAAAAGAAGCAGTCATTTTCATGTTGAAGCGCATGGTGCGCATCGTTCCAGCGTATTGGTTTTTTACCGTATTGGTGTACTTCGCGGATACGCAGCATTGGTTTAGTGATCAGCAGAATTCAACCAATTTGGCCATGCTGCTAAAAAGTCTGTTATTCATCAAGCCAGGCTTTCCTCTTTTATTTGTTGGCTGGACGCTGACTTTAGAGATGTTTTTCTATGTGATATTTATGGTGGCATTGTGGCGCTGGGATGCGGCTGTGCGTGTGTGGCCTATTGTGGTGGTTTTTGTGTTTTTGGCGTTAGTCCCGGTGTGGTTTGATGTTGAAAATCGGTATGTAAAATTTTACACGCAGGCAATATTGCTAGAGTTTGTAGCAGGTATGTTGATCGCATATTTTTTTGTAGATAAAGAAAGACTGTCTCAAAGTGCGGCTGTTGCGATATTTCTGGTTGGCTGTGGGCTTTTGTTGGGGGTTACATATTATCTAGATGATGAGGTGCTAATACCGCAGAGAGCTTTTTGGTGGGGAGTCCCCGCGTTATTAATTGTTCTCGGGGCGGTTAATATAAAAAACATTGGCAATAATCAATTGCTGCATGCCGCTGGTACGATTTCCTACTCCTTGTATCTATGTCATATGCCCTGTGCTTATGCGGGCGTTGTTTTGGCAAAGTATTTTTTTGCAGGATCGCCGAATTTCTTGGGGTGGTATGTGGTGATCACGCTGATTCTGACATTGTTGGTATCTATCGCTTCTTGGCGATTGCTTGAGTATTGGCCTCAGCTTGCTCTGCGGCGGGCTATAGGGGAGGCGGCGTGAATATGGCAAGTCATTCAGCGGAGGCGCAATGCGTCAATCGCTTAGAAAATTATCGCTACAAACTGGATCGTAACAGCGTGCTCAATTTCATGGGTTACAGCGATCCAGAAAAAGCACGCAAGCCGGTGTTGAAAATTACTGACGAACAAATAGCGCGCGCACACGAATTTGCGGAGCCGTGGGCGGCAGCAATTGAGGTTCCGTTGTGTGGTATCGAAAACGATAAAATTCATCTCAAGTACGGTGTAGAGCAATTGGTGTTGCACAGTGAACAGCTGCCAAAAATTTTGCGTCACGCCGAGTCAGTAGTAATTCTGTTGGCCAGTGCGGGCAATGCCGCCACACTGGAATCCAAACGCTTGATGGATGAAGGTAAGCTGGGGCAGGCGCTGGCCATGGATGCGGTCGGTTCGGCGATGGTGGTGGAAGCCAGGAAAGCCCTCACCGATCAGGTGTCCGCTGAGGCGCAGCAACGCGGTTATGGCACGACGCTGCGTGTTGGTCCTGGCTATACCGGTTGGCATTTCGGCGATCAGGCTATTCTGTTTCGCTTTTTTGAAGGGGTGGAGGGACTGCCCATCACCATGAGCGACGGCATTATGATGCGCCCACAGAAATCTTTGCTCGGTATGGTGGGCTTAAATCCAGGAGCAAAAAATGCGCCTGAAATTGAACCCTGCCGCCTGTGTGATCTCAAGAATTGTTCCATGCGCAAAGCGCCGTTTCGCGGTGCAGATGCCTAAGTTGTATGGATAAGCGGATTGCGCATGTCGCAGCAGTCTGTCTTTGCCTAAAATCAACCCTCGACCTACGGAGAAGTTGTCGATGAACCGACCTAACACTGCCACGTTGTTACTACGCTGCCCCGATCGCAAAGGCTTGAATGCCGCTATTGCTAATTTGTTGCTGCGCAACAACATCAATATTTTGGATGCCAATCAGCACACGGACGAAGAGCACAATATTTTTTTTCACCGTGTGTATTTTGATGTGTCTGGGCTCTCCGTCAGTCGTGATGATTTTAGAGCGCAGCTTGCCGCAGAATGCGCGAAGCATGATATGGATTGGCAGTTGTTTTTTGCGGACAACAAGAAGCGCGTGGCTATTTTTGTATCGAAATACGAGCACTGTATTTACGACTTGTTGTTGCGCCATAAAGTGGGTGAGTTGAATTGTGATATCCCGCTCATTGTTTCCAATCATGAAGACCTGCGTTACTTTGCGGATGTTTTCAAGATTCCTTACTTTGTCTTTCCTATCACCAAAGAAAATAAACGCGAGCAGGAAGACAAAGAAATTGCTCTGTTAAAAGAATACGATATTGATTTGGTGGTGATGGCGCGCTACATGCAGGTGCTGTCTGATGAAATGATTGCGCAATTTCCTAATCGTATTATCAATATTCACCACTCGACATTACCGGCTTTCAAAGGTGCGAAACCCTATCATCAAGCTTTTGAGCGCGGTGTGAAGTTGGTGGGTGCTACGGCGCACTACGCCACCGCCGATTTAGATGAAGGCCCAATCATTGCGCAAGGCGTGGAAGGTAGCTCGCATGAAGATACAATCGACGATTTGGTGCGCAAAGGACGCGATATTGAGCGCGTGACTTTGGCGCAAGCGGTGCGTGCGCATTTGGATGATCGCATCATTGTGTACGGTCGCCGTACGATTGTTTTTTAATGAGCTAAACAAATTTTAATAACCAACGAGAGGTGTTTATGAGTACAAGACTGGATGGAAAAGTAGCGATTGTGACGGGTGCGGCCAGCGGTATTGGTCGCGGCACGGCGGAGTTGTTGTTGCAGCACGGCGCGAAAGTGGTTGTCGCCGATATGAATGAAGAAGGCGGCAAGGCGGTGGTGGCTGAGTTGGGCGCTAACACGCGTTTTTTTAAATGCGATGTCACCAGTGAAGACAGTGTGAAAGCGATGATCGACTTTGCCGTGGCAGAGTTTAGTCAGCTGGATATTTTGCACAACAATGCCGGTGCATTCGGCGCGCGCGGCACAGTGGAAGAAATCTCTACCAAAGATTTTGATTTTACTTTTGCGTTGCTAGTGCGCTCTGTTTTCTTGGGCTGCAAATACGCTGCGATACAAATGCGCAAGCAAGGTCACGGTGGTTCTATCATCAATACAGCGAGTATTTCGGCAACCACGCCAGGTTATGGTCCACATATTTATCAATCAGCAAAAGCGGCGGTGTTGCAGCTGTCAAAAACTTTTGCTTTGGAATTGGCGGAGCAAAATATTCGCGTCAATTGCGTGTCACCCGGTGGTGTTTATACGCCGCTGGTAGGCAATGCCATTGGCTTGGATGCGGAAACCACCAAAAAAGTGGGTGAAGGCATGGGGGCAACACTGCCGATGAACCGTCCAGGTTACCCTTTAGATATTGCGCGCGGCGTGTTGTTTTTTGCTTCGGCAGATTCTGAGTTTGTGATCGGTCAAAACATGATCATCGACGGTGGAGAATCGTTGGGCAAGAAATTCAAAGATCAAGGCATACACTGATCGAATGGCGAGAAATAAAAAAGCAGGCCTCGCGCCTGCTTTTTTGTATACATTGTTTACAGGTTAATAGTCATAACCTTCTTCCCAGTTGTTTTCCTCGGCGACTGAACTAAAAAAATCATCTTCCTCTTTTTCTTCTTCCTCGTCATCGCTCCAAAAGCTGTCTTCTTCGTCTTCCAGTAATCCATCATCAACGGCATTGCCTTCCATGTCTTCAATTTGGAAGCCGTCTGCATTTTCATAGGATTCTTCGGTGTTTTTTTTGCGTTTGGCCATGATGTCACTCCGAGATGGCTTAGGCTGCCCAATTCAACAAGCGTATTGTGGCAGAATAGCCCTTTAATCGTGAAGATCCCGTGTTGCTGTGGAGGCAAAAAATGGCTGAAGTAAAAGTGACTTATTGGCGTGAAATTCCCTGCTCCGTGCAGGTAAAAGAGGGTCGTGGTAATCGGGCGGGTGCAGAGTTGCCTAAAATTTACATGGTGACGGTGGACTCTGTTGCCACTAAGACCGGGGCGGTGAGTGCAGAGGATTATGCAGCCGGTTTTCGTATCGATAAATTTGAGCGCGAAGGCGAACCTAAAGTGTTGGCGCAACAGATAGTGGATGAGTTGGTGGCGCAATACCCGCGTGAATGGTTGTGGGAACAGCGCGATAAAGCCGGTATTGATGCAGCAGGGCAGTCGTCGGTGGAAGCTGAGGCTGGAGAATAGCCATGCACAGCATGACGGCATTTGCGCGCAAAGAGCGTGTAGAGAGTTGGGGGACGCTGGTGTGGGAGATCCGCTCCGTCAATCACCGCTATTTAGAGCCGGGGTTTCGGTTGCCGGATTCCTTTCGTTTTTTAGAGGCAGATTTGCGCGATGGTTTGCGCAAACAATTGCAGCGCGGCAAAGTGGATTGCAGCTTGCAGTTTCAAGCAACGGTCAACCGCGATGCTATTTCAGTGGATGCCGAATTAGTGCAACGCTATGTGCAAGCGGCCGACAGCATTCAAGCGCAGCTGAAGAATCCCGCGCCGATGAGCGCAGTGGATTTTTTATTTCGCCCTGGTGTGTTGTGTGAGAACAGTGTGGAGCGCGAAGTGTTGTCCGAGGTGGCGCTGTCGCTTTTTGCAGAAGCAGTAAAAGAATTGCAAGACGTGCGAGCACGCGAAGGCGCTGCCTTGGTGTTGGTGATTCGCGATCGCTTGCAAAAATTACGCGAACAGGCAGCGGTTGTGCGTATGGCGTTGCCAGAAATTTTGGCAGCACAAAAACAAAAACTACGCGATCGTTTATCTGAACTGACAGGTGAGATTAACCAAGATCGCGTTGAACAAGAGTTGGTGCACTTGGCGCAACGCTGTGATGTGGATGAGGAGCTGGATAGATTGGATACGCATATCAAAGAAGTGGAGCGTATCGTGAGTGGGAAGGAAACAGCTGGCCGCAAATTGGATTTCATGATGCAGGAACTGAATCGTGAAGCGAATACACTGTCATCTAAGTCGATCAGCACAACCACGACGCAAGCGGCGGTTGAAATGAAAGTATTAATCGAACAAATGCGCGAACAGATACAAAACATTGAGTAGCGGATGCGTAATCGTACGGTCGATGTGGCAAAAGGAATTGCTGGTGTTTTTGTGGTGCTCGGCCACACGCTGGCCTTTCGGTATCAAGAAGGCGCTCTGCTGCTCCTGACACATCTCACCACGCCGCTTTATCTTTTTCTTTCTGGTGTTTTTATAAAAGTAGATAGGCCGTGGCGGCAGGCGGTTATGCGTCTGCTGGATGCGCTGTTGAAGCCCTATTTTGTTGTGTTGTTGGCGTGGGGGGCGTGGCATGCTTTCTACGGAAACTTTGATTGGTCTTATTATTTGGCTGGGTTGCTGTACGGTACTGGGTCGACGATTGTGTTAGTGCCATTATGGTTTTTGCCGCATATATTCTTGTGTTGTATCGTTGCTAGAATTTTATTGAAAGATGTTCGCTGTGCGGAAAAGCCAAAAATTTGTGTGTTGCTAGTAATTGCTTTCCTGATGGTGGGTTTGTATACCATCGATTGGGTCTGGCGACAGCCATTGCCTGTGGGTGATGTGTGGCGATATTGGTTTGCAGCTACAACGCACTGGCCTGGGTTGCCGTTTAGTGCGGATGTGTTGCCGATTACGGTGGCGTGTTTGCTGGCTGGTTATGTGTTGTCTGAATGCGTGCAGCATTGCAGATTTTATTTGGTGCCTTGGGCTGTCGCCGTGTTGGTGGTGATAGCAATAATTTATGGCGGTGCTTTTTTTGATATCAATCGTCGTATGGTTAAGCAGCCCGTTGGCGTTGCTGTGTTGATGGCGGCGGGATTGTATGTTGCCATCGTGGGTGCGGCGGGTTTGGCGCGCTGGAAGCTCACAGCAGATTTGTTTTCTTACCTTGGACGGTATTTTTTGTTGGTGCTGTTGTTGCATTTGTTAGTGCTGCGCTGGATATATCGCGTGCTAGAGGCATGGTTGCCCAATAGTGGTGACTGGCAGACAGTGTGTATGTTTGTGATAGGAATGGTCTTTTCACTGGCGTTGGTTGAGGTGGTGCGGCGCAGTCGTATATTGTCGCTGTTGTTGCTGCCTTTGCCGCGCTAAGAAATCTTCATCATGATCCTGCTGTCAGTCATCATTCCTACATACAACGAGCGTGAAAATATTGCGCTGTTGTTGCAGCAGTTAACGCAGACCTTGTCGTTCTTGGCGGGGCGTTATGAAATTCTTGTGGTGGATGATCAGTCTCCAGACGGCACAGTAGAAGTGGTGCAAGACTGCGTGTATCCGGCGGTGCGTGTGTTGCAGCGCAGCGGAGTGCGCGATTTGTCGTGTGCATTGGCCGATGGTTTTGATGCGGCACGCGGTGAGTTTGTGTTGGCTATGGATGCAGATTTGCAGCACGATCCTAGCGCGGTGCCTGCATTGTTGCAGACGGCACAATGCAGTGCGTTGGATGTGGTGGTGGCATCGCGCTATGTAGCGGGCGGTACTGTGCAAGGTTGGAGCAAGTTGCGACTGGTTTTATCGCGGAATGCCACCCGTTATGTGCGACATTATTTGCAATCGAAAACAAGCGATCCTTTGAGTGGATTTTTTCTATTGCGGCGTGCGGTGTGGCAAGAGGTGCGTGTGCGGCTGCAGCCAGCTGGATTTAAGTTATTGCTTGATATTTTGTCTGCCAAGTCTACTTTGCAGTGTGAGGATGTTGGTTACTGTTTTGTGGCGCGTCAGCGCGGCCGCAGCAAATTTGGCATAAAACCTGTTCTTGCATTTTTACACGCACTGTGGCGATTAAGAAGGAATGCAGGATGAGACACTGGCTAGCTGAATATTGGGGAGTTTTTGCAGCGGCTGTGTTTTTATTGTTAGTGCTGCTGCCCTTTCTTGATTACTACGGCTTGTGGTTTGATGAGATCTTTAGCGTGGTGATGTCACGCAGCTTTGACAGCATTGTGCAAATGGTACGCACACAAGAAAACAATATGCTGCTGCACTATCTGTTTTTGTGGTTGTGGCAGCCGTTTGGCGATGGCAGTGAGTTTTATCTGCGCAGCTCGTCGGTGTTATTGGTGTTGCTGTCACTGATTCCTTTGCATGCAGCGGCAAAGCGGCTGACAAACAGTTCTGTTGCCAATGTCGCAGTGCTGTTTTATGTCACACACATGTTGGTGTTGGAACACGCCCGAACTTGTCGAGGCTATTCCTTGGCGTTGCTGATGTCGTGTTTGGTGCTGTGGTGTTGGGCTGTGGCATGGCAGAGTCGGCGGCAGCGCGATTGGTTGGTTGTAGGCGCGGTAGCAGGACTCGGAGTCTGGGCGCACTATTTCTCCCTATTCGTTCCGGCTGTGTTGGTATTCGCGATGTTGTGGCGAGACAGGTTAAATCAGCCATGGCGCTCTTTGAGTTACGCCTTCTTGATGTTTGTGTTTTTTCTTTGCCAATTATTTTGACGCGCCCATCGGACGGCGCAGCTCAAATTAGCTGGGCAAATATTCCATCTTGGCAGACGATTTACAGCACGCTGTGGATGTTGTCAGGATCTAGTGGCTTGAAACAAGAATTAGCTATGCGAGCCATGTTGATTTCTTGCGCGGTAGCTTGTGTGTTGCAGTGGAAAAAAGAATATTTACGGTGGCGCAGTGTGTTTGTCGGCATGGCGGCGGGTTTGGTGCTGGCGGTATTGGCGGTGCTGGCGGAAAGTTTTATCGGACAGCCTCTTTTTGTGTATCGTTTTTTTACGCCGTTAGTGCCAATTTATTGTTTGGTATTGGCTGTGGCCCTGTGTGCTGTATGGTGGTGGTTGCGTATGGTGTTATTGGCTGTGGTGTTGCTGGCGTCTACCTATGAAGCGTGGCGTGTATACGCAGACACTATGCCGATGCGGTTTTGGTGGAAACCTGTTGCGCAGCAATTGGTATGGCAGATGAATACGGATGATTTGATTTTGGTTTATCCCAGTTTTTTGCGTTTGCCAGTAGATTATTACTTAGACAAGATAGATCCATCTAGACAGCTACCGCGCCCGCAAGAATACGCTGCTGGGCCGTATCGTGCGGGTGGTGGCGTGGAGCCCGCGCCCGATTGGTCGCGCCTGCAGATGCTGACGCGCAAAGCGCCGCGTGTGTGGTTGATTCTAGATGAACAAAACAAAGCTTCCGATATTCGTTTGCAGCGCACACAAATACCGGCGATACGAAATTTGTTGTTGCAGCAAGGCGGAGTGCTTGCTTACGACTGGCATTACGGTGATAGAACTTTGCAGCGCTACGATATTAAGCCCGCATCACCGCCCGCTGAGGTGCAGCGGTAAATCATCGCAGGGTTTGGCAAACGGAAAATGCTGCAATTTTGCAGGGAAGTAATTTTTGTGTTGAAAGTTAAAACGGCAGCTGTGTATCAATTCCGCAAAGGTGGTTTTGAATAACAGTTCGGCAAAGTGCATGCCTATACATTTGTGTGCGCCGCCGCCAAACGGCGACCACATAAACGGGTGTTTTTTGTGTTCCGCAATTTGCTCGGAAAAGCGCTCTGGCCAGAATGTTTGCGCGCGCGTCCACCACTCGCTCATTTGTTGGATGTAATGCACAGGCGCAGACACCATGGTGTGCGCAGGAATGCGAACGCCATCGATAGTGCATTCGCGCACGGTGCGGCGAAAAATATTGCTCACCGGCGGATGCAGGCGCAGGGTTTCGCTAAATACCTGATCGAGTAAAGGAGTGCGCTCCATCATGTCGTCGTAGGTCAATGGATAAGGCATTTGCTGTTGTATGCGGTCCTGCAAATGCAGGTCGTTGGCGAGATAGTAGCCGGCCATGGTGATGGCGCTGGTGGTGGTGTCGTGTGCGGCCAACATCAGAAAAATCATGTGTTCGGCAATTTCTGTCTCGGAAAAATATTCGCCGTCTTCATTTTTTTCGCGGCAAAAGTGGCTGAAGATATCGTTGTCATTGCCAGCGCGTTTTTTCTGCACCAGTTTTTTGAAATACGCGGCGAGATAGCGTCTGCCGTTCATGCCGCGTCGATACAACAAGCCGGGCCAATCTTTACGGATCATGCCCATAGAACCTTCCATCAAATCAACAAAAGCTTTGTTGATGTTGTCTTCGTCGCTGTCTTCGGCGTCTACTTTGCAAAACACTTCAAAAGCGATACTGAGCAATAATTTTTTGGTTTCGATGTAGAAGTCAATGTTTTCTTATTGCTGCCAGCGTGCAACAGCCTGCTGCACAATGCGCGTGATGGTTGCGCTGTACTCGCGCATGTTTTCTGATTTGAAAGCGGTTTGCATGATGCGGCGGTGGATGCGGTGCTCTTCAAAGTCGCGCATCAAGAGGCCGCCGGCAAAAAATCGCCCATGAATAAATCCCAGCCTTTTTTGACGGAAAAGTTGCGTTCCGTGTCGAGCAAAATGGTTTGCAGGTATTGCGGGCCGAGCAGTAGCACGACTTTTTGTCCAGTGATCGACACGCGGCTTACAGCGCCGAATTTCAGGTAGTGCTGGTGAAAGGTGTTGATGGGATCGGCAAACATGGCGATAGTTTTGCCGACAAACGGCAGCCCATATTCACCTTGGATGTGATCGAGTTGCTGGTTGGTGGGCGCTTGCGTGTAATCCGTTGCGATAGGTGGTGTGGGCATGGTTTTGCTCTGTGAACGTGGCTCTGTGCTGCATGATAACTGACCGCGTTCGTTGCGCTTTGATGCAGTGCGGGGCAAGGCGCGGAAAGCCCATGTAAAATGCCCCGCCGATCACTTTGCAGAGCGCGCCATGACGGATCCGCAGAACACCACCCACTTCGGCTACCAACAAGTGCCAGTGGCTGAAAAGCAGCACAAAGTGGCTGAGGTTTTTCACTCGGTCGCCTCGCGCTATGACTTGATGAACGATTTGCTGTCGGGCGGCGTGCATCGCCTGTGGAAGCGCTTCACCATCGAAGTGTCCGGCGTGCGTGCAGGCCATAAAGTGCTGGATATTGCCGGCGGCACGGGCGATCTCGCCTACAAGTTTTCGCGCTTGGTCGGCGCGGACGGGCAGGTGGTATTGGCCGACATCAACGCCTCGATGCTGAGTGTGGGGCGCGACCGTTTGATAGATCGCGGTGCGGTGGGCAATGTGCAATTTGCGCAGGCCAATGCCGAGTGTCTGCCGTTTCCTGACAACACTTTTGATTGCATCACGATTGCTTTCGGTTTGCGCAATGTCACCGATAAAGACAAAGCCCTGCGCTCGATGTTGCGCGTGTTGAAACCGGGTGGGCGTTTATTGGTGTTGGAGTTTTCTAAGCCGGGCAATCCGCTGTTGGCAAAAGCCTACGACACTTATTCCTTTCGCGCGATGCCGCTGATTGGAAAATTAGTCACCAACGATGCCGACAGTTATCGTTATCTCGCGGAATCCATACGCATGCATCCCGATCAAGAAACCTTAAAAAGTATGATGCAGGAAGCCGGTTTTGCTGAGTGTGATTTTTACAATATGACCGGCGGCGTGGTGGCATTGCATCGCGGAGTAAAACCCTGATGGCATCTGCGTGGAGTGGCGGTGCAACCGTGAAGGCAGGCGCGTTATTGGCGCTGGAGCGCGCAGTGAATGCCAGTCTCGCTTTAGATCCCGCTACGCAAAAAGCGCTGCAAAGTTTGGATGGCTCGGTGCTGCATATTGTGTGCACGCTGCCTTCGCATTCCGTGTATGTTTTGTTTCTCGATCAGCACATTGAGTTGTGGTCTTTGTTTGAAGGTGCGGCCGATGCCACGCTGTCCGGTTCAGCGAGTGGTTTGTTTGCGCTGTGGCGCGCACGCCATCAAGCCACGGCTTTAGCGCAGAGCGGTGTGGCGTTGACGGGCGACAGCATGTTGTTGCAAAAATTGCAAAACATTGCCGCGCAATTAGAGATTGATTGGGAGGCATTGCTCGCCGAGCGCACGGGCGATGTGGTGGCGCATCAGCTGGGGCGCGCTGCGCGCAAAGCAGGCGTGTGGTTTACCGGCGCACGCCGCGAAGCCGAGCGTTTGATGAGCGAGTTTTTGCAATTTGAAAGTGCCACGGTTCCGAGTCGACATGAAGTGGCGAGTTTTTGTCGCGAGGTGGACGATGTGCAATTGCGCATGGATCGTTTGCAAGCGGGCATCGCTGTGTTGCAACAGCGCAAGCAGCGCGAGGAGTAAACATGGCGGTATTGCGACTGTGGGCTATTTTGCGGGTATTAACTTTTTATCGCTTGGACAGCGATTTACTCGCGCTGCCCTTGCCGCTGTGGTTGCGCGGTTTATTGCGATTTTCGCCGCTGCGTTGTTTGCCGCGCTGTGCAGCAGATTTATCGCGCGGCGCGCGTTTGCGCATGGCGTTAGAGGCTTTAGGCCCCGTGTTTGTGAAGTTTGGTCAGTTGTTGTCTACGCGTCCGGATTTAGTGCCAGACGATATGGTGAGCGAATTGGATCGCTTGCAAGATCGCGTGCCGCCTTTTAACAGTGATGCGTTGGTTGCTATTGTCGAAATGGCTTTTGGTAAAAAAGTTAGCGAAGTTTTTTTCTCATTTGAACGCGAACCTTTAGCTTCAGCCTCCGTAGCGCAAGTGCACAGCGCGGTGCTACCATCGGGTGAAGAAGTGGTGGTGAAGGTGATACGCCCCAGCATCGCTCGTACCATCGAAAAAGATTTGGCACTGATGGATGTGATTGCGAAACAAGTTGAGCGTTTTGTGCCGGACGGTCGCCGTCTGCGCCCCGTGGAAGTGGTGCAAGATTATCGTCACACCATACTCGACGAATTGAACTTACAGCGCGAAGCCGCCAATGCCGCGCAACTGCGCCGTAACTTTGAGCAATCGCCATTGTTGTATTTGCCCAAAGTGTATTGGGATTACTGCCGTCCGCAGGTGATGGTGATGGAGCGCATCCACGGTATCCCCGTCACCGATCTTGCGGCGCTGCAAGCGCAGGGCACAGACATGAAGTTGCTGGCGCATCGCGGCGTGGAAATCTTTTTTACGCAGGTGTTTGATCACAATTTTTTTCATGCCGATATGCATCCTGGCAATATTTTTGTGTCGCGCGAGCACCCGCTGCGCCCTCAGTACATTGCAGTGGATTGCGCAATCGTTGGCTCGCTGTCGCGCGAAGATCAGTATTATCTGGCGCGTAATTTGTTGGCAATTTTTCATCGCGATTATCAACAAGTGGCGCAGTTGCATATCGAGTGCGGCTGGGTGCCAGCGCAAACGCGCGCGGCTGATTTTGAAGCGGCAATCCGCACCGTGTGTGAGCCAATTTTTGAAAAACCGATCAGCGAAATTTCATTCGGGCAGATTTTGGTCAGCTTGTTTCAAACTGCGCGCCGCTTTGATATGACAGTGCAGCCTTCACTGGTGCTGCTGCAAAAAACCCTGCTCAATATTGAAGGTCTGGGGCGACAGCTCTACCCGCAATTGGATTTGTGGCAGACGGCCATGCCTTTTCTCGAACGCTGGATGCAGAACCGCTACCACCCCAAAAATGTGTTGGCGGAATTGCGCCGCCACGGACCGAGTTGGTTGGAAAAAATGCCGGAAGTGCCGGAATTGCTGTTTGATGCGGCCGAGCAAATTCGCCGTTTTGAGCAAGTGGTGCCGGCGATTCAATCCACCGCGCAGCAAATGGTGCAGTTGGAGCAGCGCCAGCTGCAGAGCCGCCGTCGCAACCGTGTGGCTATTGCGGGCTTGTTAGTGGCAGGCTTGCTGTGGCAGCAGAGCGGTGCAGCAGTACCTCTGTGGCAAGCGGCGCTATTGGCGCTCGCTGTGTTGTGGTGGGCAAATTAGCGCCAGCGTGCTGGCACCCAACGCTGGGCTAGTCGCTCTGCCCACCGCTTTGGCCACGGCGTGAAATAGCCGTAAGCCATGGATTGTGTGGCGATCAAAGTGCCGCCAACCACAACATCGGTCATCCAATGCGCGCCAGAGAACATGCGTGGAATAGCAAACAAGAAAAATACCAACAAAAAATACACGCTCCAGCGATTGAAGCGCTGCAATAACAAAAAGCTAGTGACGATCATTAAGACTGCGGAGTGGTCGCCAGGGAAGCTATTGCTGGAGGCATCTTTCGGGTGGAGATAGGGATACATCTCGCTCAAAAAGTATGCGGGTTGTAGGGTGCGTGTTGGGCTATAGGCGCGCCAATTCAGCGCTTCGGTGATTTCTTTGAACACAACGCGTATGACTAACATGCAGACCAGAATCAACGCCAAATGTATGCAGGTGGCCGCGCGCTGTGTGCGTGGGATGAGCACATCGGGCACCAGCAAAAAAGGCAATAGTGCAAATAGCGGTAGCAGATCCATCAGGCGAAAGTTAAGCAGTGCCCAGAACTCGCCCCACAGAGAGGGCGCAGGGTTCAAGCTGCCATTCAGCGCGTAGAAAACTGCTTTGTCGGCGGCATCCCACAAGCCGCGTGTGGCAGGAAACAACCAACTGACGAGTAGGCCGAGACCAAGTAGCTGACAAATAATAAAACCGCGCCAGTGCTGTGCTGTCATGAATCCAATTCCTTGAGAGTTGTATCTGTTAAAACTGCCAGAGGATTTTAGTGAAAACTTTGTGAAATGCTAGGCGTTTTGCGTAAGGGTAGTGAGGCGGTTGTCGTGCTAGTCTGACCGTCATTTTTTGCTAAGGCGAGTTGCGGCTGTTATGAGTAAATCGAAAAAGTGGACCGTGCTGGTTGTGGTATTGCTGGCGGGATTGGTCGCATTCAAGTTGTTGCACAAACCAGCAGAGCTGCCGGTGCCCGTGACAACCGCAGAACAAGGTCTAGTGGAGACTACCGTGGCCAACACGCGCGCGGGCACGGTGAAAGCCTGTCGCCGCTCCGAGTTGTCGATGGCACTCGGCGGTTTGGTGCAAAAACTGAATGTAAAAAAAGGCGACAAAATTACCGCGAACCAAGTGTTGGTTGAGCTGTGGAATGAGGATCGCAAAGCCAATGTGGCGCAAGCCGAGGCGAGTTTGTCGGCAGCTATCCATCAACAAAAACAAGCGTGTATCAGTGCGGATCAAAATGCACGCGACAGTCAGCGCGCGCAGTCTCTGTATGCAAAGCGCTTGATTTCCAGCGCGCAAACCGAAGCGGCTAGCACGCTGTCACGCACTACGCAGCGTGTTTGTGATGCAGCGGAAGAGCAAGTCAAAATGAATCGTGCGAATTTGGATCTGGCTAAATCACATTATGATTTAACTTTTTTACGCGCGCCGTACGATGGTGTGGTGGTGGAGGTAAACAGCGAGCTGGGTGAATATGTCACACCGTCGCCATCGGGTGTGTTGACGAAGCCGGTGATTGAAATGCTGGACAACACTTGTTTGTATGTCACGGCGCCGATAGACGAAGTGGATGCAAAGCCATTGCGTGTTGGGCAACGAGTGCGCATTACGCTGGACGCTTTTCGCGGTCAACAATTTGAAGGGCATCTCACGCGTGTTGCGCCTTATGTAGTGGAGGTAGAGAAGCAGGCGCGCACAGTGGATGTCGATGTGCGTCTCGACAATTTGCCGTCAGATATTTTGCTGCTGATTGGTTACAGTGCTGATGTGGAAATTGTGCTGGATAAAAAAGATAGCGTACTGCGCATTCCTACGGAAGCCATCGTTGATAAAAAAACGGTTTATGTGCTGGCGGAAGGTGTATTGCAAAAACGCGATATCGTGACGGGTTTATCCAACTGGACCATGACCGAAGTGCTGAGTGGTTTGAATGTCGGTGACTCGGTTGTTATGACGCCAGATCGCGCTGGCGTTAAGGATGGTGCGTCTGCGCGCGAAGAAACGGAAGAAGACAGAAAAGCCGCCGCTGCAGCGAAGAAAGCGCCGTGATCAAACTGCAAAATATTGTTCGACATTTCACCTTGGGCGATGAAGAAATTTGCGCACTGGATGGCATTAGTTTGGCAATAGCTGCCGGTGAATATGTGTCAGTAATGGGGCCATCGGGTTCTGGAAAATCTACTTTATTGAATGTGATGGGTTTGCTGGATACACCGGATAGCGGTTCGTATGTCTTGGACGATGTAGAGACTGTTGGCTTACACGAAGAAGCACGCGCTAATGTGCGTCGTGAAAAAATTGGTTTTGTGTTTCAGGCGTACCATCTCATTCCACGCTTAACGGCACGCGAAAATATTGAACTGCCAATGGTGTTGGCGGGTGTTTTGCCCGCCGAACGCCGTGTGCGTGCCGCAGAAGTGTTGCAGCGTTTAGGTTTGGAGGCGCGCGCCGATCACTTGCCGCAACAGCTCTCTGGTGGTCAACGACAGCGCGTGGCGATTGGGCGTGCGGTGGTGATGAAGCCGCAAATTATTTTGGCCGATGAACCGACGGGTAATCTCGACAGCCGCTCCGGTCACGATGTGATGGTTTTGCTAGAAGAATTAAATGCTTCTGGTATTACGCTGTTAATGGTGACGCACGACAATGTGCTGGGTGCGCGCGCACCGCGTCAAATTGTGTTTGGTGATGGTTGCATTGTCAGTGATAACCGTCATGCCGTTGTTGAGCAAAAATAATTAGATGAATACGCAAGGCATCAGTTGGCGCGATAGCATTTTGTTTGCCGGCGCTGTATTGCGGCGTTATCGTTTTCGTACCAGCATGATGTTGTTGGCGATGACATTGGCTGTCGGTTCTGTAGTGGCGTTTACTGCGTTGGGTGAAGGCGCACGCGGTTATGTGCGCAACGAATTTGCATCGATGGGAACGGATTTGTTGGTGGTGATGCCGGGGCGCAAAGAAACCACTGGTGGCGGTGGTCCACCGCCGATAGGCACAGCGACGCGTGATGTCACACTGGCGGATGTCAAAGCGTTGCACACGCGTTTGCACGGCGCGCAGCGTATAGCGCCCTTGATGGCGGGCAAAGTGGAAGTGTCGGCCAATGCGCGCACACGCGATGTGATGGTACTTGGCACCAATGCGGATTATTTTGCCATTCGTGAGTTGATGGTGATGAACGGCAATGTTTTTCCAGAAATAGATAATGATGTCGCGCAACCGGTATGTGTCATTGGCAGCAAAGTGCGCGAGGAGTTGTTTGGCAATCAGCAGGCGGTAGGCGAGTGGGTGAAAATGGGTGATCGCCGCTTCCGTGTGATCGGTGTGTTGTCAGGCAAAGCGGACGGATCTGGTTTTGATCTGAGTGATGGCGCTTTAATTCCGGTGGCGTCGGCACAAATATTATTCAATCGAGAGGGTTTGTTCCGCGTCATTGTGCAACCACGCGCGTATTACGATATCGATAAATTGCAGCAAGAGTTGCTGGCAGCGTTCCGTGAACTGCATCAGGGTGAAGACGATGTCACGGTGGTAAAACCCGATTCGATGATGAAAACCTTTGACAATATTTTTTCGGCTTTGACGCTGGGTGTGGGTGCGATTGCCGGCATCAGTTTGTTGGTAGCTGGTGTGTTAGTGATGAATTTAACGCTGATTAGTGTGTCGCAGCGCACGAAAGAAATTGGTTTGTTGAAAGCGCTAGGTGCATCCGATCATCACATTCGGCGTTTGTTTTTATTGGAATCGCTGTTGTTGTGTTTGGCAGGTGCTTTGTGTGGTGTGTTTGCAGGAGAGTTGTTGGTGCTGCTCGGTAGAATCTTGTGGCCCAGTGTGCCGTTTGCTGCACCATGGTGGGCGGTGATTACTTCAATGGGTATTGCACTCTTTTCCGGACTGGTTTTTGCTTGGCTGCCTGCATCGCGTGCTGCGCGGCAACAGCCGGTGGATGCGCTGGCAGGAAAGCTGACATGAGAACGCTGGACGCAGTGCAGTGGATTACTTGCGCTTTGCGTGCAGGGCGTTTACGCACATTGCTCACTGCAACCGGTATCGGTATCGGCATCGCGGCGGTGATTTTATTGACGGCGGTTGGCGAAGGTTTGCGTTTGTATGTGTTGGACAGCTTTTCACAATTCGGCTCACGCATCGTAAAAGTTTCGCCAGGAAAAAACCAAACCATGGGTATGGCAGGCGTGTTGAGTACGGTGCGTCCGTTGACGATTGCCGATGGCGAAGCGTTGCGAAACATTCGTGATGTGAAATTCGTCGTGCCGATTGTGATGGGCACAGGGCCGGTAGTATTTGCTGCGCGATCACGCGATACCGATATTTTTGGTGTAGGTAGCGATGCCTCCGCCGCGTGGCAAATGCCAGTGGCTGTTGGTAACTTTTTACCAGCAGACGATCCGCACAATGCACGACCGTATGTAGTGCTAGGTAGTAAATTGCGCACAGCCTTGTTTGCTGATGCCAATCCTCTAGGGCAGTTTGTGCGTATCGGTGGCGCGCGCTTTCGTGTGGTCGGTGTGATGGAAAGCAAAGGCAGTTTTTTAGGCACTGATTTGGATGAGATTGCTTACATTCCTGCCGGTCGCGCACTGCAATTGTTCAATCGTGAAAACTTGCAAGAAATGGATGTGGTGTTCACTGAAAATACTACTTCTGAAGTTATATCCGAAAAAATAAAACAACAGATTCGTGAACGGCACGGCGATGATGACATTACGCTGTTTACGCAAGACGATATGTTGTCGAGTTTGGATCGAATTTTGAGTTTGCTGACGATTGCGATTGCTGCGCTGGGTAGCATTTCGCTGTTGGTGGGCGGTGTAGGGGTGTTGACGATCATGAGCACTACTTTGCGCGAGCGCACAGCGGAGATTGGTTTATTGCGCGCCTTGGGTACGACACAACAACAATTGTTGTTATTGTTTTTGGGCGAAGCGGTGTTGTTGTCACTGGCGGGCGGTGTGTTGGGCTTGTCCGTGGTGGCTGCGCTGTTGGGGTTGTTAAAAAGTGTGGCGCCGAGTATGCCAATTGCCATCCAAGCGTTTTATTTTGTGCTGTCTTTTGGCTTGTCAGCGTTGGTTGGGTTGTTTGCCGGCATTGCACCGGCATGGCGCGCTTCGCGCTTAGACCCTATCGAGGCGTTGCGTGCAGAGTAATTAAGCTGCGCCACACTCTTGCACAATAAAATCAGCGGCGCGATGTGCCAGCATCATCGACGGTGCATTCAATGCAGAAACCGGAATAACGGGAATTGCCGAGGCATCGGCAATACGCAGGCCTGCAATGCCTTTGAGTTTTAGTTGAGTATCAACCGGTGCATCGGCTTGTTCACCCATAGAGCAAGTGCCGCAGTAGTGAAAGGTGGTCATGCTGGTGTTGATGATCCATTTTTTTAACACTTCGCGTTTGCTGGAGCGCGTTGGCGGCGCCATCAAACGATTGCCCCAGTTTTTTAATCCTTCATGTGCGCCGATTTTTTTGGCGAGTTCCACGCCGTTAATCATGGTTTCCATGTCGGTCTCATTGCTGAAATAGGCGAGATCAATCACGGCTGGGTCTTTTGCGTTGCGCGAGGCCAAGCGCAGTGTGCCGCGCGAGAGTGGCTTGCCTAAAATAATCACTACGCCGTATAAATTATTGATAAAGCGATTCACCGGTGGCAGCAGCAGTGCAATTTTTAATGCGCAGCGAATCAGACCTTTCAATACAGGGTTAAAAAACTTCTGGCCTTTTAGCAGCGTTGCCGGTGCCATGCGCGTCATGGATTGCTGCATGGTGACGGGCGCAGCGAGCCAAGCAAAACAAGTGTCCGCTTGTTGTGCGGCCAAGTCGAGTTCTGGGTTGCAGCGCGTGAAACCGTACACTTGCGGGTAGCGAAAATCGACCGGTTTTCTGCCTTGGAAAAATAGCGAAACATTGGGGTGATCTTGCAAATTGCTGCCAATGCTTTGCACATCTTTTACTACCGGAATATTGAGAGACTGCAAATGCTCTTTAGGGCCCACGCCAGACAGCATCAATAATTTTGGCGTTTCCAAAGCGCCAGCGCACAACACCACTTCGCGGCGCGCGCTGACGATTTGTGTTTTGCCGTTGATAACAACTTCCACACCCGTGGCGCGCTGCTGATCGTCAAACAGAATTTTTTGCACAAGGCTTTTGGTTTTTACGGTGAGCGCGGTAGACGAGTTTTCCGCCACAAAAGCCACATAAGAACTGCGGCGGTTATCGCCTTCGTAGTTCATGTCGTTGTAGCCCATAAAGCCGTTCAAATGGCCGTCATTCAAACCGTGTTTGCGTTGAAAGCCGGCAGCTTCGGCGGCGCTGAGCGCCAGCTCGGTAAATGCCGTGCCGGCGCGGTGACGCGGGCGCAAGCGTTCTTCCAGTTGGATAAAGGTGGGTTCTACATCTTGCCACTGCCAGCCGGCGGGCCACTGGGCGAAATCCAGTTGGTCGCCGCGTGTGTACACCATGCCGTTGACGCTGCCGCTGCCGCCCATGCCGCGCCCCGAACCGGCGTACAGCGTGCGCTGGCCACAGTGCGCTTGCTCGGCGCTCATGCGATCCAGCATCACCTTGTCATTGGCGAAGGCGTATTTGAAGCCGTCGGCACTCAAGGTTTCTGGATTGGCTTCCGCGCGGTCGGCGCCCTCTAAGAGCAACACCGAGCCGACGCCCGCTTCCGCGAGCCTGCCGGCGACGATACAGCCGGCAGAGCCGCCGCCCACCACAATGTAGTCGTAAGTGTTGCTGTCGTTGTTTTGCGCGTTGCTCATATCAATCGTTCCTTGTGAAAATGTTTTCTACTCTAGCAAGAGTAGGGGGTGAAAAAGTCGATAGTCGGTCGTGGGAAGCCGCAGTGCATCGGCTTGTGCTGTTTGTGTGGGCGCTGGTAGTGTAAGCCACTATTTTTTCGCAAGAAAAGGATTCTGTCATGCACATATTGCCATTGGATAAACCAGCAGACCGTACTCTGGGGCGCATTTTGATGCTACAAGCGCAAGCGATTCCCGATGCGCCCTGTTATCTCGTGGATGATCGCGTGTACAGCTTTACGGAAGTGAATCGCAGCGTGAATCGCTACGCGGCTGGTTTAAAAAAACTGGGTGTACAAAAAGATGATCGCGTGATTATTTTTATGCGCAGTTGTGTGGAGTTCATCATGTTGGCGTTTGCCGCCAATAAGCTCGGTGCGGTGTGGGTGCCGATCAACGGCGATTACAAAGGCGAGTGGTTGAAAGAGGCAATCGAAGAAAGTAAAGGCAAAGTATTGGTCACGGATACAGATAAATATCCACGCATTGCGGAAGCCGTTAGCAGTAAGAGTTATCAATCCTTGGTTGTTAAAGTGAATGAAGGCGGAAAATTACCCGCCGATGCAGTAAACCTTTCATCTTTTGAGCAATTATCCGATGCAGAGCCGGAAGCTGTGGAAGTTTCCTACGGTGATACCTGCGCGATTTTGTGGACATCCGGCACTACGGGAAAATCCAAAGGCGTGATGCAATCGCACAACGTATGGATCAACGCCGCTGAAAGCGCCAAAGAATATTTTGGCGTGCAAGCGGGCGATGTGATTTACAACTGCATGCCGCTGTACAACACCGGCGCGTGGATCACCAGTGTGTTTCGCGCGTTGATTGTGGGGATTCCGGTAGCCTTGGACGAACACTTCTCGGCATCCAATTTCTGGGATCGCATCAAACACTACAAAGCAACGGAAACTACAACATTAGGCGCGATGCACATGTTTTTGTGGAATGCACCAGAGACAGCAGAGGACGCTAAAACCACGCTGCGCTACGCCAATGTCATTCCTCTGCCGCCGCACATGACGAAACCGTTTATGCAGCGCTTTGGTTTAGAAAAAGTGCAAAAAGGTTTTGGTCAGAGTGAAGCGGCATTGATTTTGCGCTGCTTGGAAGACGGCGAAAAACAGTGGAAACCCAATTGCTTAGGCGCAGTGGCTACGGGTATGGATGTCTCTATTCGTGATGATGCAGGCAATGAATGCCCAGCGGGAACGCCAGGAGAGTTTTGTTTGCGTCCGCAGCGTCCCTACGCCATCTTCAATGGTTATTTTGAAAATCCAGCAGCGACAAACAATGTCTATTTTGGTGAGTGGTATCGCACGGGCGATCTCGGTGTGCGCGACGCCGATGGCGATTACTTTTTCGTCGATAGAAAAAGTGATTACATTCGCGACAAAGGCAGAAACATTTCCTCGCTGCAAGTAGAACATGCCGTGATGCAGCATCCTGCGGTGCAAGCAGTGGCGTGTTTTGGTATTCCCTCTGAGCATCTTGAAAGCGAAGCCGAATTAAAAATTGATGTGGTGTTGAAGCCCAATGCTGCGGTGAGTGCAGCGGAGCTGGCGACATTTATCAACGATACTGCACCGTATTTTTTTGTGCCGCGCTACATAGAATTTGTCAGCGAGTTGCCGATGACGCCGACGAGCAAAGTGCAAAAATACAAATTGCGCGAAAAAGGTTTGAGCGGAAATGTGTGGGATCGCAGCAAAACGGATTTCAAACTGAAGAAATAAGCTGCATAAAAGCGGATTGCCAACAGCGCGCGGTGCAATTATTCTTGCGCGCGGAGTTGGCCAGACAATCGCTGCCTCGCAAGAGGTGGAGGAAAGTCCGGGCTCCATAGGGCAGAGTGCCAGGTAACACCTGGGCGGCGCGAGCCGACGGCCAGTGCAACAGAAAGCAAACCGCCGAACGAGCCGCAAGGCTGCGTGGTAAGGGTGAAATGGTGCGGTAAGAGCGCACCGCGAGTCTGGCAACAGACCGGCACGGTAAACCCCACTCGGAGCAAGACCAAATAGGCATCTGTTGGCGCGGCCCGCGTCGGGTGCGGGTAGGTTGCTTGAGGTCTGCGGCGACGCAGATCCCAGATGAATGGTTGTCCACGACAGAACCCGGCTTATCGGCCAACTCCTTTTCTCTTTCGCGAATTCTCTCCCTCAGCGCAAGCAAACTTAAGGTTTTACTTTAGGTTTGTTTTGCATGCGTATGATTTGTATAGATTTTAACCATTAAAAGTTTGCAGCTAACATGCGGGGATCTGCCTGCACCTTGCAGCGAACTGCGTCAAACAGGTGAGTTGCCTGTCTTGACAAGGTTTTTTGCCCCCTATAGTGTGCCTCTGTGGTGAAAAGTGGGTAAAAGTGGCGAATGCAGGATTTGCCGCCCCGCACACTAGGGATAGCCCATGTTTAGAGGCATAGCGGAAATCAATCTAGACCCGAAAGGGCGATTGGCGATTCCAGCCAAGTACCGCGAGGTGCTGGCTGAGCTGTGCCGTGGCCAATTGGTGGCCACTATCGACATCCAAGATGCCTGTCTGCGCATTTATCCGCTGCCGGTGTGGCAAACCTTGGAAGCGCAATTGGAAGCGCTGCCCAGCACCGATCCCAACGTGCGCCGCATTCAGCGTTTACTGCTGGGCTATGCCAGTGAATTGGACATGGACGGCAACGGCCGCATTTTGCTGCCTGCTTCGCTGCGCAAATACGCGCAGTTGGATAAGAAGTTGGTGCTGGTGGGGCAGGGCAAAAAATTTGAACTCTGGAGTGAGAGCAACTGGCAGCAGTGTTTGGATGCTGCGGTGAGTGGGCAGTTTGAGTTGCCATCGGCCATGGCCGATATTTCATTCTAGAGGTGAGTATGAAGGAATCAGCTCACCAAACGGTTTTACTGCAAGAAGCAGTGGAAGCCATCTTCAGCGATAGCGATGGCATTTACATCGATGGCACTTACGGTCGCGGTGGTCACAGTGCGCTGTTGTTGTCGAAGTTGTCCGCACAGGGAAAATTACTGGCGCTGGATCGAGACATCTCAGCTGTCGATCACGCAAAAACTGTAAACAAAGATGATCTTCGTTTTGAAATTGCGCACAGCAATTTTGGCGATATGTTGCAGCAGGTGATTGCGCGCGGTTGGCAGGGAAAAGTGCGCGGCGTGTTGTTGGATATCGGTGTGTCTTCTCCGCAGTTGGATGATGCAGAGCGCGGCTTCAGTTTTATGCAAGACGGCCCGCTGGATATGCGCATGAACACCGCAGCAGGCATCAGTGCCGCTGAATGGATTAATACTGCGCCAGTGGCAGAAATGACGGATGTATTTCGTGAATACGGCGAAGAGCGCTACGCCAAACGCATCGCGCAAGCTATCGAAAAATCACGCAATGAAACGCCATTCGTAACCACTCTGCAGTTAGCAGAAGTGGTGTCGGCAGCCAATCCAGCTTGGGAAAAGCACAAACATCCGGCGACACGCGTTTTTCAAGCCATTCGCATTTTTATCAACAATGAATTGGGCGAATTAGAAACGGTGTTGCGCGATATTCAGGCGGTCTTGTGCAGCGGCGGTCGCATTGCTGTCATTTCTTTTCACTCTTTGGAAGATCGCATCGTCAAACAGTATTTCCGCGAACAGAGTCGCGGAAAAGTGTTGCCGCGCCATATTCCGGTGACCGGTGAGGCAGAAGGCAGAACCTTAAAGCTGGTGGGAAAAGCGATTAAAGCCAGTGAGCAGGAAGTGGCGAGCAATCCGCGCGCGCGCAGTGCGGTGATGCGCGTGGCAGAAAAATTGCCAACGGAGAAGGCGGCATGAACACAGAGCATACTGCGCCAGAAAAAGATTTTGAGATCAGCCTGTTTGGTGTGTTCTGTTTGGTGTTGCTCGTGCTGTGCGTGCTTGGCTCTGCGATGGGGGTGATAGTTTCGGCTTTTGAAAATCGTCGTTACTTGGCTGAAATTGAATCACTGCGCGCAGAGGCGCGCAGTATGCAAGTGTTGTGGGGGCAGTATCTGGTTGAAAAAAATACTTGGGCTGCTTATAGCCGCGTGCATGATATGGCGGAAAAAGAATTGGAGATGCAAGCGCCTCAAACTGACAAAATCATTGTGGTGAAGGTGCGCTAATGGCGACCAAGAAAAACACAGCGACAACAAAACGCAGCAGTGCGGTGGTGCAAGCCATTTTGCAGCGTGGCGATTGGCGTATCCGTGCTGTGTTCGGCTTTCTTGGCGCCCTCGGTCTATTGTTGGTTGTGCGAATAGCAGACCATCAGGTGCTGATGAACCACGCTTTTTTAGCGAAACAGGGCGAAGCGCGTACGGTGCGCACGGAAAAAATTCAGGCGCATCGCGGCATGATTACCGATCGCAATGGTGAGCCGTTAGCTGTCAGCACGCCCGTGGTAACGCTGTGGGCCAATCCCGCAGTGATTGGGCAGGATGTCGACAAGTGGCGCGCGATTGGGCGCGTTATGGCGTGGAGCGAGCAGGAATTGCGCGAGAAAATGGCGCAATACAGCGATAAAGAATTTGTTTATTTGCGTCGTCAAGTGTCGCCTGAAGAGGCGGAAGCTGTGTTGGCGCAAGGCATAGAAGGTGTTTACGGGCAGCGCGAATACAAACGGTTTTATCCAGCTGGCGATGTGGTCGCCAGTTTGGTGGGGTTTACCAATATCGATGATCGAGGTCAGGAAGGTGTCGAGTTGGAATTTAATGAGGCGCTGACAGGTGCAGAAGGAAAGCGTCGTGTTATTAAAGATTTAAAAGGTCGCGTAGTAAAAGATTTAGGTTTGCAGCGCCCTGAACAAAATGGTGTAGATATTGCGCTCAGTATTGATCTGCGTTTGCAGTATTTTGCACATACGATTTTGAAGAAAACCGTAGAAGATTTTAAAGCGCAAGGTGGCTCCGCCGTGGTGGTAGATGTGAAGACAGGCGAGGTGCTTGCTATCGTGAGCTGGCCGTCTTACAACCCCAATAATCGCGTCGGCATCAAGCCGGTGCAAATGCGTAATCGCGCCATCGTGGATTTGTTTGAACCGGGTTCCACCATGAAACCGATCACCATGGCGGCTGCCTTGGAAAGCGGAAAATGGAAGCCGGAAATGGTGATTGATACCAATCCTGGCAGCATTTATGTGCAAGGAAAAAAACTGGAAGATCACCGCAATTACGGTGTGATTGACTTGACGACGGTGATTGCAAAATCCAGTCAGGTGGGCACATCAAAAATTGCGCTGTCTCTGGATCCCAATTTTTTGCGCGGTGTTTTTCATCGTTTTGGTTTGGGACAGGCAACGGGTATTGGTTTTCCCGGAGAAGGTACCGGTGTGCTGCCGAGTTATCAGCGTTGGCGTGATTTGGATCGCGTCACGATGGCGTTTGGTTATGGCGTTTCCGTCACTACTTTGCAATTGGCGCACGCCTACAGCATTTTTGCCAACGAAGGCGTAAAAATGCCGTTGTCGATTCTGCGTCGCGATGCAGAATCTGTCGCTATTTCCGGTGAGCGCGTGTTAGCAGCCAATGTGGCGCGCCAAATTATTCCGATGCTGGAAGCTGTTACGCACCCTGGCGGCACGGCGACGCGCGCGCAAGTGCCAGGTTTTCGTGTGGGCGGCAAAACAGGCACCGTGCACAAGTTGGATGGTCGCGGATACAGCCCTAACCGCTATTCCGCATTATTTGCAGGCATAGCGCCGATGAGTAATCCGCGCTATGCAATGGCGGTCATGATTGATGAGCCTAGTAACGGTCAGTATTTTGGCGGCGAAGCGGCCGCTCCAGTTTTTGGTCGTTTGATGCAGGGTGTATTGCAGTTGACGGGTTCCGTGCCTGATGCGCTGCCGCCAGCGGAAGCAAAACCTAAAACGGCAGAAAAAAATAAAACAGAAACCGCTGCTCCTGTGATTAAAAAAGGTGCTGCTGCATGAGGGGTGTTGAGGCAGTGCAGCCATGGTTTGGCGACACTTTGGCACAGAGTTCTGTGGCAAATTTAAAGTTGGATAGCCGTACTGTGAGTGCCGGCGATGTGTTTTTTGCGTTGGCGAGTGGAAATGTATTGGCGGCACATATTGCGCAAGCACAGGCGCAAGGTGCGGCAGCGATAGTCATCGATCGAGAGAAAGAATTTAGCGTGTCCAGCGCAGTGCCTTTGATCGCTGTAGAAAATCTCACAGCCCATTTGGGTGCCATAGCGCATGCGTTTTATGGTGAGCCATCACAGCAATGTAAAGTGATTGGCGTGACGGGCACGAATGGAAAAACAACCTGTTCACACTGGTTGGCGCAGGCGTGGCAACAGGTGTCTGGTGATGCAGCCATTATCGGCACACTGGGATGCGGCATGATTGCACATGCGTATCGCGATGAAACTGGAATGACAACCCCTGATGTGCTGACAGTCCATCATCTGTTGGCCAATTTTGTGCAGCAGGGCGCGCAGATGGTGGCGATGGAAGTGTCGTCACACGCGTTGAGTCAGCAGCGTGTAGATCGCGTGCAATTTTCTTCCGCAATTTTTACCAATTTGACGCGCGACCATCTCGATTATCACGGCACGATGGAAAATTATGCGGCAGAAAAACAAAAACTGTTTGATATGGCGGCGTTGCAGTTTGCTGTTATCAATGCTGACGATGTGTTTGGTCAACAATTGATTCAACGCATGCATCAAGCAGGTAAAACGGTGTTTAGTTATGCGCTGGAAAGCAAAACAAGTGAACTCGGAGTGGAGCGTTATGAGGTAACTGGGCAGGGAATCGCTGCCAGTATCCGCACGCCCTGGGGGAAGGGTGAGCTACACAGCAGGTTCCCGGGGGGGTATAACCTGTTGAACGCCTTGGCGGTGGTAGCCACCCTGTGTGGTCACGGCATGCGCTTGGACGCTGTGTTGAATGCAGTTGCACAGTTACAAGCCGTGCCGGGGCGTACACACATTGTGAGTGCGCAGAGCGACGATGTTTTGGTGGTGGTGGATTACGCGCACACGCCGGATGCGCTGCAAAAAATACTGCAAGCGCTGCGTCAGCAAACAGTAGAAAAATTGTGGTGTGTATTTGGTTGTGGCGGCAATCGCGATACAGGTAAACGCCCACAAATGGCGCAAATAGCACAAGCATTTGCCGATGAGGTGATTGTCACCACCGACAACCCGCGCAATGAAGCGCCAGAAAACATTATCGCGGATATTGTGGCGGGCTTTTCTGCCAATGCCGATACATTGTCTCATCACGAGGTTGTGAGTGATCGCGCTGAAGCGATTGCCTACGCCATTAGCCATGCAGCGCGTGGTGATGTGGTGTTGTTGGCAGGAAAAGGTCACGAAAATTATCAGGAAGTGTTCGGTATACGCCGTCATTTTTCTGATGTTGAACAAGCGCAGAGTGCATTACAGCAGCGTCGTATTAAAAAAACGGAGATGCAAGCATGATGCGCGCGCAAACGCTATTTGCAGTAGCCGATGCCTGCAGGGTGGCGCGTAGTGCAGTAGATGCGATATTTACGCGCGTGGTGACAGACAGCCGCAAAGTGCAAGCCGGTGATTTGTTTGTGGCTCTCAAAGGTGAAAATTTTGACGCGCATAATTTTTTGCCGGATGTGCAGCGCGCGGGCGCTGCGGCAGCCGTGGTAGAAAAAAATCGCAGCGATAGTTCGCTGCCGCAGTTGTGTGTCAACGATACAGTGCAAGCTTTAGGTAAAATTGCTGAACTGAATCGTGCTGCTTTTCAAGGAAAAGTGATCGGCTTAACTGGCAGTGCAGGAAAAACCACCACCAAAGAAATGATTGCCGCCATTCTGGTGCAGCAGGGCAAACCCTTGGTGACGCAGGGTAATCTCAATAATCATCTTGGTGTGCCAATGACCTTGTTGGCTTTGTCGCCAGAGCATGACTGCGCTGTGATAGAAATGGGCGCGAGTGCGCTGGGTGAAATTCGCTATCTCACGCAGATGGCAAAACCCGATGTGGCCTTGGTAACCAATGTGGGTGCGGCGCATCTGGAGGGTTTTGGCTCTGTTGAAAATATTGCACAAGGAAAATGCGAAATTTTTGAAGGATTGTCGGCAAACGGTATTGCGGTTATCAATTTGGATAATGCGTGGACAGCCACTTGGCTTGATGCACTGCCTGTAAAAGCCATCACTTTTTCCGCTGAAAGTTCTGCCGATGTTTTTGCTACTGATGTCGAGCAATCGGCTAGCGGCGTGCGTTTTACGCTGCACACCAATCAGGAAAGTCGTCACATCGCCCTGCGATTTCTCGGCGTACACAATGTCAGCAATGCCTTGGCTGCGGCGGCCTGTTGTTTGGCGTTGGGGTTGTCGCTGGACATTGTTTGTGCGGGATTGCAGGCGGCACAGCCGTACAAGGGTCGCTTGCAAACGCGCAAAGGAGTGAAGGGCTGCCGAGTAATTGATGACAGTTATAACGCGAATCCTGCATCGGTGCGTGCTGCTATCGATGCGCTGATGTTATGTGGTGGTGAAAAGATTTTAGTGCTCGGCGATATGGCGGAGTTGGGTGCGGATGCACGCGCACTGCACGCTGATATTGGTGCTTATGCTAAAGAAGCTGGCGTAAAAAATTTATTGGTAACAGGTGATTTATCGCGCGCAACGGCGGAAGCGTTTGGTGCAGAGGCGCAATATTTTTCAACTTGGGAATTGCTGGCAGTACAGTGTGCTGCCATCGCAAACGAACAGTGTGTTTTTTTGGTCAAAGGGTCGCGCAGTGCTGGTATGGACAGAGTTGCAGATCAATTGGCTGTTAACGAGGAAGTTCTATGTTGATTTGGCTGGCTGACTATTTGGCGCAGTACTGGAGTGTCTTTAATGTGGTGCAGTACCAAACACTGCGCGCTGTGATGGGTGTGTTAACAGCTTTGGTTTTTTCGTTGCTGATGGGGCCGGCGGTAATTGCTTATTTGCAGCGTTTAAAGATTGGCCAATCCGTACGCACGGATGGTCCGCAATCACATTTAGGAAAATCTGGCACGCCAACGATGGGCGGCGTATTGATTTTGCTGTCTATTTGTTTGAGCACGCTGTTGTGGGCAAAGTTAGATAACCGTTATGTGTGGGTGGTGATGCTGACCACGGTATGTTTTGCCGCCATTGGTTGGGTGGATGATTGGCGCAAAGTCGTAGAAAAAACTCACGCGGCTTACCATCGCGCTGGAAATATTTTTGGCAATCTGTTTTTGGTTTGGCCGCCGCGCTATTTTTATATGAAACAGCAAAAACGCCGGTTGAATTGCAATTGTATGTGCCGTTTTTCAAAAATGTGGCGATCAATCTCGGTTGGTTTTATGTGCCTTTTGTTTATTTTGTGGTGGTTGGATCCAGCAATGCGGTCAATTTAACCGACGGTCTGGATGGCTTGGCGATTATGCCTTCGGTGATGATCGCCGGTGCGCTGGCGGTTTTTGCCTATGCGGTGGGTAA
This sequence comes from Cellvibrionales bacterium, assembly GCA_016713115.1. Classification (NCBI taxonomy): domain Bacteria; kingdom Pseudomonadati; phylum Pseudomonadota; class Gammaproteobacteria; order Cellvibrionales; species Cellvibrionales bacterium. The sequence goes on along the minus strand of JADJPU010000001.1, from coordinate 701,574 downwards.
TTTTAAATTTGCCGGTTATTTGAACTTGCCCTATATCGAAGGCGCGGGGGAGTTGATTGTATTTTGCGGCGCATTTGTCGGCGCTGGTCTTGGTTTTCTCTGGTTCAACACCTATCCCGCGCAAGTATTTATGGGTGATGTTGGCGCCTTGGCGTTGGGTGCGGCGCTGGGTTTGATTGCGGTCATCGTGCGCCACGAAATTGTGTTTTTTGTGATGAGCGGTGTGTTTGTGATGGAAACGGTGTCGGTGATTTTGCAGGTGGCGTCGTTCAAGTTGACGGGCAAGCAGAATTTTTCGCATGGCGCCGATACACCATCACTTTGAATTAAAAGGTTGGCCGGAGCCGCGTGTCATCGTGCGTTTTTGGATTATCACCGTCATTCTGATTCTTATCGGTTTGGCAACTTTGAAACTGCGTTAATACAAGAGGTCATCGTGAGTCTAGCTGCAACAAAACGCGCAATTATTGGGATGGGCAAAACGGGCCAATCCTGCGCACGTTTTTTGCAAAGTCGCGGCGAGGCGTTTGTGTGGTGTGATACACGCGCAGCGGTTGCCAATGTGGATACCTTGCGTGCGCAATATCCTAGTGTGGATTTTTATTGTGGCGCATTGGATCCTGCTCTGCTGTGTGAAATGAATGAAATTATTGTCAGCCCCGGCGTTTCGGTGCTGGAGCCGGCGCTGCAAGCAGCAGCAGCGGCTGGCGCGAGTTTGTTGGGTGATATTGAGTTGTTTGTGCGTACAACCACAAAGCCCATAATCGCTATCACCGGTTCCAACGCCAAAAGTACCGTAACAACTTTAGTGGGTGAAATGGCGACGGCTTGCGGCCTGCGCGCTGGTGTGGGCGGCAATTTGGGTACGCCGGTGTTGGATATGTTGCAACACGATGCGGAAACAGATTGCTATGTGTTGGAGTTGTCGAGTTTTCAGTTAGAAACCACGCACAGCCTGCAGGCACTTGTGGCAACGGTGTTGAATATCAGTGACGACCACATGGATCGCTATGACAGCGTGGCGGATTACACGCAAGCCAAACACAGAATTTATCAGCGTGCGAAAAATATTGTTTTCAACCGCGCCGATGTATTGACGCAAGCCGATGAGGCGATTTCTGCGGTGCGTTGGTCCTTCGGTGTGGATGATTCTGTAAATACTGAACAGACGGTTTGTGTTCGAGAAATTGATGGCCAAGCGTATTTAGTATTAGGGGAAACCCAAAAGCTGCTGTTGCTATCAGATATTCGTATTGCCGGTATGCACAATGTTGCCAATGTTGCTGCCGCTTTTGCCTTGGCAGCCGCCGCGGGTTGGGATTTGGAAAAATGCGCAACGGCAGTGCGAAAATTTAATGGCTTACCGCATCGTTGTCAGTGGGTGGCAGAAAAAAATTCTGTGCGTTTTTATAACGATTCCAAAGGCACGAATGTCGGTGCAACAATTGCAGCAATTGAAGGTCTCGGCACAGATAAGAATGTGGTACTGATTGCTGGCGGCGAAGGAAAAGGCGCTGATTTTTCTGTGTTGGAGCCTGTGGTCAATCGCCATGTGCGCGCTTTGGTATTAATAGGGCGTGATGCCGACATCATCGCTGCCAGTTGTCCGCGTGTGCCGCATTTTCTGGCGCTGTCTATGGTTGATGCGGTGCAGCAGGCTGCAGGCATTGCACAAAATGGCGATGTGGTTTTGTTGTCACCGGCCTGTGCCAGCTTCGATATGTTTCAAAACTATGAGGATCGCGGCCGACAATTTTGTGCGGCGGTGGGGGCGCTGACATGAAAGAGTTGATGTCAAAAACACGCACAGTGTTGGCTCGTGTAACAGACGGCGATTATCCGGTGCGCAGTAATCATCGCGGCAATTTGGTGTGGGAAATGGATACGCTACTTCTGGTGATTACGCTGGCGTTGTTGTGCATTAGTTGGGTAATGGTGAGCTCGGCATCATTGGACTATGCGACTCAAAAAATGGGTGACACTTTTTATTTTGCAAAACGCCACGGTATTTATGCCTTGATGGCTTTAATGTTGGGTGCTGTGGTATTGCGTATTCCGTTTTCATTCTGGCGAAGAGTCGATAGCTCTTTTCTGGTGATTGCTGTATTGCTGCTGCTGCTAGTTCTGGTGCCACATATCGGCAAACGCGTGAATGGCAGTCAGCGCTGGATCAGTTTGGGCTTCATGACTCTGCAAGTGTCCGAAATTGCAAAGTGTGCTGCCGTTGTTTTTTTTGCTGGTTATTTAGTGCGTCGTCGCGACGAGATGTATGCCAGTTGGTGGGGCTTCGGTAAACCATTTCTGGTGTTGATTGGCTTGGCGTTTTTGTTGTTGGCTGAACCGGATTTTGGTGCAACGGTTGTTATTGGTTTGTCGACACTGTCGCTGCTCTTCCTTGCTGGCGCGCCGCTAAAGCGCTTTTTGCCATTCTTGGTGTTGGCGTTATTCGCTGCAGGTGTGCTGGCAGTGACAGAATCTTATCGTTTCGCGCGATTGATGGCGTTTGTCGATCCATGGGACGAAGCCGTGATGTACAAAAGTGGTTATCAGCTCACGCAATCCTTGATCGCTATTGCTCGTGGTGAATGGTTGGGCGTGGGTTTAGGACATAGCGTGCAAAAACTTTTTTATCTGCCAGAGGCGCACACGGATTTTGTGTTCAGTATTTGGGCAGAGGAATCCGGTTTGGCTGGCTGTGTGGTTGTGATTGGGTTGTTCGCCGCATTGGTGTGGCGCATGTTTCGCATCGCGCGTGTGGCTGCTGATCGCGGTGAAATTTTTGGCGCTTTGGTGGCAATGGGTTTGGCATTAGTGATTGCCTATCAAGCCTTTATCAATATCGGCGTGGCGTCGGGTTTGTTGCCGACAAAAGGATTGACGCTGCCTTTTATTAGCTATGGCGGCAGCAGCTTGATGATCAGTGTGGCGATGGCTGCGATGGTGCTGCGTTTGAGTTTTGAAAATCGATTGGCGATGAAACCGCATGTGGTGAAGGGATGAGCGCGAAGCGAAAAGGCCGTGCATTAATTATGGCTGGCGGTACGGGCGGCCATGTTTTTCCTGCGCTTGCCGTGGCGAAAGTGCTGCGTCAGCGTGGTTGGCAAGTGGAGTGGTTGGGTACACAAAATGGCATTGAAGCGCGCGTAGTACCAGCGGAAAATATTCCACTGCATTGCATTACTGCTGTGGGTTTGCGCGGTAAAAATGTAAAAAAACTATTAGTGGCGCCGTGGCAATTGTTGCGCGCACAGTGGCAGTCATGGCGCGTGTTGCGGCGTTTTCGCCCAGATGTGGTGTTGGGCATGGGCGGCTTCGCTTCTGGCCCCGGCGGTTTGGCGGCGCGTTGGTTGCGCATTCCCTTAGTTGTTCATGAGCAGAATGCGGTTGCCGGCACTACTAATCGTATTTTGTCGCGCCACGCAAAAAAAATATTGTTTGCCTTCCCCAATGTTTTTCCGCAAGGCGAATTGGTTGGCAATCCTGTGCGCGATGACATTGCCGCACTGGCATTTGTACCTAAGAAAATTGCGTTGCCGCCAGTGCGCTTGCGTTTACTGGTGTTGGGTGGCAGTCAAGGCGCGCGCGCCTTGAATACTTTGCTGCCACAGGCTTTGGCGCTGTTACCGGAACATGAAAGACCAGATGTTTTTCATCAAGCCGGACGCGATTTGTTGCAGGAATCAGTGAAAAATTATGCCAAGGCGCAGGTAACAGCGCGTATAGAGCCGTTTATTGAAAATATGACGGAAAGATACCAGTGGGCAGATTTTGCTGTATGTCGCGCAGGCGCGATGACGGTGTACGAATTGGCCTGCGCGCAACTGCCGGCCTTGCTAATTCCTCTGCCTACAGCAATTGATGATCACCAAACCATCAACGCGCGCTGGTTTGAAAAAGTGAAAGCTGCGCGGGTGTTGCCGCAAGCAACCTTGGACGCCAAAACACTGGCGCAGGAAATACAAACGCTAATGAACGATCGTAAAGTGCTGCAGGCGATGTCGCACGAAATGAAAGGTTTGGCGCAACCGGATGCAGCCAGCAAAGTGGCCACCATTTGTGAAGATATTTTTGCGGAGAAAATGTCGCGTGACTGATCCTCAACGCATGAAAGAAACGAATTTTTTTATTCCTGATATGCGTCGCATTCGTCGCATCCATTTTATTGGCATTGGCGGTGCAGGCATGTGCGGCATTGCGGAAGTGCTGCTCAATCAGGGTTACATGATTTCTGGTTCAGATTTGCGTGAAGGAGCCGTGGTGTCTCGTTTGCGTGGTTTAGGCGCAGAAGTGGTCATTGGTCATTCGGCAGACAATGTGGCTGCGGTGGATGTGGTGGTGGTGTCCACGGCGATTGATCCAAAAAATCCTGAATTGGTGTCGGCGCGTGAGCGCCGCATTCCTGTGGTGCGTCGCGCAGAAATGTTGGCAGAAATTATGCGCTATCGTCACGGCATTGCTGTGGCTGGGGCGCATGGAAAAACAACGACGACCAGTTTGATTGCATCCGTTTTGGCTGAGGCGGGGCGCGATCCCACTTATGTGATTGGTGGTTTGCTCAACAGCTCGGGCAGCAATGCGCGCTTGGGTGCCAGTCGCTATTTGGTGGCGGAAGCGGATGAAAGTGATGCTTCGTTTTTGCATTTGCAGCCTATGGTATCGGTAGTGACTAATATCGATGCGGATCACATGGAAACATATGGCGGCGATTTCAAAAAACTGCAACAAACCTATGTGCAGTTTTTACATAATTTACCGTTTTATGGTGTGGCGGTTGTGTGCGTAGACGACAAACCGCTGTGCGAAATCCTGCCGGAAGTTGGCCGCCCCATGTTGACCTATGGCATGAGTGAAGCAGCAGATTTTCGCATTGTGGATGTAGTGCAGGAAAAAATGCAAAGTCGTTTTACCGTGTTGCGCCCTGAGCATCCGCCGATAACAGCTGTGATCAATTTGCCCGGTATACACAATGTGCAAAATGCAGCCGCCGCGATTGCGGTTGCAACCGATGAAGGTATCGCCGACGAGGTGATAGTGCGCGCGCTGGAAAAATTCCAGGGTGTTGGGCGGCGTTTCCAAGTTTACGGTGAGTATCCGGTAAATAACGGCACGGCTATGTTGGTAGATGATTACGGCCATCACCCGCGTGAAGTGGAATCGGTTATTCAAGCGGTGCGCAAAGGTTGGCCGGAGCGTCGCTTGGTGATGGTGTATCAACCGCATCGCTACACGCGCACGCGTGATTTGTATGACGATTTTGTGCAGGTGTTATCCAAAGTCGATGTGTTGTTGTTGTTAGATGTTTACTCAGCAGGTGAAGCATTTATTGCGGGCGCGGATAGCCGCGCACTCGCGCGCAGTATTCGTCAACGCGGACATATTGATCCGGTGTTTGTGGAATCTATTGATGCGGTGCCAGAAATCTTGGCACCACTGCTGCAAGCGGGCGATATTGTAGTGACGCAAGGTGCAGGCAATGTTGGTGCGCTGGCGGGTATTTTGGCGGAGTTTTTTGCAAAAAGCGGTGGCGAACATGAGTAACGCGCAGCAACAAAAATATGGTCATGTTGCCGTGTTGTATGGTGGTTTATCGTCGGAGCGAAAAATTTCACTGAAAAGTGGTCAGGCTGTTGCGGATGCTTTAATGCGCAGTGGTGTGTCAGTTGAATTGATTGATGTTGGCTCGGATTTTTTATCGGTGTTGACGGCACAACAAACAGGAAAGCGCCAGCAGTGGGATCGTGTTTTTATCGCCTTGCACGGCGTGGGCGGTGAAGATGGCACTATGCAAGCTGTATTGGATATGGCGAGCATTCCCTACACTGGCAGCGGTGTGTTGGCTTCCGCGCTGGGGATGGATAAGTGGCGCACGAAAATGGTGTGGCAAGCACAAGAGTTACCTACACCTGCATACGCTTTGTTGCACGAAGCTACCGATTGGGATGCGTGTATGACAGCGCTCGGCGGTTGCGCGATTGTGAAGCCTGCGTGTGAAGGTTCCAGTATCGGCATGCGCCGCGTGACCAATGCGCAAGAATTGAAAGAAGCTTTTGCGTATGCAAAAGCGTTTGCTGGCGCGGTATTGGCTGAAGCGTGGGTGACAGGCGCAGAGTTCACCGTGGCGATTTTGAATGGCAAAGCGCTACCGGCGATTCGCTTAGAAACTGATCATGCGTTTTATGATTTTGATGCGAAATATTTGAGCAACAGCACGCGCTATTTGTGTCCTTGCGGCCTGTCGGTTGAAAAAGAACGCGCACTGCAACAGCTGGCGGAAGCGGCATTTTCTGCCGTGGGCTGTACAGGCTGGGGGCGTGTGGATGTGATGCAAGACGCACAAGAAAATTTCCATTTGTTGGAAGTGAACACTGTGCCTGGCATGACTGATCACAGCTTGGTGCCAATGGCGGCCAAGGCGGCAGGCTTGTCGTTTGAGGCGCTGGTGTTGGCGCTGCTCGATGGCACGCTGTCTGAAAGAAAAATACAAGAAACAAGTGCGCAAGGTGTTGTCGATGGCGGCTGAGCGAACATTGAGCACATCAAACTTTGCACGCACAACAACGGAGTTGGGCGCGACGGCGTTTGAACGAACAAGTTTTGAACGCACAGGCTTTGATCAAACAGGCTTGGATAGGACGCTACCTGGAAAAAGTGTCGCCTACGGCATGGGTTTGCTGCTGATCCAAACAGTTTTTGTCTGTGCTTTGATTGCGGGTGGCTATTTTGCGTTGCCTTGGTTGCAGGCGACATTCAACAAACCTATAGCGCGCGTTGTGGTGCAAGGTGAGTGGCAGGCGCTGGATAAAAAAACGATCAAAAATGCAATCGCTATTTATGAGGCCGATACTTTTTTAAGTATTGATCTCAATAAATTGGTGCACGATTTGGAAGAGCAGCCGTGGATTTCTCGCGCCAGAGCGCGGCGTGAGTGGCCAGATACGGTCGTGGTTGACTTGGTGGAGCAAAAGCCAATCGCCTATTGGGGCAAACATTGGATGGTGAATGCCAAAGGACGAATTTTTGAACACCAAGGGCTGTATCAAAACCAAGCGTTGCCGCAGTTGTGGAGTGAGATTGCCATTCCTGCAGAAACCATGAATTACTACCAAGTTTTTGAGCATCAATTGCAGGTAGTCAATTTGCGCCTGCAGGGAATTAGCCAGAATTTGCAGGGCGATTGGCAGTTGAAGTTGGATAACGGCATGCGCGTGATACTTGGGCGCTCTGACCCTGCCAGCAGTATTCGCTATTTCGTTGGCATCTATCAGCAGGTGGTTTTGCCTTCGCAGCGACAAGCTGAAGTGATTGATATGCGCTATCGCCACGGTGCGGCCATTCGTTGGCAGCAGGTGGCTATTAGCCCAGAAGACACAAACAAAAAAAATGCAGGAGAGAAAACATGAATGGCGATCAAAATCGCGTGGTTGCACTGGATATTGGCACCTCTAAGGTGGTGGCCTTGGTGGGCGAAGTAAACGCCGATGGGCAGCTGGAAATTGTTGGCATCGGTAGCCATAAATCGACCGGTTTGCGCAAAGGTGTAGTGGTGGATATTGAATCCACGGTGCAGTCGATTCAGCGTGCAGTGGAAGAAGCGGAGTTGATGGCGGGTTTTCAGATTCATTCAGTCTACGCAGGCATTGCCGGTAGCCACATTCGCAGTTTGAACTCGCACGGTGTGGTGGGAATTCGTGATCGCGAAGTGCAGCAGGCAGATGTAGAGCGCGTGATTGAGGCGGCGCAAGCGGTGGCAATTCCCGCCGATCAAAAAGTGCTGCACATTCTGCCGCAGGAATACATCATCGATAGCCAAGAAGGTGTGCGCGAGCCGATTGGCATGTCGGGTGTGCGTTTGGAAGCTAAAGTGCACTTGGTAACTTGTGCAGTGAATGCGGCGCAGAATGTGGAGAAGTGTATCCGCCGCTGCGGTTTAGAAGTGGAAGACATCGTACTGGAGCAATTGGCATCCAGTTATTCCGTGCTCACTGAAGATGAAAAGGAATTGGGCGTGTGTTTGGTGGATATCGGTGGTGGCACAACCGATATTGCCGTATTCACGGAGGGATCGATTAAACACACGGCGGTGATTCCCATTGCGGGTGATCAAGTAACGAATGACATCGCGATGGCGTTGCGCACTTCGACGCAATCGGCGGAAGAAATCAAAGTCAAATATGCATGCGCATTGACACAACTGACGCGCGCAAATGAATTGATAAATGTTCCCAGTGTTGGTGAAAGAAATACTCGTGAATTATCGCGTCAAACACTAGCAGAAGTGGTAGAACCACGGTACGATGAACTGTTTACGCTGATTCGCGCAGAACTGTGTCGCAGTGGCTTAGAAGGGTTCATCGGCGCAGGGATAGTATTGACGGGCGGCACTGCAAAAATTGAAGGGGCAGTGGAGTTAGCGGAAGAAATTTTTCACATGCCGGTACGCGTGGGGGCGCCAGCAAATATCAAGGGATTGGATATCGTGAAAAATCCTATCCATGCCACGGGGGTTGGGTTGCTGCTTTACGGAATCAAGCAACTGAAAGAAGGCAAACCGAGCGCGGATGGGGAAATAGAGAGCACGGGGGTGCTCGAAAAAATAAAGCGTTGGATCAATAAAAATTTCTAACCATTTAAGGAAGTTTCACATACAGCTGTTTAACAAAAACAAGGTGGGGGAAAACCATGTTTGAATTAGTCGAAAACCTAGCACAAAACGCAGTCATCAAAGTGATTGGTGTCGGTGGCGGTGGCGGCAACGCCGTTCTTCACATGGTGGAGAATAATGTCAGCGATGTGGAGTTTATTTGTGCCAACACCGATGCACAGGCGCTGAACAAAATGAAAGACAGTACCGTGCTCAAAATTGGTGGCGGTGTGACCAAGGGTTTGGGTGCAGGTGCTAACCCTGATGTCGGTCGCCAAGCGGCGCTGGAAGACAAAGAGCGCATTGCTGAAGTGTTGCGCGGTGCCGATATGGTGTTCATCACCGCCGGTATGGGTGGTGGTACAGGTACAGGTGCCGCGCCGATCGTGGCGCAAGTCGCGCGCGACATGGGCATCTTGACGGTAGCGGTCGTCACTAAACCGTTTCCATTCGAAGGCAAAAAACGCATGGCGGTGGCACAGCAGGGCTTGGCGGAATTGTCCGAGTATGTTGATTCATTAATCACTGTGCCCAATGAAAAATTGCTGCCCGCCCTAGATAAAAACGTCACCATGTTGAGCGCGTTTAAAGCGGCAAACGATGTGTTGTTGGGCGCGGTGCAGGGCATTTCTGAATTGATTTTGAAAGAAGGCTTGATCAATGTTGATTTCGCCGATGTGCGCACCGTAATGTCAGAAATGGGCGTGGCGATGATGGGTACAGGCAAGGCGTCTGGCGAAGGCCGTGCGCGCGCAGCTGCCGAAGCGGCCATCCGCTGTCCGCTGCTGGAAAATGTCGATCTGCAAGGCGCACGCGGTATTTTGGTCAATGTCACCGCTGGCTACGATCTCGGTTTGGCCGAGTTTGAAGAAGTGGGTGCAGCCATTCACGAGTTTGCTTCGGAGAACGCCACCATCGTGGTGGGTACGGTAATCGACCCAGACATGAGCGATGAGTTGCGCGTGACCGTGGTCGCCACCGGTTTGGGTCACAAGCCTGCCGCTGAAAAACCAACGAAAGTCGTGGATAACACAGTGGGCCAGTCTCGCGCAGTGAGTGCGGGTGCAGTGCCTAACTATGACGAGCTGGATCGCCCAGCCGTGATGCGCCGTCAACAGCAGCGCGATAGCTATAGTCCGTCCTACGCAAGTGGTGGTTTGGACAGCGGTTATTCGCCGCGCGCTTCAGCCGCCATGCGCAGCGAGGCGGAGTATGCTTCGCCGGCTGTTTCTGCTGATCAGCAAGAGTATTTCGATGTGCCTGCGTTTATCCGCCGTCAAGCGGATTAATTTGCATCACTTTGTGTAAGGCTTTGAACCCTTTCTGGCACCCCCGCCAGAAAGGGTTTTTTGTGTTTGTTGGGTGGCTCGCAGCCACTGGCTATAATGCTCCGCTCAATGTCAATCCTTAGACCAACTACAACGGGAGTCCTGTTCGTGTCGGCCAATGCCTCTAAATCTCCATCCGTTATCACCATGGCTGAGTTAGATCTCGCCGGTAAGCGCGTATTAATTCGCGAAGATCTCAATGTGCCGGTAAAAAACGGCAAAATCACTTCCGATGCACGCCTCGTCGCGGCGCTGCCGACGATTCGTTTGGCGCTGCAAAAAGGCGCGGCAGTGATGGTGTGTTCACACCTCGGTCGCCCAACAGAAGGTGAGTTTTCTGCGGAAAATTCCATGCGGCCCGTAGCGGACTACCTCAGCAAGGCACTGGATTGCGAAGTAAAATTGCTGAGTAATTATTTGGATGGTGTCGCCATCAATGCCGGTGAAGTGGTGTTGTTTGAAAATGTACGCTTTAACAAAGGTGAAAAGAAAAATAGCGACGAATTGGCACAAAAATACGCAGCCCTGTGTGATGTGTTTGTGATGGATGCGTTTGGCACCGCGCACCGCGCCGAAGGTTCTACGCACGGCGTTGCCAAATTTGCCACGGTTGCCTGTGCGGGTCCTTTGTTGGCCGCTGAGTTAGATGCTTTGGGTAAAGCGTTGGGCAATCCCGCGCGCCCCATGGTGGCCATTGTTGCGGGCTCTAAAGTGTCAACCAAATTGGATGTGTTGAATTCCTTATCTACTATTTGTGATCAGTTGATCGTCGGCGGTGGCATTGCCAATACCTTTTTGGCGGCGGCTGGTTACAAAGTGGGCAAATCATTGTGCGAGCACGATTTAATTGAAACAGCAAAAAATATTGCGGCAAAAGTGAAAGTGCCGCTGCCGGTGGATGTGGTTGTCACCGATGCCTCACAAACGGGTGATGACTTTATGGCGTTCGTCGCCAACAGCAAACCCATGGTAAAAACGGTAGCAGATATTAGCGACAACGACATGATTCTCGATATCGGCCCCCAAACAGCACAGCAATTTGCGGAGATGTTAAGCGCCGCTAAAACCGTGTTGTGGAATGGTCCAGTCGGTGTGTTTGAAGTCGATGCCTACGGCAAAGGCACGGAAGTGATGTCGCGCGCAATTGCTAGCAGCAGCGCATTTTCTATTGCGGGCGGCGGCGATACTTTGGCGGCCATTGATAAATACGGTGTCGCAGAAAACATTTCTTATATTTCTACCGGCGGCGGCGCTTTCCTTGAGTTCGTGGAGGGAAAAGAATTGCCTGCTGTTGCGATTTTGCGCGAACGCGGACAACACTAAATTAACGGAGATTTTTTATGGCCTTGGTAAGTTTGCGTCAATTGCTCGATCACGCTGCGGAATACAACTACGGCGTGCCTGCTTTCAATGTGAATAACTTGGAGCAGATGCGCGCCATCATGGAAGCGGCAGATAAAACCGATTCACCCGTGATCGTGCAGGCCTCGGCCGGTGCGCGCAAATACGCCGGTGCGCCGTTTCTGCGCCATTTAATTTTAGCGGCGGTGGAGGAGTTTCCGCATATTCCTGTGGTGATGCACCAAGATCACGGCGTGAGCCCGGCTGTGTGCCAACGCTCCATCCAACTCGGCTTTTCTTCGGTGATGATGGATGGCTCACTGGGCGAAGACGGCAAAACGCCGATGGATTACGACTACAACGCGCGTGTCACCAAAACTGTGGTGGATTTTGCGCACGCTTGCGGCGTGTCGGTGGAAGGTGAAATCGGCTGCCTCGGTTCTTTAGAAACCGGCATGATGGGCGAAGAAGATGGCCACGGTGCAGAAGGTGTACTCGATCATTCACAGCTGTTAACAGATCCAGAAGAAGCCGCCAATTTTGTGCGCGACACTGGTGTGGATGCGCTGGCGATTGCGATCGGCACTTCGCACGGCGCTTACAAATTTACGCGTCCACCCACGGGCGATATTTTGGCGATAGAACAAGTCAAAGCAATTCATGCGCGCATTCCCAACACGCATTTGGTGATGCACGGTTCTTCATCTGTGCCGCAAGATTGGCTGGCGATCATCAATGAATACGGCGGCGACATCAAAGAAACTTACGGTGTGCCGGTGGAACAAATTGTAGAAGCGATTAAACACGGCGTGCGCAAAGTAAATATCGATACCGATTTGCGCTTGGCGTCCACGGGCGCGATTCGCCGTTTCATGGCGAAAAATCCTGCCGAGTTTGATCCACGCAAATATTTGAAAGAAACCGTGGGCGCAATGCGCGATGTGTGTATTCAACGCTACGAAGCGTTTGGCACCGCCGGTCAGGCGAGCAAAATCAAACCGCTTTCACTGGAAGTGATGACAGATCGCTACGCCAAAGGCGAACTCAGCCAACAGGTGAAGTGATTTTTTCCTGCAATAAAAAAAGGCCGCTGATGATGCGGCCTTTTTTTATGCTTGTTGAAAAAGAAAATTACGCGTTTTCTTTCAGGTAGGCCTCGCGCGCTTTGAGGATTTCCGCCTCGGCCGCTTTGGCATCTTGCCAGCCATCCACTTTCACCCATTTGCCAGGCTCCAGATCTTTGTAGTTCTCAAAAAAGTGTTCGATCTGTTTGATTAACAGTTGTGGCAAATCAGAAATTTCTTTCACATTGTCGTACAGCGCCGACAATTTTTTGTGCGGTACGGCGAGCAGCTTGGCATCTTTGCCCGCTTCATCTGACATGTTCAGTATGCCGATGGGGCGCGCGCGGATAACGGAACCTGGTGTTACAGGGTATGGCGTAACAACCAACACATCCAATGCATCGCCGTCTTCTGACAGTGTGCCTGGGATGTAACCGTAGTTGGTGGGATAAAACATCGGCGTAGCCATGAAGCGATCAACCATCAAGCAATCGCTGTCTTTGTCGATTTCGTATTTGATCGGCGCGTGGTTGGCCGGAATTTCGATAGCCACATAAATATCGTGCGGGAGTTCTTTGCCAGGAGGCAGGTCGTTATAGCTCATGATGTTGTCTCGTGCGGGTGGGTAAAAAAGCGGCGGAATTGTAGCAGTGGCTCACTCGTTTTTCACTTGCACCACGCCAGGGATGCTGTTGCTCACTGGCAGTCGCGACAACTGTGCCGCCATGTTCAGTGCAATCTCGCGGTAGTAGCTTGCCAGCTTGCCAGCTGGCTCTGCCGCTACAGTGGGCGTGCCGCTGCCCGCTTGCTCGCGGATATGGCGATCCAGAGGTAGAGAGCCTAGCAGGGGCACTTGATACTCCTCGGCGATGCGTTCGCCGCCACCGGCACCAAAAATATGCTCGGTGTGACCGCATTGGCTGCAAGTATGCATGCTCATATTTTCAATGATGCCGAGTACGGGCGTGTGAATTTTGCGGAAGGCTTCGATGCCTTTGCGCGCATCCAGCAGAGCAATGTCTTGCGGCGTGGTCACCACCACGGCGGCGGTCAGCGGCGCAGATTGCGACAGCGTCAGCTGAATGTCGCCCGTACCCGGCGGCATGTCGATCAACAAATAATCCAACTCATCCCACAGGGTTTGGTTGAGCAGTTGTTGCAGCGCGCCGCTGGCCATAGGGCCGCGCCACACCATGGGCGTTTGCTCGGTCACTAACACGCCCATCGACATCAGCTGCACGCCGTGCGCCTGCATAGGCACGAAGTATTTTTGATCGCGGGTGTCGGGGCGGGCATCGGGCGCAATACCCATCATCACGGGAATGCTGGGGCCATAGATATCTGCGTCCAATAAACCGACGCGCGCGCCTTCAGCAGTGAGAGCCAAAGCCAAATTGACCGCCGTGGTGGATTTGCCCACGCCGCCTTTACCGGAGGCAACGGCGATTAAATTGCTGACTCTGCGCATGGGCGCCGCTTTGCTGTGGCTTTCGTGATTGGCGACGCGCCAGCGAATATCCAGCGCAATGTGAGACAACTCAGGCAGCGCTTGTTTGATGTGTTGTTGCAAGTCAGTATCAATGTTGTCGCGTTGCTGCGCGGAAATTGGGAAGCCAAACTCTATTTCAATGGAAGCGACATTCTGATCGACTCGGATGCGGCGCAGACAACCGGCTGTGACCAAGTCGGTTTGTAGGTAAGGGGCTGTCCAATGTTGCAAGGCAGTTTCAATTTGGGGGATCAAGGCGGCCATGTGGCTATTGCTCAAAGAGGTTGTTACTATCGACAAAACTTACGAGCTCAATTCTACCATTTGCTCCAACAGGCAGAGAAACAATAATAGTTGGGGGTGGTTGTTCTTGGGTGGGGAGCTAGGCACGGAAGATGCGTAAATGTTGAGTCACTTTACCTACATACGAATGCTGAATTTGCTGCTGGGTGTTTCTCTGGCAGTGACATCGTTTGTGGTGTCTTATAAACACGAACGCCAGCAAATTTTTCAAGAATTCACTTCGCAGGTGGATGCGTTAGCCAGCTCATTGGAATTGGAGCTAGGTAGAAACATTGCGGTTCTGAATTCGTTTCGCAGCTTTCATGAAGCGTTTCCCCAAGTCGAGCAGCGAGGTTTTTCTACATTTAGCCGCAACGCACGCGAATACAACGACGGTGTATTCGGCATGAAGTGGGTGCCGCGCGTATCGAATGAAAATCGCCCCGCATTTGAGGCGGAATTAAAAAAGAAATTTGCTATTCAAGGCATCACAGATGTGGCGGAATCGCAAGAAGGCAGTGGTCACTACTCACTGTCTCCGGTTAGCGATGAATATTACCCCATCATGATGTCGGAGCCGGAAAACAGTAAAGAGTTGCCGGTTGGTTATGATTTGGCATCCACGATTGTAACGCGCACAGCGTTGGAGACGGCGACATCGAATGATCAGGCAATTGCTTCGACACCGTTAAAAATTACGGAGGATGGCAAGCAAAAATATATTTATTTTATTTCGCTACCTTTGTACTCACAAAATGCAGAGAGTGAAGAAGATCGTCAGAAAGCGATCAAAGGTTTTGTTGTTGGTCTTTACGATATTGACACTATTTTCAACGATGTCTTAGAAAATGCGTGGAACTGGAATGAAGCCAACGATATTGCCTTGGATGACAATTCCGGTCAGGTGAGCGGTGCATCCATTCGCGTATCTGAGCATGTTGGTTCAGACCTCATTGATGACGAGCGCTTCGTGTATTCGAAGCAGTTGTCTCCCATCGCAGACTTACAGTGGTTTTTGGTTGGCACGCCATCTAAAACTTATTTCAGTAGTCAGCGCACTTTGTTCCCATATATGTTGGGTGTCGGCATTTTGTTGTTTTCTCTGATGATCGAGGCGTATTTGCGTGTGCTGCGTCGTATGGATAACGAGCTGCAAGATGCGGCGTTGATGGATGGTTTAACACGCATCCCCAACCGCCGCCGTTTCTTTGAGGTTGTGCATAAAGAGTGGCCGCGCGCGCAGCGGTTTTTCCGTCCGCTTACTATCATTTTGTGCGATGTCGACAACTTTAAAAAATACAATGATGTCTATGGTCATGTGCGTGGTGATCGTTGTTTGCATGATGTGGCGCAAGCCTTACAAAAAAGCGTACATCGCCCCGGTGATGTTGTGGCGCGTTATGGTGGTGAAGAGTTCGCTGTTATTTTGCCGGAAACCACTTTGGAGGCCGCGCGTGAAGTGGCAGAAAAATGCAGGCTGTCTGTACAGGAGTTGGGTATCGAGCACGCAGCTAATGCGAACTTTGGTGTGGTGACGATCAGTGTCGGCGTTGCGTGTGTAGTGCCGGAAGATGCACTGCATTACGGTGACTTGATTGAAATGGCTGATCAAGCTTTGTATGAAAGTAAAGAGCGCGGCCGTAACTGCGTGTCTTTGTATCGCACAAAGTCTTCTTTGTTGTAACTCAGTGTAAGGTGCTTACATAGTGTTAGCGACGAAAGGGGAGGTGTCCTCAAAAGCGAAAGCGCCTACGCGTAGTAATACTGAGCGCATAGCTTTCCCACTCTTATATTTGTTAGCTTTTATTGCGATCGTTAGTGTAATTGTAAGAATTTACTTGCGGCACGATAGTTTTGGAATTTGGGATTTCCCATTCATATTTGATTTCGCTAACGAGTTTATAAAAACAGGTGTTTTATACAGTCAGGATCCCTCCCTTTATAAACCTTCTGTCCCTGTTGGATATCCGCATCCGCCGCTGTCACCTTCTCTTTTAGTTTTTGTAATAAAACTTGGATTTTCTAGAGAGGTAATATTTAACTTTTTGTCATTTGCTCATGCCGCATGTTTTCTAGGAGCTGTTTTTTGTTGCTGGCTTGGTGCCTTTGCAAGACATTCTTTGGCCTTTCTTTTTGCTGTTTTTTTTGTCGTAGCTATGATGGTTCCTACGATGGAAAATAATTTGATGCTCCTTTTACTTGAGCCATGTCTTCTATTGATTGTTTGCCTTTCTTTGGCTTGCCTTTCAAGAGGTCGTGATTTTCTGGCTGGTTCCTGTATTGGGTTTGGGGCTATGTTGAAAATCTACCCTGGAGTTTTCCTATGCTATTTTTTGTTAACGCGTAGATGGAAGTCTGTTTGGGGTGCGGTGTGTGCTAGTTTTGTTTGTTTGTTGTTTTCTATTTTTGTTATGGGTGTGAAGGAAAATGTAACATATTTTTTGGTGGCGCTTCCCCAGCAGCTTAAAGAGTTGCCCTATCTGTTTTTTTATGAAAACACATCGCTCCCTAGTTATGCATTGTATTTTGATCTTCTGTCACCCGAGAGTGCAAAGCGCGCCGGCACCATCATTTTTCTCTCGCTGTTGTTTTTGTCGCTCTACCCATCCAGTGTGAGGCCGCTAGTCACTAAGAAAAAAAATATGGTTGCAGCTATTGATTACGCTGTAATTGTTGCATTGCTGGTTTTGTGTATGCCAAATTCGTGGTGGAATTATCAGATACACCTATTGGTTCCTGCTGTTGTTGTCGCTATATTTTTGGCGAAGCAAGACCGGGTGGAATGGGGGCTGCTATCTTTATTCACCTATTCGATAATTTCTTTGTCTATTACGGTAGTCATGTCAATTGATAATGATATTCAGTATTTTATCGACATGGATAGTTCTGTGCGCATGATGTATATAGTGCTGAGAGGGTTGCCTAATGTCATTCTTTTTGGGCTGCCTTTTTTTATTCGGTGGCAGATTTTTCTTGGGAAGCAGTACAACTATTAAGCTGAATTTTCGCTTACTCTGTAGCCGCTAGCGCTTCCACTAGTTTTTTTACGCCGATCACTTCCATGCCCTCAATTTTTTCGCGCGGCGCGTTAGCAGCAGGAACAATGGCTTTGCGAAAACCGTGTTTGGCCGCTTCCTTTATCCGTTCTTGACCGCTGGGTACAGGGCGAATTTCTCCCGATAAACCCACTTCACCAAACACCACGAGATCGCGCGGCAGCGGGCGATTGCGAAAGCTGGAAACCATTGCCAATAACGACGCAAGATCCGCGCTGGTTTCATTCACTTTCACGCCGCCTACCACATTCACAAACACATCTTGATCGCCCAGCATCAATTCGCCGTGGCGGTGTAGAACAGCGAGCAACATTGCCAAACGATTTTGATCCAGCCCGACGGCGACGCGGCGCGGGTTGCCGTAGGCATTGCTGTCGACCAATGCTTGAATTTCTACCAACAGCGGGCGCGTGCCTTCCCACACCACCATCACCACCGAGCCGCTACTGACCTCATCGCTGCGCGATAAAAAAATTGCCGAAGGATTATTCACTTCGCGCAAGCCTTGTTCAGTCATGGCGAACACGCCGAGTTCATTCACCGCGCCAAAACGGTTTTTGTGGCTGCGCAGAGTGCGGTAGCGGGAATCATCGGTGCTATCCAGCATGATAGAGGCGTCGATCATGTGCTCCAGCACTTTGGGGCCGGCGAGGGAGCCGTCTTTGGTGACATGCCCCACCAAAATCAGCACCGTGCCGGTTTGTTTGGCAAAGCGCGTCAGCAGTGCTGCGCATTCACGCACTTGGCTGACAGAGCCGGGCGCGGAGGCCAATTCCGGCCAGTGCATCACTTGGATGGAGTCCACCACCATCACGGCGGGAGACAGCGATTCCGCAGCAGACAGCAGCGACTCAATGCTGGTTTCCGACAGCGTGTGCAATTTATCGACAGGCAGCCCCAAACGCCGCGCGCGCATAGCAACTTGTTGCAGTGATTCTTCACCCGTGACATACAAACAGGTTTGTGTGGCGGCAAGTTGGCACAACAGCTGTAGCAGTAAAGTGCTTTTACCTGCACCTGGGTTGCCGCCTATGAGTACGGCAGAGCCTGCCACCAAGCCGCCGCCGAGCACGCGATCCAACTCGGCACTGCCGGTTTGTAGGCGTGCTTGCTCTTGCAGCGCGATTTGATCCAGTGTTTGTATGCCGCTGCCTGCACTGCCGGCAAAACCGTCGCGGCGCGCAGGAGCACTGTTTTTTTTGCTGCTGCCGAGTCGCACCTCAGACAGCGTATTCCAGCCGCCACAAGCGGTGCATTGCCCAGCCCATTTGTTGTAGTCGGCGCCACAGTCATTGCAAACAAAAGCAGTTTTATTTTTTGTCATGGGAGCGTGTGAAAATGTTGATAGTCAGTGAGGCGCACATGGTACACCGCTGTGTCCACACTGTTTGCAGTACGGCTTTTTCGAGACTGTGTGTCGCGCTTTGTAAGAAATGGCGTACATGAATTGGAGACATTGGCGACTATGCGCACAGAGTGGTTTTGGCAACAATGGCAACACACGGACGACAGCACACACGGAGGTGCTAATCGAACGGACAGCCGGTAAAACGGCGAAAGGTAAAGATCAGTCAAGGAGCATGGAGCATTGGACTGATCTCGAAGGGCGCTCAAGGATGCGACCTGCTAGCGGCAGGTACTTATTTGAGAGCACAAGGAAGACATCTAACAGATGGACCCAGAACCCCGCAACGCTGGACGCGCTGCGGGGTTTATTTTTTCTACATATTCTGTTCGAGTCAATACTGGCAGAGTAGTGTTAGTTCTCTTCTTCAGTTTCATTGTGCAAAAGGCGTTTGTTGACACCCCATTGCGCCAGCGTGCCATTGGCGTGTTTACTGATCGTGCGCACATCATTCATAGCCAAGACTTCTGACAATAGTTTTTTTGCATCGGTCATGTGTAAATTGCGAATGACAGATTTTATTTTCGGCAAATTGTTGGCGTTCATCGACAAAGCATCGTAGCCCATCGCCATCAACAAGACAGCAGCACAGGGATCCCCCGCCATTTCACCGCAGACACTGACGGCTTTTCCTTCGGCGTGCGCTTCGTTGGCGATATGCGCCAGCGCTTGTAGAACAGCAGGATGTAAATGGCTGTAAAGCCCAGCCACGCGCGCATTGTTGCGATCAACTGCCAGCAGATATTGTGTTAAATCATTGGTGCCGACCGAGAGAAAATCCGTGCGCCGTGCCAGTTCGCGTACTTGATAAAGTGCGGCTGGTACTTCGATCATTGCGCCGATTTGTGGTGTATGAATGTCATGCTCTTCTTCAAGTAATTCTTGTCGCGCACGATGAATCAACTGCAAAGCTTGATCTAATTCTGCTGTGCTGGTGATCATTGGCAGCAGGATGCGCAAATTGTTGATGCCTTCGCTAGCTTTCAGCATGGCGCGCACTTGCACTAAGAAAATTTCAGGGTGATCTAGCGATACACGAATGCCGCGCCAACCAAGAAATGGGTTGTCTTCACGAATGGGGAAGTAGGGCAGGGATTTATCGCCACCGATATCTAGCGTGCGCATGGTGACAGGGTTCGGTGCAAAAGCGCTCAATTGCTCACGGTACAAACTGCGTTGTTCCTCTTCGCTGGGGAAGCGGTCGCGCAACAGAAAAGCGACTTCAGTGCGATAGAGACCTACGCCTTCTGCGCCGCGATCTAGCGAACGCACCACATCTGTCATCAAGCCAGTATTTGCCCACAGTGGTAAGTGTTGCCCATCTTGGGTTTCGCAAGGCAGTGGTGTCAGGAGGTGGTAGTCGCGAGACAACTGCTGTTCTTCGCGCCAAATCTCTTCAAATTGGCGGCGCAGTAATTTTGATGGGTTGGTGTATACCTTGCCGCGATAGCCGTCGAGCACAATGTGGCGGCCATTCAGCTGCTGGAAAGGTAGGTTAGTAACCCCGACCACAGTGGGAATACCCATGGCGCGCGCGAGGATGGCTGCATGCGAGGCGCTGGAGCCGCGCACGGAGATCAAGCCCGCCAGTTGACCTTCTGGCACCTCGCCCAACATGGAGGCATTGATTTCTTCAGCAACCAAAATGGTTTGCGCAGGGTATGCGGTGCGCTTCGTGTCTTGATTTTGCAGGTTCATGGCTGCCAATACACGCAAGCCTAAGTCGCGCACATCGGCGGCACGCTCGCGCAAATAAGTATCTTCCATGTCTTCAAAGGTGCGTATGTGTGAGCGGATGACACTAGCCAATGCCGATCGCGCTTGCAGTGCTTCTGTATGAATAAGCGCACTGATTTCGCCGCCCAGGGCGCTGTCGGTCAGCATGCCGAGGTAGACAGCAAACAGGGCATGCTCTTCTTCGCGCAAGCGGGATTGCAGCTGTTCCGACAGTTGCTGCATATCTTGGCGTACGCGTTGCAGCGCGGCGTTGAGCAGTGCTAACTCCGCTTCAATGTCATCCGTTTTTTCAATAGGGATACCATTGAGATCGGCAGGTGGGTACATAACCACCACTTCACCCAGCGCTACACCTTGTACCGCGGATATCCCTTTAAAGTTAGCTTCTGGCGATTTGTAACCGTGCAGGCGACTGGGTGGATCGAGCGAGCGTGTTGCCTCGGCGTGCGCGATGATCGCTGCCAATTGCGCGGAGAGGGTGACGAGGAAAGATTCCTCTGATTCGTCAAAATGGCGCTCTTCGCTTTGTTGTACAACCAACACGCCCGTTACTTTGCCGTGGTGGATGATGGGTGTGCCGAGGAAGGAGCGGTAGCGCTCTTCACCTGTTTCAGGAAAATAGCGGTATTGAGGGTGTGATTCGGCGTCATCGAGGTTGATGGGTTCTTCGCGTTTGGCCACTAAGCCGACCAAGCCTTCGCCAACCGCTAGGCTGACTTTGCCGATAGCGTCTTGGTTCAAGCCCTCGGTGGCCATCAGAATGTAGCGTTGGCTGTCGGTATCGAGCAGATAAATTGAACAGACCTGCGTGGCCATTTCCGTGCGTACGCGGCGCACAATTAGCAACAATGCCTCTTCTAAGTGAGTGGCTGCGTTGACCTCCTGTACCAGTTTTCTCAGGGCATTGAGCATCGGTATCTATCCTTAGGCATGGGATAGACGGTTGGATAGCGTCAAATGATACGGAGCTAGTTCCTTGAGCGCGCTGCGATAAACTTCCCGCTTGAAGGACACCACTTGCGTCAGTGGGTGCCAGTAGCTCACCCAGCGCCACTGGTCAAACTCAGGCGGTTCGTCGCTGTTATCAAAGTGGATGCTGGATTCTTCGCCGAGCATTTGCAGGAAAAACCACTTCTGTTTTTGACCGATGCACAGCGGATTCTGGTGTCTGCGGATCAGGCGGGGTGGGAGACGGTAACGCAGCCAGCCGCGCGTGCAGCCCATGATGCGCACATCGCTGGGCATGAGCCCCACTTCTTCGCGCAACTCGCGAAACAGCGCTGCTTCAGGATCTTCCTGCGCTTGAATGCCGCCCTGCGGAAACTGCCATGCGTCCATACCGCCAACACGGCGAGCCCACAGCAGCTCCCCTTGTGCGTTGGCCAGCATGATGCCGACATTGGGACGAAAACCTTCCGCGTCTACCACAAATACCTCCTATTTCCAGCATTGTTCCACAGAATACGGACGGGACAAAGCAACTTATGCGGTAAAACGAATATTTGTGCGAGTTAGCCGATCAAGTGGGTGAACAGGTAACACTGTGCGTCATATGCGGTAACAAAAAGTGTTACTCCGCAGCAGTTTACACAAGCGAAAACAGGTAATTGATTGATTTTAAAGCATGTAAAAAGTTGGCACGCAGTTTGCGATAACAAAAGCACAAGAACAAAAAATTACAATAAGAAGCGGCAGCGGTAACAAAAACAACGAACGCCACATGCCGATAACAAGAAGAAAAGCTGAAGAACAATAACAATAGAACAACAGCAGTAATAGTACAGAGACACTGCCAAGGATCGGTAACGGGAAGGGCAGATGAAAGTCTGAACACAAAGCCGGAATGAGAAATCGTTCCGGCTTTTTTATTGCGTGCGTTTTGCTTTAGATATTAAAAACAATGTAGCCGAGGACGCCGAGGACGCCCGCGCCTAGCAGTACAGAAACCCAGAGCAGTGAACTGTGATGCGCCTTGCGAACGGGTACTTCGTGGTAGCGGTTGCCGTGCGAAGTGGGTTTGGTGACCCATTCTTTCGGTTGGTATTCTTGCGTTTTTAGCGCTTCAATACTTTGCAAGGTGCTGTGCAGATCGATCACTTTTTTACCGTTGCTGAGCATAGGTGTTTCCACCTCAGCAGAGCCGTTGCTAGCTGGGCCTTGTACGCGAAAACTATAGACATCGAAGCGCAGTCGA
This sequence comes from Cellvibrionales bacterium, assembly GCA_016713115.1. Lineage (NCBI taxonomy): Bacteria > Pseudomonadati > Pseudomonadota > Gammaproteobacteria > Cellvibrionales > Cellvibrionales bacterium. The sequence goes on along the minus strand of JADJPU010000001.1, from coordinate 679,037 downwards.
TCGCCTGGGCGCACCACTTGTTCGCCGTTGATGCGCACTTCGTTGATATAGCTGCCGTTGGAAGAATCCAAATCCATGACGGTGAGATAGTCGCTATGGCGCAAAATCTGTGCGTGTCTGCGTGAAAGATGGTTGCCAGGGATCGTGATATCACAATCTTTGCCGCGTCCCAGCAGGGTAGTGTCGTGCTGCAGTTCGAATACTTTGCCAGAGAGCCAGCTGCTATCGGAGATCAAACGCCAAGTAGCGGCGGTATGCACGGCGGAGCGTGCGGCTGGTGCATTGTTGGGTGTAGATACGCGAGTAGAGGTCAGATCCGTATCTTCGGATTCGACAATTTCAAAATGTACATTGCCAATGCTGATCATGTCGCCGTGGCGCAGGTCTTTGTACTTGACCTTTTTACCGTTGACGAAGCAGCCGCGCTGGCTTTTGTTGTCTTGCAGAAATAGTTTGCCGTCGTGCTGCACAATGCGCGCGTGCGACTCATCCACTGTGCTGGTGTCCAGCACAACAGTATTGCCCTGACCTCTCCCCAATGTGCAAACATTGGCGGTGATGGGAAAGAGCGGGCGGTTGGTATCCTTGAAGCGAAGCTGATACATCGACTGCAGTGGCATCCGTGAGATCAAATAGAACAGTAAAGGCAGTACCTGCCTGAACGGGCGGTCGATTATAACGCCCTAACGGTAAAGCGCGGTAGGCTGGTTGTATCCTGCAGGAGCGTTTTAATGTGAAACAAGTCTCAGAGTGAAACGATGACAGCAAATGTGAAGCCCAATAGGCGCGCCGTGTTGGCGATGCCTTGGCAGGAGATCGATTCGGTGCTGCTGGATATGGACGGCACGCTGCTCGATCTGCACTTCGACAATCATTTTTGGCAGACGCATTTGCCGCGCCGTTATGCCGAGGCGCGCGGCATGAGCGAGGCGGCGGCGCGCACGCGTTTGGCGGCGCGCTTTGCTGAGGAGCACGGCAAGCTGAACTGGTATTGCTTGGATTTTTGGCAGCGCGAATTGCAGTTGGATATTGTTGCGCTAAAGCGCGAAGTGCGTCATTTGGTTGGCTGGCGACCCCATAGCGTGGCATTTTTGGACGCGCTGGTGGCGGCGGGAAAATCGATATGGTTGGTAACCAATGCACACGCAGACAGCATTCAATTAAAAATGGAACAAGTGTCTCTGCATCCTTGGTTGGATCACATTATTAGCTCGCATGATTTAGGTGCCGCGAAAGAGTCGCCCGCGTTTTGGCAGGCGTTGCAACAACGCTATCCTTTTGATGCAACGCGTACTTTGTTTGTGGATGACACGGTGTCTGTGTTGCAAGCAGCGCAAGCATACGGTATCCGTCATTTGCTGTGTATTTTGCAGCCGGACAGCCAGTCGCCACCGCGCGCTGTTACCGGCTTTCCTGCGGTAGTAGACTTCGATCAAGTGTTGCCCGTGCAGTGATTGTTGTAAAACGGAGATTTCCATGAGAAAAATGTTTTTGCTCAGCATGCTGTTGCTTGTTGGAGTGTCTGCACAAGCTGAAGTGTATAAATGGGTGGATGAAAACGGCAAAGTGCATTTTGGTGATCGCGCACCCGCTGAAAAAAAAGTGGAAGCAATAGATGATAAATTAAATAAGGTCAATATCGATCATGGCAGCAGCAATACTGCAGTGTCTTCAGTCGTGGTCAGTACAGAAAAAACACAGGATGAAAAAGACTTAGAGGCCAAGAAAAAGAAAGAGCTAGAAAATGCAATAGGTGAGCGCTGCAAAAAGTGGGAAAAAGATATTGCGGCGATTGCGCGTGGGGATCGCGGAATTTTTCTGGATGAAAACGGTAATGAAGAAATTGTATTGGAAAGGGATCGTGGTAAGAAGTTAGAGGAGTGGCGCAGAGAATATATGCGTTCGAGTTGTCAAACTATCTATCCGTTGGAGATGTAATGAGTCATAACGATAAACAACAAGACGCACGCGTGCGTTTCTTGTTTGAGGATGCACCTGTGCGCGGTGCGTGGGTGTATTTGCAGCACAGCGTGCAGGCAATGCCGGCGTTCATCAGTGCATCACCGGCGGGAAAAATTTTGTTGGGGGAAAGTGTGGCTGCCGCTGCTCTGCTCAGTGCCAATATCAAATTGCAAGGGCGCTTAGCGATTCAAGCGCGAGGTGACGGGGCATTGCGTTTGTTGGTGGCAGAAAGCTCGCAGAACGCCGGTGTGCGCGGTGTGATCGAATTGGATGATCGCGCAGAAAATACATTGGCTCTGCGTGAGTTATTGGGTGACGGCTATCTTGCGGTGACTTTGTTGCCAGATGTGGGTGAAAGTTATCAGGGCATCGTGCCGCTGCAAGGTGCGCGCTTGCAGGATTGTTTAGCCGCTTATTTTCAGCAGTCTGAGCAATTAGAGACAGCGCTGTGGTTGGCATCAGATGGTGAAACGGCGGCGGGTTTATTGCTGCAAGCCATGCCGGGTGCGCAAGATGATCTCAAGGGTTGGCAGCATGTGCATGCCTTGGCTAGCACGATCAGTAATGAGGAATTGTTGTCGCTGTCGTGCGAGCAATTACTGCACCGTTTGTATCACCAAGAAACCGTGCGTGTGTTTGATGCAGAGCCGGTGCAATTCCAGTGTTCATGCAATACTCAGCGCTCGGCTGCTGCGCTGGCTACACTGGGGCGCGAAGATTTATTGCAGTTATTTCAAGAAACGCCCGTGGTAAAAGTTGACTGTCATTTTTGTGGAAAAATTTATCAGTATTCCGAGCGCGATATTGACAAAATCTTAGGGGAAATTTCACCCACATTGCACTGAACTTTATTGAGAGGTAAAGCGTATGTTGATCGAAGCGGGTAGTCGTTTGTTGATGATTGGTGCATCGCTGACCGATTGCGGTCGCGGGCGACCCGTGGGTGAAGCGCATGAGTTGGGCAATGGCTATGTTAGTCATATCAACGCGCTGCTCGGCGCGTTGTATCCGGCGCACGGTATTCGCGTGCTGAATGTGGGTGTGAGCGGCAACACGGTGCGCGATTTGAAAGCGCGCTGGCGGCAAGATGTGTTGGAATTGGAGCCGCACTGGTTGTCTATTTTGATCGGCGTGAATGATGTGTGGCGACAATTTGATTCACCGCTGCGCACGGAATTGCACGTGCCGATTGATGAATACGAACGCGAATTGGATGCTCTGATACGCAGCGTGAAGCCCAACTTGCAGGGCTTGGTTTTGATGACGCCGTTTTTTATTGAACCGAACCGTAACGATGCGATGCGCGAAGCGATGGATGCTTACGGCAGCGTGGTGCGCAAACTGGCGGAAAAACACAGCGCGGTATTTGTGGATACACAAGCGGTCATGGATGGCTTGTTAGAACACATGCACCCGATGACCCTGTGCTGGGATCGCATCCATCCCAGTCAAACGGGCCACATGGCATTGGCACTGGCGTTTATGCGGGCGGTGGGTGCGGCAATTTAATACCTTGTCGCGTTAGTGAGCTGACAAAATTTCCTGCGCATGCGCGCGCGATTGCTTGGTAATTTTTTCGCCGCCGATCATGCGCGCAATTTCATCCACGCGCTGTGCGTCTTTGAGTGTCGATAACGCAGTTTCCATGCGTTTATCTTTTAGTTGTTTGGAAACTTGTAAATGTTGATGCGCTTGTGCGGCGACTTGCGCCTGATGCGTAATGCACAGCACTTGCCCGCGTTCACCGAGTTGCCGCAATAACTGACCAACCACCACCGCTGTGGCACCGCCGATACCGACATCCACTTCATCAAACACCAGTGTGGGCGTGCGCGAAGTGCTGGCGGTGACCACTTGTATCGCCAGCGAGATGCGCGACAACTCACCGCCAGATGCCACGCGTGCTAAACCGCGCGCCGGTGTATCGGGCTGCGTGCTAATTAAAAACTCCACTTGCTCGCTGCCGTGGGCGTGCGGCGTGTTGTCTGCCAATGGCATGAGCGCTACTTCAAACCGGCAATGCGCCATTTTGAGTTGCGCCAGTTGTGTATTGACTTCGCGCGCCAGTTTTTCAGCAGTTTTTTTGCGCTGTTTGCTGAGTGTGCTGGCGTGTTTGTGAAACTCCGTTTCTATGGCGGTTTGCTGTTGTTGTAGGCGAGCAATCGCGCCGTCGCTGTCGCGCAGCAACAGCAGTTCTGCGTGCAGTTGTTCGTGCAGGGCAGGCAGCTCACGCGCTTGCACGCGGTGTTTGCGCGCCAATTCGTACAGCGTGTTTAAGCGCTGTTCTACTTCATGCAAACGCTCAGGGTTGATGCTGACATGATCGCGGTAGCGCGCGAGGTCTTGCGCGGCTTCTTCAATTTGAATCAAGGCGCTGTTTAACATCTCCATCACAGCAGGCAGCGCTGCACTTAATGGTGAGCGCGCTAACAGTTGTTGCGCATGGCTCAGCGATTGCTGCACATTGTGCGCATCACCTTCGCTGCACAGTTGCAACAGTTGCTCGCAGTGCGTGATGAGTTCACCGGCATTGGCCAGTTGTTTTTGCTCGGCTTCCAAGGTGAGCAATTCATCGGGCTGCGGCGCAACGCGATCCAATTCGTCCACTTGATATTCCAGCAGTTGCAAACGCGCGCCGCTGTCTTGGTTGGCGCCTTGCAGTTGTTCAATTTTCTGACGGATTTCACGCCACTGGCGGTGCGTGGCGCGCACGGTGTCCAGCGCAGTTTGGTGCTGACCGAAAGCGTCCAGCAGGCGCAGATGCGTTTCTTTTTTCAGCAGCGATTGGTGTTCGTGTTGGCTGTGGATGTCGATCAACATGTCGCCCAGTTCGCGCAGTTGCGCCAAGGTAGCGGGCTGGCCGTTGATCCACGCGCGCGCGCGCCCTTCGCGCAGCAATACGCGCCGCAACAGGCATTGCTGTTCATGTTGCGGAAAGCCCTGTGCATCCAGCCAATCGCGCGCTTCGGGGATGTGCTGCAAATCAAACAGTGCGGCTATGTCAGCGCGCTCGGCATCGCTGGCAATCGCCTCCGTGTCGGCGCGATCGCCCAGCGCCAGCCCCAAGGCATCCAGCAAAATCGACTTGCCCGCGCCAGTTTCGCCGGTGATCGCCGTCATGCCGGCGCACCACTCGACATCCAGCGCGCGCGCCACGGCGTAATCCTTGATGGTCAGTTGCAGCAGCACGGTGCAGCTTCCGAAATGAGATAGTGGTTATTTATACAGTACTCGTGCCGAACGAGCAAGGCTGGCTTCGGTGTGCTGCAACGCCCGCTGTTATTTCACGCCAATAAACGGCACGGCCGAGCTTGGCACCATGGTGGTGGGCAGCTTGCCGTCCCATTTTTCGGCTTGAATCAGCTGCACCAGCGCCGGGTTGTCGCGCAGCGCGGCGCCCTTGGCATGGATGGCGGCAGCTTCAGCTTGGCCGCGCAGTTCTATGGATTTGGCTTCGGCCGTGGCTTGCGCGAGTCTGGCATCGGCCTCTGCTTGGGCGCGGGTACGGGTGATGTCAGCGGAGACTTTTTCTTTTTCCCAGTTCTGTTTCACTTTTTGTACTTCTACTTCGGCCAGCATGCGTTGCTCAATGCTCTGCTCGTAGGCATTGGAGAAATCAATGTTTTCGATTTGGATTGACTCAATGATCATTTCGTCGCCTACCGCTTTGACGACGGCTTGATAGACATCAGTGCCAAATTTGGCGCGATCTTGGATCACGGATACAGCAGTGAATTGGCCGAAGACTTTTTTGGTGGAGTCGTTGACGCGAGGGCGCAAAATGCGGTCGACCAAGCCTTCCACCGAGCCGTAAGTGGAGTAGATGGACTGCACGCTGGATGGCAGTACATGGAAGTTGACCGACAGACGAATCTCAGCCGGTTGCTGGTCTTTGGAGTAGGAGGCCATCTCTCCAAATTCTACTTTTAGTGTTTGCACAGAAATGGGCACGGCGCGATCGATAACGGGGATTTTGAAATGCAGACCGGGCTCGGCGGTATCAATCGCCGCGCCGTTGCGCAAAATGACCATGCGCTCCCCTTCATCCACGGTGTACCACGATGACATCAAAACACTGAGCGCGATGAGTGCGATAACAGCGCTGAGTGCAGATTTCAGTGCGGGTCTTGGGGTGTCCATGTGCATCTCCTGATGAAAAGTTTTTTTGTAATAGCAGGGCGTGTTTCATGTGGGCAATCCTAATGCGCCTCATCCCAGTTGTCGCCCACGCCGGTATCCACCACCAGCGGTACGCGCAGGTTGGCGGCGCTGGTCATCAGTTCGCCGATTTTTGCGCGCAGGGTTTCCACTTGTTGATCGGCAACTTCAAACACCAATTCGTCGTGTACTTGCATAATCATGCGCGCGTCGATGCGGGCAGTTTGCAGCCAGTCATCGACAGCGATCATCGCGCGTTTGATGATGTCAGCCGCGGTGCCCTGCATGGGCGCGTTGATGGCGGTGCGCTCAGCGGCTTGGCGCAAGCCGGCGTTTTTGGCGTGAATATCGGGTAAATACAAACGGCGACCAAATAAAGTTTCGACAAAACCCTGCTCGGCGGCCTGCTGGCGCGTTTCTTCCATGTAGCGCAATACCCCAGGGTAGCGCGAGAAATACAAATCAATGTATTCCTGCGCTTGATTGCGACCGATGTGCAATTGTTTTGCCAAACCAAATGCGGACATGCCGTAAATCAAACCGAAGTTGATCGCTTTTGCGCTGCGGCGCTGTTCGGTGGTGACTTTGTCCAGTGCGGTATCAAACACTTCCGCAGCGGTGGCGCGGTGGATATCCAAGCCCTGTGCAAACGCGCTGCACAAACCATCATCCGCAGACAAATGCGCCATGATGCGCAATTCAATTTGCGAATAATCGGCGGCGAGAATTTTGTGATTTTTTTGTGCGATAAACGCTTGCCGCACGCGGCGACCTTCTTCGGTGCGTATCGGAATATTTTGCAAGTTGGGATCAGAAGACGATAAACGCCCTGTGGAAGCCACGGCTTGATGGTAAGAGGTGTGCACGCGACCGGTAGTAGCGTCCACCATTTGCGGCAATTTATCGGTGTAGGTGGATTTCAATTTGCTCAGGCCGCGATATTCCATAATCACTTTCGGCAGCGGGTAATCCAGCGCCAATTCTGCTAACACAGGTTCTGCCGTGGAAGGTTGTCCGGTCGGTGTTTTTTTTAGTGCGGGCAATTGCAATTTGCTGTACAAAATTTCACCCAATTGTTTAGGTGAACCGAGATTAAATTCTTGCCCGGCGAGTGCGTAGGCTTCTTGCGTGAGTGCGTGCATGCGCTCACCGAGTTCGACGCTGTGTTGATGCAGGCGTTTGGCATCCACCAGCACGCCATTGCGTTCAATGCGCGACAACACGGGAATCAGTGGCACTTCAATTTGCGCAAAAACCGATTGCAGCGTCGGTGTTGCACTTAACTGCGGCCACAGCGTTTCGTGCAGGCGCAGGGTGATGTCGGCATCTTCCGCGGCATAAAAAGCCGCTTTTTCTAGGTCGATTTGATTGAAGGTGAGTTGGTTGGCACCTTTGCCGGCGATGTCTTCAAACGCCACAGTGTCGTAAGCCAAATATTTTTTGGCGAGATCGTCCATGTTGTGGCGCGTGGCAACTGAATCCAACACATAAGATTCCAACATCGTGTCATACACCACGCCGCGCAAAGCAATGCCGGCGCGCGCAAACACATTCATGTCGTATTTGCCGTGTTGCATTACTTTTTTAATGCCGTCATCTTCCAGTAGTGGTTTGAGTGCGTGTAAAACCACATCGCGCGCGAGCTGTGCGGGTGCGCCGAGATAGTCGTGTGCTACGGGTACATACGCCGCTTGTCCCGCTGCGACAGCAAAAGATACGCCGACAATATTGGCCTGCATGTAATCGAGCGAGTCGGTTTCGGTGTCCAGTGCAAAATACGGCGCAGCTTGCAGGCGTGCTATCCACGCTTGCAGTTGTGAAATTTCGGTGATGGTGTCGTAGTGCGCGGTGATTTTTTCTGTGGTCGGTGTTGCAGTCGTTACCGCAGCAATCACATCGCCGCCATTGTTGATGTCGGCAATCCAACTCTTAAATTCCAGTTCAGTAAACAATTCCAGCAGCGCAGCGCGATCCGGTTCGCTCGCCTGTAAATCCTGCCAGTTCATCGGCAGTTCTACATCGGTTTTGATGGTAGCGAGCAGTTGCGATAGCGGCAAAAATTCGCAGGCGGCGCGCAAGTTTTCGCCAATCTTGCCTCTAATTTTTTCAGCATTGCTCATCACATTTTGCAGCGTGCCGTATTCCTGCAACCATTTCACGGCGGTTTTCGGACCGCATTTATCCACGCCGGGGATGTTGTCTACTTTGTCGCCCATCAACGCGAGGTAATCGACAATTTGTTCCGGCGCGATACCGAATTTTTCAATCACACCCTCGCGATTCAGTACCGTATTGGTCATGGTGTTGACCAGCGTGACATGCTCGCCCACCAACTGCGCCATGTCTTTGTCGCCGGTGGAAATCAGCACGGCTTGTTTTTGCTCGCGCGCTTGTATGGCGAGTGTGCCAATCACATCATCTGCTTCTACACCTTCGACTATCAGCAACGGCAAACCCATGGCGCGAATTACCGCGTGCAGCGGTGCAATTTGTGCGCGCAAATCATCGGGCATCGGCGGGCGATTGGCTTTGTAATCGGCATACAGCGTGTTGCGAAAAGTGTCGCCTTTCGGATCAAACACTACGGCCATCGCGCTGTGCGGATACTGTTTGCGCAAGCTGCGCAGCATGTTCACCACGCCCTTCACCGCACCCGTGGGTTGCCCCTTGCTGGTGGTCAGCGGCGGCAGGGCGTGGAAGGCGCGGTAGAGGTAGGAGGAGCCGTCGATGAGGATGCAGTCTGCGTGATTCATAGTTGGAGCGTTTTATTGACCGAGTGGCAGCATAACACCCACAGAAGCCACGGCTGGCAATGTTATGCTTGCCGGATAAATCATCCACTGTGTTTATTCGATGTCTGTTGATGTACTGCTGCAAGAAGCGCTAACGCAAGGGCGATTTTCCACCGCTGAAGTGAGCGCGGGTGATGAGCGCACCCGCGCCACGCTATTGGCGCGTTTGGTGGGTTTGCAGAATGTGGATTTGCCGCTCGATGAATCGCTGGAGCAAGCAGTGCAGCGTCCGGGTGTGCTGGTGCTGTCACAGCAGGAAGCCAATTTGCTGTATTTCTGCGATCAGGTTTTTGAGCAGGGGCAATCGCAAAACGATTTGGAACCTGAGCTGTTGCAGCCTTTTCTTGCGCTGCGACCACTGGTGGCAGGGTTGCTGTTGCGCGAGCCTGCTGTGTTGCGCGATTTGCAACACCCGCTGTTTCGTTTGTTGGATCAGCTGTGGGATGCCGGTCGCTACTGGAGTGCAGAGCTCGGCAAGCCGGGAGAAAAATATCGCCAGCGTTTGGAAGAAATGTTGCAGCGTTTGCGTCAAGCCGATCCGGCCACTGCGCCGTTTCAAACTTGGTTGGATGAATTGGCTGCGCAATTAGCGAAAGACTTTCAGCGCGCCGACACACTGGTGGATCGTATTCGTCAAACGGCGCTGGGTACGCTGGCGGGTGAAGAAGCTGATTATGCAGTGCGACAACAAATTCGCACGCTGCTGGCGCGCGCGCCGATGCCCGATGTAGTGGAAGAATTACTGAAAGGCCCTCTATTGCACTCCATGAAAGTGGTGTATCTCAGCAAGGGGAAAGCCAGCGATGACTGGAAGCTCATTGTGCGCGTGGGCGAGTTGTTGGTGGATTCTATGCTGGGTGCAGAAGATGAAGCCGGCATGCAGCAGGTGTATCAAACCATTCCCAAAGTGATTCCTCAGCTCGTCAAACAACTGGTGAGTATTTCGGATGCTGCGGAATTAGAAACTTGGGTGACACGCATTGAAAAACTGCACATGCAAATTTTGCTGGGTAATAAAGTAGAAGTGCGCCCTGCGGAGCCATTATCGGAGCTTGGAGCAGCAGCGGGTGTGGCCGCCAATGTTGGCAGTGCGTTGTTGGATCAGGTGAAACAGATCCCCGAAGGACAATGGCTAATTTATGCGCGTGACAATAATGAACGCCTGCGCTGCCGTTTGATTTTGAAATCGACGGATGGCGAACGCTTGCTATTTGCCAATGTGCTCGGCGCAAAATGTATGGAAAAAACGCTAGAGGAGTTTGCGTATTTGTTGACGGGCAGACAAATCATTTTGTTGGATGCCGACAATAATTTTTCACAAGTCTTTCGCGATACGGTCGCGCTATTTTTGCAGTTGTATCAACGGCAAACGCTGTTGCAAGCAGAGTTGGGCGAGCGGCAGCGCGTTGAGCAGGAGCGCCGTCGGCAGGCCAAAGAAAAAGCGCAGCGCGAAGCTGAGCGCATTGCACAAGAGCGTTTAGAAGCGCAGGCGCGCGCCGAAGAAGCTGCACGCAAAGCCGCAGAAGAGCAAGCAAAAATCGCAGAAGCAGCAGCCCGACAAGCTGCTGAAGAAGCGCGCAAAAAAGCTGAAGAAGCCGAGCGCGCTGCGACAGAGGCGGCGCAACATGCCAAAGCCGTAGCAGAAAAAGAAGCTAAAGTTACCGCCGAGCGCAAACGCAAAGAAGAAGAGGCGGAGCGCGATCGACAGTTGCAGGAAGAAAAGCAGGCGCGCATTGACGAATGGGAAACCGCGCAGCAGGCTGTGCGCGCACTCGGCATTGGCGCGTGGGTGGATATTGAAATCGACGGCGAACGCCAGCGCTGCAAATTGGCGGCGGTGATCAATGCTTCGGATAAATTGATTTTTGTGGGGCGCGACGGCAAGAAATTAGCCGAACCGCGTCGCGATGAATTGATCAAAATGCTGTTAGATAACAAAGCGCGCGTGGTGCAGCAGGGCGATCAATTTGAAAACTCATTAGCCAAAGTCATTCAAACACTGCGAAAAGATTAACAGGGAGTCGCTCATGGAAAATCAAGATGTTGCTTGTCAGCGTTCAGAATTGCGCATTGGTCAGGAATTGGTGGTGTTTGTAGAAACCTACTCTTCGCCCACAGGTGAGGCGCGCAAACCCAATGTGGCTGTGTCTAAAACCGTAGATTTATCGGCAAACGGTTTGCAGATTGTGATGGATAAACCCACGCCGCCCGGCAGCATCTTGCAGTTGTGCGTGGAGTTTATCGGCGAGCCGCGCCACTACCACTTAACCGGCGAAGTGAAATGGGTAGCAAAAGTCGGGCGTGAAACCGATTTTTTGGTCGGATTTTTGTTGATGGAATCGGACGGCACGGATATCGAGCCGTGGAAATATCGCATCGCGCAGATGATGGAAGACCCGCGCAATGCGGTTTATTGACAGGGCAAATCTGTCACATTCTGGCAAGGTGGGATATATCAACAATAGTAGGCGTTACTATGTAGCGGCTAACACCACAAGAAACTGGAATGTAGGGAGTTTGTACGGTGCGGTCCACTTTTGAAAAAATATTGGGAAAGTTTGGAGTAGCGATAACAGCGGTGTTGCTCTTTGCCGGAACAATGGCTCCATTTGCGCAAAATGGCGTAGCTGATACGGTAAAAGTAGTCCAGATTGCAGCAGCCCAAAATAACTCTATTGCCCTGAAATCGGATGGCACTGTTATCGCGTGGGGTAATAATATTTCTACATGGGCGAAGCCACCTGAGGGTTTGAGTGATGTGGTTGAAATACACGCCAAGAGCCAGCTTTTTCTAGCGCGCAAATCGAACGGTACGGTCGTTGCATGGGGTGTTAATTATGTGGGAGAGCTGAATATCCCGGCTGGGCTGGGCAAGGTCATCTCTATGGCTAGTGGTGGGATGCATAATTTGGTGGTGGTAGAAAGCCCTAGCACAGGAGGTTTAGGCGGTGTGGTTGCCTGGGGGCTAAATCTTGATGGGCAAGCAAATGTGCCATCTGCCGCACAAAGTTTTGTCTCGAAGGTGGCCGCTGGCAACTACTACTCTATGGCTCTCAAATTTAATGGCACGGTTGTTGACTGGGGCTCAAACGGGGCGGACGCGACACCAATGCCTGCGGGTTTGAGCAATGTTAGGGATATTCAAGGAGGATATTTATTCGCATTAGCATTGAAAAACGACGGCACGATTGCAGCTTGGGGAAGGACTATACCGGCGACGGAATTCTTGATGTGCCGACTGGGCTGCAAGGCCAAACGATGGCTATCTCGGCACAGAACGACTACGCCTTGGCTTTGAAGAATGACGGCACCGTAGTCGGTTGGGGGGGGAATTCCCAAGGAAAAGCGTCACCTCCCGCCGGATTGGCCGATGTTGTTGCCATATCAGCAGGTATCTCGCACTCGTTGGCATTAAAGAGTGACGGCACTGTTGTCAGCTGGGGGGCGCAAACCTCTGTGCCGGGTGATAACGAGTTGAGTGGCTTGACACTGGTGGAGGGCTCACCTTCCCCTGCCTTTTCCTCAGCTATTACCGCATATCAGTATGATATTGCTCCGGAAGCCACCAGTGTCCATATCAATGCCGTTTTGAAAGACCCTACTTATGCGGCGTTGTATATCAATGACCAGCGGCAAGCCAGCGGTTCGACCGTCACCGTGCCGGTTCCTGCGACTGGTGCAGTGATCAAGGTTCGTGTAGAGCCGTACATGAAAGCCCCCAAAACATACATTTTGACGGTATCACGCGATCGCATTGCGCCAGTTATCACCTTTGCCCCGAATGGCAGCGTTACGCCGCTCAGGGCAATCAGTACCCTAGTGACGGCCACGGATGTGACGAGCGGTTTGAACGCCTCCACACTTGAATATGCTTGGACGCAAACAGCCGTCACACCTGTCAGTGGCTGGGGTGGTTTTTCTCTTCTTCCCTATACAGTAGTGGCACCATTTACATACGCTGGGGCAGATGGGAACTGGTATTTGCATATCCGAGCCAAGGATTATGCTGGGAATGCAGCAAACACAACCTCGGCGGCATTCCTGATAGATAACACGCCGCCTGTGTTGAGTCTGTCGATGGAGACACAGGACAGTAACAGTTATGCAAACGATACATGGACGAACCAGAATGTTGTTGTGACGGCTGCGGCAACCGATGCGCTCAGTGGTGTGGCGGCGTTGCGGTATACGCTGGATGGCGGCAAAACATGGGCGAATTATTCAGGTCCGATCACGATATCGGATGAGGGTATCCACTCGATTGCTGTTCAGGCGATAGATGGGATGGGCAATGTGCAAACGGACAGTCGCACCGTCAAGATCAGCCGGGGCGACCTGAAACTGACGATAACCAAGGTCAAGGTGACTGGTGGCGATGATTATGCAAGCGGGGAATGGACAAACAGCAGTGTCCGAGTGTCTGCCACGGCGGAAACAGGTGCGTCACCGATTACTTCTTTTACCTGGTCGATGAACGTGGCAGATCAGGGGATATATACGCCAGGGGACGAGATATTTTTCATCAGCGATGGTATGAATTCCGGTGAGTTCACGGTCACGGATTCGCTGGGAAACAGTTTGTCTGCTCCATACGCGGTCAATATCGACAGAACAACGCCAGCAGTTCTTTTCAGCCCGAACGGCAGTGAATTGCTGGCGCGGAGTACTTCGGTAACGGCGACGATTACCGACAGCGGTGGCAGCGGACTGGTGGAGTCCACACTGGAGTATGCCTGGACACAAGACACAGCCGAGCCGACGGCTGGCTGGCTGGCCTTGAATAATGGCAGTGCGCTGACAAAAGAAGGCGTGGACGGTGACTGGTATTTACATGTTCGAGGGAAGGATACGGCAGACAATGAGGTTCGTGCGGTATCCAACCGTTTTGTACTGGACAATACGCCGCTGGACAGCATCATCAGTCCGGATACAGCCAACTTCGACAAGAAGCCGTCTAAACAGTCCATTGTTTTCACTACGATGACACTGAACGGCAACACACTCGTGGACATTAGTAATGAAGGGCAAATGCTCGTGTTTGGAACGGATTATTGGATCACAGGCAATGATGTAATTATTCAGAAAAGCTATTTGGCGACACAGCCGGAAGGCACCACAAGTCTGACATTCACATTCAGTGGTGGTGCTGCCCGAGTGTTGACTGTCACCGTGAAGCTCGATACGGATGATGATGGTCTTGGTGATGGCACTGACAACTGCCCAACAGCCGCCAATCCTGACCAACGCGACTGGGATGGCAACGGTATCGGCGATGCCTGCGATGATCCGGTACCAGTACCAGATGATATAACCGGCGAAGTGAAGGCCGACAAAACCGGTTCTTCTGTGGCGTTTGCCGGTGACTTCAACGGTGACGGTTATGGCGACTATATAATCGGCACACCAGGCTATGATTTTCCTGCTGATAAGTTATTGAAAATAAAAGTAAATAAAGACATCGGTCGCGCTGCGGTGATCTCTGGTAGAGACGGTACGGAACTGGCTTCCATCAAAGGCACAGCCGCCAAAGATGCGATGGGTTTTGCTGTGGCGGGTGGTGCGGATATTGATGGCGATGGCTGTGACGATGTTGTAGTAGGTGCTCCGAATGCTGGCACAACACGCACTGGCACCGTGACCGTGTTGTATGGGCGAGGCGAGCATTGCGGCAACAAGACGGATGAGGCGCTCAATGGTTCGCAAGCCAAATCACAGTTTGGTGCGGCGCTGGCGCTGGGTGATGTGGATGGCGACAGTGCGCCGGATATTCTGGTGGGCGCACCGAAAGCGACCGGTGATACGGGGTTGAAGCTGGCAGGCAGCGTGACCGTGTATTCCGGCAGCAGCCTCGTTCCACTCGGCACGCCGTTCTATGGCGCAAATGCCAAGGCTTATGCAGGTACTTCCGTTGCAGCGGGCAAACTGAACGATGATGGCATTGCCATCATCATCGGCGCACCAAATGACAGTGTTGATGCCGTAAAAAATAGCGGCAGCGTTAAAGCGTATTTACTGGCAAACCCAGCAGAACCGTTCTTCACAAAAAGCGGAGCGAAGGGTTCGCAGTTTGGTAAAGCAGTTACAGTTGGCGATGTGAGTGGTGACAGTTATGACGATGTGTTTGTTGGTGCGCCGCTGGCCGATGATCTCGACAACAAACGCAAAGACACAGGCAGTGTGACGGTGTTTTCTATCATCGACGACGAGCAACTGACGAAATCATTTGGTACCAACGCCAAAGCTCAACTCGGCTACAGCGTGGCAGCGGGCGATGTGAATGGTGACAGCCAAGCAGACATTATTGCCGGCGCGTGGAAAGACAACGCGCCGACCGCCAATCCGAAAAAATCGATCAAAATGGCGGGTAGTGTTTCTGTGTTCAGCGGCGATGGTTATGCGCAAATCGGTGAAACAAAATACGGCGATGTAGCGAAGGATTATTTTGGTTTTGCAGTGAGTGCTGGTGACATCAACAGTGATGGCAAAGCAGATATTATTATTGGTATTCCGAATTTTGATGATCCGGCAAACAAGAAGCTGAAAGATATTGGTAGCGTAAAAATAATTAACGCTGCGGGGCTATAAGTGCACACAGCCACTCAGTATTGAAATACTGCTCCACGGCATCCGCTAAACGATCAATATCTGCTTCTTGGCGCGCGCGATAATCAAACGCCTCTACCTCGCGCAGCCCAGCCCACGCCAATAAACTCGTCAGCGATTCCTGCTCGTCAAAGATGCCGTGTACATAGGTGCCCAAGCTGTTGCCGTCGGCAGACAGCGCGCGATCGCTGTGGTCGCCAAGATCCAAGGCAGCATTCTCCAGTGCCGAACCGCGACTCACGCCGCAGTGAATTTCATAGCCGCTCACGCGCGCGCCGTTGGCTTGCAGCTTGCCTGTCACGCGCAGCAATTGTTTTTCCGGTTCTAAAACGGTGTCGAAGTCTAAAAAACCGAAACCCTGCGCGCTGCCGGCTTCGCCTTCCAGTGCGTGCGGGTCCGCAATGCTGTTGCCGAGCATTTGAAAGCCGCCGCAAATGCCCATCAATTTTCCGCCGTAGCGCAAATGTTTCTGCAAATACGCTTCCCAGTTGTTGCTGCGTAAAAAAGCGAGATCGCCGCGTACGCTTTTGCTGCCAGGCAGTATCACCAAATCAGCAGGTGGGAGAGCTTCACCGGCACGCACAAAGCTGAGGTCCACTTGCGGGTGCAAGCGCAGAGCGTCGAAGTCCGTGTGGTTGCTGATGCGCGGCATCACCGGCACGATCACGCGCAAGCGCTCGCTGTGATTTTTTTCTGGCTGCTGATAAGCGATGGCGTCTTCTGCTTCTAAATGCAGGCCGTGCAAATAAGGCATCACTGCCAATACCGGTTTGCCAGTGCGCTGTTCCAGCCAGTCGATGCCCGGTTGCAGCAGCGATACATCACCGCGAAATTTATTGATAACAAAACCGACCACGCGCTGTTGTTCAGATGCACTCAATAAATCCAGCGTGCCGCACAAATGCGCAAACACGCCGCCGCGATCAATGTCGGCTACTAAAATCACAGGGCAATCCACGACTTCGGCAAAACCCATATTGGCGACATCGCGGTCGCGCAAATTGATTTCAGCGGGGCTGCCAGCGCCTTCCACAACAACACAGTTGTATTGCGCGGATAAACGCGCAAACGATTGCAACACGAATTGCATCGCTTCGCTTTTGTATTGGTGGTAATGCGCGGCATCCATATTGGCGAGTGCCTTGCCGTGCACAATCACTTGCGCGCCCACATCGGTATTCGGTTTTAACAAAATAGGGTTCATATCGCTGTGCGGTTCAAGAAAACAGGCTTGCGCTTGCACGGCTTGCGCGCGACCAATTTCGCCGCCGTCGATAGTCACGGCGCTGTTCAGCGCCATGTTTTGCGGTTTGAACGGCGCAACTTTTATATCGCGTCGTGCCAGTACGCGACACAAGCCTGCCACTAAAGTGCTTTTGCCTGCATCTGAGGTGCAGCCCTGCACCATCAAGCAGTGTTGTGCGCGAAAATTTTGTTGTGTGAAAAAATCAGATTTCATTTATTGGATACGCCCGCATCGTCAAACGAAGCCATGTCATTCAAAAACAACACGGCGGATTGAATGAGCGGATAAGTAACGGCGACACCGCTGCCTTCGCCCAAGCGCAAGCCCAGCGAAACCAGTGGTGTGACTTGCAGATAATCCAGAATTTTTTTGTGGCCAGACTCGTTCGATAAATGCGAGAAAATACAGTAATCACGCGCTGGTGGTTCCAGTGCAAAGGCAATGGCAGCGGCGCTACTGGCAATAAAACCGTCAATCATCACCACCATTTTTTGCTCGCAGGCGGCGAGTATTGCGCCCACCATCATGGCGATTTCAAAACCGCCGAAAGTGCACAAAATATCAAACGGATTAGGCAACGCGCCGTGTTTTTGCAATGCCGCATTGAGGATTTTGGTTTTGTGCTGCAAGCCCGCATCATCCAAACCCGTGCCGCGCCCGATGCAATCTTCTATGGCTGTGCCAGACAGTGCAGCAAATAAAGCAGTAGCCGATGAAGTGTTGCCGATGCCCATTTCACCAAAACCGATTACATTGCTGCCCGCTTCGGCAGTGGCGCGCACCAACATCGCGCCGCGTGCAATCGCCTGTTCACACTGCGCGGCAGTCATCGCCGCCTCGTGTAAAAAGTTGCGCGTGCCTTCCGCTACTTTGACGTGCTTGATGGGTAGGCCGCGCAGATCGCCGTTGACGCCGGCGTCCACCACGTTAATCGCGATATGGTGTTGGCGGCAAAAAATATTGATGGCCGCGCCGCCGTTGGCGAAATTGTGCACCATTTGCTGCGTCACCACTTGCGGAAAGGGGCTCACGCCTTCGGCGGTAATGCCGTGATCGCCGGCAAACAACAACAAGTGTGGTTTTTTAATGCCGGCGTGAGTGTTTGTTGAATCAGTGCCACTTGCAGCGCGATCGTTTCCAGCGTGCCCAGCGCACCCAGCGGTTTGGTTTTGAAATCAATTTTGTGTTGGATGTCCGCTTGCAGGGTTTTATTGACGGCGCGTACCGCGAAAAGTGCGTGTGGATCAAACATCATCAGTCTCCGTTAATGGGGCTGTGCTGAAATTTCAGGTGGCAATACAAACAATCGCTTGCGATTGGCGAGCGGGCAGAGAAAATTCCATGCTGCTCGCCGTCAATGCCAGCGTGGAAGCGTGTGTAGCTGTGCCATAACGCGCATCGCCCAGTATGGGATGACCTAATTCTGCAAGGTGGCGGCGAATTTGGTGTTTGCGTCCGGTGTCGATGTGCAGTTGTAAGTGTGTGCAAGCGTTGCCCGCATCGTAAGTGGCTTTGTCTATCCAGGTTACGGCGTGTTTACCGTCAATCGGGCTGTCAATTTTTAGCGGCAGTGCTGTGTCAGCGGCGGGTTTCCATTCACCGTGCACGCTGGCGCGATAATGTTTCGCGATGCGATTGTTTTGAAATAAAGCGGAGAGTGCGGCAGCGGCTCTTTCAGTGTGTGCCACCAACATCAAGCCGTTGGCTTCGCGATCCAAACGATGCACCAGAAATGTTTTGCGCTGCGTGAGTTGCTCGGCGATACGCAGCAGCGAACAGTGATCGCCTTGCAGCGTGCCTTGCGCCAGCAAGCCTGCGGGTTTGTACCACACGGAGTAACTGCGCTCGTCGGCAATTTTTGTGGGCATGGGTGCGGTGAGCGCAAGAATATCGACATCAAAATAAATATGCAGCGTGCTGTTGGCGGGCAATTCGCGGGTAGCGCGGCGCATGCGCTCCTGTTTCTTGTTGATTTGCAGCCACACCGCGCCGTTGGCCATCGCTTTTTTGAGTTGCATGCGCGACAGCGGCGTGTTTTCTGCCAGCCAATCAATCGCGCGTTTTCCATTCGCGGTAATGGTGATGCTGTGCTCGAATTTTTTGATGGGAGTGTCTGTCATACAAGATTCGTGAGAATGTGGCGATAACTGGCTAAACGCTCAGGAAAAATTTTTCCGCTTTGTTCGGCGGCGAGTACTGCGCAGTCTGGTTCGTGTTCGTGCTGGCAGTCGCGGAAGCGGCAGCCGTGCGCGTGCTGCTGTAAATCAGAAAAATGCGACAGCAAATCTGGCGCGGGAATGGCAGGCAAAGTTAATTCGCGTATGCCAGGGGAATCAATCAAATCGCCGCCTTCCGGCAAGTGATACAGGCGCGCAGTGGTGGTGGTGTGTTTGCCTTTTTCAACACCGGCTGATAATTCGCCGATGGCAATTTCTGTGTCTGGCAGCAGGGCGTGAATTAGAGACGATTTCCCCACACCAGATTGCCCAACAATCACCGAGGTTTTGCTTTGCAAAAACTGTCGCAGTGCGTGCAGGCTTTTTTCTTGTTGCGTAGACACAGAAAAAACGGAATAGCCAATCTGTTGATAAACATGCAGCATGCGATCAAGCACGGCGCGATTTTCGTCGTTGAGTAAATCGGTTTTGTTGCACACGATGGCAGCGGCAATACCGTAGAGATGCGCCGCGACCAAATAGCGATCCACCAAAAACGGAAACGGTTCCGGTGCGGGCGCAATCGTCACCAGCATCACATCGATATTGGCGGCAATGGGGCGCAGCAAGCCGCGGCTGTCGGGGCGCGAAAGCAGTGAACGGCGCGCGCTGCTGGCCACCACCACGCCCTGCGCAATTTCACTGTCGGGTGTTGGCAACTTGGCAATCACGCGGTCGCCCGTCACCAGCGCTTCCATATTGGTGCGCAAAAAACAGCGCAGGCTGCGCGGTGCATCATCCAAAGTTTCCACATCTACTTGTCTGCCGTAATGCGCGACGATCAACACTTCTTGCTCGCCGCCCAGTTGCGTTTCATCCGGTGCGTCTTCGCTGGCCACGGCACTGCGCCGTCGCGTTTGTTGCAGCGCAATGCGGCGGCGTTGTTGGTCGGTGAGTCGTCTGGCCATTAAGTCGGCTTCACATCGGCGGGCGTAGCGGTAAGAATGGCGCACACCTTACCAAGAGAGCGGCGAGATGCAACCGAAGCCCGTTGTGCACAAAGACCATTTAATTTGGATTGATTTGGAGATGACCGGTTTGAACCCTGATACCGATGTCATCATCGAGATCGCCACCATCGTCACCGACAGCGATCTCAAAGTCTTGGCAGAAGGCCCTGCCTTAGCGATACGCCAAACGCAGGCGACGATGGATGCCATGGACGAGTGGAACACGCGCCAGCACGGCAACAGCGGACTGACGGCGCGCGTGCTGACCAGCGATATAGATGTTGCCGAAGCCGAGCGCCAGACGCTCGCGTTTCTCGCGCAGTGGGTGCCAGCCGGCGCTTCACCGATGTGCGGCAATAGCATCTGTCAGGATCGCCGTTTTTTGTGGCGCGGCATGCCGCAACTGGAAGCGTTTTTTCACTACCGCAATTTGGATGTCAGTACCATCAAAGAATTGGCGAAACGCTGGCGACCAGAAATTACCGAAGGCGTGAAAAAAAATAGCTCACACCTCGCGCTGGATGACATCCGCGATTCGATTGCCGAGTTGCAGCATTACCGCAAATATTTTTTCATCACCTGAGAAATTAATGTTTCAGTGTCTGGCCGATGAATGCAGGGTAATCATGACTGTAGGATCCTTTCAGGTGATCGATGTCCCTGTAAATCACTTCGCCATCCGGTGTGACCGCGCTACACCACTGTGCTGCACACATAAAATCAGCTGGATCCAGAATAATTGCGCCGCTGCGTTGCGCTACATCGCGCAATAGTGGCGTGATAGCTGCGGTTCTCCTGTAGTGCTCGTCCAGTGATATGCCTCCTTCTAGATGAGCAGTAGGGTGAAAACCCAGCAACGAACGCTTTATCAGCTTGTGCGGATCAAATTCTTCTCCGCCGGGGATATTCAGTAATAGATAAACTGTTTTACCTTGATCCGTGAGGTTCTTGATGGTGTTGGTCAGTTGATCCATTGCTTTTTGTAGACCTTCAGGTGTATTCATTGGGTACAACTGATTGCCATCTTGATATTGAAAGCTGAATGTTCCGCGCCATTGCGCACCTAGTACCACAGTGTCGACATCGGGGTTACTGGTGGCCATTAAAAGCGCGCGGGAATTGGTTGGATTGCAATCCAGATCATCTCCTAGATGGCGGAGATTCAAAATGGGTAAACGACAACCCGTAAGCATGGCTTTTCTGGAGCCATTGCTGGCATGGATGAGCGTTTCTATCCCCTGCCAGTATTGATCCATATTACTGTCTCCAATGTACAGTGTGATTTTTTTTCCATTGCCGACGGAACGATATTCCTGATTGTCGATTAAAACGCCTATCGTTTGGGATGTTGGGGATCCGAAAGCTCCATCTTGCGTTGCAGCGGCAATTTTTTGTGCCAATGCATCAGCGTGTCTTGGATGAATAAAGCCAGTGAAAAATAGACTGCCTATGCCAGCGGTTAACAAGGCAGCCAGCAACAGGGCAATACTGGCGATATTGCCTTTATGGCGCAGAGGTTTCTCAACAAATTGGTAAGTCAGAGTGGCGAAGATAATCGCCATAAAGACAGCAATTACTTTTACTTCGGCTGACAGTGTTAGGCCATCTGTAATTTTTGGAAATGACAATAGCGGCCAGTGCCATAAATACAACGGATAACTGATGAGACCGATAAATACGAAGAAACAGTTCCCCAGCAAATATCGATTAATCAGGGTTGTTGGTCCTGCGGCGATGAGTATCACAGTGCCTAGCACCGGAAACAGCGCAGCCCAGCCTGGGAACTTGGTTTTTCCATTCAGCGTGAAAATAGCCACACACAACAATGTGATGCCTATTAATGAGAGTGTTTCAATCAGCGTGCGCTGTAGTCGTGGATACTTACCGGCTATGCCGTTCACTGCGTCAGGTTGGGATGGGATGAATGCCAGTAATCCGCCACATAATAATTCCCATACCCTTGTTAGTGGCATGTAAAAGTTTCCAACCTTTCCGAAAGTTTCTGATACACATAATAAAAAAGATATTGCTGTTATTGCAGCTATCAAGATCCATGGTTTCTTGTATCTAGCAAAAAACAGCAGCGTGATTGGCCACAGGGTATAAAACTGTTCTTCAATACTCAGTGACCATAAATGTAATAAAGGTTTCAGTTCTGAAGCAGTGTCGAAATATCCTGCTTCAGACCACAAAGTGAAATTCAGGACAAAAAAATTGGCACTTAATACATGTTTCCCTAATTGTTTCAATTCGTCGGGGAATAACAATATCCAGCCTGCCAGCAAACAAGTGGCAAGCATCAGTAGCAAGGCTGGAAAGATCCGTCTGATTCGCCTAGAGTAAAAGTCAAGAATGGAGAAGCTGCCAGTCGCTGATGATTTCAGAATGATGGACGAAATCAGAAATCCTGAGATAACGAAGAAAATATCAACGCCAACAAATCCACCGCTGATAAGATTGGGAAATGTGTGGAAGCCGATCACTGAAGTGACTGCGATGGCTCGCAAGCCGTCGATATCGGGGCGGTATTGAAAATCGGGCAAGGGAACCGAAAAATTGATAGGCGTATTTTGGCTGTTATTCATTTGGCATAAGGCCGAGGTTGTTATTATTCTCCGAATTGTACAGGTAAAAGCCCAATGATGCCGGTTCCTTTGTGTGTAGTAATTCCATTGCCGAGTTGCAGCATTACCGCAAGTTTTTCTTTGTTTTGTAAAATAGCTAAGCAATGCTGCGGTTGTCTATCAGTGCGAAGAGGAGAATGAAATGATGGAAAATATGCGTATCAAAAAACCCACGGTTGAACAGACTGAAACAGCGTTAGAGGCGGCAAAAACACTGCGTGTGGGTGAAGATGCCTCCGCGTTAGGGCATGTATTTTTGTACCAATTTAATCGCAATATAAGACTGGAAGAGGTGTACAAGCATATTTCCCACTACTTGCGTTCTGGGCATGACCCTCAGGAGCATGCCAAGTTGTTGAGAGCAATTGAAAGAGCAGAAAAAGAAGAGCACCCAGGCGAGGATGGGATCGCGGTATTTCCCGACTCCTGACTTACGCTTTTTGATGTTGTGTTTCGGTGTTTCAGTCCAAAGTCTGCCGCATTTCCAGCGCCGGTTGCGCGCAATCGCTTTGGCCGATTTGCTTGGCGGGTACGCCCGCCATCAATGCGCAGTCGGGCACATCTTTGAGGATCACGCTGCCTGCCGCAATTTGGGCGCAAGCACCCACTTTGATGTTGCCGAGGATTTTGCTGCCGGGGCCAATCAACACGCCTGCGCCAATTTTCGGGTGGCGGTCGCCCGTTTCTTTGCCGGTGCCGCCGAGGGTCACGTCTTGCAGAATGGACACATTATCGGCCACGGTTGCTGTCTCGCCGATCACAATGCCGGTGGCGTGATCGAGCAATACGCCTCCGCCGATGCGCGCCGCAGGATGAATATCCACCGCAAAAATCACCGAAATGCGATTTTGTAAAAAGTACGCCAGCGGTTTGCGATTTTGCTGCCACAGCCAGTGCGCCACGCGCCACGCCGTGAGCGCGTGAAAGCCTTTGTAAAATAGCAGGGCCTGCAAGGGCGATTGGCACACGGGGTCGCGGGTGGTGATGGCTTCGATGTCCTGCGCTACTACCGCCGTAATCGAGGTATCTGCACAAAAGGCTTCGGCAAACACCTCCATCAGCGTCAACGCGGGTAGAGCTTGGCAGTCCAGTTTGCCAGCGATAAGGAAACCCAGTGCAGAACAGAGGCTTTGATGGCGCAACACCGTGTTGTGTAGGTAACTGGCGAGCACGGGTTCTTGCGCGGCTTCCCGCTCGGCTGTGCTGCGAATGGTTTGCCACAGTGCTTCGATCATGGTGGTCGATCTACAATAAAGAATGGCGTGCAGTATAAGATGCGCGTTGAGAATTGAGGTAAATTCATGTCAGCAGCCAGTACCTCTCTTGCGCCGGATTTGTTTGGTCGCAAGCCATTTTGGGCGAAGCGTTTTGGCGCTGCGCCTGTGTTGCCGATGTCGCGCGCAGAAATGGATGTGTTGGGTTGGGATAGCTGCGACATCATCATCGTCACCGGCGATGCCTATATCGACCACCCCAGTTTCGGCATGGCGGTGATCGGTCGCACACTGGAAGCGCAGGGGTTTCGCGTCGGCATCATCGCGCAGCCGGATTGGCAATCCGCCGAAGCCTTCAAAGCGCTGGGCAAACCGAATTTATTTTTCGGCGTGACAGCCGGCAACATGGATTCGATGATTAACCGCTACACGGCGGATAAAAAAATTCGCTCCGACGATGCTTACTCACCGAATGGCGAAGGCGGCCGTAGACCCGATCGCTCCACACTCACTTATTGCCAGCGCTGCCGTGAAGCGTTCCCTAATGTACCGCTGGTCATCGGCGGCATTGAAGCGAGTTTGCGTCGTCTTGCGCATTTTGATTACTGGTCAGAAAAAGTGCGCCGTTCGATTTTGTTCGACAGCAAAGCCGATATGCTGATTTATGGCAACGCAGAAAGACAAGTGGTGGAACTCGCGCATCGTTTAGCAGCGGGCGAAAACATTCGTGATATTTACGATATTCGTGGCACGGCGTTTATCACGAAAAATGTGCTGGCAGATTTTCAAGAAGTTGATGCCACTGAAATCGAAGGAGCCGAGGTGGTGCGTTTGATGGCACCAGACCACGAAGAAAAATCTTCCGTGCAAAAAAAAGCAGAAGTGGTACGCATGCCTTCGTTTGAAGCAGTGAGTGGCGACACGCTGTTGTACGCCCATGCTTCGCGCGTGTTTCACAAAGAAACCAATCCTGGCAATGCGCGCGCAGTGATACAACAGCACGGCGACAGAGCTGTGTGGATGAATCCACCGCCGCTGCCGCTTTCCACTCAAGAAATGGACAGCGTTTTTGGTTTGCCGTATTCGCGCCAACCGCATCCATCGTATGGTAAAGCCAAATTTCCTGCGTATGAAATGATCCGTTTCTCAGTGAACATCATGCGCGGCTGCTTTGGCGGCTGCACTTTTTGTTCCATCACTGAACACGAAGGACGCATTATTCAGAGCCGCTCGGAAGAATCTATCCTGCAAGAAATTGAAGATATTCGCGACAAAGTGCCGGGATTTACCGGCGTGATTTCTGATCTCGGCGGCCCCACCGCCAATATGTGGCGCTTGAATTGCAAAGACGAAAAAATTGAGCAGAGTTGTCGGCGCTTGTCTTGTGTGTATCCAACGATATGCAGCAATCTCGAAACCAATCAAATGCCGCTGGTGAAGTTGTATCGCAAAGCGCGCGCGCTGCCAGGGGTAAAAAAAATTGATCGCCTCAGGTCTGCGCTATGACTTGGCGGTAGAAACACCGGAGTATGTGAAAGAGTTGGTCACGCATCATGTCGGTGGTTATTTGAAAATTGCGCCCGAGCACACGGAAGAAAGCGTGCTGACCAAGATGATGAAGCCGGGCATTGGCACTTACGACCGCTTCAAAGGCATGTTTGAAAAATATTCGCGCGCAGCGGGCAAAGAGCAGTATCTCATTCCGTATTTTGTAGCGGCTCACCCCGGCACGCGCGACGAAGATATGATGAATCTCGCGCTGTGGTTGAAGAAATACAATTTCCAAGCTGATCAAGTGCAAGCCTTTATTCCCTCGCCAATGGCGATGGCGAGCGCGATGTATCACACAGGAAAAAATCCGCTAAAACGCATTCGTGCCAACAGCGAAACCGTGGCGGTGCCGAAGGGCATCAATCAACGCAAATTGCACAAAGCGTTTTTGCGCTATCACGATCCAGACAACTGGCCGCTGCTGCGCACGGCGTTGCACAAAATGGGGCGCGCGGATTTGATCGGCAACGGCGCGCATCACCTCATTCCTAAAACGCAGCCGGTGAAAATTGACGCGCGTATCAAAAATGCCGATGCCATGTATCGTCGTCGCGCCAATAAATTATTGACGCAGCACACCGGCTTGCCGCCGCGGCGAACGCGGTAAACCACTATGCAGCAGCGCACTGTCATTCGCAGCACAACGATTTTTCTCAGTTTGTTACTGATGTCGTTGCTGCTGTTGTTTGCGGTGAATGAATACGAAAAAAGCCGAGAATTTCAATGGCAAAACATGGTGCAGCCACACTGGGAAGGCGAAGTGCCACAGGCGCCTTTGTTACTGCCATTGGCGACGGAAAAAGCAGATGCGGTTGTGATCGCGTCCGATATTGGCAAAGGTGAGGTGGATTTAGCGCAGCCGCCGCCGCCAGTAAAAGATGTAGAGCCCTCCGTTGAGGAAATCAAAAAGCCTGAAGTAGTGAAAAAACCGGAGCCGGTTAGCAATGCCGCCGTGGCGGTAGTGAAAAACAAATCACAACCGCAAGTGCCAAAAGCAACAACAACACCCAAAAAGCACTGCGTTTGCGAATGAAAGAAGACCTTTACTACGGCCACACTTCGCGATGGGAGGTGAAAAAACAAAAAGAAATCCCAGACTTTTTTGCGAAAAAAATAGATCCAAATGATGTGCGGTTAGGTGGGAACTTGATTATGGAAGGAGACGACAACAGTACGGCCACACGGAATAATCCGGACAAAAAAAATGGCAGCAACAATTACCTTGATGTCATCCAGGGCGCTGAACTCAAAATTTCGATTCCGATGCGTTGAGCGACAGTTTTACTCAACGCTGTTACGAATATTGCTCAAGCCCAATTTCGCTTGTGGATTCTTCTTGTATACCAGCGCAATGTGACCAATTTGTTGCACTAATTCGCATTCGCAGCGGGCGCACATATCCGCAATGATTTGTTGCTTTGCTACGCGATCGCCCACGGCGAATTTCACTTTGATCAGTTCGTGGTCGTGCAGAGCGCGACGCACTTCATCAAGTACGCTGTCGGCCAATCCTTTGCCAGCCACAGTGACCACCGGGTTGAGCGCATGCCCCAATGCTTTCAGTTGTTGGCGAGTGTGACTGTCGAGGCTCATGGCGGCTGTCCGAAGAGGCGAGGGCGGGCGCGCATTGTAGCGGCTTTGCGGCGGTCAACTGGTATGATGGTCACAGCAACAGGAAACCACGCATGACTCCCGACTCCCCGATCAATAAACCTGCAAAAAAAGTGGGTCGCTCGCGCAGCAGCGGGCGCTGGTTGAGGGAGCATTTCGATGATCCGTACGTCAAAGAAGCGCAGAAGCAGGGCTACCGCTCGCGTGCCAGCTTTCAGTTGCTGGAAATTCAGGAGAACGATCGCCTGATTCGCCCCGGCATGACGGTGGTTGATCTCGGTTCCGCCCCTGGCGGCTGGTCGCAAGTGGCGGTGGCGCTGGTGGGGCATCACGGCCGCGTGATCGCCAGTGATATTTTGCCGATGGATACTCTGGCCGGCGTCGATTTTATCCACGGCGATTTCACCGAAGAGACGGTGTTGGCGGAGATATTGGCCGCTCTGGGTGAACGCAAGGCGGACCTTGTGATTTCGGATATGGCCCCCAACATGAGCGGTATGGCAGGTGTGGATCAGCCGCGCGCGATGTACTTGGTGGAGCTGGCGAGCGAGATGGCGGCGCAAGTGTTGAAGCCAGACGGCGCTTTCCTCACCAAAGTATTCCACGGCGAAGGTTTTGATGAACTGCTGAAAGTCTTGAAGGGGCGCTACAAAAAAGTGAGCACCCGCAAGCCGCAGGCCTCGCGCGCGCGATCGCGTGAGGTGTATCTGCTAGCGCAAGGTTTTAAAAATTAACAATGCTGCGTGGCTATGTCACGAGCAAGAAAATGTATTGAAAGTGGTATCGAGAGGGTTTGATTTTGAACGACACAATTAAAACACTGCTGATCTGGGGTGCCATTCTTTTTGTGCTGATGTCGGCGTTCCGAAATCTCGCACCGCAACAACCGGCCAGCGCGCTCGAATACTCTGCTTTTATTCAAGAAGTACAACAGCAGCGCGTGGCCTCGGTGGTGATCGACGGTCAAAAAATCAACGGTGCAATGAAGGATGGCACTGCGTTTCAAACTGTGCGCCCGAATGTATTGGACACACATTTGATGGACGATTTGTTGAGCAACAATGTCAGAGTAGAAGGGCGTGAGCCGGAACAACCCGGCTTGTTGCAGCAATTGTTTTTGCTGTGTTGCCCGTCTTGTTGATTATCGGTGTGTTCATGTTTTCATGCGCCAAATGCAGGGCGGCATGGGCGGCAAAGGCGGGCCGATGAGCTTTGGTAAAAGCAAAGCGCGTTTGTTGTCGGAAGACCAAATCAAAACCACCTTTGCAGATGTGGCCGGTGTAGACGAAGCCAAAGAAGATGTCAGCGAACTGGTGGAGTTTTTGCGCGACCCTTCGCGCTTTCAAAAATTGGGCGGAAAAATTCCGCGCGGCGTGTTGATGTCGGGGCCTCCAGGTACCGGTAAAACTTTATTGGCTAAAGCGATTGCCGGCGAAGCCAAAGTGCCGTTTTTTTCTATCTCCGGTTCCGATTTTGTGGAAATGTTTGTCGGCGTGGGTGCGTCGCGTGTGCGCGATATGTTTGAGCAGGCAAAGAAGCAAGCGCCGTGCATTGTGTTTATCGACGAGATTGATGCCGTGGGCAGACATCGCGGCGGCGGTCATGGCGGCGGCAATGATGAACGCGAGCAAACGCTGAATCAATTGCTCGTCGAAATGGACGGCTTTGAAGGCAGCGAAGGCGTGATTGTCATCGCCGCTACCAACCGCCCCGATGTGCTGGATAAAGCGTTGTTGCGCCCCGGTCGCTTTGATCGCCAAGTGCATGTGGCGCTGCCGGATATTCGCGGCCGTGAACAAATTTTGAAAGTGCATATGCGCAAAGTGCCGCTGGATGAAGCGGTAGATGCGTCCATCATCGCACGCGGTACCCCTGGATTTTCTGGTGCGGATCTCGCTAACTTGGTAAATGAAGCGGCACTGTTTGCCGCGCGCGGCAATCGCCGTTTGGTGACGACAGAAGAATTTGAAAAAGCGCGCGACAAAATCATGATGGGTGCCGAGCGCAAATCCATGGTGATGTCGGAAAAGAAAAAAACCATGACTGCCTACCACGAGGCCGGTCACGCTATCGTCGGCTATCTCATGCCGGAGCATGATCCGATTCACAAAGTCACGATTATTCCGCGTGGTCGTGCGCTGGGCATCACATGGTTTTTGCCAACAGCAGATCGCATTAGCACTAGCAAACGCAAATTGTTGAGTGATATTGCTACGGCGTACGGCGGCCGCATTGCTGAAGAAATGATTTACGGTGCAGACGGTGTTTCCACTGGCGCGTACAGTGATATTCAGATGGCGACCAGCATTGCGCGCGCGATGGTGGTGAATTATGGTTTGTCTGAAAAACTCGGCGCCTTGGATTACGACGCCGCGATGGCGAAGGTTTTCGTGAAAAATATTTCTGCGCACACAGAAGAGCTGATTGATAGTGAAATTAAAACTATTCTGGATGCGAGTTATGCGCGCGCCACAGAAATGCTGCAAGCGAATACCGATATTTTGGAAGCGATGAAAAATGCGTTGATGGAATATGAGACGCTGGACAGCGAGCAAGTGGATGATTTGATGGCGCGTCGCGCTGTGCGTGCGCCGCGCGATTGGCACAACAGCAACACCGGCGGCAATAAGCCGAGTGGCAATACGCCAGAAGCGGCTGAAAACAACACGCCGCCGCCGAATAATGTGACGCCGATTGGTGGGCCAGCGGGCGAACATTGATCGCTCGCTGATCCAGCACGCTCCATGCAATTGCACTGCGCAAACCGTGTGTTGGATTTATCCAGCCCGGCGGTGATGGGTATCCTTAATATCACGCCCGATTCTTTTTCCGATGGCGGCGTGTTTTTTGCGCACAAGCAAGCACAACTCGATCACTGCCTGCGCGCCGCAGAAAAAATGCTGGCCAATGGTGCGCGCGTGTTGGATATAGGCGGTGAATCCACGCGCCCGCATGCGCAGCCGGTTTCTTCTCAGGAAGAAATGGCGCGCGTGTTGCCGGTTGTTGAAGCGGTAGCTGTGCGCTTGGATGTGGTTATTTCTGTTGATACCAGCAACCCGCAAGTGATGCGCGAGGCGGCTGCACTCGGCGCAGGTATGATCAACGATGTGCGCGCGCTGCAACGAGAAGGCGCGCTGCAAACTGCCGAGCAAACGGGCTTGCCGGTGTGTTTGATGCACATGCAGGGTGAGCCGGAAAACATGCAAGACCATCCGCACTATGACGATGTGGTAACGGAGGTGGCTGCGTGGTTGCAACAGCGCGCAGCCACTTGTGTACAGGCTGGTATTGCGCCGCAAAATATCTTGCTCGACCCCGGCTTCGGCTTTGGTAAACGCTAGAACACAATGTAGATTTGCTGCGCCGTTTAGATGTATTGGCGCAGTTGCCGTATCCGCTCTTGGTGGGGCTGTCGCGCAAATCCATAGCCGGTAAACTGACGGGTAAACCTGTCGAGGAACGCTTACCTGCTTCTCTGGCCTTGGCACAAATGGCTTTAGATCGCGGCGCGCGTATTCTTCGTGTGCACGATGTGGCAGAAACTGTCGATATGGTGCGCGTATGGTGCGCCATCAATGAAAAAAATTAAAAAGGATTAATCGTGTGAGTAGAGAATTTTTTGGCACCGATGGCATTCGTGGTCGTGTAGGAGAATATCCCATCACGCCGGATTTTATTTTGCGTTTGGGTTGGGCGGCAGGGAAAGTTTTGCGCGTCACGCCAGCGATGAAAATAAATTGATTTTGATAGGCAAAGACACGCGCATTTCTGGCTACATGTTTGAATCGGCTTTAGAGGCGGGTTTAATCAGTGCCGGTGTGAATGTGGGTTTGTTGGGGCCTATGCCTACACCGGCGATTGCCTATCTCACGCGCACCTTTAACGCACAAGCAGGCATTGTGATCAGCGCCTCGCACAATCCGCATGAAGACAATGGCATCAAGTTTTTTTGTGCGGACGGCAGCAAATTGCCCGATGAAGTGGAGTTGGAAATTGGAAGCGCAGTTAAAGAGCCGATGCAGATAGAAGATCCTACATTACTGGGTAAGGCCAAACGCATTGTTGATGCGGCGGGGCGTTACATTGAATTTTGCAAAAGCACCACGCCATTTAATTTTCATTTGCGCGGCATGCGTATTGTGGTGGATTGTGCTAATGGCGCTACTTATCACATCGCGCCGAATGTATTGCGCGAGCAGGGCGCAGAGGTGATTGAATTGGCGAGCAAGCCGGATGGTTTGAATATCAATCAGAACTGCGGTTCTACCCATCCGAAGTGAATTGCAGCGCGCGGTGTTGGAGCACAAAGCCGATCTCGGTATTGCGTTTGACGGTGACGGCGATCGTGTGCTGTTTGTTGATCACACGGGTGAATTGGTGGATGGCGACGAATTGCTCTTTATCATCGCCTGCGATCAACAGCAGCGCGGCATGTGCAAAGGTGGGTCGGCACACAAATGAGTAACTTGGGTTTTGAATTGGCCTTGCAGCAGCGTGACATTCCTTTTGTGCGCACCAAAGTGGGCGATCGCTATGTGATTGAAGGCATGCAAGAAAACAGTTGGAACCTCGGCGGCGAATCTTCCGGTCATATTATTTGTAATCATTTCACCACCACCGGTGATGGTGTGGTTTCTGCTCTGCAAGTGTTGTTGGCGCTGCGTAACAGCGGCAAAAAACTGGCAGAAGCGCGACGCGGTATGCACAAGTTTCCGCAGGTGATGATTAATGTGCGTGCGTGCAGAAAGTGATCTCAGTGAGCATCCAGTCATTCACCAAGCGGTGCAACAAGCCGAAGAAAAATTGGGTGGACAAGGGCGTGTCTTGTTGCGTCCGTCTGGCACGGAGCCGGTAGTGCGCGTAATGGTGGAAGGGCGCAGACATGGGCTTAGTAAAACCGTTGGCTGCTGAATTGGCAGTTGTGGTTGAAACAGCATTGACTTGAGGTTTTTATGACGCATTCATCACGCAAACCCTTGGTCATCGGCAACTGGAAAATGCACGGCACGCAGGCCAGTAACAGCGCGTTGATGCAAGCTTTGTTGCAAGGCACAAGAAACATTGTGCACCGCAAATGGCGGTGTGCGCGCCGTTTCCATACTTGGCGGCGTGTCGCGAACAATTGCAGGGCACGGCAATTCAGTGGGGCGCACAAAATGTGAGCGATCATGCGCAGGGGTGCGTATACCGGTGAAGTAGCTGCGGCCATGTTGGCGGATTTCGGCTGCCATTATGTGCTGGTGGGGCATTCAGAGCGCCGCACTTTGCTAGGTGAAATGGACGATCAGGTGGTTGCTAAAATTCGTCAGGCATTAGCCTGTGGCATTACACCGGTGCTGTGCGTGGGAGAGACGCTGGCCGAGCGTGAGCGAGATGCAACGAAGTTGGTGGTGGCTCGACAATTACACGCGGCCTTGGATCATTTGGAGCCAGTGCAACTGCAGCAATTGGTGGTGGCGTATGAACCGGTGTGGGCAATAGGCACTGGCAAAACCGCCACGCCCGAGCAGGCGCAGGCTGTGCATGCCTTTATTCGACAGCAATGGGCAGAGCGGCTACCGACTCATGCTGGCGAGTTGCGCGTGCTTTTACGGGGGCAGTGTGAAAGCGGATCATGCCGCCCTTCTTTTGCCCAACCAGATGTCGATGGCGGTTTGGTGGGCGGCGCAGCGCTAGACCCCGAACAGTTTTTGCGCCATCATTAACGCAGCGGAACAAGCATGGAACCACTGATCATTGCACTACACATTTTGGTGAGCATCGCCATCGTCGCCCTCATCCTGCTGCAGCAGGGTAAAGGCGCAAAGTCAGTGCTTCTTTCGGCAGCAGTGGCTCGCAAACGCTGTTTGGCAGCACCGGCAGCGGCAACTTCCTCAGCCACACCACAGCGATTTTGGTGGCAGTTTTTTCGTCACCAGTTTTGGTTTAGCGATGTTGGCTAAAAACAAAGCGGGCGCCGGTCTGAGCGATGAAGGCATTCCTTCCGCCGCCGTCATTGAGCAACACAACAAAGATGCAAAACAGCCTGCTAGTGATGCGGCACCTGCTGTAGAAAAAACAGCGCCAGCTGGCGATGCGCCGACCGCACCGGAAGCGACAACACCGGCAGCAGATGTGCCTGCTGCGCCTGAAACATCGAAAGGAAAATAATTTTTAGCCCGGGTGGTGGAATTGGTAGACACGCTACCTTGAGGTGGTAGTGGCGCAAGCTGTGCCGGTTCGAGTCCGGCCTCGGGTACCATTTTTTAGTTTTAGTAAGTCCCAGAAAGTCCCTCAAGCCCAGCAAATGCTGGGTTTTTTGTGCCTGATAGTCCTAGTGGGTACTAACTGATTCCATTGCAGCCACCAATAAATGTAGTACATTTGTGAGTACATTTTTACTCACACAGGATGCTGGCAGCTATGGCACTCACAGACCCCGCAATAAAAGCGCCAAGCCAAAGGGAAAAGCAATACCGGATGGCAGACGGTGGCGGCCTGTGTGTGCTGGTTCACCCTAACGGCTCAAAATACTGGCAGTTGAGATACCGGCACCCCGCCACGGGAGAGGCTGAGCTAATAGGGCTGGGTGTATACCCCGCGCTGAGCCTGTCAGTAGCTCACCTCAAAGCAAAGGCAGCCAAAGCAGAGTTGGCTGGGGTGCAGACCCTAGCGCGAACCGCAAGAACACCAAGTTAGGCAAAACAGATTGCATCGGCCAACACGTTTGAGGCGGTGGCGGTGGAGTGGCACACCAAAAAGCGGAAAGAGGGCAAATGGAGTGCAAGCCATGCGGAGCGAATCTGGCGAAGGCTGGAATTGAACGTGCTGCCATTGTTAGGGCAGCGCCCAGTGGCAGAGCTGAAAACCGTGGAATTGCTCTATCCCCTGCAAGTGGTAGAAAAAACCGGCTGCCTTACAGTCACAGAAAGGTTACGCCAATACATCACCGGCATCATGCGGCACGCTGTGCAGACAGGCCGAATAGACACTAATCCGGCGCTGGACCTACAGGGTGGAACCGCTACGCCTAAAGAAACCCACAGACCTGCATTGCCACTTGAGCGCCTACCTGAATTACGGCGGCGGTTGAATGAATACAGCGGCAGCTTCACAGGGCGGCACGCTATGCAGTTTGCGCTACTAACCGGCGCTAGGTCTTCAGAGTTTCGTTTTGCGCGTTGGGCTGAGTTTGATCTTGCGAGGGCGGAGTGGACGATACCAGCACAGCGAGAAGTGGTAGAGGGGGTTAAGTATTCAGGCCGTGGCGAAAAAATGGGTACACCACGGTTAATTCCTTTGGCGCGTCAGGCGGTGGAATTGCTGCGCGCTCTACAGGTGCTAACAGGCGATAAAACTTTTGTATTCGAGAGCCAGCAAAGGCGGGGCATGCCCATTAGTGAAAACACGCCGAATGAGGTTTGCGTAAGTTGGGGTATGACACAAAAGCGGAAATTTGTTTGCACGGTTTCCACTGATGGCCTGTAGTTCATTGAACGAATCTGGATTGTGGAACAGGGATGCCATAGAGCGGCACTTGGGGCATCAAGAGCGTGACAACGTAAGGGCTGCCTACCAGCACAAGGCGGAGTAC
Source organism: Cellvibrionales bacterium (assembly GCA_016713115.1). Taxonomy (NCBI): domain Bacteria; kingdom Pseudomonadati; phylum Pseudomonadota; class Gammaproteobacteria; order Cellvibrionales; species Cellvibrionales bacterium. The sequence continues at coordinate 644,537 of JADJPU010000001.1, read as the reverse complement.
CTGCAAGAGCGCAAGAGAATGTTGCAGTGGTGGGCAGACTATATTGATGCGCAGGCAGAAGGTCTTATACCGGCAACTGAGTTCAGGCAGGATGGCGCAGTGATTTACATGGCAGGCCGAAACAAGGCGGTATAACAGTATTTGCATTAGCCACTGTGCGTATCGCAGAACGCAGGAAGATGATGCAAACTTGGCTGCATTGCCAACCCTAGATTGCACAAGCCTGAATTACACAAGCCTGAATTACACAAGGAAGGCAAATGTCACCGCTCCAAACCCTGCTTTCCACTTTCCGCAATGCCGCCGTTACCGAACGCGAAAAAGGAACTTACTTTGAAAGTTGTGCATTCAATACCTACGCAATGAAGCCACGTATCGGGATTTATACAGCGATGTGTGGACGTATGGCGATTGGGCGCAACTGCAGGGGCTGACCAAAAAGATACCGGCATAGACTTGGTGGCAAAAAACGCACGGCACGGATGAATACCACGCCATCCAGTGCAAGTTTTACGCGGAAGATTACAAGGTGCAGAAGGCGGATATTGATAGCTTTTTCACCGCATCCGGTAAAAAGACGTTTTCGCACCGCATTATCATCACCACCACCAATAACTGGAGTGAAAACGCGGAAGCGTCATTGTCTAACCAGCACCCGCCGGTTGCCAAAATAGATTTGAATGCACTGGAAAGCAGCCAGATAGATTGGGCAAAGTACCAAGCCAAAAAAGCGGCAGTATTGAAAAAGAAAAAACAGTTACGCGACCACCAGAAAAGCGCACTGGCTGCCGTGCAAGTGGGTTTGCAAGATGCAGCACGCGGCAAATTGATTATGGCGTGCGGCACGGGTAAAACTTTCACCAGTTTGAAAATTGCCGAAACGCTGGCAGGCAAAGGCAAGCGCGTATTGTTTCTAGTGCCTAGCCTTTCCCTGTTATCACAAACCCTCACCGAATGGACGCAAGAAAGCGAAACACCCTTGCACAGTTTGCCGTGTGTTCCGATAGTGACGTAGGCAAGAAAAGGCAAAACCGATGATGACGTGGTGCAAACCTTTGCCCATGAATTGCGTTACCCAGCCACCACCGAACCCAGGCGTTTGGCGCTGGAAATGGAAAAACGCCACGATGCCCAGAGTATGAGCGTGGTGTTCAGCACCTACCATTCCATTGATGTCATTAGCAAAGCCCAAAAGATTACAAGCTGGCTGATTTTGATTTGATTGTTTGCGATGAAGCGCACCGCACCACCGGCGCAACCTTTGCCGATGAAGACGAATCCAATTTTGTAAAAGTGCATGATGCCAAGTTTCTACGGGCAGCCAAACGCATATACATGACAGCCACCCCGCGCATTTATGGTGATGGCGCAAAAGCCACGGCAGAAAAAGACAATGTTGCCCTGTGTTCAATGGATGATGAAACGCTGTACGGCAAAGAGCTGTACGTCATCACCTTTTCAGAAGCCGTGAGCCGCAAATTGTTGGTGGATTACAAGGTGCTGGTATTGGCGGTGGATGAAGCGCATATCAGCCAATGTCTGCAAAAATTGTTAGCGGATGAAAACAACCAGCTCAAAGTGGATGATGCCGCCAAAATTGTCGGGTGCTGGAAAGCCCTCAGCAAACAAGGCGCGCAAGATGATTTGCTGGATGACAAAGAAGCCATGCGCCGCGCCGTGGCCTTTTGCCAAGTGATCGAATACCGAAAAACGCCAAAACGCACAAGGTCAGCTCTAAAAATATCGCCTCGATGTTTCAGGCAGTCGTGGAGTGCCAAGCATCAGAAAGCCGAAAACGGCGATGCCCCTCTTTGGTGTGTGAAGCCGCGCACGTTGATGGCAGCATGAATGCCAGCGCCAAAGAAGAAAAGCTGGATTGGTTGAAAGCAGAAACGCCAGACAACACCTGCCGCATTCTCAGCAATGTGCGCTGTTTATCGGAAGGTGTGGATGTGCCAGCGCTGGATGCTGTGCTGTTTTTAACCCCGCGCAATTCACAGGTGGATGTGGTGCGTCCGTTGGCCGCGTGATGCGCAATGCAGCAGGAAAGAACGTGGCTATGTGATTCTGCCCGGTGGTGATTCCTGCCGGTGTAGAGCCGCATGAAGCCTTGAATGACAACAAAACCTACAAGGTGGTGTGGCAGGTATTGCAAGCGTTGCGTTCGCACGATGACCGTTTTGATGCCTTGATAAACAAGCTGGATTTGATCGGGCAAGACCGCAGCAAGATGGAAGTAATGGCCATAACCGACAAAATCAGCAAAAAGCGGATAGCAGCTGGCGCGACAAAAAAAGGAACCGGCAAGGGCGGGCGTAGCATTGGTAAAACCCAAGGTGACTACAAACCAGAACAAGCCGAATTGCAGTTTGAAGTGGGCGAAATTGAACGCGCCATTTATGCCAAGGTGGTGCAGAAGTGTGGCAACCGCCAGCATTGGGAAGATTGGGCAAAGATATTGCCAGCATTGCCAAAACGCATATCGCGCATTACTGCCATTCTGGATCGCCAGCGAATACCAAAGAGATAAAAGCCTTTACTGCGTTTTGCCGCTGAATTGCGTGATGATTTGAATGACAGTATCAGCAATGAAGAAGTGATAGAAATGCTGGCACAGCATTTTAATCACCAAGCCGGTATTTGATGCGCTATTCAGTGATTACAGTTTTGCCCAGCACAACCCCATGAGTCTTGCCATGCAAGCGGTATTGGATGTGTTGCAAGAACACCACCTTGAAAAAGAAGCGGATACGCTGGAAAAATTCTATGCCAGTGTGAAGATGCGGGCAGAGGGTATTGATAACGCGCAAGGCAAGCAAAAAATCATTGTGGAATTGTACGATAAGTTTTTCCGCAATGCTTTCCCGAAAATGACGGAACGCTTGGGCATTGTGTATACGCCAGTGGAAGTGGTGGATTTTATTATCCACAGCGTAAACGATATTTTGAAAAGTGAGTTTGGCCAGACCTTGGGCAGTGAGGGCGTGCATATTATTGACCCGTTCCTGGCACGGGTACGTTTATCACGCGCCTGGCGCAAAGTGGTTTGATTGCACCGGAACAGTTGAAACTAAGTACAAGCGCACTGAGATTCATGCGAATGAGTTGTGTTGCTGGCGTATTACATTACACCTTGATGAACGCATCCGCAGCACCTACGCCGCAAGGTCATCGGCCAACAACAAAAATGCCCTGTATGACAGCTACATTCGCGCCATTCGCTGGGCATCGGATCGCATTGGTAATGCGGGCGTCATTGGTTTTGTGACTAATGCAGGTTTTGTCGAAGCCAATACCGCTGACGGCCTTCGCAAGGCGCTGGTGGAGGAGTTTTCCAGCCTGTACGTTTTCCATCTGCGGGCAACGCACGCCTTCCTGGAGAAACAGCGCCGTAAGGAAAAAGACAACGTTTTTGGCATGAGCAGCCGTGCGCCGATTGCAGATTTCCATACTGGTCAAAATCCGGATGCCAATCAGCATGGGCAGATCTATTTGCATGACATTGGTGACTACCTGAACCGCGAAGAAAAGCTGGAAAAAATCGCCAACTTTACATCAACTTGAAAGGCATCGACCAAGTGGCAAAAAATTAAGCCAGACGATCATGGCGACTGGCTCAAAAGCAGCGTGATGAAAGCTTTGGTAAGTTCATTGTGATCGGGGATAAAAAGGCGATGGCCTCAAGATCTTCGATAACTATTCTGGCGGGGTTCAAACCAACAGAGACGCTTGGGTTTTAACTATTCAAAAACTTCGCTTTCTCAAGTTGCGCTGTTTGATTGAAAAGTATGAGTCTGAGTTGGCAAGATTTAACGAAACTTTCTCGATCACTGAAAGAAATAAAAGAAGTCGCAGCCGCCGTTTCCTTGATAAAGACCCAACTCTTATTAGTTGGTCACGCTCGCTTCGAGCTGACGTTATCAAAAGCAAGCATCTGATCTTTAATGAAGAACGCATTGCAGTTTCAACATATAGACCATTTACAAAACAATGGATGTACTTCGACAGACGCCTTAATGAGATGGTCTTGCAAATGCCGAGGCTATTCCCGAATCCAGATTCTCACAACTTAATCATCACTTTCAAGGAGCGCTGGAGCGGAAGTGGCCAGTTTGCGCTGATAACCAACGTTGTATTGGAGCAACAAACCGATGGGGGAGCACAATGCTTTCCGCTGTATTTGTACGAATCCGCAGAAGACAGCGACAAGATTGATTTTGACGGCACAGGCGATATGTTTGCCGCAAAGCGGGCAAAGCCCGCCGCTGGCAAGGCGGCTACACTCGCAAGGATGCCATCACCGATAGCGGCCTAAAGCACTTTCAAGATGCCTACCCCAAAGAAAAAATCAACAAAGAAGACCTGTTCTATTACGTTTACGGCCTACTGCATTCACCCGACTACCGCGAACGCTACGCCGACAACCTCAGCAAAGAACTGCCGCGCATTCCCGCCGTAAAAACTGCCAAAGATTTCTGGCACTTTTCAAAAGCCGGGCGCGACTTGGCAGAACTGCACTTGAATTACGAAACCGTAAAACCCTACCCGGTGAACATCGAATACGTAGGGGCAAAAATCTTGCCCCTACAGGATCAGATTACCGCGTAGAAAAAATGAAATACGCCAAAAGCGGTAAGGACAAGATTTAACCACCTTGATCTACAACCACCGCATCACCATCACCGGCATTCCACTGGAAGCCTACGACTATGTGGTGAACGGCAAACCCGCGCTGGATTGGGTAGTGGAGCGTCAGTGCGTGAAAACCGACAAAGACAGCGGCATAGTGAATGATGCCAACCTCTGGGCAATTGAAACCGTGGGTGATGCAAAATACCCGCTGGAATTGTTTATGCGCGTGATCACCGTGAGCCTGGAAACGATGAAAATTGTGAATGCTTTGCCGGTGTTGGATATTGGTGGTTAGTGAGGATGATGCAGTGAGTTCGTTATATGACTCAAAAAGCTGTAACGCATTAGAGAAGGTTTTCTATTACCCGATAGAAGTGGCTATTCGTTGGTGTAATTTAGTTGAGCGTGAAGCCGAAATTTTACATTTGATGGATGGCGCGCTTGCACCTAATGCTGGATTGTTTCCGCAATGGCCTTGTCTTCGCTTAAATACTGAGCGTATTTTTGATGCAATTGAGAATAATGATCTTCCGCACGGTAGAGATGGAAAGTTTATTCAGCCCGGTGATCATGTTGCGCCTCCCCGCAGAACAGTCCGTCATGCCGATTTGAAGGAATGGATGCAAGGCGATACCTGATCAAAAACCTATTTTTCTTTTGATGAAATTGAGCGAACAACACACACAGCAATTAACGCAGATTCTTTTCGCGCATTGCAAGTTGATCGTGACGCGCTGAAAGCTGGCATTGATAAACAACTGAGGTTTATAAGGCGTTAAAACTCGACAAGGGATACTATTGCTAGTGAGCGTGATGCGCTTCTGGCTAAAGCTGATAAGCCACTGGCAACGACAGAACGCCAAACCCTGCTAGTGTTAGTGCTGCAATGTGTAGACAGGCCAAACTTGATTGGAATGCCAAGGGTGTATCCGTTGCCATTGAATCGTCAACTGAAGAAATTGGCGCGCCTGTTACCGATGACACCATCCGCAAAATTCTAAAACAGATAGATGAAGCCGTAACATCACGCAGTAGATAAACCGAATTCGGCAAGACCAAGACCGAATTCGGCCAGATTTTTTTACCTTTCCCCAGACTTCCCCCCTGTAAGTTCAATAACGCTCTAGGGGGTACTATTGTGAACAAAACTATCTTGCGGCTCATTGCCGTCCAAACCGAATCCGGCCTTTCACGCTCCACTATTTATTTACGCATTACCCAAAGGGCTTTGGACAAAACCTATATCACTAGGCGGGCGTGCCGTGGGCTGGCCTGCTAGTGAAGTAGCAGCGCTAATGCGGCGCGTATCGCTGGCAAAACGGATGCTGAAATCCGTGTGCTAATTCAAACCTTACAAACTGGCCGCAAGACGGTTTTGTGAGCAAGCGCCACCCGAATCCCAACCTTGCAAAAAATCCACCACAGCTATGAAGTGGGTGAAATCGCCAAACTGTTTGGCATTCACAAAAACACAGTGCGAGCGTGGATACACAAGGATGGTTTTGCCCACCGTTGACATCAGCCGCCCGGCTTTGGTGCTAGGCAGTGTGTTGCGTGCCTTCCTGCAAGCCAAGCGAACCAAAAATAAACAGAAATGTGCGCTGGGTGAACTGTATTGCTGCCGCTGCCGTGTGCCAAAAAAACCGGCGTGCGATATAGCAGATTTTCAACCCATAACAGACCGGCTGGGCAAGCTGACAGCTATCTGCCCGGATTGCGAAACCATCATGCACCAGAACATCGGCACGGCGAAATTGGCACTGCTTATTGAGAAAACCAACATCACGGTTACGAAAGCATTGAAACGATTAGTTGATAGTAACCAACCCATCGTAAACAGTGACTTCAAAGAGGTGCGGTGAACCATGAAAACGAACAGTGCAAAAAACGAGAGAGATCAAACGCCAGTATTTCACTTATTTGAAAAATGCCAAGGGGCAAAGTGAGCAAACTGTAGATGCAGTGGCCAAAGCATTAGCGCGGTTTGGAAACCTACAACAAAATGCGCGAATTCAAAGCATTTCATTACCTGCAAGCGGTGGCTTTCAAGAACCATTTGGCAGAACAGAATGGCCAGCAATCGGGTGAGAAATTGAGCAAGTCCACCCTGTACGCCACGCTTGCCCCTTGCAGCGTTTTTTCATTGGCTGGCAGAACAGCCGGTTTACAAGTCAAAATTTCAGTATTCGGATGCCGACTATTTCAGTTTGTCTGATAAGGATGTGCGGGTGGCCACTGCCAAGCGGGAACAGAAAGCGCCGACTATAGAGCAAGTGAAGCACGTTATTGCCATGATGCCAGCGGATACGGACATTCAAAAACGTAACCGCGCCTTGATAGCGTTCACGCTACTGACCGGCACGCGGGATGGGGCTATGGCTTCCCTGAAGTTGAAACATATCAACCTGCAAGAAGGTTGTGTATTTCAGGATGCCCGTGAGGTGAAGACAAAATTGAGTAAGACGTTCACCACTAACTTTTTCCAGTAGGTGATGATATTCGCGCCATTGTGGAAACGTGGGTGCTGTATTTGCGTGAAGAAAAGCTACGGGGCAATGATGATGCGTTGTTTCCGGCTACATTGCTGGAATATGGCAAGGAATCACGCCAGTTTGAAAGTGGCTGGTTTGAAGCGCGAGGGCTGGAGCAATGCCAGTGCCATCCGCACCATTTTCAAGGAAGCGTTTGAAAATGCTGGCCTGCCGTATTTCAACCCGCACAGCATCCGCAATACCTTGGTTCAACTGGGGCAACAAATTTGTAAAAATCACGAAGCTTCAAAGTGTGGAGTCAGAACCTTGGGCATGACAATGTGCTGACCACGTTTAATAGTTACGGTGAAGTGCAACCGCACCGGCAAGCTGAAATCATGCGCAATTGTGGAAGCCGCAAGTGCAAGCCAGCAATGTAACGGCAGATGAAATTATGGAGGCTGCATTGCGTGGGTTAAGGGAGGGCTGGGCAGCGAGAGTGATTTGTGAGTACATTTGTGAGTATATTTCAGATAATTAAAAATAAATTCCTTTATTTGCAATGCTTTCAAGGCAATAAACGAGTCCGGCCTCGGGTACCATTTAAATAGTCCGATGTAATCGGCAAATAAAAAACCGCTGCGGCGGTTTTTGTGCCTGAAGTGGTCTAGGGGCTTCGTGGTAATTCTGCTGTAATAGGCGCGATAAAACAGATCATGGTGTTTGTTCAAGACTGATCTCGGTGGATCTCGCGAAGGTAAAGTTGTGCTTGTTCAACACCGTGAGATTCAGGATGTGGAGATGGGCGGGCACTACACGGTGAAGGTCCCATAGCGAAAAAATAATTGATAGTGCTGGTTGCTGGGAGCACTCTCGAATAGTTCTAAAACCGAAAACGAATGCGCTCGGATATAAGGACATGATGCTGCAATCTGATCAGACAAACGAGTTAAGGTGCTCGGTGAAGTATGTCACAGGGCTATAACATTCAACAGGGTTGGATTTGGCAGTGGCGTGCCAGTGCATGAAAACTGGCAAAGATATGGTCGCCCCCTTTGACCCTACACTCCTTTTGTTTTGTCGGAGTTTTGATCTGATTTGACAAGGTATATCGATATTGGTACTGTTTTACATGTATTCTATCGATACTGGTGCTTACCATGACTGCGGTTACGGTTTCTCCCAAGTTTCAAGTTGTTATTCCCAAGGATATTCAGGAATCCATGGGGATTTTTCAGGGCAAAAGTTCAGGTTTTGCTTTGCCAAAATCGGATTGAACTTATCCCTCTTAAGCCCATGAAAGACATGAAAGGTTTTTAAAAGGAATAAATACTGACGTGCAAAGAGAAAATGACCGCGTATGAATGTTGTTGATTCTTCAGCGTGGCTTTCCTATTTGCTGGCGACCAAAATGCGGCGGTCTTCGGCAAGGCGATTGAGAATCTAGAGAAATTGCTCGTTCCCAGCATAACCATCACGGAAGTGTTCAAAAATATTATGCGTCAAACGGGCGAAGAGCACGCTTTATCAGCCATTGCGCATATGAAACAGGGGAGAGTGGTGGAGCTGGATGGCAGGCTGGCCGTTGACGCTGGACATTTTAGGTGTCGTTCATAAACTCCCTCTCGCCGACAGCATTATTTTTGCAACTGCGCAAAAATTTAACGCAACCATCTGGACACAAGATAGTGATTTCAAAGGGCTGCCTCGTGTCAAATTATACGAAGGTAAAAGCACATAACAAGCACATACGCGATGTGTTTGTCGGCTTTCAAAAATACCTTTATGTTGCCGGCGGCCAGTAGTCGGCATCAGTTGTTTGACGCGCGCCAAAAATAGCCTGCCCCACACGCACCACGGTCGCGCCCTCCTCGATAGCGATTTCGTAATCGCCTGACGCATGCCATCGACAGTTCACTTAAATCAACGCCATCTGGCGCGTCTTGTCGCAATCGGTCACGCAATTCCGCGCAGCCGTACAAAACACGCGCGCCCGTTCCGCTTCAGCAGAGAACAGCGCTAGCGTCATCAAGCCTCACCACGCAGCGCTGAAAGGCCGACAATTCGCGCAGAAAAGCGGCAGCAGCATCAGGGTATGGAAGGCCGTACTTGCTGGCTTCGCCGGAGGTGTTGATCTGCACGAATACGTCAAGCTGCGCCCTTCAATTTGCAAGCGTTTGTCCAAGGCCGCCGCCACTCGCAGGCTGTCTAGCGCCTGAAATTCGCTGGCACAGCGCGCCACCAGTTGGCTTTGTTGGTTTGCAGATGACCGATCACAGACCAGCGCAGATCGCTGAGATCTGCCATAGCTTCCCATTTGTGGGTGCGCCTCCTGCGGTTTGTTTTCACCGAACATGCGACAACCGGCGGCGTAGGCGGCACGCAAACACGCTTCGGGTTTGGTCTTGCTCCCCGGCAGCAGGCGCACGCTGGAGGGGTCGCGCCCTGCGCGCTGGCGGCGGCAGTAATGCGCCCTGTACCGCTGCGATGTTGTGGCGAAAGTCGTCCACCGAGCTGGCTTGCAGCCACAGCCCGTGCTGATCGTGTTGCGTGGCTGTGTTGGAATCGTTATCAAAATTCATGGCTGTATTTCTTTGGTGAGAGGGTTCAAAACGCAAGGGCGAGTGCGAGCAGAGTGCGCGCAAACATGCTGGCTTCAAACGGGGTATCGCCACAAATAGTAAAGGAATTTTTGTGCGCGACAACGGTGTGCTGATCACAATACTGAATTTCCATGCGCGCCAATTCGCGCCGATGCAGGCATGCACGCCGTGACCAAAAGTGAGGTGTTTTTCCGTTGGTGCGGTTGAGGTCTGAATTCGTCTGGCCGCTCCCAAAAGCGACGTTCGTCGCGATTGCGGATGCCCACGTAAAAACACGCGCTGGTTTTCAGGAATGGTGACGCCGTGCAGCGTGACGGATTTTTGGTGAGGCGAAAATGCCCTTGAAAGCTGATTCCAAACGAAATACTTCTTCCGATGAAATCGTTGATTTTTCAGGCTGCTGCCGCGATTGTTTGTTCGATGTCTGGACGCAGTGCCAACATGCGCAGCGCATTGCCCATGGAGCTGGCAGAGGAATCAGAACCTGCAATCAGCAGTTGAAACAGCGTGGAAATGGCGCTGATCGGTCATTACGCTGTTGGGGTCATTGGCTTCGCGTATCAAAATACCAGTGAAGTTGTCGGGCGGATTTTTCATGCGCAGATAGTGGTGCCACAAATGAGCGCACAAACTGCGCGCTGGAGCAGCCGGTTTTCAGCGATTCTGTGCGCGTAATTACGCCGCTGAGTTGGCGGATATTGTCGCAACCTCAAGCTTTGATTTGTTCGTAATCGCTTTCTGGTAAACCGAGTAAGCGGATGATGAGGAGCGCATCCGCAAAGCGCCACGCAAATTGCTGCACCAATTCACATTCGCCTTGCGGCAAGCGGTTCATCCAACATTTCATCACTAATTTTTGCGCTTCCGGTTCCAGTGCTTTGACAAAATGCGCGTTGAAACCGCTGTGCAATTTGCGCTCGGCGCTGTGTCGGTGGGTCTTGCGCAGCAGCACATCCACCGGCACCACGCCCGCGCCTAAACACTCGGCGAGCGAAGGTGTGTTTTGTCGATAGATTTGGGTTTGCCGCTGACCAAGATTTCCGTGATGCGTGAGGAACAGGCTTCGGTGTCGCGCGCCGAATTCATAATATCTTCGTGGCGCGACACCAGCAAAAACGCGTATTCGGTGAGCGATACAGGAAACTGATCGCGCAACATCTGGTAGTAGGGAAGGGATTGGTGAGGTTGCTTCGTGCTAAGGGCGCAAAATCTTCTGGGCGTTGCGGATGCTCCAAAGGTGTTGTTGTGCGTGATTTTTTTGTGGAGATTGGCGATTCAACCAATACGCAGCCAGCGACAACACCATTTCAAATAGGTGTGAAAGCAACAGGCGGCAGGTGTGGAAAAATAGGATTGCAGGAGTGTGAGCATGGTTGTGCATCGGGTGAGGTAACGCGCTAGAGTATCGCGTGATGGCTGTGCGTGTTTCAAGCAGGCGCGCCCTAAGAAATCAGGAGGTGTGTATGCAATCAACAGAAGCTGCGGTGTCTGCACTAAAACGGTGTTAGCTGTTCACGTGCTCCCGCGCAACACTGGGTGGGTGATGGCTTTCTGTGCGCTCCTTATTTTCTTACAACGCATTTGGCGCCGGAAATTAGTCCGTTTTGTTGTTGGATCGCGCGGGACCTGTGGGTTTTTCACCCACCACGGCGCGACGTGGCGTAGAGGCCACATCCGCATCGCGGTTTGAAACGGTAACGATTGTTTATCAGGGTGAAGTGGCGCACCGCGACTCCACGGGCGAGGGCGGCGTAATTGGTCAGGTGACGTGCAGTGGATGACAGCGGCGGGCGGTATTTTTGCACGAGAGTATCACGGCGAAGCATTTGCGCGCAACGGTGGTATATTCAATATGGTGCAGTTGTGGGTGAACTTGCCGGCGGCGAACGAAATGAAGCCGCCGTGTTATCAAGCCATCACCAAAGAAAATATTCCTGTTGCCAACTTGTCGAATAGTGCAGGGCGGCAGTGCGTGTAATTGCCGGCGCGGCGCGAAAGTTTGCAAGGACCGGCACCGTGTTCGCCTATGCAAGTGTGGGATGTGAATGTACAGGCAGAGCGCCGTGGTGACGCTGCCTGCGCAACAGGGTTGGCATACGCTATTAGTGATTTTGCAAGGCGAGGTGAATGTTGATGGCAAAACCCTGCGCGGTGATGCAGAGTTGGCGGTGTTGGATACGGTTGGCAATGGTGTGAAAATCACCGCAGAAACTGACGCTCAGTTGTTGTGTGGTTGAGCAGCGCGCCGATTCAAAGCCCGTGGTGGGCTATGGGCCCTTTAACGATGAACACGCGAAGAAATTGCGCAGGCGATAGATGATTTTAACAGCGGTCATTTTGGCCAAATCCATCGCTGAATATTGGAATAATTTATGGGAAAGAATCGCTTAGAGGCATTCAGCGACGGCGTGTTGGCCATCATCATTACTATTATGGTGTTGGAATTAAAGTCCCGCACGGTGTTGATTGGAGTGTGTTGCAGTCGGTGATACCGGTCTTTGCCAGCTATGTGTTGAGTTTTGTATACGTTGGTATTTATTGGAATAACCATCACCACTTGTTGCATTCTGCCAGCGCGTGAAGGCAACGGCATCCTGTGGGCAAATTTGCATTTGCTGTTTTGGTTGTCGCTGTTCCCGTTTTCAACAGCATGGATCAGTGAAAATCGATTGCCACATTCCGGTGGTGATGTACGGCTTTCATTTTGCTGATGGCTGCGCTGGCGTACTTCATATTGCAATACACCATTATCAAACATGAAGGGGAACATTCTCCGTTGGCAGAAGCCATTGGTCGCGATGGCAAGGTAAATTGTCGGTAGTATTATATATGTCTGCTATTCCTACGGCGTTTATCGATCCGTGGATTTCAATTGGTTTTTATGTGGCTGTGGCATTGCTTGGCTAGTACCAGATAAAGAATTGAAAGTATGTTTTCTGGTAACTAATGTTTTACTTATGGCTGCTACTAATGGCGTATTTTTCTTGGATTCTGAAAGTTCTTAGCAATATTGCTGCTGTCATCATTGGTTTGGTTATGGCATTGTTGCTTGCGGAGGTGTTGGTGAGAATTTTTCTCCACCTGATTACGGCGGTGGCATTCGCCCAGCTTTACAGCCATTTGTTTGAGTACGATAAGTTGCTGGGCTGGCGTGGGTGAAAAATTTGTCCACGCCGTATTACAGTAAAGATTTTCACGTTACGGTTAGCCACGACGCAGCGGGTTATCGCGATATGTATCCAGCGTATGGGAGGCAAGAAAAATTACCTGCTGCTCGGTGATTCCTACGCTTGGGGCTGGGGTGTGGAGACAATGAAACGGCAGCCGCAGTATTTTCACGAAAAACACGGATAAAAAAATCTCTGCAGTTTGGGTATAGCGGGTTACGGTACCGACCAAAGAATGGCTCCAGTTTGCAGCAGTTTTTGGAGCAGCATCCAACATATCCGGTATCAAAGGCGTCATTCTTGAATTTTATTTCAACGATTTTGATGACAACGCAGCAACCGAAAGATATGCCTATCCCAAACCGGCCTTTGTGGCCTCAGGCGATGGTGCGTTTAACCAATGTTCCCGTTCCTTACAGGGGAGGTGGAGCAGAGCATTCCTGTCACAGAAATCCCAGAGCCCAATGATTGGTCAGTCGCGTACGGGTGTTGAGTTTTATTGCCGCACCACATGCCGGGGTGATCGCTTTTTTATTCAGAGGCGCGGTAAGCCAAGTGCTGCCGACATTGACGCCGGTAATGCATGACAAGGTATTGTTGGCAGCACAACTGTTGTCTGAAATTCGCCAGTATTGTGAAAAACGCGGCATGTTTTTTTCATGCGGTGATTTTGCAAACGCAAGACACGCAAGGAGAAAATCTTGTTTGCTATACGCGCTGGCAGAAGAATTGGACGAACGAGGGGGTGGCGCATTCTCTGTTTAAAAAGCCGCTATCTTCCCAGCACAGATTTGTGGTTGGATGCGCACCTCAATCCGTATGGACAAGCACTATTAGCAGATCACATTGAGGAGGGTTACGGAGTCTGCTGCGCTTCAAAATACTCGTATCCATCAATGATATCTAAATACACGCCGTCAAAACCGGCTTGCAATACTTTGTCGAGATAGGCGTTTTCGCTGCCGTAGATAATGGCCTGCCATTCAAGGTTCCAGTATTCCACTGCATAGTTTCCTGCCCAGCGTTTATTGAGCGTTTTTAACCATACAGGGCGAGTGTCCTTTTTAAGCCAATCTTTGTTCCAGTAATAGCGATAAGACTCTGCTTCGCCAATACTCATGTAGCTAATCACCAAACGCCGTCCACCATTATGTTTGATTTTTAATTGCGCCAAATCGTCTGCAGTGAGCGCGGTGCCGTCATTAATAAAAAACAAATCGATTACCAGCATATCGTAGTCAGTTGCGTTGATGGCGGCTAAAAAATCTGTTTTAGTTTTGAATTTGGCTGGATCGATGAGATAGAAAGTTTTTGCATCGCTCATGGCTGTGATGTCATTGTTATTGACGTTGTAAGGCTGCGCTGGGTATTTCGGAATGCGTGTCAAGCTGACTTTGGTGGCGATAGAAATATGGCCGTGCACATTGTTTTTGTGTAAGAGGCGTCCAGTTTCTTGCCGTTGCAATAATCTGTCACCATCACAGTTTTGCCGTTGGCTTTGAACACATCAGCCAATGCCAGCATGGGTTGTTGCACGGCGATTGGTGTTTTGCGCGCGTGCCTTTGGGGTAGCCGTAAAACAGCGATTCAATGCCCGTGCCGTCAATCGCGTTGGCGTAGTTGGTGGCGACTGACCTTCTGGGTTCGCCGTCGCTAGTAATGGTGGCATGCCATTTTGTGGAATCACAATGAAGTTGGGATGCGCATCGCGCGCGTAATCAAGTACCAATCACAAATTGGCGCATTTCTTCGCGGTAGTTGATGGTTTGTGCCTTGGCAATATTGGTGGCGCCAAACGCAAGGAACAGTGCCAAGATCGACAAAGAGATTTTTGTGTTTCATGGTGGTAGCCGCTCGCTATTGGCTCAAGGTCAGCATAGCAGCGGTCTGAGCCGAAAATTGTGAAAAGCATCAGAAACAAGCGTACTTAGACGCAAAGTTCACATTTTCTTCACGCTGCAAAGCAGATACTGAATCTGTTGTGGTGGTTGATGTTGCAGGTGATCCTGTGGAAAGTGCGCTGCGTTTGGGAAGTGATGTATTGGCGCTGGCGACATCCCCTCGGTGGTGATGGCTGGTGAGGATGGCGCTGAACGGCTGGCGATGGAGCGTTTGTCGCCAGCGAGTTTTTGCAACGTTACGGTGCGTGTGTGAAAACATTTATGCCGTGGCTATTAGGTTTGTATCATCACACTGAGCTTGTCGGTGTGGCGGGGTTGCGCAGCAGGCGATGAGAAATTGTTTATCGAACAATATTTGGATCAGCGCGATTGAAACAGAAATTGCGCAGCATGTCAGCGTGCCGGTGGCGCGCGCAACGGTGTTGAAATCAGCAATCTTGCCGGACAGATCCCTGGCGTAACGCGAACACTGTTTCCCGCTGCTGAGGGAGCTGATTTATCGACACGGTTATGCGTGGGTGTGTGCAACACCACGCCGGCCGTGCGCAACGCTTTGCGGCGGGTGGGAATTCCTTTTCAGGTTATTGCGCGCGCAACACCAGAAGCGTTTGGGTGCGGCGCGTTTGCGTGGGGCAGCTATTACCGCAAGAGACGGTTGTGATTGCTATTTCTCTGCCTGCCGCGCACCTGTCACTATTTGTGCCGACCAACATTGGCTGCTGCTTGCGTACAGGCATTGGCGGGTGTGTATGACAATTTACCGGCAGTGGCTTGAGCAGCGAGGCGCGCAGGCTTCACTGGTAAATGCCTTGCAGGAAGGCAGCGGCGCTGTGGCTTTGTGCGCTGAAAATAGCGCGGCGTGGTTGAGCGCGGATTTTTCCTGTCAAGAAAGTGGGCGCGTTTGTGTGCCGCTGCCACATTTTTTCAACAGGCCATCCCAAAGGTGTGTGTCTGTCGCAGGCTGCTCAGGAGGCGGTGGCAACGTCGATTGCCAGATTACTGTCAGCCGCAGGCGTAAAACGGCATTTATTCGCGCTGCCGCTACCCGTGCTGCTGGAGAATGTGGCTGGTGTGTATGCCGCTGTGATGGCGGGCGTCACTTGTGTCACACCGCCGCTGGCAGCCGTAGATTTGGGGTGGATCAAGCACATGGGATGCGTCCGTATTTTTGCGCTGTGTGAGATGGAGCAGCGGGCGGAGAGCGTTATTCTCCTGCCGCAGATGCTCAAAGCCGTGTTGCCAATTTTAAGTGCGTTTGATGTGAGTGCATTGAAGTTGGTGGCGGTGGGTGGTGCGCGCGTTGCGCTCGGATTACTGCGCGCGGCGTCGGCAAAGAGCTGCCCGTGTACGAAGGCTACGGTTTGTCGGGGTGCGGTTCCGTGGTGTGCGTTAACCATAGCGGCGCGGACAAAGTGGGAACCGTGGGCAAGCCTTTGCCGCATGCTGGCGGTGCGACTCAATGCCGCGAGTGAGCTCGAAGTGGCGGGCAGTCATTTTTTTAGGCTATCTCGATCAAGAAGATAAGCCGCACGATTCGTGGTTGCCGACGGGGATCTCGCCCGTATCGACGATGAAGGTTTTGTTGCGATTATCGGTCGTCGCAAAAACCTGATCGTCAACAGTTTCAGAAATATCAGCCGAATGGGTGGAAAGTGAATTACTGGGACAGGCGGGTGTTTTACAGGCTGCTGTTTTTGGCGAGGCAAAACCGTTCTTGGTGGCCGTGCTGTTTGCGCCCAGTTTGGCGGATACTGCGTTACAACAAGCGGTGAACGCCGCAAATGCCGCATTGCCAGATT
Organism: Cellvibrionales bacterium; assembly: GCA_016713115.1. Taxonomy (NCBI): domain Bacteria; kingdom Pseudomonadati; phylum Pseudomonadota; class Gammaproteobacteria; order Cellvibrionales; species Cellvibrionales bacterium. Next base: position 627,964 of record JADJPU010000001.1, on the reverse strand, counting down.
ATGCGCGGTGCGACACTAGCTGCGTGCGGCCGAACCTTTACCGCAAGCAATGGTTTGGCAACCGCTAATGGGCGCAATAAGCGCGATGACATTGCGCTGCATTTCAAATCGAACATCGACGGTTTTATGCATCCACGGAGGATAGGCATATGAACGCCGCTGGTATTTATCTGCGTTTGCAGCGGAAACGGTGCAGGAAAGAGGTATTTGCTCAGTTCGCCGCTCAATACTGCGGCCTGCAGGGTGAAATTACGCGTGATGAATATGTCGCGTTTCTTGGACAGGCGTATCACCATGTGAAGCACACGCTGCCCTTGTTGATGGCGGTGGGCGCTAGGCTGCCGGAGAACAAGGAGTGGTTGCGCGAAAAATGGCACATTACATCGAAGAAGAAGTGGGGTATCAGGAATGGATATTGAGCGACATTGCACAATGCGGCAGTGATGCTGAAATTGTGCGCCATGCCGTGCCATCGCTGCCCGTAGAGTTGATGATAAGTTTTATTTGGGATTTTGTATCCGGCGCAATCCTGTCGGTTTTGGGGATGGTTTTGTGCTGGAAGGAACCAGCGTGAATGTAGCCACTCAGGCGGCAGATAAAATTCGATTGGCATTGCAACTACCAAAAAAGCATTTAGCTATTTGTATTCTCACGGTTCATTGGATATTGAGCATATTGATTTTTCGAAAGTGTCGTGAATAAAATTGATGACAAGAGAGATCAAGATGACATTATTCATGTGGCAAAAATTATTTTTCGATTGTACGCCGACATGTTTCGCGTCATTAAATAAAGAGAGTGTTTTGTGTGAAACCTTGCAAGGAAAAAAATTTTAGTTACCGGTGCTAGCGGCGGTATTGGCAGTGCTGTTGCTGAAGAGATGGCGCGACAGGGTGCGCTGTTTTTGCTGGTTGGGCGCGATGCGTCAATGCTGGAAAAAGTGCAGGCGCGTATCGCAGCGCATGGCGGTTCTCGCAAGTGCTGGTGGCGGATTTGTTGGTGCCGGATGATAGACGGCGCGTGGTGGAAGTTTGTTTGGCGCTGCCTGGCGGTTTGTACGGCTTGGTCCACAATGCGGGAGTTAATCACTTCGCGTGGTTGGAAGATCAAACAGAAGCGCTGTTGCAATCACAACTGCACCTGAATTTAGTCGTGCCCATTTATTGGTGCGTGCGTTGTTACCGGCGCTGAGAAAAGAAAAGTGTGCGCGTATTTTTAATATTGGGTCTACCTTCGGCAATATTGGTTTACCCTGGGTGTACGGCTTATTGTGCAAGTAAATTTGGTTTGCGCGGTTTTAGTGAAGCGTTGCGGCGTGAGTTGGCGCGGACGGATACGCGTGTTTTGTCATTTTCCACCGCGCGCCACGAATACGACGCTCAACCCTGAACATGTGGTGGCGCTGAATCAAAATTGGGCAATGTTATGGATGCTCGAAACGCTGTTGCCCAGCAAGCGGTGTCTGTTTTTATCAAAGGTGCGCCGTACCAATATGTTGTAGGTTGGCCCGAATCGTTGTTCGCGCGCATCAATGCTGTATTGCCGCGCTTGGTGGATAAAGCGTTGGGTAAACAACTGGCGACGATTAAAACTACACCAAAGTTAATGGCCCGCCCGAAGAAAGTGAAACGAGCGCTAGCAAAGCACATGCTTTGCGCGGGTGAAACGCCACAACTGCGCAGCTATGTGGCTGGAAATCGCGAGGAAGGGACATCGAAGATGGCCCGCCAGAAGGATTCGAACCCCAGACCTCTGCCTCCGGAGAACAGCGCTCTATCCAGCTGAGCTACGGGCGGAAAGGCGGCTATTGTAGGGGTGATGTGTGGGTAATGCTAACGACTGGGTGCGCGTGTAATAAAAAAACGGCTGCCATGACGCACAGTGCCGCTGCAGCATAGTGCCAGCTCATTTTTCTTTCATGTAAAACAGCGCGAAGGAACGAATACGGTGAGTGCGATGGCCTCTTGATAAATTTTAAGTTGGCTCACAGAAAAATGTTGGTAGCCCACGCGATTGGCTGGCACTTGCAATAAATATTCAAATAGCGCGATGAGCCAACTGGCTAAGGCGGCGATCAACCACGGTTTTCACTCATATTTTTAGGTGTGCATACCAAGCAAATGTCATAAAAACATTGCTCAGCACTAACCCGACAAAAAACCACAGTGGGTGAGTTGCATTCATGGGCATTAGCGTATGTGCGCGAGTATGCCGTCCAACTCATCAAAACTATTGTAGCGCAACACCAGTTTGCCGCTGCCTTTGTTGCTGTGCAGCACTTGCACCGCACGCCGATTTTTCCGATAAATCGGTTTTGTAAGCGGCGAATATCCGGGTTGAGGTTCGGGCTCGACGTTTTTGCTCGCTTTATTGGCTTCAGGTTGCTGCTGGATGTTGCGCACCAAAGGCTTCGGTTTGGCGCACAGACAAACCTTTATCCGCCACGCTTTTGCCGCATCGCGCTGCGCATTTTCCGCGAGGCCGAGCAGGGCGCGCGCGTGACCCATTTCCAAATCGCCGCGCTCTAACATGCGGCGCACTTCATCGGTGAGTGACATCAAACGCAATAAATTGGTGACGGTGACGCGCGATTTGCCCACCGCATCCGCCACTTCTTGATGCGTCAACTCAAATTGATCTTTCAAGCGTTGCAGTGCGACTGCTTCTTCGATGGGGTTTAAGTTTTCGCGCTGAATATTTTCAATCAGTGCCATGGCGATAGCGGCATCGTCGCCCACTTCGCGCACCGCCGCAGAATGGTGTCCAGTCCGGCGAGTTGCGTGGCGCGCCAGCGGCGTTCGCCCGCAATAATTTCATAACGCGCGGCAGGCTTTTCGGCGTTGGAGACAGGGCGCACCACAATCGGTTGCATCACACCCTGCGCTTTGATGGAGTTGGCGAGTTCTTGCAGCGCTTCTTGATCGATGTCGCGGCGCGGTTGGTATTTGCCGCGCTGTAACCATTCCACCGGCAGTTTTACCAATTGACCGTCTTTCGGTGTTTTGTCGGCCATGGCAATCGTCGGCGCAGCGGCAATGGCGGCGGCGATGGCTTCTGTGGAGGTGTGTTCTTCAGGTTGTGTTTTTTTCAGCACACTGCCCAGCAGTGCATCCAATCCTTTTGCCTAATTTTTCTTTTTGCGTTCATGGTGATCTTCGTGTTTGTTTAGTGGTTCAGCTGGCGTTGGCAACTTCGGGAACATTGGTGGTTGCGCCGTGGCGACGCAAAATTTCGCCCGTTAATGCCAAGTACGCCAATGCGCCTTTGGATTGACGATCGTAGTGCAGCACGGGCAAACCGTAGCTCGGTGCTTCCGCCAATTTGATATTGCGCGGGATCACGCTGCGATACAGTTTGTCGCCAAAATGTTCAGCGAGTTGGTTGGAAACTTCGGTCGTCAAACTGATGCGCGGGTCATACATGGTGCGCAAAATACCTTCCACTTCCAGTTGCGGATTGACGACGGATTTAATTTGTTCGATTGACGACAACAAATCCGACAAACCTTCCAGTGCGTAGTACTCGCACTGCATGGTAATCAGCACGCTGTCGGCGGTAGCGAGCGCATTCACGGTCAAAATATTCAGCGCGGGTGGGCAGTCGATCAAAATATAATCGTAATTGCTGCGCACTTTTTTGAGCTGATGTTTCAGGCGCTGCTCTTTCATCATCAAGCTGAGCATTTCCACTTTGGCGGCGGTTAAATCGCTGTTGGAAGGCAGTAAATCGCAGCCGGAGGTTTCGCTTTTTTGTATCGCCCGTTGTATGTCAAAACTGTCGTCGGTCAGCACATCGTAGGCGCTGTGTTCCAGCTCGTGTTTGTCGATGCCCAAGCCCATGGTGGCATTGCCCTGCGGGTCGAGATCCACCAGCAGCACGCGGCGTTTGGTGGCGGCCAGTGACGCGGCGAGGTTCACAGAAGTGGTGGTCTTGCCGACCCCGCCTTTCTGATTGGCAATGGCAATGATTTTGCTCACGTTGTGGCTATTCCGTCAGAGAGTTCGCAGCGGATCAGGTGTCTTTCCGCGTCGCAATTCGGCACCTGCAAGCGCAGGCAGACGCTCACCTTAAAGGGTTTTGGCAGGGCGCTCAACTCAGCAGAATCAAGCTGCGCCTTCATCGCCCAGAAGCTGCCACCTGCCGCCAGCAAGTGCTGGCTGGACTGTACAAAATCGGCGAGCGAGGCGTAAGCGCGGGATAGGATGCCATCAAACGGCAGCTCGCTCTGGTACTCCTCCACCCGCGACTGCACCACGCTGAAATTCTGCAAGCCCAGCTCGATGCGCGCCTGATCCATAAAACGCGTCTTTTTGCCGTTGCTGTCCAAGGCCGTGAGCTGGCGCTCTGGCCACAAAATGGCCAGCGGGATAGAGGGAATACCGGCACCGGCACCGACATCCAGCAGCCGCGTGCTGTGGATGTGCTTGGCGACAGCGAGGCTGTCCAGTAAGTGACGACTCACCATCTCGCGCGGCTCGCGCACGGCGGTCAGGTTGTAGGCCTGATTCCACTTGGCGAGCAGTTGCACATAGGCCAGCCATTGCGCGCGCTGCTCGGCGCTGGCGTTGATCTCCAGCGTCGCCAGCCCCTTATCCAGCAAGGCTTGCATCGTCACGCGGGGCAGCAGGGGTGGATTTTTTCTTCAGATTGATGAGCAGCAGCGAAATGGCGGCGGGGGTAACGCCGGGCACGCGCGAGGCCTGCCCGATGGTGGCGGGCTGCGCTTGCGTGAGTTTGTGCGTGACTTCGTGCGACAGGCCTTTGACGGCGCTGTAGTCAAAACCTGCAGGAATGGCGACGGCCTCGGAGCGCTGTAGACGCTCAATGTCCTCCTGCTGGCGGTCGATGTAGCCCGCGTATTTGGCGCTGATTTCCACCTGCTCGGCCACTTGCTCGTCCTGCACGGCCGCGCCTTTTAACGCGGCGATGTCGGCATAGCCAAATTCGGGGCGTTTCAGCAAATCCATCAGGCTGGCCTCGCGTAAAAGCGGGCTGCTGAGGCGGTCAGCCAAGCTGTCAGCGGCGGCTGTGTTGGGGTGGATATAGGTGGTGCGTAAGCGTTCGCTCTCGCTAACAATGCCGTCCTGCTTGGTGCAGAAGCGAGCCCAGCGCGCATCGTCCACCAAGCCCAGCTCACGCCCTTTGGCGGTGAGGCGCAGGTCGGCGTTGTCTTCACGCAGCAGCAGGCGGTACTCGGCGCGGCTGGTGAACATGCGGTAGGGCTCGCGTGTGCCGAGGGTGATCAAGTCGTCGATCATCACGCCGATGTAGGCTTCGTCGCGGCGCGGATACCAGCCCGCTTTGCCCTGTGCTTTCAGACCAGCGTTGATGCCAGCCAGCAAGCCCTGCGCGGCCGCCTCTTCGTAGCCGGTGGTGCCGTTGATCTGACCGGCAAAAAACAGGCCTTGGATGGGCTTGGTTTCCAAGGTGTGCTGCAAATCGCGCGGATCAAAAAAGTCGTATTCGATGGCGTAGCCAGGGCGGGTGATGTGGGCGTTTTCCATGCCGCGTATCGAGCGCACCAGCGCCAGTTGCACATCAAACGGCAGCGAGGTGGAAATGCCGTTGGGGTACAACTCGTGCGTGGTCAGCCCTTCCGGCTCGATAAACACCTGGTGCGACAGTTTGTCGGCAAAGCGGTGAATTTTGTCTTCAATTGACGGGCAGTAGCGCGGGCCTATGCCTTCAATCACGCCGGTGTACATGGGCGAGCGATCCAACGCGCCGCGTATGATTTCGTGCGTGCGTTCGTTGGTGTGGGTGATGTAGCAATTCACCTGCTGCGGGTGTTCGCTCACCGAGCCCATAAACGACATCACCGGCAGCGGCGTATCGCCAGGCTGTGCCTGCATGGCGCTGAAATCGACGGAGCGTGCGTCGATGCGCGGCGGCGTACCGGTTTTCAGGCGATCAACCCGCAGCGGCAGTTCGCGCAAGCGCGCGGCCAGCGCTATTGATGGAGGGTCGCCTGCGCGACCGCCGGCATGGTTATCCAAACCAATATGGATTTTGCCGCCGAGGAAAGTGCCGGTGGTCAGCACCACGCAGGGGGCAAAGAAGCGGATGCCAGTCTGCGTGACCACGCCTTTGACGACATCGCCTTCGACGATCAAATCATCGACGGCCTGCTGAAAAATCTGCAAATTGGGCTGGTTTTCCAGTATCGAGCGAATCGCGGCTTTGTACAGCACGCGATCCGCTTGCGCGCGCGTGGCGCGTACAGCCGATCCTTTGCGCGAGTTGAGAATGCGAAATTGAATGCCAGCCTGATCCGTGGCGCGTGCCATGGCACCGCCGAGTGCATCCACTTCTTTCACTAGATGGCTTTTGCCGATGCCGCCGATGGCGGGGTTGCAAGACATCTGCCCCAGCGTTTCGACATTGTGTGTTACCAGCAGGGTGCGGCAGCCCATGCGCGCTGCCGCCAAACAGGCCTCGGTGCCGGCGTGGCCGCCGCCGATAACAATCACATCAAAGCGTTCGGGAAAATCCATGAGAGTGGCTGCGTGCGTCACTGGGGGCGCGCAGTATAGCGATTGCCTATTTTTCGAGCAATTTTGCCGCTGCTGGGTGAGTCCCATACGGTGCCGCATCAAAATAGGGTGCTTGTATTTTTCTTGCACAAAAAGGATGCGTTTTGACGCAGTTCTATCTTGCTCAGTTGCGAGCTTGCCCTATATACTGCGCGCCGCTTTCGCGGTCGCTGGTAACGGTGCCGCAGCGAGGCGTGTTTCATGGAGGTGTGTGGTGAATAAAGCGCAGCACACCAGTATTTCCAAGCCGCCCGTTTATCGCATTGCTCTGGTTCAAACAGTGGTATTGGCAGTGATGGCCGCGTTGTTGTGGCTGGTTTCGCCCGCTTGGGCTGCTGCGCTGTTTTGGGGTGGAACGATAGAAGTGTTGCCGAGGTTGTATTTCGGTGTTTACGCCTTTCGCTTTACCGGTGCGCGTCAGATGCGAAAGGTAGTGGCCTCGCTTCGGCGCGGCGAGATGGGCAAGTTTGTTTTGGTAGTAGCGATGTTTTCCGGCTTGTTTATGTTGAACAAGTCAATTGCGCCAGCAGCGGTTTTTTTTGGCTATTTTGCCTCGTGGTTGTTGGGGATGGTGTTGAGCGCGCGATGGCTCAGATGATGATTAACGGGTAGATGGTGTTTTATGTCTGAACAAGCAGGAGTAGCAGCAGGACAAGCGGCCGAAGGCGGCCTGACTGTCGTTGGCTACATTCAGCACCACCTGCAAAACCTGTGCTTTGGTCGCTTCCCTGACGGCACATGGGGTCTTGCACACACTAGCCAAGAAGCCAAAGAGATGGGTTTTTGGGCGTTTCACCTTGATTCACTCGGTTGGTCGCTGGCTCTGGGTCTTATTTTTTGCTTGTCGTTTTTTGCGGTGACGCGCAATGTGCAGCGCGGTGTGCCGCGCGGTTGGCAGAGCTTTGTTGAATTGGTTGTTGAGTTTATCGACAGCAATGTAAAGAGCACTTTCCATTTCCACAACCCCGTTATTGCGCCGTTGGCACTCACGGTGTTCATGTGGATTTTCTTGATGAACTTTATGGATTTGTTGCCGATTGATATGTTGCCAAAGGCGGCGGCGTTGGCTGCAGGCAATGATCACTTTTTCTTTAAGGTTGTGCCAAGCACGGATCCTAATATCACGCTGGGTATGAGTTTCTCGATCTTTTTCTTGATGATTTTTTTTGGCATTCAGAAAAAAGGTCTGATTGGCTTTATCAAAGAGTTAACCTTCCATCCCTTTCACCCGTCGTTTCACGGTGTTGGCTTGTTGTTTGCGCCGCTGCTTATTTTGATTAATTTCGCGCTGGAAACAGTGTCTTTGATTTCAAAGCCAATTTCCCTCGGCTTGCGACTGTTTGGAAATATGTATGCTGGCGAAATGATTTTTATCTTAATCGCTACTTTGTTTAGTGCGGGATTGTTTTTTGGTCTGTTTGCCGGCGTATTGCAGTGGGCATGGGCTGTTTTTCATATTCTCATCATCACGCTGCAGGCGTTCGTGTTCATGGTGTTGACCATTGTCTACATGGCAATGGCGCATGAAGTGCCGGATGAACAGCATCCTTGATGAGAATATAGATAGTTTTTTTAACCAGTAATTTTTTAACCAACAAGTCGGTTTTTACCGCAACAAACTGAGGAGATACACCATGGGTATGGCTCTTATTGCCGCTGCGCTGTTGATTGGTTTTGGCGCTTTGGGTACAGCAATTGGCTTCGCAATTTTGGGTGGCAAATTGCTGGAAGGTTCTGCGCGTCAGCCTGAAATTGCGCCAATGCTGCAAGGCAAAATGTTCTTGATCGCAGGTCTGTTGGATGCGGTGCCAATGATCGGCGTCGGTATCGCTATGTACATCCTGTTCGTAGTGTTTCCTGCACTGCAAGACAAAGGCATTGTCTGATTTGCGTTGAGCTGGCTTTGATGTCAGCTCAGTTGTGATTCAGTAGCTATCCACTATCCGAGAGGTGTTGGCGTGAATATCAACGCTACCATGATAGGTCAGATGATCTTCTTCCTGCTGTTCGTGGCTTTCTGCGCGAAATTTGTGTGGCCTGCCATTATTGGCGTGATGGCTGAGCGGGAAAAGCGTATTGCTGACGGTTTAGAAAACGCTGACAAAGCAGGTCGTGATCTGGAGTTGGCGAAGCAGGAAGCTGCAAATAAATTGCGCCAAGCAAAAGATGATGCCGCGGCCATTATTGAGCAAGCCAACAAGCGCGCTACGCAGATGATTGAAGAAGCGAAAGAGCAGGCGCGTGAAGAAGGCGAACGCATGAAGCAGGCTGCACAAGCAGAAATCGATCGCGAGAAAAACCGTGCGCGTGAAGAGCTGCGCAAGCAAGTGGCTGCTTTGGTGCTGACCGGCGCTGAGCGTGTGTTGGAAACTTCTATCGATGCCAATCAGCACGCCAACATGCTCGACAAACTGGCGGCGGAGCTGTAAGCAATGGCTGAGCTCGCAACACTGGCTAGGCCGTACGCAAAAGCGGTATTTGAAGTTGCGTTAGACGGTGGAAATGCGCTGGCTGAATGGCAGCGCATGCTAAATACCGTTGCGGCTGTTGTGAGTACGGGCAAGGTGCAGACATTTCTTGCATCTCCCACCGCAACCGCCGAACAACAAGCTGCGCTGATTAAAGGTGTGTGTGGCGATGAGCTCAACGCAAAGGCGCTCAACATGATTCAAGTGTTGGCGACAAATAAGCGTTTGAGTTTGCTGCCGGAGATTGCTCATCAATTTGGTGAGCTGAAGGCGCGCAGAGAGCGCGTAATCGGCGTCGAAATTGCGTCCGCATTTCCTTTGGAAGCCAAAACAGCGGATGCGTTATCTGCTGCACTATCCAAAAAATGGGAATGCAATGTTGCGTTGCAGACAACTGTTGATGCTTCGTTGTTAGGCGGCGTAGTGATTAAGGCAGAAGATGTCGTGATCGATGCTTCGGTGCGCGGTCGCATGCTGAAGTTGGCTGATGCCTTGATGGCGTAAGCGTTATAAAAGAATTGGTAAAAGCAAAGATTTTAATTGTGACATTGAAAAGAAGTGCAGCCGGCGGCGGCTTCTTACACGAGGACTGGCAAACATGCAGCAACTGAATCCTTCAGAAATCAGTGAAGTCATCAAGAGCAGAATTGAGAAACTTGATGTCTCTACACAAGCGCGCAACGAAGGCACGATTGTTTCGGTGTCCGACGGTATCGTGCGCATTCACGGTCTCGCGGATGTGATGTACGGTGAGATGATCGAATTTGCTGGCGGCGTGTTTGGGATGGCGCTGAACCTTGAGCGCGATTCGGTCGGTGCAGTTGTTCTCGGTGATTATCAGAAGTTGGCTGAAGGTCAGACTTGCCACACCACGGGTCGCATCTTGGAAGTGCCGGTGGGTCCTGAGTTGGAAGGTCGCGTGGTGGATGCCTTGGGTAATCCTATCGACGGCAAAGGTCCAATCAATGCAAAGCAATTGGATCCCATTGAAAAAGTTGCTCCTGGTGTAATCGCGCGTAAATCGGTCGATCAGCCCGTGCAGACTGGCTATAAAGCGGTTGACGCCATGGTGCCAATCGGTCGTGGTCAGCGTGAATTGATCATTGGTGATCGTCAGGTCGGTAAAACAGCGTTTGCGGTGGATGCTATCATCAACCAAAAAGGCACTGGCATTAAATGTATTTATGTGGCTATTGGTCAGAAACAATCGACCGTATCCAATGTGGTAAGAAAACTGGAAGAACACGGCGCGATGGCGCACACCACCGTAGTCGTGGCTGGCGCATCTGATCCAGCGGCTATGTTGTTTTTAGCGCCGTTTGCCGGCTGTTCTATGGGCGAGTACTACCGCGATCGCGGTCAAGATGCGTTGATCATCTATGACGATTTGACCAAACAAGCTTGGGCATACCGTCAAATCTCTCTGTTGTTGCGCCGTCCGCCAGGCCGTGAAGCGTATCCAGGCGATGTGTTTTATTTGCACTCGCGTTTGTTGGAACGCGCTGCGCGTGTTAACGAAGAATATGTTGAAAAATTTACTAACGGTGCAGTAAAAGGCAAAACTGGTTCCTTGACCGCATTGCCTATTATCGAAACACAAGCGGGCGATGTATCAGCCTTCGTTCCTACGAACGTAATTTCGATCACTGACGGTCAGATTTTCTTGGAAAGCTCGCTGTTTAATGCGGGTATTCGTCCTGCCATGAACGCCGGTATTTCGGTGTCGCGTGTAGGTGGTTCCGCTCAAACAAAAGTTATTAGAAAACTGGGTGGCGGCGTGCGTCTGGCGCTGGCTCAGTACCGTGAATTGCAAGCGTTTGCTCAGTTTGCTTCCGATTTGGATGAAGCGACGCGCGACCAGTTGCAACACGGTCAACGCGTAACAGAATTGATGAAGCAGAAGCAGTACGCGCCATTATCTGTGGCAGAAATGGGTGTGTTGCTCTATGCCGTAGACAATAAATTCTTGGACGACGTGGCCGTCAATAAAATTGGCAGCTTCGAAGCTTCGCTGTTGTCGTATCTGCACGCAGAGCACAGCGCGTTGTTGGCAAAAATCAACGAAGCTGGCGATTACAACGCGGATATTGAATCCGGTATTCGTGCGGCGCTGGAAAAATTCAAAGCCACACAAACTTGGTAAGCCCAACACGATATCGCTAAGGTAGAGAAGATATGTCAGGCGCCAAAGAGGTACGCACCAAAATTGCCAGCGTGAAAAGCACGCAAAAAATCACCAAGGCAATGGAAAAGGTGGCGTTTAGTAAAATGCGCAAAGCGCAGGAGCGTATGGCTCATGGTAAGCCGTATGCTGCGCGTATTCGCGGCGTAATTGGCCACATTGCAAACGCAACGCCAGAGTATAAACACCGCTATATGAGCGAGCGTGCTGTAAAGCGCGTGGGTTATATTGTGGTGTCAACGGATCGCGGTTTGTGCGGTGGTTTGAATGCCAACGAATTTAAAATGCTGATCAAATCCATGAAAGCGTGGACGGATCAAGGCGTGGCCGTTGATATCTGCACCGTCGGCAGTAAAGCACAGGCTTTCTTTCGTAGCTTTGGCGGCAATGTGGTTGCCTCAGTGCGCGATTTAGGCGATGAAGCCTCCGTGGTGGACTTGTTGGGTGGCGTCAAAGTGATGCTGGACGCGTTCGACGAAGAAAAATTGACCGCTTGTTTATCGCCTATAACCAGTTCGTCAACACAATGACGCAAGAACCAGTATTGGAGCAGTTGTTGCCGCTGCCCGAAGACGACGAGACCAAACGCATCCACAATTGGGATTACTTGTACGAGCCAGACTCGCAAGTCCTGTTAGATGGTTTGTTGACGCGTTATATCGAGTCACAGGTGTACCAAGGTTTTGTAGAAAACAAAGCATGTGAAATGGCCGCACGAATGGTTGCCATGAAGAATGCTACAGAAAATGCAGGTCAAATGATTAATGATTTGCAGTTGTTGTATAACAAGGCACGACAAGCGGCGATTACGCAGGAATTGTCGGAAATTGTTAGTGGCGCAGCAGCGGTTTAATCATCTCCATATTGCGAATTTGAAGAGGATCCAGAAATGAGTAGCGGTCGCATTGTTCAGATTATCGGTGCTGTTATCGATGTTGAGTTTCCACGCGATTCAGTGCCGCGTGTTTACGATGCATTGAAAGTGGATGGCAAAGGCCTGACGCTGGAAGTGCAGCAGCAGCTGGGTGACGGCGTGGTGCGTGCTATCGCGATGGGTTCATCTGAAGGCATTAGCCGTGGTTTGGCGGTGTCCAATACTGGCGCAGCTGTATCTGTACCGGTGGGCAAAGAAACACTGGGCCGCATCATGGATGTATTGGGCGAGCCTATCGACGAAAAAGGCCCTATCGGTGAACAAGAGCGTTGGGCGATCCACCGCAAAGCGCCGAGCTATGACGAGCAAGCTGCGAGCAATGAATTGCTGGAAACCGGCATCAAAGTTATCGACTTGGTTGCGCCATTTGCGAAAGGTGGCAAGGTTGGTCTGTTCGGTGGTGCCGGCGTAGGTAAAACCGTCAACATGATGGAATTGATTCGTAACATCGCGATTGAACACAGCGGCTACTCCGTGTTCGCGGGTGTTGGCGAGCGTACGCGTGAAGGTAACGACTTCTATCACGAAATGACCGACTCCAATGTAATCGACAAAGTATCCTTGGTGTACGGTCAGATGAACGAGCCACCAGGCAACCGTCTGCGCGTAGCCCTGACTGGCTTGACCATGGCAGAAAAATTCCGTGACGAAGGTCGCGATGTACTGTTCTTCGTGGACAACATCTATCGCTACACGCTGGCGGGTACCGAAGTATCGGCGCTGTTGGGTCGTATGCCTTCTGCGGTAGGTTATCAGCCTACATTGGCGGAAGAGATGGGTGTGTTGCAAGAGCGCATTACTTCAACCAAAACGGGTTCTATCACCTCTATCCAAGCGGTGTATGTACCAGCGGATGACTTGACGGATCCATCACCTGCGACGACTTTCTCGCATTTGGACGCCACCGTAGTATTGAGTCGTGATATCGCCGCTAAGGGTATTTACCCCGCGATTGACCCTCTCGACTCCACCAGCCGTCAGTTGGATCCGTTGGTGATCGGCCAAGAACACTACGATGTCGCGCGCGGTGTGCAAACTATTTTGCAGCGCTACAAAGAACTGAAAGACATCATTGCGATTCTCGGTATGGACGAGCTATCTGAAGAAGACAAACAAGCCGTTAGCCGTGCGCGTAAGATTGAGCGTTTCATGTCGCAGCCGTTCTTCGTGGCGGAAGTGTTCACCGGCTCACCTGGCAAGTATGTGTCGCTGAAAGACACCATTGCCGGTTTCAAAGGCATTTTGTCTGGTGAGTACGATCACCTGCCTGAGCAAGCGTTCTACATGGTGGGATCAATCGACGAGGCCATTGAAAAGGCTAAGACACTCAAGTAATTAGCGCCGGATATCCTCATGGTTATGACAGTACATTGCGATATTGTCAGCGCGGAAAAAGCAGTATTTTCCGGGTTGGTTGAACAGGTGGTTGCTCACGGATCCTTGGGTGATCTCGGTGTGCAGTACGGACACGCGCCGTTGCTGACTGCACTGAGTCCAGGTCCTGTGCGTGTGCGTAAGCAGGGCGGTGAAGAGGAGATTTTTTATGTCTCTGGTGGTTACTTGGAAGTGCAGCCAAATGTAGTGACCGTACTGGCCGATGTTGCAGTGCGCGCCGACGATGTAGATGAAGCTTCCGCGGAATCTGCGCGTCAGCAGGCAGCGCAGGTGTTTACGAACCAATCCAGCGAGTTGGATTATTCGCGCGCGGCTGCACAGTTGGCAGAGGCCGTTGCGCAAATTCGCACCATTCAACAACTGCGAAAAAAACTTGGCAAAGGTTAAGTTTCTATACGGAATGTATAGGAAGATGCGAAAAAAAGAGAGGCGACAGCAGTCGCCTTTTTTTATGGTTTAATGCGACGCAATTACACGGTAGCCACATAGGATATTCGCGCTATGCCCCTTGATATTGTCATCCTTGCCGCCGGTCAAGGTACGCGCATGAACTCGTCGTTGCCCAAAGTATTGCACCCCATCGCAGGCAAGCCGATGCTGCAGCATGTGATTGATGCTGCGCGCGTATTCGATGATGCAAAAATTCATGTAGTGGTGGGGCACGGTGCCGATCAAGTGCGCCAAGCCATCGTTGGTGATATCCATTGGGTAGAGCAAGCGCAACAACTGGGCACAGGGCATGCGGTGTTACAGGCATTACCTAAGTTGCGTAAAGACGCTACGGTGTTGGTGTTGTACGGCGATGTGCCTTTGGTTAACCCCGCAACCTTGAAGCAAATGGTGTTGGCAACATCCAATCGCGGCATGACACTACTCACTGTCGAATTAGAAAACCCATCGGGTTACGGGCGTATCGTGCGCAATGCACGGGATTCTGTGGAAAGTATTGTCGAACAAAAAGATGCCGACGAAGAGCAATTGCGTATTCGCGAAGTGAACACAGGCATCATGGCGGTAGCGGCTGCCGATCTTGCGCGCTGGTTGCCAACATTAAACAATCAAAACGCACAAGCAGAATTTTATTTGACCGATATTATTGCGATGGCCAATCGCGATGGAATAGAAATCAACACGCACACGGCGCAGAGCGAAGCAGAAGTGTTGGGCGTGAATGATCGCCACCAGCAGGCGCGGCTAGAGCGTATTTATCAAGACAAACAGGCGCGCGCTTTGATGGCGCAGGGCGTGACGCTGATGGATCCACAGCGCTTCGATTGTCGCGGGCAAATAACAGTTGGGCGCGATGTGGTGATTGATGTCAATGTGGTTTTTCACGGTGATGTCGAGCTTGGCAGCCATGTTGTTATTGAGCCCAACTGTGTCATTACGAATGCAAAAATTGGCAGTGGTTCGCGTATTAAAGCCAATACCGTGATTGAAAATGCCGTCGTGGGCGAGAGCGTGGATGTGGGGCCTTTTGCGCGCTTGCGTCCGGGAACGGTATTGAGTAACGGTGCGAAAGTTGGCAATTTTGTTGAAACCAAAAATGCAAAATTTGGCGAAGATAGCAAAGCCAATCATTTGGCGTATATCGGCGATGCGGAAATCGGCGCAGGGTGCAATATCGGTGCAGGCACGATTACCTGCAATTACGATGGCGTGAATAAACACAAAACCGTGATGGGCGATAATGTATTTGTCGGCTCCAACAGTACCTTGGTAGCGCCGTTGGCAATAGAGGCTGGCGGTTTTGTCGGTGCCGGTTCCACAGTAACCAAAACCGTGCCAGAAAATACGCTGGCTGTTGCGCGCGGACAGCAGCGCAACATCACGGGCTGGCAGCGTCCTAGTAAGAAAAAATAAACTGAATTTGAGAAGCAAATATGTGCGGAATCGTAGGGGCTATTGCCGAAAGAAATATCACCGATATTTTGGTGGAGGGTTTGACGCGCTTGGAATATCGCGGCTATGACTCCGCGGGTGTTGCGGTGTTGGAAAAAAATGGTGCCATTCGCGCCTGCAAGCGCGTAGGCAAAGTGGTCAATGTCAAACAGAGTTTGAAAGAAGATCCAATTTCCGGTGGTCTCGGTATTGCACATACACGGTGGGCGACGCACGGCAAACCGAGTGAAGCCAATGCGCATCCGCATTTTTCTGGCGATCACGGTATTGCCGTGGTGCATAACGGCATTATCGAAAATCATCAACAGTTGCGTGAGCAGTTGACAGCAAAGGGCTATCAGTTTTGCAGCCAAACCGACACAGAAACCATTGTGCATTTGATTGACGATTGCTGGAAAGCTGGCGGCGATTTGTTGTCAGCAGTGCGTTGCACGATTGCACAATTAGAAGGTGCGTATGCTCTGGCGGTTATTGCCGTGCGCGAGCCGCAAAAAATTGTCGTGGCGCGTGAAGGTAGTCCGTTGGTGGTGGGCATGGGTTACGGCGAAAATTTCGTTGCCTCCGATCCGTTAGCACTGCGCATGATTACGGATCAATTTATTTATCTCGCCGAAGGTGATGTGGCGGTTGTCACGCAGGATGCGGTAGCGGTGTGGGATAAAGAAGGCGTGCAGCAACAGCGCGCGGTGGAGAAAGTTGAAGAGCTGCACGATGTGGCGGATAAAGGCAGTTATCGCCATTTTATGCTGAAAGAAATTTTTGAACAGCCAACAGTTTTTGAGCAAACGCTACAGGGAAGAATTGCCAAAGATCATTTGGTGGAAGAATGTTTTGGTGCAGAGGCGCGCGAAAAATTAGACGCAACGAAAGCGGTGCAAATTGTGGCTTGTGGCACCAGTTATCACGCTGGCATGGTGGCGCGTTATTGGATAGAGCAATTTGCAGGCTTGCCTTGTCAGGTGGAAGTGGCCAGCGAGTTTCGCTATCGCCAGCGCAAGCCGTTGCCAAACACCTTGTTTGTGGCCATCTCGCAGTCGGGTGAAACGGCCGACACCTTGGCGGCGCTGAAAAATTTGGATCGCAGCAGTTATATCGGCAGCTTGGCTGTTTGCAATGTGGCGAATAGCGCGCTGGTGCGTGAGAGCGATTTTTCGTTGATGACTTTAGCTGGCCCGGAAATTGGCGTGGCTTCTACCAAAGCCTTTACCAGTCAGTTGGTGGCTTTGCAGTTGTTGGTACTGGCTTTGGCGCGTCGCAATCAACCGGATGCGCAACGGGAAAAAGCGTGGATAGATTCCTTGCATCAGCTGCCTGCTCTGTGTCGCGAAGTGTTGAAGCTGGATTCTGAAGTCAAAAAAATCGCCAAAGTGTTTGACGAAATTCACAGCACTTTATTTTTAGGGCGCGGCGAACAATTTCCGGTGGCGCTGGAAGGTGCGCTTAAACTGAAAGAAATTTCATATATTCATGCGGAAGCGTATCCGGCAGGTGAATTGAAACACGGCCCTCTGGCGCTGGTGGATAAACATATGCCCGTTGTGGCACTGCTGCCAGAGAACGAGCTGACCGACAAAATGATGTCGAATATTGAAGAGGTGCGTGCGCGCGGTGGGCAGATGATTGTGCTGCGCGAGCAAAATCATGTGCTGGATGAAACGGGAATTTGCTGTATTCGCTTGCCAGAGATGCCCGCCAACCTAGTGCCTATTTTGTATAGCATTCCTCTGCAGCTATTGGCATATCATGTGGCAGTGATGCGCGGCACGGATGTCGACCAGCCGCGTAATTTGGCTAAGAGTGTGACGGTGGAATAGTCGCCACACTCTATCGCGTTTAACGCCTATCGCCAGCGGTGTAATTGATTTTAAGCGCCCGCTCTTCAATGATTCGTCGAACTTCTTCACGGTCCATTGCTACGAGCGAGGGGTGTGAAGCGGCTTCAGGATGCTCGACGAAAAACTTTTCTAGTGCGATGAGGTCGCGGTAGACATCTTCTGGAAAACCTTGGCGATTTTCTCGGCCTTGCTCAACGAGCATTAACGAATCCATGTAGTTGAAGAAGGCGGGAAACCCCCACAGCTTTTTCACTTTTTCATAGATGTGCGGCAGTTTTTTTAGCGCTTCGCAGCTGTCGAGTACAGCGAGGCTGTCGGCGTGAGTCAGGGGTTTTAGTACGGGGATTTCATCAGTCATGTGGAGTCAGCCTTTGGTGGTGCTGTTGCGCAGAGTCTAGCACGCTTGCGAAAAAGTAAGTCATGTACGACATGTCCTAGATTTTCGCCGCGCCGTTCAAATTTGGTTTCAGGACGGTAGTCGGGTCGTGCACTGTATTGTGCGCCTCCTGCCATATTTGTTAATTGTGAATGTGCTGATGCTACTTCGAGCATCACTTCCGCATAAGGCTCCCAGTCCGTTGCCATGTGCAACACGCCATCTGTGCGCAGTTTTTGCACGACGAGATCGACGAAATCGGGCTGCACGATGCGGCGCTTGTGGTGGCGGCTCTTGTGCCACGGGTCTGGGAAGTAGAGCTGCACGCGAGACAAGCTGCCGTCTGCGATACAGTCATGCAACACATCAATCGCATCTGCGCAGAATATACGCAAGTTTTGCAGCTTGCGCTTGCGCGCTTCGCTCATCAAACGGCCGACACCCGGCACATGCACTTCGATACCGATAAAGTTTTGCGCTGGATTTTTTTCAGCCATTTCCAGCAGGGAATCGCCCATACCAAAGCCGATCTCTAACACCAGCTCGTTAGCAGGGCTGGGAAAAGCCTGTGTTAAGGCGGCGCTGCCTTGGTGCAGGTCGAGGCCGAAAACAGCCCAATCTTCCGCGAGCGCTTTTTCTTGCGCGGGCGTGATGCGCCCACTGCGAATGACATAGGAGCGTATGGATTTTTGCTTGAATTGCGGTTGCAGGGTGCGCATAAAAAACAGTGTCAGCGATGGATCAACCCGTCTAGCGGCGATGAGGCACTGGCGTACAGCTTGCGCGGCATGCGACCGGCGAGAAAGGCTTCGCGCCCTGCTTCCACTGCTTTTTTCATGGCGCTGGCCATCAACACCGGATTTTGTGCGTGAGCGATGGCGCTGTTCATCAACACGCCGTCGCAGCCCAATTCCATGGCAATGGCCGCATCGGAGGCCGTGCCAACGCCAGCGTCCACAATGATAGGCACCTTGGCGTTTTCCAAAATCATCATCAAGTTGTAAGGATTGCGGATGCCGAGGCCAGAGCCAATCGGCGCGCCCAGCGGCATCACCGCGCAGCAACCGATTTCTTCGAGGCGTTGGGCGACCAGTGGGTCATCGCTGGTGTACACCATCACATCAAAACCATCTTTCACTAATTCTTCGGCGGCGATCAGAGTTTCGGTGACATTGGGGAATAGCGTTTTTTGATCGCCCAACACTTCGAGCTTCACCAGTTTGTGGCCGTCCAACAGCTCGCGCGCCAGCTTGCAGGTGCGCACCGCTTCGGCGGCGGTGTAGCAGCCGGCGGTGTTGGGTAGGATGGTGTAGCGCGAGGGCGGCACCACATCCAGCAAGTTCGGCTCGTTGGGATTCTGGCCGATGTTGGTGCGGCGCACGGCTACCGTAATCATCTCGGCACCAGAAGCCTCGGTAGCTGCCGCCGTTTCGGTGAGGTCTTTGTATTTGCCGCTGCCGACGATCAGGCGCGAGCGATAGGTTTTACCGGCGATTACCAGTGGTTTGTCTTGCGTGCTCATGTTTAGCCTCCGCCGATGGCATGTACAATTTCCACGCAGTCACCGTTGTGTAAAACGGTGCTGGCGTGCGCGCTGCGTGGCACGATGGTTTGGTTGATTTCGATAGCGATGCGTTTGCCAGTCAAGCCCAATTGTTCGATCAACTGCGTGATAGTGGCTTGATCTGCCACGGCGGTGGTTTCACCGTTCACAACAATCTGCACGCTTACTGCCCTTTGAAATTGGCGTAAGCCAAGCAGCCCCACGCCGCCAGCCACAGCACGCCGCCGATAGGGGTGATGGCGCCCAGCCAGCGGATGCCGCTCAAACTCAGCGCGTAGAGACTGCCGCTAAATAACACAATGCCAGCGGCAAACAGCCAGCCGCTTGCGGTGAGCGCTCGGGTATTGAACCCCTGCGCCATCAAAACGCCCACGCCAAACAGCGCCAGTGTGTGCCAGAACTGGTACTGCACAGCGGTGTGCCAAACGGCGAGCAAATCCGCGGGCAGGCGGTCTTTCAAACCATGCGCGCCAAAGGCGCCGAGGGCGACGGCGAGAAAGCCACTCAGCGCAGCAAGAACCAGGAAGGGTGATGGGGGGAGCATGAAAAATCCGTGCAAATGTCAGCGCTGCGCATTGTAGCAGCTTGAAGCTATTGGACTTTGCTAGGTGCTTTATTAAGGGCGGCGCTATTCTGGTTTACATAACCACCTAAGTGTTGACATTTGTCAACACTTATCCCTATGCTGTACTCACTAGAGCAAGGAATGCGACCGTGAAGAAACATCC